>JBGSLQ010000050.1:0-75312 GCA_041740635.1 Desulfomonilaceae bacterium | reverse complement strand
TTGAAGGAATCAACAGCCTGATCCAGGCCGCCAAGGCAAAGGCCAGAGGATACAGGTCATCCAGGAATCTGATCACTATTGTCTACCTCATTGCAGGAAAGCTCGATCTTTCCGTTACCCACACACAATAGCGAGGAACCGTAAAAAATAACCTCCAAGTAGTCTGCAGCCTCTTGCGTCTGCAGGGACGCCAGTTGAAAAGCGACGAGACCCGGATGATCTTTAAAGATACCGAGATTCGCATACAATCCATGGCTATGCTGCACGAGGCATTGTACCAATCGACAGACTTGGAACGTATTTCCCCAAAGGATTATATCCACAAACTGGCTACTCAGATTCTCGAGACATATGGCATCGCTCCCAAACAAATCAATCTTAACGTCAATGTTGAAGATGTTGATTTCACCATTGACACTGCCATACCATGTGGCCTGATAATTAATGAACTCATGACAAACTCTCTGAAACATGCTTTTCATGACACCAATCGGGGAGAGATTGCAATTCTGCTGCACTCAAGGCCGGAGAATGAATTGGAGCTTGTTATCGAAGACAGTGGGCAGGGAATGGACTTCAACGGGATTCGAACGCTGGGCTTGAACCTTGTCGGAGCCTTTGTTAAGCGGCTGCGTGGGCAGATGTCTATGAATAATCGCGATGGTACAGAATTCCGCATAGTATTCCGGAATGAGGTGACGAGGAGAGGGTGATGAAAACTTGACGCCAGGACGAATACTGATTGTTGAGGATGATATGGTGATAGCCATGGATCTCCAGATGACATTGGATGATCTGGATTATCAAGTGATTTCGGTTGTTGCCACGGGGGAAGAGGCAATTGAAGAATTGGAGCGATCCAGCGTTGACCTGGTGCTTATGGACCTTCGATTGGCAGGCACATTGGATGGCATAGACACGGCAAAAATAGTGCGCGAGCGTTTCAACATACCTGTCGTATTCGTGACCGCCGCAAACGATGCAGAGATGCGCAGATTACAAGGGAGTATCGATCCTTGTGAACATGTGGCCAAACCCTTCAGTGTTGAGCGACTCCTAACCGCAGTTGATAAGGCAATCAAGAGGGATGTAATTTCATAATGTTTCGTATTCGTGCAAAATTGAAAGCCTATAATCTCCAGAATTTTCTTTTCAGAAGTTAGTTTTGATTTAACTTGTAACTAACAAAGTAAGTGTTCTATACTGACACAGCGTGTTAGTGGGCATTCAACACAATTCTTTATTTGCTGCAACTGGGGGAATGATCGGGGGGGCCCGTATGGGAAAAATCACCTCGGATCTCGATGCCGCATCAGTCCAGGACACACGACTATATTCAGCACAGCTGGATCTTCTGTATAATAACGCTCGTCCGGCGCTTTTTGCCGCTCTGGCCAGCGCAGCAGTGCTGATGGCTGCCTTATGGGATCAGGTGCATCAGAGTACGTTGCTTGCCTGGTTCGGGATCTACGCGCTCGTGCAACTCCCTAGATTTATGCTGTTGAGATCATTCTTCAGGACGGCACCTGAAAATCGCTGGCAGAAAAGTTGGGGGATCCGATATTCCGCATTGACATGGCTTGCTGGGTTCATGTGGGGCCTCGGGGGTGTGGTTCTCTTTCCTGAGCAGTCCGTTGCGCATCAGAGTCTCTTGGCAATTTTTATCGCAGGTATTGCAGCCGCTGCCACTGTCACTTTTAGCCCTGTGTCCGCGTGCTTTCTCCCGACGATCTTTTTGGAGTTGCTTCCTCCAGCGGCCAGATTCTTTGCTGAAGACACGGAGACCGGAATAATCATCGGATCCGTAATTGTTATGTACGCAATTGTCCTCGTCATCACCGGCAAGAACATATACGCCACCATATGGGAATCGCTGAAACTGCGTTTTGAGAAGGAAGATCTCGTTGTGCAGCTTTCACGTCACAAAATCCGCATAGAAAAACTCAATGAGGCTCTCAAGCAAGAGATCGCCGAACGCGAACGGCTTTTTCAACAATTGGAGCAGGCCAGGAACAATCTTGAAGCACGGGTGCAGGAACGTACTGCCGATCTCCACGCAATGAACGAACAACTCCGGAAAGAAATGGAGGAACGCATTCAAGCGGAGCGTTTGTCTCTGGAAAGCCAAATGCGTTTTCAAGCCGTATTCGAGAGCGCTCGCGACCTCATGTTCGTCAAGAATGCCGCCCTGGAGTTCACTCACGTAAATCCTGCAATGCTTGATACGTTCGGAATTCGAGAAAAGCAGGTCTTGGGGGCTCGAGATGAACGGGTGTTTTCCGGCGACGAAATTCGGCACAGCAGAAGTCTCGACCAGCGAGCACTGGCCGGCGATCTCGTGGAAGACGAGCACACGCTCAGCATTGCCGGAGTGTCGGTAACGCTCAACTGGGTGCGATTTCCTCTGCGAACCCCGGATGGCAAAATTTGGGGGATCTGCGGCATTGGCAGAGATGTCACTGAGCGCCGGGAGTACGTGGATACGACAGCTCATGCGAATGAGATGTGCCGCTCACCCGCTATGCGGGAAACCATAGTGAAACTGCGCATGGCTGCCGAAGCAGACTGCATTGTGCTCCTTTTGGGAGAGAGTGGCAGCGGAAAGGACTATTGGGCACGTCGACTCCACGATTATTCCTCTCGTTCTACTCGTCCGTTCCTTGGGATCAATTGTGCGGCGCTTGCCGCAGATCTTGTGGAATCGGAGCTCTTTGGACACGAAAAAGGAGCATTCACGGGTGCTTTGAGACGAAAACGTGGAATTCTGGAAATGGCGGAAGGAGGCACCCTGCTCCTCAATGAAATCGGGGAACTGCCACTGCAGCTTCAGGCGAAGATACTCACGTTCCTGGACACGAACACATTCATGCGCGTTGGAGGAGAAAGAGTAATTTCGGTCGATGTTAGAATTCTTGCAGCAACAAATCGTGATCTCAGGAAGCAAGTAGCAACTGGTTTCTTTCGCGAAGATCTGTTCTATCGTTTGAATATTTTTCCTATTGATGTTCCGCCCCTTCGAAACCGCGTGGAGGACATCCCGAATCTCGTGGAAGAACTTCTGGAATCTTTGACCAGCCGGGTAGGAATTGCGTCTAAACCCGTGCTGGAACCTAAGGCTTTGCGCCTCATCCTGGAGTACCCGTGGCCCGGCAACGTCCGAGAACTGCGCAACGTGCTTGAGCATGCGCTTATACTCAGCGGTGGAACGCGCATCGCAGCCAACCACCTTCGGTCCCTGAGAAGAGGAGACCCAAGCCATCCAATCAGTGCCAACGGACTCTCATTTGTGATACGGCTTGATGAAGAACTTGGAATGCCGAGAGTGCTCCGTGAAGCCAAGCACTGGATGATAGATCGAACTCTCAAACGCTTTGAAGGCAACCTCGAGCAGGCGTCTCGAGCCCTCGGCCTGTCCCGCGATTCCTTGAAACACCACATGAAGGCACTCGGAATTAGACGCGAGCTTTCGAAGTCGGACAAAAAATGACCGGTGAAAAACCCATTCATTTAAGTTGTTGTCAATAGATAACTTTCCGTCACACAAATTCTGTGACAGGTGGTTTTCACCTATCCGCTTACGATTCTACCTACCAGTTTTTCTACAGGCAGTGAAGCTTTATTAGCGGGAACTTATTGTAAATATTAGGTACCTACATCACGCCACAGCAGATCTCATGATTGGCACAAGCTATGCATCCACATAGATTAGTCGCCAATCCCGCACTCTGCAACTGCAGTTTGATGGATGTGGGCTGTGCGACACCTTGCATGGCTCGGTTGTCCCACATCGCCAGTGGGACGACCGGACTGCCCGAAAGCCTCGATTCCAATACCGTGACAAGAACGTCCGACAGGGGTGGACTCAAGGAAAAGGAGCGTACTATGAAGACTCTGGTAGTAATGGTCGGTACGATGGCAGTATTGCTGTCATTTGTAGTGACTTCGTTCGCAGGCTCAACCACGTGGAAGGAGATCTACGCAGGTGCATGTGAACTGAACAAAACGGGCAACTGTGTTGAGGCCCTAGATAGGGGCCATTTGGCAGCACAACAGGCTGAGCAGCGATTTGGTGCCAATACGATCAATTTTGCGAAATCGTTGGATCTGGTGGCAGAGATCTCCCGCACTCAAGGAGATCTCGCGGGAGCAGCGCACCTCTATAATCGTTCGCTTGCCATTCAGGAGAAAATTCTTGGTCCGTTGCACCCGCGAGTAATAAAGACATTGTGTACCCTAGCGGATCTCAATGCTCAACAGAACCGGATATTTGAAGCCAGAGCACTGTACGAAAAAGCCTTGGCTGCAGCCCAGAAAGCGAACCGAGCGGATGATCTCGTTCTGATTGGTCCGATTTCAGGACTGGCAAAGCTGGACAAAGCTTGCGGAAACCATGTCCAGTGTAGACAACATTATGAACAGATACTTGCTATCTGTCCGAGGTACACCAAATACCAGCCAAATCTGTCGGCATTGATTTCTGAGACCCTTCAGGATCTAAAAGAAATGTCCGCCGTACATGCGGCTTTGGTGCGGTAAGAATGTTTCTGACGAGGGTCATGCCAGAAATATCGGGCAGTACTTATTTCGGACAGTTTGACGGATCGATCGAGTGTCCTCAGCAGAGACCAGGTCGTGTCCGGCAAACTGTTCCATTCATACCAAATATTCCATGTTCAAAAGGAACCCCAGAGAGGCACTTGGTGAAAGAGTTACCGTTCAAACAAGACCAAAAGCGATTGAAATCGCCTATAACGACTCTGCAGATTCACCAAGAACCACTGACCCCAACTTAATTTTCCATGCATAAGGGCTTGACTCTCCAGGCTAGATACATAAGGCAACAATCATTTTTGTCGGGGGGGAACACATGTATATCCTCGAGAAGTCCATGTCGGACGGCATTGATTCGATCGGAGCGATGGCAGTAACTGCATGGAGCCTGTTTCCAGGTCCCATTGTCGCAGTCTTCATCTTTGGTTTGGTCTTGGCCTGTGCCGCTCTCCTCAAGTCTCGATCACGAGGCCTTCGAGGCTGGACAGCGGAAGTGCAGAACCGGAAAAAGGGCACTCTCTCCCATCTTGGTGCCGAAGGCGTCAATTTTGAACCAAGGCTAAAATTTGACTCAAATGTACTTCCGGAGTATCGAGGAATCCTTTGGAACACGCAAAGCCTGGACGCTCTGAATTGGTTGAAGGGCCAGACTAGAAGGATTTAATGGTTCTTCTCTAAACAGAAGAGGCCAGCATCTGGGATGCTGCGACGAACTGGAAGCGTATCTGTCGAGTCAATCACTCGTTTGATCGATGCGGTTCGCTTTGCTCAGCCCTCCCCGCGGAACAGTTCGAGGCTGAAGGTATCCGCGACCGAAGCGGAAAGCGATTCACAAGAATGCTGAGATCGACAGCGCTTTCAGAAACGACAGAAAGACCTGAATCAGAAACGTCAAAAATGACTGAAACATCGGATTTTACAAAGGGAGCTGGGAACGATCGCTCGAGACTGTTTTCGTTTCAGATATATCGGAAACTTCTGAAGCAGATAACGTCAATTCTGAGAAATCTGCGATCTCTGAAATGACTGAGCCTCCAAAAGCTTAGATAGTTCTTATTGTTCGGAAGGAACTCCAAAGAATGAGTAGTCAGACATTTCTGAAAAGTCAGAGCATCGGCTGATGCGAAACTCATGAGATTTCCAGCCATGGCGCAAAGATACAGGGATGAGTTTCAGTAAAAGCTGGACGTTGCTCTGTGACATGTTCTCGGGAAACCTGCTCTGAGTTGTGAGCTATCGGATGTCTAAACAAGTCCTTACAGAAAGGAGTAATAGACCTCCTGCATTAAAGATCTTGAGAGACTTTCCGGGGTCCCAAATCCTTTCGAGCGTAATGGGCTTGAAAGAAAGTGTGGAAAAGTAGAATTGTTAAGATCACGAACAATCCCAAAAAAAAGAATAGAACGATTTTTGTAATTCCCGTGGCCGTACCAACTAATCCGGCGAACCCTATGATTCCAATGATTGCAGCAACTAACATTAACATTGTGAGCAAGATTAGCACAGAAACCCCCTTCCTGAAAATGGCTCATATGCCTCTACGATTACATGACAATCATCAGGCGATTTTGAATGTGATGGGAAAAGGCTCCTGACAAAAAAGTACCGGTAGGCATGCGTAGCAAGCTAATCGAAATCTACCCGCCGCCGATCCTCCTTGATACCAGAGAGCCGACTCGCATCCCTGGGAATCGTTTTTCAATGGGCCGGTAATCCCTGGAACACTCGAGACAGGGGACTTTTCCCTTCCGGGATGTGGCGAAATGATAGCGATTGAACGAAAGACGACAGCCGATCTGATTTCATGCTTATGCACGAGCCGTGACAGGTTCACGCGAGAGCTGCAAAGAGCATCCCGCATTCCTGATTTCATGGTGATCATTGAAGGAACCTACAGCGAAATACTGAAAGGCGAATATCGAAGCGGCATGAATCCCAAGAGCGCCTGGGAATCGATCATAGCCTTACAGCAAAGATACCGCATCCCGTTTCTCTTCGCCGGTTCGACTGAGATAGCAGCCCGTCTATGTGAATCGATCTTGATCCGCTGGTGGAAGGAACACGTCAGGGCCCTCGAGGAGATCCGAATTGCCACAAAGAAAGCCGGCCACATTCCCCCAAGCCGGATCTTTGCTGAGACTAATTTTCCGCGCTCATGTTGACGCTGAGTTGACTCTCACTAAAAAAGGACTCAGGGTCTGTCCTGAATCCTTAATGATGTCTGGTGCCCCCGGCAAGGATCGAACTTGCGACCTGCGGATTAGGAATCCGTCGCTCTATCCACTGAGCTACGGGGGCATCCTGCAAAAGCAAAGGGTTTGCCGATCGGGGAAGTTTAGGGTAGAATCCCGAGAAAAGTCAACCCCGTTTTGGAAAATACGAGATTCGTCACAGGGGGCCTCATGTTCTTGATCGAGGCAATCATAAAACCTTTCAAGCTGGACGACATCAAAGACGCTCTGGAAGAGCTGGGCGTCGGCGGTATGACGTTCACGGAAATTCTTCATGCAGCTCCGCCAAAGCCGAAAGGCCGCTCCTTCGGCGAAACGTCGAAAGATGTAGATCTCCTCCCGAAGATCAAAGTGGAAGTGGTGGTGCCTGCAGAGCTGGCCGAGCGAATAATAGAGGCTCTTTGCATTCATGGTTCGGCAGGCAGAAATGAAGACGGCAGAATAATGGTCGAGCGAGTCAACGGTGCCGTCCGAATCCGTACGGGAGAAACCGATTCCGACGCCCTCGGATGAGAATTCTCACTATAAGGGTTCTATGTGACATTCGCCCTCAAAGCGGTCGTCGAGCTCTTGTTGGAGTGCCTCCAGGTCTTCACGGTTTTCCACTTCTATCACCAATTCACCGTTGTCAAAACATTTGAGACGCCCATACATTTCGAAGACCTCGATCGCTTTTCTCGGACTGACCGTGATCCAACCTTTCATGTGTCTGACCAAGTCGACGCCTGTCAGATCTCGTTCGATAACCAGGTCTATGTCTCTGGACTTGCCCTTCCATCCTATGACGGCAGGTTTCACCAGTACGGGCATAACGGGATCGTGCATAGCAGAACACCGAAACCAGACTGTGGCTCTGATCATTACCAAATCTCCTGATATTAAGCGTTTTACGCGTACACGATTCAATGTTGTATCAGACAATTGGATGAAAAGTCATGCGGCGAGTTTTCTGCGGGAATCAAATGCGTCGATTCCGTTTACAACGGCAGGGAAGGGGGACAAATGGATTCAGCGTCAGGTCTGAAGCCTATAACCAAAACCCCGCACTGTCTCGATGCGTTTTCCCACGGATCCGAGCTTCCTTCTCAGGCCGACTATCTGAACATCCACAGAGCGCTCGGTTACGCAAATATCGCTGCCCTTCACTTCATTGAGAATCTGCTCGCGCGTTATAACCCATCCGGGATGGCGTGCAAGAAAGCACAGAATTCTGAATTCGGTTCTGGTCAGTTCGACGACAGTGTTTTGAACAAAGACACGGTGACGATTAAGGTCAATGGTCAGATCGTCAAACGATAGCACTGAAGAGTCATTCGTAGCTATAGTGCTTCTCAAACGACTGACAGCAGCCAGTTTTGCTCTGAATAACTCGGGGCTGAACGGTTTCGTCATGTAGTCGTCAACGCCTGCATCGAGGCTATCTGATACATAGCCCTGATCGGACTGAGATATAAGCCCCACAACGGATATGCCTTGAGTTGCCGCGTTGCTTTTCAGCCGTCGACAAAGACCCACTCCTTCGCTACCCGTAATATTGATGATTACAAAATCAGGTGATTCCACACTGGCACGTCCGAATGCATCCTCTCCATTTGTCACCGTGCTTATGTAATAGCCGTCCCGTAATAATTTCGGCAACAAGGTTTCGAGAACGTCGCCTTTACTGTCAATTATGAGAATTCGATTTCGTGACATCGATGTATGCGTCTCATTGAATTTGTACGTTATTCGTGGTCTCCTCAGATACTTCGGGGAGGAAAAAATAAATATTCAAAATCATGATGCCGACGATGGATTGGGAGGACCACATCGCCGGCATCCGATCAGAAAGGCATCAAATATATCAGCACATTCTGAGATGAAAAAATTCCCCACTCCTTTAGAAAGATACTAACAGGTTGGTCTCCACCGCGATCAGAGGATCGATGGCGCGACCGGGATTAAAGGTCGCAATTGCTTCGCTTGTGTTCGTATTTGGCACCAAGCCTAACCGATATATGTGCGCTGTATTCGGAAACGCGTTCTGCCACCAGTTGCCGGGCTGCCACCAGGCAAAGGTGGTGTTCCAGGTGAGATTCTCCAGGAGCTTCCAGTTCATGCCAAGATCGATTTCCCAGCCGATTTCTCTGGCACTGTCAGGAACAGGACGTCTCGTGGACGCACCAGTTTGAAAAGCCAAGAGATCCGCATTGGTGTATGGTCGCATTCCCTTCTGATAATCTCCACCGAATGTGTACGCTGTGGGCTGATCACGCCACGCATACGCTCCTGTTACAGAAATGTTCAAGTTCGAGGCAACCGCATAATCCCAACGGGAACCCACATGATGGAAGTTCGTGGGCTGGCCCCATCCGGCTGCATCCCACCCGTCGCCGGTTCCATACATGTAGTACATCAAGTAGCCCCAATCCTTCATGTAGCAGGCTGAGACGCCCTGCTCTGAAGTCGCCGCATCTTCGCTCGTGAACCTGGTGCTGATGTCATCGCCGGTAGCCCTCACATAATTGAGGGTCACTTTTATAGGACCGGCCAACGCCCCAGTCTCGATTCCATAAAGCCAGCCACTGTCATCTTCGTTTACATTTACCAGAGCGCCCGGGGTTCCGGTTCCGCGACCTGAACGCCACCTGTTGAACCAGTCTGCTTCAGCATTGAAGAAAAAGCGGCCATTAAAATATTTGACTGCCGAAGCAATTCTGTATCTCATGATATCGTCAGAAGGATTTGCCACAGTGAGAGCCGCGCCTCTAGCACTATTGGGTGTGGGGGCGCTGGGCTGACGGTACGAGTCTGATACGAGCTGGAAGACCAAAGGACCGCATGCATACTGGATTTCACCAAAGAAAGCATTGAAATAATTTCTTCTGTCTTCCTGTCTCTGAGGTGCTCCTGCACCTTCGTTGCGTGAACGTCCCGTGGCGGGCGTCCATCCCCACGC
The DNA here is from genome assembly GCA_041740635.1 of Desulfomonilaceae bacterium. Classification (GTDB taxonomy): domain Bacteria; phylum Desulfobacterota; class Desulfomonilia; order Desulfomonilales; family Desulfomonilaceae; genus Desulfomonile. The sequence goes on along the minus strand of JBGSLQ010000050.1, from coordinate 65,592 downwards.
TGAGAGCTCTCTGTTGAAATACGGGCTGAACCCGATTTTGAAAGGTCCGTAATGGGCCGTGATTCCAAAAGAAGACGATGCGCGATTACCTTTATGCTTCCATAAGCCCATGCCGATAGAGCTATCTTTGTACCCTATGCTAAAGTCGACCATAGGCGTCTTGATCCCCAGTTTCAGCCACTGGAGGGTAACAAACGTGTTCGGCACATTAACGTTCACCGCCCTATCCTGAATGGGGACATACAGTGAGTTTACGTAGCCCACGTTCGGAAGTGAATCCGGCGCATTTGTTCGTCCTGCTTCATAGGGCTGGCCGGCTGACCAAATACCGAGCGATGTCAGGTTGACTGACGCAGCGATATCTATTGCCTTGTTGACTTTAATATGGGGATACAGAGTGGTTCTGTAATCCGTCAAGGACATGTCGGCGCCAAAACGGTTTTCACCTGCCAGCACACCGAACAGACCACCATCACTACCACCTCGGTTGGTGGTGGCGTAAGTGGGAAAAGTCGAAAGATGGTTGATTCCGAGGTTGACGAAATTGGCATCCATGGTGCCGAAGATGTCATCGTCTCCAGTCCTGCTCCAATACCGATAACGCCATTCGGATTCGCCCTTCATGGAAAACTCCCAGGCGAAAGCCGAACCGGCTGCGGCAAGGAAAGCGAACAAACTCAGTAAAATGACTAACCGCTTCATAATTCCTCCTTAAAGATAAAAACAGCACACCAGCACCCATGATCTAACTGCAGATCACGAGGATAGAAAAAAAGTGACGTAGCACATGGAATTTTGTGATTGATAATGACTTGGAATTGTGAAAATACGGTTAATGAGCGATTAAAAATCCGCTAGCCGCGCACATTGTAACATGCGCAACGCGTTTATTTGAAAGGTTTGAGTTGTGTTCAAGGTTGGTTTGCTTAACAGGAAGAAAGAAAGATTTTCGCAGAAATGATTTCTATTTTAAAATTCACTTGGGAAACGTATTCAAAAAAAACGGCGACGATCTTTTATAACTGACAAAAAGAATACGTCAAAAAAATGACGATTCAATGTTTTGTCTCTTCATTCGGCAAGGGAATTATATGAAGGCGGTGAGAAGAACCAACGGAGTGCCTTCAAACGCTGTGTCCAAGGCCAAACCCAGCAATGCTTTCGAAGCGACGTGCCCTATATTGGAAACTGCTTCTTCCATATATTGCGGGCTCGATATTGCTTTGGTCAAATCAATGTATCCCTCTTGTGAAAGGAGCGTAAGGATACTGTGTGAGCAAATACTCTCAGGGCAAAATTGAATAAGAACGCTTCCAGTCAGAACATTGGCCGTAACTGACTCGACGCCGTTCAAACTTTCGAGAAGGCATTCCAATTCTGTGCATTTAAACTTGTTTCTCTTTAATCCCGGCATCTTGATTCGTAATCTCCCGGGCACTTCATGGACATAATAACGCATCTCAGGCTCCTCCGTATTTGTTGGCGTATTACAGATACATTAAGAATAGCCTGTTCATCGTTAGAAAAGTACTAAGCTCAAGCTAGATGTTGATTAATTACCCGGTAAAGCGGGTTTTTGGGAAGTCATCCAACAATTACGAAGATGACGTCTGACATCCTGCTAACACGAAAGGTATACTTGGCAGGAGAGCAAGAATGAGTTCATCTATGGAAAAAGATTATTTTGGGGCGTTATTTTTAATGAAAAACTAATCAAGAATTAATGAAATAATAGTAATATAATATTTTAACTTTATAAGAAGGAGAAAAGTATCATGGCATTGTGGGATTTGAGGCCTCAAGGAGGCATTTGGACCGGAGTTGCAATCGGTGTGGGCCTTTTGGTGGCTCCCATTGTCATTCCTGTAGTGGCAGCGGCCGCCCGCCCGGTTTTAAAGGCTGCTTTGAAGGGCGGTTTCGTGGTTTTCGAAAAAAGTCGCGAAATGTTGGCTGATGCTGTTGAAGTGGCAGAAGATGTGTTTGAGGAAGCTAAGGCTGAAGTTCGTTCGGAACTGGCAGAAGCTAAAGATTGAATGTGACAGAAAAGTAGCATGGTAACGCACTTCTTTCCGGCGTTTGCCTGTGGCTTTGTACCTCTCGAGTCAATTCAGAATCCTTTCGAGAAAACGGCGTTTACCCTATTTCTCTCGAGTAGTCGCAGAACCGATTGTTTGGCACGGGATGGAGGAGATACAAGTCTATTGCTGTCGCAGGTGTTTCGGCTGGCGGCTCCTGTGAACGTCGGAAAGTCCTGGATCGAGCGCACGCGTTCCTACGTTGGTGTTGTGCAGTCTTTCCAGCATCAAGGGGAGCGGCCTGGCAGAAGCCTGAGTCGGAGCGACGACTGGCTTCAGTCACACCTGACAATATCCAGAGCATGGCGATGATCTCGATTCTGAGTATCCATGGTGTCCTGCTTTCTCATTGTGCGGAAGCGGCGAACGTGTGGGATATTCTGCATTTTTTTATTTATTGAGGAATCTCTTTGCCCTGCTTCTTACATGTTCGATTACCGCAGCCTGGATTCTGCAGGCCGCGTATAGCGACTCAGTCGCGGTGAGAAATATCCTGGTTCGCTTCCGATGCCGGTCACGCTGTGAGCGAACGAGATAGTAGATAGGCAGAAAAATGATTGCGGAAATCCATAATGCTGTAAAAGGCAGGCGTAGATACAAATTGGCGGCTCTGTACAGGTGTGAAGCGCTCAAGAACTTCCTTGAAACAACACTCGTGCGAAACGGAAGAATCAAAGCGGTCTCAGCAAGCGTTCTCACCGGAAATGTCCTTATAGTTTATGACGAAAGCTACGATCCCCGAACGATTCTTCATTCGCTCGAAAAAATCGTACAGGAATATCTGCTGGATCCGAGTCGAGCACGAATAGCACTTCAGCCCGGAAACGATCGTTGCAAGAAAGCGTTCGCTGCGCCGGTAATCGCAGATTTAGCCGGCGAACCCCTGCAGCAGTGGCATGTCATGGAACAGGGACAGGTTCTTTCATTCCTGGCGAGTTCACTCGAGTCAGGTCTTTCGGGAGAGTCTATAGAGGCGAGTGCTCGCAAATATGGAATAAATGCGGTGCCCGAAGCAGAAGTGCGATCCAGGTTGGAGATCTTCCTCGATCAATTTAAGTCACTGCCGGTTGCCTTGCTTGGAGTTGCGGCAGGTATATCGGTGCTTACCGCAGGAGTGATAGATGCCGTAGTGATTGCCGCAGTAGTCGGAATCAACGGAATCGTCGGGTATTATACGGAAAGTCGGGCGGAGGAAACCATCAGGGCGCTTCGGCATTTTGTTCAACCGTCTGCGAAAGTGCTGCGGGAAGGGGTTGTCACCGAATTATCGGCTGCGGAGGTGGTGGTTGGTGACATTCTGGTCCTCAAGCCAGGCACGTATGTGGTGGCAGATGCCCGCGTGGTTCATTCGAATAACTTGAGCCTGGACGAATCAATTCTTACGGGCGAGAGCATGCCCGTCATGAAGACTGCCGAAGCCTTGCGGCAAACCGATACTGCTTTAGGCGACCGGTTCAACATGATTTATGGCGGAACCCTGGTCACGGGCGGATTAGGCTTGGCTGTAGTTGTTGCGGTGGGGCCTATGACCGAGATCGGAAGAATTCAATCGCTTGTTGCCACTTCAGCGCCTCCCGAGACTCCTATTGAACGTCAGTTGGAACAGATTGGTAATCAGCTTGTCGTTTTGTCGGCTATTGTGTGCGGCGTGGTGTTCTTGATGGGGCTGATGCGTGGCAACACCATTATTCAGATGCTCAAGAGTTCGATCTCTCTGGCGGTAGCGGCGGTACCGGAGGGACTGCCTACGGTCGCCACGACTACTTTGGCTCTCGGTGTCGGAAGCATGCGTCAGCATCAAGTCCTGGTGCGCAATCTTGAAGCAGTGTGTACACTTGGTTCCGTTGAGACCCTTTGTTTCGATAAGACAGGCACCGTGACGGTCAACGAAATGTCAGTAGTCCGGGTTTACTCGGGAAACCAACACGTGTCCGTGAGCGACGGGACCCTCTTTGTTGGCGATAGTCCTGTTGATGAAAACATTCCCGAGGAAGTGCTCAAGCTCGTTCATATATGCGCATTGTGCAACGAAAGCGAAGTAATAAGACAGAATGGGACATATGTCGTCCATGGTACGAGCACAGAAAACGCTCTCGTTCATCTTGCCATAGCATGCGGAGTCGATGTCCAGGAACTAAGGGTCCAGCATCCGATTCTCAACACAAGGCATCGGGCGGAAGATCGTCAGTTTATGACGACATTGCATGGGAATGGCGGCGAGCAGAACCTCCTGGCGCTCAAGGGAAGTCCTTTGGAAGTTTTGCACAAGTGCAAGTACATTTTCAAAGACGGATGCCTGTCGGAACTGACCGACGAAGACCAGGAGCTCATCGAAGCTGAAAACGACAGCATGGCGGGAGATGCGCTCCGAGTGCTTGGGGCGGGCTTCACTATGCAGGGGCCTGGCGAGGACTCTGATGAGGATACGACGTTTACCTGGCTGGGGCTCGTGGGTATGGCCGATCCTGTTCGCCGCGGCGTGAAGGAGTGTGTGCAAGTATTCCATCAAGCCGGTCTGGAAACAGTCATGATCACAGGAGACCAGAGCCAGACAGCGTACGCTGTGGGAAGGCAACTGGGACTTGCCAACGGTAATCCGCTGGAGATTCTCGATTCCAGTCATTTGAACACGGCGGATCCCCAGGTGATTAACGCTCTTGTGAAGAAGGCCCACGTTTTTGCCCGTGTCAGTCCTTCAAACAAGCTCCAAATAGTTCAGGCCCTTCAGAATGCGGGTAAGATTGTGGCAATGACCGGTGACGGCATAAATGACGGGCCGGCCCTGAAAGCCGCGGATGTTGGAATAGCCATGGGGCTGGGAGGGACGGATGTTGCACGCGAGGTGGCTGATGTCATTCTCGAGCAAGACGATCTCGAGACTCTCATTATTGCCATTCGGGATGGCCGCACAATTTACCTGAACATCAGAAAGGCCCTCCATTATTTGCTCGCGACCAATTTCAGCGAAATTCAGCTTATGTTTACGGCAACTGCACTCGGACTCTCTCACCCGTTGAATGCCATGCAGTTGCTGTGGATCAATCTTATTTCCGATGTGTTTCCCGGGCTCGCTCTGGCGATGGATCCCCCTGAACCCGACATTATGGACCAGCCGCCGCGGGATCCTGAAGAATCAATCGTGAAGATAGAAGATTTCAAACGCATTACAGCCGAATCTGCAGTGATGACAGCGTCGTCTCTTGCTGCATATGCATACGGTTTCATGCGTTACGGTGTTGGGATGCAAGCCGGAACATTGGCTTTCCAGAGCTTGACCGGTGCCCAAATTTTGCACGCCCTGAACTGTCGCTCGGAAACTCGGAGCATTTTCGATGACGAAAACCAGCCGAACCGATATCTGAGTACCGCGGTTATTGTTTCTCTCGGGTTGCAGGCTGCAACTCAGTTTATTCCGGGACTGAGAAGTCTACTCGGACTTGCTCCTTTGACGTTGATGGACGGCCTCGTTGCAACGGCCGGGGCAACTGTTCCTCTGTTCATCAACAATGCTATGAAAAAAAGGCAGGTAGATCAGGCATGAAGAAAGATTTTATCCATACCTCGGAATCAGTAACAGAAGGGCATCCGGACAAGTTATGCGATCAAATCAGCGATGCCGTCGTGGATCGTTTCCTCGAGCGGGACCCTGGGGCTCGTGTCACGGCAGAATGCGCAGTTTCACTTTCAGTGGTTTTCATTTCCGCGCGGTTTGCTTCCCACGTAAAAGTGGATTTTCCTAATGTGGCCCGGAAAGTAATCAGAAAAATCGGATATGTGGACCAGGAGTTCGACTACAAGACGTGCAGTATATTAACCAGTCTCAAAGATATGGCTCCTCGGGATCACGCAAAAGATCCGGAAACCGATGCTTACCAGGTAAGCACTCAGGTGACGATTTTCGGTTTTGCGTGCGATCACACTCCCGGGCTCATGCCTCTACCCATCTGGCTTGCTCACAAGCTTTCATTAAAGCTTTCCCAGGTCAGACAGCAAGGAGTGTTGCCATATCTGGCGCCGGATGGAACAACGCAAGTAGCAGTGGAGTTCAAGGATACTCGACCTTACAGGATTCACACCATTGCGGTGAACGCAAGTCAAATAGACAGGAATATACCCAATCAGAAACGGTTGTATGACGATATAATCGAAAACGTTATCAAGGGTGTTTTCGAGGATGAACCCGTTACACCCGATGCAAACACGAGAATATTTGTGAATCCCGGTGGACCTCTCGTCCTGGGCGGACCTTCCGTGCATTCCGGTCTCACGGGCAGAAAGAATGCCATCGATACGTACGGGGGGTTCTCCAGGAACAGCGGTTCCGCTCTGAGCGGTAAAGATCCCCTGAGAATCGATCGTGTGGGAGCTTACGCCGCCCGATATGCCGCCAAGAATGTTGTTGCTGCAGGGCTGGCGAGACGATGCGAGATTCAGCTCAGCTATACGATCGGTTTGTCGGAACCGGCGAGTATTCAGGTTGAAACCATGGGCACAGGCACTATTCCGGATGAGGAAATTGTGGAGCGGGTAAAGAATGTGTTTCCCTTCACCTTGGAAGGTATTATTCGTGAATTCGATCTGATGCAACTCCCGGCTTCGTCCAAGGGCGGTTTTTACCGGAAGTTGGCAGCGTACGGTCACTTTGGAAGACTCGATCTGGAACTGCCATGGGAGTCTACTGACAAGGTTGACGCGCTTCTCGCATAAAATTTGTATTTTTTGTCATGCCGGTTTGAGGCGAAAGAGCTTGGTACAATATTCGATTGGAAAAAGTCGGGGAAAGCCTCTTACAGGAGGAGATTTCCCCGTTTTTTTTTCAATGATGAATCACGTAATACATAAATGCGCAAACAAGGACGCTTACGCCTCATTCTTCCGGTAGAGGTCGGCGTCCCTGCCGACCGCATTTACAACGAAATACGTGCTCGAACAGCGGTGGCGCCCAAGACTGCGAAACGATGAAATCGTAGGTGCCTCTGACCTGTGAACCAGGTCCATGCGGAAAAGAAATTTTAATCCGATATTGCGTGAAAGATTTTCCCCACAAATAATATTCAATTTGCATTCAGAATCCCCCATTCCCCCCTTTAGAAATCGGGATGTTCTACTTGATATACCCAAGAAAGGGGGAGTAAGATGAATATGCCTCTAAAGATCCTAGAGGACAAGGAAAGAGCGTTATTTGGTGGAGCTCTCGTTGGAGATAATGCTGTGAGATTCATTTATATTGACGAAGCAGGAACCTCCGCTCTAGAGCCAGTGTCGGTAGTGGTTGGAATAATTATCCATGCTGACAATCAATGGATGCTGGTCAAATCCAAAGTGGCAGAAGTCCTTGACGCCGTTCCTGATCACTACCGACCCGATTTCGTCTTTCATGCGAAGAACGTCTGGGGGGACAGAAAATACCGGGAAAAGTGGAATAGGAGCGACAGGTTGACTTTGTTGCACAAAATGATGTCTATCCCTAGAGAATTAAGGCTTCCAATTGCATTAGGGATTGTGCGTCGAAATCACCCACCTCCTGATAGTTTTCCTCCTTCTTTGTCTGAGCATGAACTCCACCACGCGTACGCTTTTTGGTTATGCGTATGTCAGGCCGACAAATTTTTAAGAAACCACGCAGGATCAAAGGAAGTTGCAACAGTGGTAGCCGAAGATGTCCCTAAAATGCGTACATTTCTTCGAGAGATTCTTTCCGTCCCAGAATTGGCTTTCCCCAGCCCGCAGCTGACATTCACACCAAAACAAGTATCTATTAATCCGGTTGGAGAATTTCGCATCACTCGAATTTTAGATACCATCCATTTTGTCGAAAAAAAGCAAGCTCCTTTGCTCCAAATTGCAGACGCATGCGCCTATGGTTTCCGGAGACACTTTGCAGAGAAAGAGCTTGGCGACGATTTTGTAACTTCAATCATCGGAAAACCGAGTAATATTCGCGATGACTTGCGTAATCCGTCGTCAGGACTGCTTATTCGCTTTGAGGAAGGCGATAGCGAAGAAAGGAAGCTGTCATGACCCAGCCAATCATCTCTCAACCACACTTCCAGAACGAAGAGGCTGCTTATGCCTTTATTGAAGCTCGTATATGGCCTGATGGTCGAATCCGAGCCATTGGCGGGACGTACCCAAACGGAACTTCCTGGAGACTGCCCGTAGATCAGGCCATTTCAGAAATAGAAACTGGCATTCTGCCAGTTCCATACCGGTAGCGGGTGGGCTTACACTAAAGTCGTTGTTGCGACCCATAATGGGTGCAAATATCTCAAGACAGAGGCGGATAGTCCACAGTCGAACAATCTACTGAATCTTTTCCCGTGTTTGACCATTTATCAATAATCATGTCATACGGAGACTTGATGTTCTTGCAGGGCTCTAGTACCCATCCCAGCGCTTGTTGGGCTACGTATAGTTGGTCGTATTTGGGGCCTGCGGCCGTTTCCAGAAGGGCCCTCCTTATTCGCTCTAGTTCTCTGTCTATAAATCCCATGTTGACCCCCCTTGGGTCCGTGAAATAGAACATCTTCTTAGAAATGGGGGTCAGGGCCGATTTTCGTCTGTCTTTGTAAGCAACTTGGTATAAACGATCTTGAACTCCATCTCCGATACTCTGGACATTTCCGCCCGGTGTCACATATTAAGCAGTTTGCGCCAGGTCGACGTGCCTCGTGCCTTCACTTGAATCGGGTCCTGTTGATCTGAGGGACGAAATTTCACTGTCCAATTTCCCATGAGGATAAATGGAGCCCAGTAGTAGGGATGGCTTGTAGACTGACTTCCGAGCAGTGTAAGCTTAGCCTGCCTCAGTGCTTCGGCCTTTGAGCCTTCTTTTAGATTTCGATACGTTTCTATGAACAGCCGCGCGGTACTTTCGTCATTGACCTGCCACATACTCAGGACAACGGAATCCGCACCTGCGAAGAGGAATGCTCTCGACAATCCGAGGATTCCGCTGTTCTCACTCGGGCCTATTTTCCCTGGTGAAAGACACGAAGACAGAACCACCATATCTGCACTGAGTTTCAATCCGAAGACTTCGCCGAGTTGCAGGAATCCGTCATTTTCCTGATCCCCGAAAAGAGAGAATATGATTGCCGGTTGCTGCTGAGAGTTTGCCGTTGTTCCGACAAGCACGCCATGAGTCGCAAGATGAATGTACGCATACCGGCCCAGATCGACCTTCTTGAAAAGGGTTTCCGTCGCCTGTGCCCCAAGATACGTTTGGATCGGACCGCCCATGATGCGGGAAATCTCAGAAATTTCTTTCCTCGCTCCAGGCAGGGGCCGAAGATCCTGTATCCGAGAATCCTTCATGTTGCGATTGAGACTGTTGAGGAGTCGATCGGCGCCAGGATTCGGTTCTCGCTTCTTTTCCTGATCCTGGTACACCGCGTCCCCGAAGGCTGCAAGAGTCCATCCGGGCTTCCGGTCGGTAGTCCTGCTTCTCACCTGAGAGAGCACTGAAATCGACGGCGAGTAACAGAATGCATACTTCTCCACGAGATACGACGGTTTGTCTGTTGCCGACCAAAAACGCTTCTTTGCGTGCGCCTGGGAATTGATGAGTATTTCAAACGGCAAGAATGCCAATGGTCCGTGAGGCACAATCACAACTGTCTTTTTTGCCAGCAAGAAGTACTCTATCGGCTTAATAATCTGAGAATAGAGTTTGTACGCAACCGACGGGTCCCAACTCGCTTGAGTATCCGCTCTGTAGAGCGGTCGAGTTAACACGTCCACATCTCTTTCCAGGTCTTTTATCGGGTAGTCGATGGAGTAGGAGTGGAACCGGTGTTTATCTACTGCGAAAACGTACGTCCTGCTCCTGGTTACCATGAATTCGAGAATAGCTTCGTCCTGATCGATAACTTCTTTCTGAATGTGATGGAGAGACACGGGCCGCGGATACCTCAGATCGGCATAGGACGGATACTCTCTCATAAGGCGCTCTTTAAGTTCCCTAAACAGTTTTTCTTTTGCTCGTCGTTCTTCAAGCAGCTTCTTGAACTGAGGCTGGTTCGGGTTGCCTTTCGACAGCTCCTCAACGAGCCGTGTGTTCAGTTTTCTCAAGGATAGCTTGAGACTCTTTTCTTTGATAAGGAGTTCCCTGGGAAGATCCGAAAAGCTATCCACATTGATCCTGGAGAGGGTATTCTCGAATTCTGCTGCTTTGAGTTTTTCCACTATCCGCAGTGCTTGACTGTCGTATGCTCCTTCGGGATCTTTCTTGGCCAGATTCATCATTACGCGAAGTGTCGTCTCGAAGAGACCCGTCCTGCCTCCAAAAATGAAGTTATCTTCATCCGATTCTTCGATGATGTCAGCCTCCATTGCTTCAAGAATCGTAATTGCCTTGCGGTACGATTCCATTGCTTCGCCGAGGCTCTTCTTGCCTTCCAGGGTCCGGCCCATGACAAAGTAGGCCTTCCAGAGCATGCCTCGGTCTTCCGAGCACTGAGAAATCTCAAAAGCTTTTTTGAGGTGCGTTAACGCAGAGTCGTAATCGCCGAGAATCGAGCTTACGAGAGCCATCTGGAGAAGGTTTTCGTTGACTCCTCGGCGATCGCCCGTCTTATTACGGATATCCATCGCCTCTTGATAATGTTCCAATGCCACACGCGGGCGACCGAGCATCTGGTCCAGCGTTCCTATTCTGGTGAGTATGCGGGCTTCGGCGCGTTCGTCGTGTGTTTCGCGGGCAAGTGTGAGAGCTCTTTGTTGGTACTTGATCGCAGTCTCAGGATCCCCGAGCTTGCTCAGGAGATCTCCCAATCGAATAAGCTCGCTCTTCTGTAGTGCATTATTATGGAGTTCACCATGGATTCGCAGAGCATCTTCAAGAAAATTCCGCGCTTTCGCGTAATCCTCCATACTGTAATAGATGTCACCGATTCGATCATAGATTTTTCCCAAAATGGGGTCGCTCGCTTCAGCCTGGGACGCAGACATGGCCTTCTGGTAGTGCTCGAGAGCCTGTTCCAGGTCTCTGAAGCCCTCATAGATTTCTCCGAGATGGAATTCCAGATCCCTCGATTGAGAAGGAGGAAGCCCCATTTCCGAGCACAGCTTGATTGCTTCGTGAAGGTTGGTAAGCGCATTCTCGTAATCTTCGGTTTTCGCCTGAATGATCCCTATGCTCCCAAGAGCCCAGAGTTCACCGGACCTGTCTCCCATTCTTCTCATGGAATCAAGGGCATCGCGCAAATAAGAAAGCGCCTTTGTGTAATCTCCGGAATCCTCCAGTATGGAAGCCATTTTCAAATGGATGGACGAAACAGCCCGCGAGTCGTTCATCTGTTTCGCGATTTCCAATGCCTGATTCAAAAGATTGAGCGCCTGTTGAGGGTTGCGTTTGGCGCGATGCAGCATGGCCAATTCGGAGAGGATCGCTACGTCTCCCTGCGGATTCCGAACTTTTTTATTGAATTTTTCGGCTTCATCGAGGCTTTGGAAAGCGCTTTGCAGATCACCTCGCGCAAGGTAGATCCTTCCCATCCCGGCGAGGTCGGCTGCAGAACCCCTGTGATCGTACGTTTCTCTATGTATCTTCAACGCCTCTGAAAACTTTTCCAGAGCCTGCGTCTGAGCCCCTTTCGATGCATCTATCATGGCCAGGCTCGTCAGTACGTCTGCTTCACCCTTCTTGTCCGAGATCTGTCGATACACTGACAACGCTTGCTGCAATTTTTGGGTCGCGTTGGAAACATTATTCCTGTGGCGTAGAAGATTACCGATATTGGCCAGATTCGCGGCATACCCCCTGCGATCTCCGATTCCACGCCTCAGATCGAGCGCTTTCGAGAAATACTCCATCGCTTTCTCGGGATTTCCGATGTTCTTGAAATGAATGCCGAGGGCAGTCAAATCTCTACCTTCACCAAAGCGGTCCCACATGGCTTCGTGCTCGGTGAGGGCCTGCTGCAGGTGAGCGAGAGTTTTTTCGCGATCTCCCTGAAGCTCGTACGATACACCTATAAGACTGTCGCAATCCGCGACTCCTCGGCGATCGTTCAGCTCGACAAATTCTTTTCGCGCCTCGGAAGCATCCTGGAAAGCACGTTCGCCTGATTCCCTGGAAAGCCTGAAACGAGCGAGGGCCAAGCGCAATGCTGCCCTGGATCGACGGCTTATGTCTTTCTTGGCCTCTTCGAGCGCCTCTTTCAGCACTTTGGAAGCTGATTCAACCTCCCCGAGACCGATGTGAATATCAGCAAGGAGAATGCGGGCCTGCACGGCCTGATTCTTGTCCTGAATCTTTTTGGCCAGATTCAGTGCTTCGATGGCATATTCTTGAGCTTTCTGAACGAACCCTTGCCGGAAGTACACGTCTCCGATGACGAGCAGAGCGCCGGCTTCTCCTCCTGCTGAAGAAACGGCACGGAATTGCTCGAGTGACATACCGGCCGACTCAAGAGCCGATTTGAGCCTGGAGCGCGCCAGTTCCAATTGTGCCAGGAGCAATCGTGAACGAGCTGCCATCACCTTGTCGCCTGCACGTTCATACTGGTTCAATGCCGCGGTAAAGCTGTTCGCTGCCTGAATAATTTTGCCTTCTCCGGATTCCGTCATGCCCCTCACGAGCAGAGGAAGAGCAGACGTCGGACTTTCCGTTCCGCAACCGGGAAGCGACTGACCTTCGCGAACCGATGTGTTGGCGGCTGCGACATCTCCAAGTGCATGATCCAGATATGCCATTCGGAACAGGGTTTCTCCAAGCTCTTTTGGACGATTGAGGTCACGGTACGTTTTTTCCGCTCTCTTGAAATGAACCCGCGCAGATTTGTAATCGCCCCGGGATACCTGGATTTCACCAATACTTGAGTGAATCCGGGCGGCTTCCAGTTCGTTTCCTGCTTTGGAATGAATCGCAGCGATGCGACTGTAAGCAGCGATTGCTTCGGAGTATTTATATAATCTCAGGTTACAGTTTGCGGTCTCTTCCAGAATTGACGGAATTTCCTTGGCTTCCGAGGCAGGCAGGATTTTTAGTGCTTCTTCATAAGCTTTGAGCGCTTGAACGTAATTTTCCTGAGCGCTTAAGATGCGACCTGCCATTACGTAATCGAGGCTTCTTGCATGGGCATTTTTAAGCGACTGATTGGTTTGAACAGATCTTCCAATGTAAACGAGAGCTTCGGAGTAGTCACCAAGACTGTAAAGCGTACGGGCTGCTCCTCCCAGTGATTGGGCGAGCATTTTCTCATCCTTTTTTTCAGAAGCTATCCTGATGACTTCTCGATACTTCTCCAGCGCAGACGAATATTCATCCTTACCTGCCAAATCCGAAGCAGTTTTGAGCAGCGTTGAACCTTCGTCAGGTGTGGAGACGGTTTTGTCCGCGGAACCAGACTGCTTTCCCTTTCCTTTTTCCTCTTCCACAGGAGCAGCTCCCGTGACCGGCGATTCCGGGGCCGAAGATTCTTCTTCCTTGCCGTTCGACTGTGGAGCAGGCGCTTTCGCTGGAGGCGCGGGATCGGGAACCGGTGCAGTTTCTTCAGGCTGTGCCTGCGGCTTTTCCCCCGAGGGTTCCCCGGTATCCGGAGGCGGAGAGCCTGCCATGAGTGCCTCAATTGAGGAAAACTTCACGGGGTGGTCTTCACGCGCAAAACAGAGGCCCGGTAGAAGATGTCCGAGCAAAATCGCCGCAGTAAACGCAGCAAAACCAAAAAGCACGACGCCCTTTTTTGTCATAGTTTGACTCTCGATGTTCGATCGGATCGTTTTTCGGTTGGAACTCCGTAATACCGAAGATATATAAAGAGCGCAGCTCCTGCGATCATCATAACGATGCACAAAAGCTGTCCCATGGTGAGTCCGAAAGTGAGGTATCCCAACTGAGGGTCGGGTTCTCTGAGGAACTCGATTGAGAAACGAGCAAGCCCATAACCCACGAGGAACGCTGCAAGCACCTGTCCGTGCACTGCTGTCCTGACTCGTAGTATCCACAAAATGAGAAAAAGCACTGGGCCTTCAAGAAATGCCTCGTAAAGCTGCGATGGATGGCGAGGCAGATTTCCGCCATCCGGAAATACTATGCCCCAGGGCAAGTCGGTTACTCGTCCGTACAATTCGCAATTGATGAAATTACCTATTCTTCCCAGCATCAACCCTATGGGAGAAGCCAGAGCACCAATGTCCGCAAGGCTCCAGAAATTGGCATTACGGCTGCGAGAGAAAACCACTCCCGCGAGGACCATCCCGAGCAGACCTCCGTGAAAACTCATTCCCCCGTGCCACACGTAAAGAATCTCCCAGGGTGCAGCGATGTATGCTGGAAGATTATAGAACAACACATATCCGATTCTTCCGCCCAACAGGAGACCGACAACAAGATAGAAAAGAAGATCGTCGGCATTTTCAGCGGGAATGGGGCCTTGCTTACGCCGTAGCTCCGCTCTGATAATGTAGTATCCTGCTATAAACCCCAGCAGATACATCACCCCGTACCATCGGATCTCCAGGGGACCTAAACGAACGAGAACCGGATCGATGAACGGGCAGGACAATGCAGCCATAGTGAATCCTTCTGAGACGTCAGCGAGAGAACTCATTTTCGACGGAGAAGAAGGCACGTGCTCTCGTAACTAAATTCGTTTCATGAACCGGAAGATAATTGAAGGTCATATCAATCCTTCTCACCGGATTCCGGACCACGTGCCTTTTTCTCCTTGTGAATGCGAATGGCATTTCCCATCTTGCGGAATATGCCTCGCATGATTTTGACATCCCTGTCGTCCATACTGGCACTGTTGAGTATCCGGCGAATGTCTCGCATCATGATCAGGGGATTGACTCCTTTGATAAAGCCTGCCGAAATCAATACCTGCTCGATATGCTGGTACATTGCCTCTCGTTTTTCGACGGCAGCGGGACGAAACGTTTTTGCCTGGAATCCCACAGGGCGTGAAGCGACGCTGAAGACCTCATAAGCAGTCACTGCGACTGCCTGAGCCACATTCATGGACGCAAATTCCGCATCCGTGGGAATAATCATATGATGCGTACACAGCTTCAGCTCTTCGTTGGTCAAGCCTCTCGATTCCCGGCCGAACACGATTGCCACCGGCCCGGTTGCAGCCTTTTCCATCAATTCCGGAACAATGGTCTCTGGAGTTCGTGCAGTAATCCGTTTTCCGCCGAGCCGCGCAGACGTGCCCACTGCCATGACCATGTGTTCCAGGGCTTCAGCAGGGTCGCTGAAAAAAGCTGCCTGCTCGATTACGTCATAAGCGCCTGAAGCCATTGCAAATGCATCGGTTTCAGGACCGCACGAGGTTGAAGAAACCAGCCTAAGTTTCTTTAACCCCATATTCTTCATGACACGCGCGACGGCACCGATGTTCCCGGCGTGAGTGATGCCGATCATCACGATATGGACATTTTTCAGTATTTCCGCCCAATCCGGATGAACTCTGAAGCCTCTCTGGATTTTTCTTGTTGGCCTCATTTACGCAAAACAACCCACAGGTACAAGCGGCATTCGTCCGCCTCTGTTCTCAATGCGGACCCGCCGGTTCTTCAGGACAGCCTCTGGAGAGGCTCATAATCCGGCGCATCAGAAGATATTATCGCATGGGTTGATTGTCAAGGAATATCAAAGTAAAATGCGGATTTGCTAACGTGAGGTGGAAATGTATGCAGCAACCCCAAAAATTAAATCACGATTTAAGTTAAGATCTTTTCGCCTCATCCTGAGGCAATGGCAGTTCCGATGGCCGCGCCTATGAGCACTGCGACTATCGGATTGCACCAGATGGCTCACCCGCTCCCTGTGTATGTGCTGAACAGGTTTATTACCAGTCCCACTGCAGCGCCGATGCCGGCTCCGATAAGAAATTTCATGATGTGCCTCTTCAAACAGTGCGTTTCATTTCTAAAATAAAAGAGATAGCGCATTTGTCAAGCACGGGATTTGAAATGTTGCACGAGGGGTTTTCCTGAACCTGTTTCCATACTACATTGTACGTTGAGATTCGCGTGGAGGCATAATAATGTCCGAGAAATGGGATAGAGAGAGCATTTTAGCCTTGAGCAGTGCGTTTCAGACGTGCAGGATCATCCTCACCGCTGCAGAGTTGGATTTGTTTACCATCCTGTCCGATGGTCCCAAGAGCGTCGAAGATATAGCACGAGACAAATCATGGGATGAGAGAGGGCTACGAATCATCATGGATGCGCTCGCCGCAACAGGATTCCTGCAGAAGAATTCGGAAGGAAGCTACAGTGCAGATGAGTCGGTGCTGAAGCTCATGAGCAAGAACGGTCGGCAATCGATCCTTCCTCTGGTGCTGCATAGAAATCGCATGTGGGAAAGCTGGTCAAAGCTCACGGAAATCGTAAAAACAGGCTCAAATCCCAATCCGCTAGGAATGGCCTCACGAACCTCGGAGGAAGTGCAGGACTTCATCGATGCAATGCATGTCGTGGGCTCCGTCATGGCAAACAGGATCGTTGAATCTTTAGACCTGACTCCGTTCAAACGTATGCTCGACGTGGGAGGAGCATCCGGAACCTACATAATGGCTTTTCTCAGGAAAGCTCCCCATATGAAAGCTACACTCTTCGACTTTCCCCGGGTTATTGAAATGGGCAGAAACAGATTGACGGAAAACGGCTTCATCGATCGGGTGGAAATCGTGGGTGGAGATTACACAAAAGATGAACTGCCAGGCGGACACGATCTGGTGATCTTATCTGCCATAATTCACAGCAACAGCAGGGAAGCGAACCGCATATTATACTCGAAAATATTCGGGAGCCTGGAGCCCGGCGGAATCGTGCTGATCCGTGATTACGTGCTGGATGACAGTCGCACGAACCCCCCGGACGGAGCCATATTTGCGGTGAATATGTTGTGCGCCACATCAGCGGGGGATTCTTACACTTTCAAAGAAATTCGTGAAGATCTGGAGACCTCCGGGTTTATCAATGTGGATCTGATTCGCAATGGAGCCAACATGGACCAATTGGTTACCGCAGAAAAGCCCCGGTGAAACGTATGCGGAGTGTCGCCGGGAATGCCTCTTCCGGAATAAAGGGCAAAAATCCAGGGAAGAAATGGCTGATTGTTCCGAGCATCCTGATTGTGGCGGGAACTGCAAGTCTTGCATGGTCTTTGTACGTTCCCGGGAGCGCTCTTTCCGGTGAAAAACTCTATTCAAAGCTGATCGTTCCACTCGTTAAATTGCTTGCGCTGTTATCGGTGGGATTATTGGCCGGTCAGGCACTGGAAAGCCTTGGATGGACCCGCAAACTTGCCCGGCTCGTGCGCCCGTTGACTCGATGGGGCCATCTCAGTGACGAAAGCGGTGCAGCGTTCGTCTCCAGTTTTGTATCCGGAGTGGTGGCCAATTCCATGCTCGTGGATTTTTACCAGGCCAAGAGGATATCCCGGAAAGAACTCGTGCTTACCTATCTTGTGAATAACGGGCTACCGGTTTACCTTGTGCATTTGCCGACAACCTTTTTCATTGTCGCATCCCTCGCGGGAACTGCAGGTCTTTTGTACCTGGCTATCACCTTTTTCGCCGCATGTCTCAGGAGCATTGGTGTGCTCGCGTACACCAGATGGGCTCTGCCGGCACCTTCTCCCACCTGGAGCGCACTGGTGGATCACCTGGATGCAAACGACACTTCAGTGGTGAAAAAAATCTGGGAAAAATTTCGCGGCCGATTCGTCCGGCTGGTGCTGTACACAATCCCGATTTACATCATGATCTTTCTTGCCGGAGAATGGGGATTCTTCCAATGGTTGAGGAGCGGAGCGGTCGGTTTCGTTTCCTCTGACGTGTTTCCCATCGAAGCTGCGGGAGTGGTTATCTTTGCGCTTGCAGCCGAGTTCACTTCGGGAATGGCTGCAGCCGGAGCATTACAGAACACTGGATCGCTCGACGTAAAACAAACCGTGCTGGCGCTCATTCTCGGAACCATCATTGCCACGCCCTTGCGTGCGGTCCGCCATCAGTTACCTACCTATGCCGGTCTGTTTTCCCTCGGACTGGGCAGTCAACTTCTGTTCATGAGCCAGGGACTCCGTATCCTGAGCCTTGCCGTGGTCGTGCTGCCGTATGCAGTCTGGGGATGACGAATATGCAGCTTATACCTATTCGCTTTTATGAATTCAATTTTGGCCGGCACAGAGGCACGGCCACTACTGGCTGATGGTAGGATCCGGCGTCTCGAGACTGTCTCAAAATTTTCGAATGCAGAACACATCATGCCACGATTCTCCATCCGAGTAGGGGCAGGTCTCGTGCCTGCCCCTTTATTTGGGCGGACACTAGACCCACCCCTACAATCAGGCCCAGGAAGATCATGAGAACTTCGTGCCACGATCTGGGGTAGGTTTCGAGTTTTGAGACAGTCTCTCTCTGCCGGACCTTCCGGTTTTTGTCAAATCTATTGGCGAAATGGTATTACGTGAAAGCCGTTGGCCTGAACTTGTGCATACACGAGTAATACTCTATAGTATAAGTGTTTATTATCCCCAGGAGGGACCCAATGACGGCCTGTTGCGACCCCCCCCCGACAGAAAACCCATCGGGTAGCCAGATTGCTCCGCCTGCCCGCAGTTGTTGACCGCCCCGTCCCAAGACTCGGACGAGTCTTCCCGGGCTGGATCAACCGTTTGTTACCGGGGCTGTGGACACTTTTGCCGGAAAAATACCGAAAGTCTCTTCCGACCTGACCTTTACCGATAGATTCGGAACGTACAAAGCACGATGGAAGATCGATCGCATGAAGTTCCTCGTGGACCCCGGTTTGTATGCACTTAACGATCCCGATCCTGCTTCTCCCGTGCTTGTGACAGCGAACTACAAGATGAGCTTCGATTCAGTGAGATCGGCTCTCCCCGGCATTTCAGCGTGGCTGCTCGTGCTGGATACGCAGGGAATAAATGTCTGGTGTGCCGCGGGGAAGGGTACCTTCGGGACGGACGAACTCGTGAATCGCATGGAAACCAGCGGGTTGACCAAAGTAGTGTCTCACAAACAATTGATCCTGCCTCAATTGGGTGCTCCTGGAATATCAGCTCATAGGGTCAAGAAACTTTCAGGATTCAAGGTTATTTACGGACCCGTGGATTCTTCGGATCTGCCTGAATTCATCGCGTCCGGGTTGGAAGCCACTCCGGAAATGCGTACCAAGACGTTTACTCTGCGGGAAAGAGCTGCAGTCATTCCCGTAGAACTGGTAAGCGCTTTAACAACGGCTCTGTACATAATTCCCGTGTTGCTGATCCTGAGCGCTTTTGGCGGGCCGTACGGCTACTGGACGAACATCACTCATTATGGTCTGCCTGCATCTGCCGGGCTCGTAGGTGCAATCGTTGCAGGCACGGTTCTGTTCCCGCTCCTGCTTCCTTGGCTTCCGGGGCGTGCCTTTTCTCTTAAGGGATTCGCCATCGGGATTGCGACGTCGTTGGTTTTCATCATACTCAAGGCAACAATAACCGGAGAGTGGCCGAATACGCTTGAAACAGGCGCATGGATTTTGCTCATTACTGCTATCGTGTCCTATTTCGGAATGAATTTCACCGGTTGTTCCACGTACACGTCGCTTTCTGGTGTCAAAAAAGAGATGAAATGGGCCGTGCCCCTGCAGATCGCAGCAATCGTAGCCGGGATAGCGCTGTGGGCCTCATCCGGATTTCTGGCCTGAAAGGAAATGTCGATGCGGAAACTCGTCTATTTGCGAAATGTGGTGACTCTTAAGCTCGATGAGACACGCTGTTCCGGATGCGGCATGTGCCTTCAGGTATGTCCTCATGGCGTTTTGGCAAAGCAAAACGGCACCGTGGAAATTGTCGCTCAAGATGCATGCATGGAATGCGGAGCATGCGCCAAGAATTGTCCTACTGCAGCACTCTCCGTTAAAACAGGAGTCGGGTGCGCCTCTGCAGTAATCAACTACGCTCTAGGGAGGAATTCTTCTTCCTGCTGTTGCATCATCGAGCCGGATGCCGAAGCACCGAACCAAGCGAAGAAACAATCCTCGGGGTGTTGCTGAATCTGTGAGAAATTCCTCCGCACCTTCTTTCCAACTGCGAATGTGAATTGTCGATCCGGTCTACTTCTCCAGCCCAGAGTAGGATGCGGTGAACCGGCAATCCACGCGGGTGAACCGCATCAGTCGCGGCCTTTCACGACCGATGCGGTTCGTTTCGCTCACCACATCCTACATGAGCTGCGGATCACGAACAATGAGGATTGGTAGGGGCATCCCTTGTGGGTGCCCGGTAGCGACCGGCCTCCGTGCCGGTCATCCAGGACGGGAATCTCCTTCTACTTCTCCAATGACAGCAGCTTCTGCTTGAACACATTTATCGGCTGTGCTCCGACCAGCTTTATTGAATCTTCAATGATAAACGTAGGTACGGCAGTGATCGTGTTCGCTGCAGCGCTCCGGTGAGCTTCTTCCAGCCTTTCTTTATACATACCGGTTTTCAGTGCATCCAGAAGTGGACCGGCATCCATACCGATCTCCTGCGCCCACGCAGCTAACAGCTCCACGTTTCCGATGTCCTGCAGTTCGGTGAAATACGCGTGAAAGACTCGTTCATGAAACTCGTGGAATTTACCGACATCCTTCGCGTACTCTGCGGCTTCCAGAGCTGACTGCGAATTGCGCACTCTTTCCAGATGGGCGAAATGGATTCCGTAAGGCTCGCCTGCACGGTTGAGGCTTTCGTAGCGTTGCGTGAGATCCGCTCCGGGAAAGAGCGTCGTCAGGAGAATGCCTTCTTCCGGTGTTTCAGGCCGTAATTGATAAGCCAGCCATTCGTCTTCAAGGGAAAATTCCTTCTTCAACTCGTCGACAATACCTTTGCCGATGTAGCAGTACGGTCAAACGAAATCGGACCATATCTTTATTTTCACTCAATAACTCCTGCTCGCTGTTCGGATTGCGCTGCCTTTTTGTCAGCCCATCCTGAAAAGAAGCCCCAATTCCAGCATAGTACGGTACTTAGAATGAGGCCTGTAAATGTAAGACTCTTCGAGATTGACTCGGTTTTCCACAGAAACCATACAAAAAATAGGACTGGAAAGATAATAACTAGAGAGACCGCCATCGGTTCCCTGTAAAGCGTTGCAAGAAGTCCTAGGAGACATACAATTAGTAATGGTGGGACATAGTGGAGCTTACGGAACAATCCGTACTTCATGACCAACGGCCATTGGGAAGCCCCATATCTCAACATCATGCGACAAAAGCCCCTGTACGTGGAAGATCTGTAATGGAACACCACTGCTGACGGGTTATACATCAGTTTATGGCCCTTTCGGACTATCTTCAAATCCAGTTCAACATCTTCCCCGGGCCAAAGCGATTCGTCAAACCCGCCAACGTCCAGGAGGACCTGTTTTCGATACATGGAGTTACACGAAGGATTGTGCTCGGTCTCTCTAAGTTTTGTATCGGTTTTTATGTACCCAGTGATAAAGCCGATGGTTTTAAGAAACTCCTGCACAATTCTGCCGGTCTCCGTTTCGTCATCGGGACTTTGTTGATCTCCGCCCGTGCCTGCAATGTGGGGATTCGCGAACGGAACTTCGAGTTCCTTGAGCCACTGAGTGTCCACAAGACAATCACCATCCGTGAAAGCCACAAATTCTCCCCTGGCGGCGGCGATGCCGACATTCCGCGCGCGGGAAGGACCTCCTCTTGATAAACGAATTAAATGTATCTCAGCGTATTGATCGCACAGCTCAGGAGTTCCGTCTGTAGAGCCATCATCCACGATGATGATTTCAAAACTGTCGTGATCGAGAAGCAA
This sequence comes from Desulfomonilaceae bacterium, assembly GCA_041740635.1. Lineage (GTDB taxonomy): Bacteria > Desulfobacterota > Desulfomonilia > Desulfomonilales > Desulfomonilaceae > Desulfomonile. The sequence continues at coordinate 43,737 of JBGSLQ010000050.1, read as the reverse complement.
GAGCGATTCAATACATTTTTCAATCGTCTTCCGGCTGTTGTACACTGGAATCACGATGGAAATTCTGGGCTCTCCCGTCATGAGGCCCGTCTCTCGTTCCAGAGATAAGAGAGAAAATTCCTGGCACCCCGCAGTTTTCGGTACAAATCGGACATGCTCCGTGTCTGGAACAGAAACTTCAGCATGTAAGAAGGGCGAAAATAGAACTTTTTGAGGCCCTCATCCACGGCTTGTTTTACTCTGTCTTTGCTCAGGCCGGGATAATCCACTACCGCAGCCTGCTCGCCATCTTCAAGCCACAAATCCCATTGCTCTGTTTTCAAGAGACCGTTTTCTTTGCAGTAGTCGAAATACCGCGTTCCCGGAAACGGAACCGCCCCGGAAAACTGGACCGTGTGAAGACCCAATCCAAGGGCCATAGCGATAGTCTTCCTGATGGATTCTTCCGTCTCTCCCGGCAAGCCGATGACAAAACACCCGTGCACGTCCAGTTTGGTTTTGTGCGCGAGTTCCATAAAACGGCGGGCATCATCCACACTTTCTCTTTTTTGCATATGCGTGAGCACGTTCGAGTCACCGGACTCGAATCCTACCAGCAGTTCCCTGCATCCCGCAGCTTTCAGAATACGAAACAGCTCCTCGTCAGCAGTGTCGGTCCTGGCATTCACGGAGAATTTTACCTTGAGCCCTCGTTTCAGAATTTCTTCGCATATGGCAACGGCATTTGATTTGATCAGAGTGAAGGTGTCGTCTTCGAAGAAGAATTCTCCTCCCCGCACGACTTTCGGACACAGCGCGATATCCCGTTCCATCTCGTCCACGACGTTTTCAGGAGATCTCAACCGGACCTTACGGCCATGCATTACCTGAGGCCAAAGACAAAACGTGCAGGAATGCGGGCAACCTCGACCGGAAAAGATATCCACGTACGGGTAGAGCTTTGAGCCGTCGAAGTATCGCATAAGATCAAGGTGATGCCATGCAGGAAAAGGCAAGGAGTCCAGATCTTCTATGAGAGGTCTCAATGGGGTCCGTTTGGGCTTGCCTCCATCCAAAAAACAAATACCGCTGACGTGTTCCAGGTGAGGATAGTTCTTTACGACGTCCAGGACGGTGTAGTCGTATTCTCCGATGCAAATGGCGTCCACCGCACCGTCTGAAAGCACGATTGTCTCTTCCGGACGAGCCGACGCATGGGGCCCCACCATGAGAACAGTAGCACCTGCATCTTTGCAGATGCGGGCACATTCAATGTCGGAATATATGGAAGGGGTGGTTGAATCCAGGACCACAAAATCAGGGCGCTGCTCGTTCACGAGACGGCGGAGTCGATCTTTATCCCAATCCTGGGCAGGGAAGTCAAAGAGATTGACCGGTATTCCTTCGCGTTCCAGCACTGCGGTTGCGTATGCAAGCCAGTCCGGAGCACGTAAAACTCTCCCTCTGGTTCGAGCGGCCCACCTTTGAGTTCTGTTAAAATCCTTTACATATGGCTCATTTATGATGAAAACGCTCACTGGGTATCCTGACTGTCCGTCTTGGTGTCAGCCAGTCTGACAACGGATAAATGTCTTTGGGGCGGTTTGTCGGCTGCTTCCTTCTTGGACATGCTGATTCTGAACATCCCCAGAAAAAAGGAAGAGAACACAACCTGGAAACCAAGCGCAATCAGGGTAGTGGCAACAAAAACCGCATGGGTCGAGCCGAGATTCCCTCTGTCACGTGCGAGCCAGGTTGCCAGAATGGCAAAATCCGCGAGCAATCCTACCCAAATCATGGCGGCACCAATGATGATTCCAGCCTCAAGGGTGAACCAGTTCATGAGATTGCTGAATATTCTTCCGCTCATTTCAAAGGATTCGTTCATTGCGAACGCCTTCGCGAAAGCCCCAAGGGAAAGAATCTGGAATCCGAGCAGGGAGAAGAGACATCCCAGTGCCAACCAGTGAACGCCAAAGTATTGACCCCACAGCGTAACCGGGCCAAAGAGCAGTAACGCTTGCAAAACAACTCCCAGCAGAAACAGGGCGCTTCCGGGAATAACGTACAGGTAATCCGGAGCATAAAATAACAATAACCTGAGCGTGCGCCACCCGTCTCTGAAAGATCTCAGATGCGGAGGCCTCGACCGGCCGTCCGGGTGGAGAGTAATGGGGATTTCCGTAATGCGCATCTGCTTGTTGGAGGCTTTGATGATCATCTCGATGGCGAATTCCATCCCATCCGCCTGCAAGTGCATACGGTCGAACGCAGCCCGCGAGAAGCCACGCATGCCGCAGTATGCATCCGATGCGCCGGTGCGAAAAAACAGGTTCATGGTTCCGGAAAGAAATGGATTTCCGAAGTACTGATGCAGAGGAGGCATTGCAGAAGGGAGAATGGTCCCTTTCAGTCTGGTCCCCATGACGAGATCGTATCCTTCTCGCAGTTTTTCGATGAATGGACCTAACCCGCTCCAGTCGTAGGAATCATCGGAATCTGCCATGATGCAGTATTTGCCGTGAGATGCATGAATGGCCGCTTTCAACGCCGAGCCGTAGCCCTTGCGGCTTTCGGGAATCACCCGGGCGCCGAGCGATTTTGCTATGAGCACGGACCTGTCGGTTGAGCCGTTGTCACCTATGACCACTTCGCCTTTGACTCCCAGGGCGGCAAAGCAGGCCAAGGCTTTTTCTATACAACGTCCGATGGTCTCCTCTTCATTGAGGCACGGCATAACCGCGGAAACTTCGATTTCCGTGTCGGAAAAGAGCATGAGAAAGCTCCGGATTCGTAAACAACATCATTTGATTTCGCATTGAGACACTTCTATGCGGAGTCGCTCCGTTACCGGAAGTCTCCAGACGCAGGATGTTCAATCCGAAATCTCGTGCAAGCCTGCATCTTTATACTCGTTCTGCTCTTCGGATTCAATAATGAAAAAGCGTACATGCTAGGAGCACACCTCCACGCGAGATAACATGGCTCAAGGATAGGTCTTTATGAGGGCGAAGCGATCCCGCGCCTCGCAGGTATTACGTATGGTGTCCCCGGAATTCGACCCGGAATTCGACCGGAATTCGAATTCCGGAATTCGAATTCCGTGCCGGACGGAAACCCGACACCCGACATAAATAGCTGATACTTTTCTAATTAGGGTCGTCGGCAAAAGACTACGTTTAGACCCCGGTTTGTTTGGGGGCTCTAGGAACTGCTGTGCAGTCTCCGGTCAACGGACAGTTTTTGCGTGAGAGTGGACACTATGGTCTCCGTCGAAATTCCGGCATCACGAGTGGCCGGGAAGGTCTTGAAATGTTGCCAATGACTTGGTATTTTCAGTTCATGATCGCGCTGGTACGCCTTGGAGCCCTGAATCCGGAAAGAAGAGCGAAAAACGAAGGTGTCCACGCCTGACCAGCCCAAAGGGAGGGTAAATGTCTCCTCTATTTCACGAAATTGAAGAACAAGCGAAGAGCTTGCCTGCGGAAGAAAGGGCGCGCCTGGCCGAGTCTCTTCTTGAATCCCTTCGGCCTGAAGGAACCGCCGAGGTTGAGGCCGCTTGGGAGCGGGAAATTGAAGCGCGAGTTGCAGCACTTCGCCTCGGAAAAGAAGAACTGATTGATGGTGAAGCCGTGTTGGCCGAGCTGCGACAGATCGCTCGATGAAAACCGTTCGATTCCTGGCCTCAGCTCGTCGTGAGTTGCTGGCCGAGGTTCTCCATTATAATGGAGTTGAGGTTGGTCTAGGGGCCAAATTCGTCAGCGCTTTCGAACAGGCCCTCGCTATTGCGGTTCAATTTCCGCTCGCTGGCTCTCCAGGCCCTGCGGGCACAAGAAAGGTTATTCTCAAAGACTTCCCGTTTTCCGTGTTCTATCTTGCGCAAGGCGGGGAAATTGTTGTCGTGGCAATAGCCCATCACGCTCGGCGCCCGGGATACTGGAGCGGTCGCCTTAATCAAGATAGAACGGCGGCCAAGTGATCTAGTCATCTTGGGAGAAATTCTGAGTAAAGGGTCTGGCTTGACATATTTGCATCTGTGACAGGTTTTCTCTAATCCACTCAAGTTCCGCCGCTAGAAAGCGAATCCGGTCCGCCTCGTGAAAGAAGATATCCTGGCCACCGTTCCCGCGCAGCATTACGTAAGTTCACAGCGCCTGGATAGCGAACGTGTGCTCTTCATGCCATCTCGCCAACATAACAAATATCTCAAGCCTGACCCGGACAGACGTTTTCCTTACAGTGCGTTAAACCTCACACACCTAGACATTCTTGGATCTCATCAACCGCAAACACCGTTTGCACTTGACAAGTAGCGTCCTCTTGGACATTGCTTGATTAGTGGTCGTGCACAGCAATATAGAGCTGTGCATCAGGAGGAGGTTTGAGCTTTCTTACATCGAAAGATATCACGTTCCCTGAGACTATCTTTGGCCCAGGAGCAACTGAAAAGTATACGTCGACCTTGCCTGTTCCGCCTACGTCCGTGCAATCTATTACAAAAGTGGCTTCCCCTATACCGTCCTTCCAGTATCGCCCGGTTCCAAAAATATAGAACGCTGGGGGGTAGCCGTATGTAGCCTCATAAACTGTGCGAACGGTTGTTTTTGCGTGCCGCGGGAAGGTAACACGCTGCCCCATCCATCGGTCATCCCTTATGGTGATACGCCGGACATAGCTCACTAGCCCTAGCCGATAAGGCAGTAAAACCAGCCTTTCCCAAAAACTCTCATGTGCATGAGCGTCTCGAAGCTCCGAGACTTCTACGTGCTTGCCGTCCACCCATGTGTCGAATTGAATATAGTCTGGCTGTGTCGACCGTGGACCTTTGACTATCCTTTTGGGGAAGCCAACCCATTCGGTAATTGTTTCGCCGGTATTAAACAAATGAAATACGGCATCGACCATGTAAGAACGCTGGCCTAGTCGGATTGTCACTTGTTCCGAGTCCATCCGAACGCTTTCGTGTTGGGACTTTGGCGTGGCACCTCCTCCTACGATGTGAACGGGTGTCTGGTTAGTCATTCCTGGATTCGGAAAACAGAGGAAAGCTCCTGTGATTAAATACAGAAGCAATCGTCTTGGGCATATTCTTGCATTCTTCTTAGAGAAAACGATAAATCGTCTCTTCATGATCTATTCCCCAGTCGCGTGAGTCTTGATGAGTTTCAATATCTCTGGTTGGCCATACATGGCGGCATGCGCGAGTGGCGTCATCTTCTCCCCTCTTGGAATCCTGCGATTTACGCTTGCATCAGCACCTTTGTCCAGGAGGAGTCGAATGGTATCCACCTGCGCACTGCCGATGGCGTCCATAAATGCTGTCGAACCATCCTTGCGTCTGGTATTGGGATCAGCGCCTTTTTCCAGAAGCAGCTTTACGACTTCGAGGTGTCCCTTTTGAGCAGCATACATGAGGGGTGTCCAGCCATCACTATCCTGTTTATTCATATCAGCTCCGGATTGGACAAGCCTTTGCACTTCTGCTTGGTCACCAAGCATGGCGGCAGTCGGCAGCGTAAGTTCGGCTCCATAGCCCTTGAGGAGTGTCACCAGATCGGAGTGATTCGTAACTGCGGCCCACATGAGCGCAGTGGACTCATCCTCAGACTTTGAATGCACATCAGCTCCTTTTTCCAGGAGCAGATTCACCACATCGATGTGGCCGGAAATGGCAGCCCACATCAACGCAGTGGACCCGTCCTTGAGCTTCGCATTGACATCGGCTCCTTCGTCTAAAAGGAGTCTCACCACTTCGGCGTGTCCAGACTCCGCAGCCTTCTTGAGGGGGGTTGCACCATAGGCCGTCTGCGCATTCTCATCAGCTCCTTTGGAGAGCAGCAACCTAACCATTCCCAGGTGACCTCTCGCAGAGGCTTCCATCAATGCCGTTAGGCCGCTTCGATATGTTGCATCCACTTGTGCGCCCTTTTCGATGAGCAATTCCACTATAGCGGTGTGGCCTCTGCAAGCTGCCGCGGTAAAGGCATGTCCGCCGTATCTGTTTACCCAATGATGATCGATCTCAGACACATGATCGAGGAGAAGCTTGACAATTTCCAAGTGTCCATTGCCTGAGGCTAACGGGATAGCTCGATACGCAGAATCAACGTTAGCACCTTTGTCCAGAAGTTTCTTGATGAGTGGGAGATCTCCGTCTCTTGCTGCCCATACCAGTTGTCGGTCAACGGGAGGCGTGGGTATCATGATCCAAACCAGCAGGGCCAGTCCCAAGACTAGGACTATCGCAAGAGCGGCCACCCACTTTAGGATCGAGCGAATGCGTGGAATTTTCATGAAGATCTCCGGTTCATCCTGCTAACATGCTCGAATCGACTCAGCACCGATGGGGATACCATACTTAATTCCTCGAACCTTTGTCGAACGCTTTCGGACCAGGTTTCGGGATCGCACTGATCTACCGAGGTCGAGCTTGGCTCTCAGGAGAAAATCATCATTGCCCGGAGGCCTGTCGGGGTGCTCTCGATAACGAATAGCCTCTGCCTCGGCATCCGAGTATCCTTCGATAGGAAATTCTACTCAGTTTCCACAAACTCCAGCAGCGGCGCTACCGTCACCAGCGAACTTTTGTCTTGACTGGCTTTCCAAGTTGCTATATTCTTTTTGTTTACCTTGAGGCTGGAGCCATGAAAATCAAAATTGATGAACTCAGCGACAAAGATTTAGAATTAAGCTTTTCAGGCAAGGAGAACGTACTCTCACTCGCTCTGCAAAAATTGCCTCAAAAAGAGGCCCGCAGCCTGGATCCCCGAATTATGGGAAACGTGAAGCTGATCAAGAGCGGAAAAGAAATATTCCTCACGGGTTCCGTTCGGGGCATATTACATCTCCAGTGCTCACGCTGTCTCGCAGATTTCGATTTGGACAAGGAGATCGAGTTGAGCCTCGTCCTGAGAACGGAATCCGGATCTGTCGCAGAAGAGCACGAGATTCTGGAAGCGGAAGGCGACGAACTCATCATCCAGGGATCTGAAATAGATCTCGGGGAGATTATCGTTAACGAAATCATGCTGAGCATCCCCATGAAACCTTTGTGCAGTCCGGAATGCCCGGGTTTGTGCCCAACGTGCGGCGAAATACAAGGGTCGGAGAAATGCAAATGTTCCGAGGAACAACGCGTCGATCCGAGATGGGAAGCGCTCGCAAAACTGAAAGATAAAACGGCGGATTAAAGGAATCCCCATAAGGAATCCTGACCCCGTAAACCGCACCAGCCAAGCCAAAAAAGCTCGAGACAGATCTAAAGATGTTGAGTTCGAGTCAAGGCCGGTGTATATCTAGAAGATTGTGAATAGAGACGGTCTTCACTCGACTATGTATTCTGCAAAGGATTTGTCATGCCAGTACCTAAGAAGCGGGTCTCGCGGACGAGGCGAGACAAACGGCGCACTCACAAAAAGCTGACTCCTGTCAATCTGGTTCAGTGTCCCGAGTGTTCTCAGGAGAGGATGCCCCACAGAATCTGCCCGGGCTGCGGTTTTTATAAGGGTAGAACTGTCATAGAAATCGAATAGTAAGCGGCTCGAGCCATGCAATCTGCCATACAGGAATTCAGATCGGTCGCGCTTCTGTTTCCGGGGCAAGGATCTCAATTTGCCGGAATGGCACAGGATCTCATTCGGGAGAGTCCCGAAGCGCGTGAACTCCTGGAACGTGCGGATGAGATTCTCGGTTATTCACTGAGCCGTGTCATGGCGGGCGATCTCGGAGACGAGCTGAACAGAACCGTTCACACGCAGCCTGCGGTATTCGTGCATTCCATGGCCCTTCTGGCCGCTTTGCGAAGTCGGTACATCTTTGCGCCTATAGTGGCAGCGGGACATTCTCTCGGAGAATATTCCGCTCTCTGCGCAGCCGGTGTCCTGGAGTTCGGTGAGGCGCTGGACATCATCCGCGTCCGCGCAGAGGGAATGGATAACGCGCAACCTCTCGGTACCTGTGCTATGGCCGCGCTTATAGGTCCCTCCCGGGAAGACGCAAAGAAGATCGTTGACGCGCATAGAGGAGAGCAGGTGCTTGAGGCGGCCAACTTCAATGCCCCCGATCAAACGGTCATTTCCGGCCATGTGGCAGCGGTAAACCGAGTTCTTGAGGCAATGAAACAGGAAAGAAGGACCCGAGCGGTCATGCTCCCCGTCTCTTCGGCATTCCATACCAGCCTGATGGAGCCAGCGAGAGAAGCATTGAAAGATCGCCTTCAGAAAGTGTCTCCGGCAAATACCGCTTTTCCTGTGGTTGCGAATGTGAACGCCGATTTCTATCCGGATTCCGGCAACGGCATTAAGGACCTGCTCACGGAACAGGTCGTTCGGCCAGTTCTTTGGGAAGATTGTGTGCGCACGATGCAGCGATCGGGTGCGAGTCTTTTCATCGAGATCGGGCCGGGAAAGGTGCTGACCGGCTTGATGAAACGAATCGACAAGAAAGCACCTGCAATGAGCATCTCGGATCTTGAGTCAGTTCGAGCATTGGAGGCCTCTCCGCAATGATTTCGGAGTTGATTTCCCTCCAGGGACAAACTGCACTCGTAACAGGAGGCTCACGCGGAATCGGCAGCGCCATAGCGCTTGAGTTGGCCAGATCCGGTGCCTATGTCGTTATCAACTACCGGACCGATGAGGCTTCCGCAAATCTGGTGGCTGAGAAAATACGGCATTCCGGAGGTCAGGCGACTGTTAAAGGATTTGACGTAAGCGATCCCCAGGCAGTTGACCGGGCAATAGCGGAAACAGTGCAGGAACGAAACGGAATCGACATACTCGTGAGCAACGCGGGGATTACCCGGGACGGGCTTATAGGACGCATGAAGGATACCGATTGGAATGAGGTCGTGTCTACGAATCTCAGCGGTGTCTTTTACCTGTGCCGCAGTGTGAGCAAGAACATGATCCGCAGGAGAAAAGGCCGGATTATAACTATTTCGTCCACCGCGGGAGAGGCGGGAAATCCCGGTCAGGCAAACTATTCGGCTGCAAAAGCGGGACTTATCGGATTCACAAAAGCACTCGCACGGGAACTGGCTCCGCGGAATATTCTTGTGAACTCCGTTTCACCGGGTATAATCGCCGGCGGCATGACCGATCAACTCACCGAAGATCAATTGGAGTCAATCCGCTCGCATGTTCCACTGCGCCGGACGGGAAAACCGGAAGAGGTAGCTGCAGCGGTTCTGTTCCTGTGCTCGGGAATGTCTGAATACATAACGGGTCAGGTTATTCGAGTAAATGGCGGGCTGTATATGTAACGTGGGGACGCGGGGAGGGCATTCCGGGAATGCAGGCCCCTTCCACATCTCTGAAGCAGCCTGGAAAAGACTGTGATTTGTCTGGAGGAATACACATGGACGATATCGAAAGCAGAGTAGTAGAACTCGTTGCCGAAGTTCTCGTGGACGTCAATAAAGAAAATATTCAGCTCAGCTCGAAAATCGTGGAAGATCTGGGAGCCGAGTCGCTGGACATCTACGATATGATAGCGCTTCTGGAAGATGAATTCGGTATGGAAATAACCGATGAACAGGTAGAAAAGATTCAAACCGTTCAGGATGTCGCTGATTTCATCAGAGAGCAAAAAGCTTCTTAAGCCCGACATATTTTACCTATTTTTCTCCTGCGGAGGAACCGTGCCGCACAAAGTCGTCGTAACCGGGATGGGAATGGTCACCTGCCTTGGAACGGGAGTTCAGGCAAACTGGGAAGCTGTGCTCAATGGCCGATCCGGAGTAGGGCCGATTACCCTCTTTGACGCCAAACTCTTCGCTACTCGCATAGCTGGAGAGGTTCGGGGGGATTTTGACGTTCGCGGGCATGTCTCTGCCAAAGAACTGCGGAGAATGGACAGATACCAGCAGTTCTGTCTGGTGGCCGCCGGCGAAGCAATGGAGCAATCCGGGCTTCCTATGCCACCGGAGGACCCGTTTCGATGTGCAATCGTGGTCGGGTCGGGAATGGGTGGTCTGTTTACCATCGAAAGCGGTGTAATCAGCTACCATCTGAAAGGTCCGAAAGGCGTACATCCCTTGCTCATTCCCAAGGCGGTTATCAACCTCGCTCCGGGAATGTTGTCCATGCGATATGGATTCAGGGGCGTCAATTTCGGCCTGGTAAACGCCTGCACTTCCGGTACTTCGGCTATTGGCGAGGGCTTCAGAATCGTTCGTGAAGGACGTGCCGACGTAGTGATTGCAGGAGGAACCGAGGCTGTTGTCACTCCCTTGTCCATTGCCGCTTTCAATGCTCTCAGAGCGTTATCGACGCGCAATGACAATCCTGAGGCAGCGTCCCGACCCTTCGATCGAGACAGGGACGGCTTCGTCATATCTGAAGGTGCCGGCATTCTCGTCCTGGAATCCGAAGAATACGCCCGACGTCGCGGAGCCGAGATTCACGGGGAATTAACGGGCTACGGGGCTACAGGGGATGCTTATCATTTTGTAATGCCGGACCCGGAAGGCGAGGGCGCTTACAGGGCCATGAAAATGGCCTTGGAAGATGCGGCAGTCGATCCCGGTGAAATCGGGTATATTAACGCTCACGGAACCTCAACCGATCTCAACGACAAAATGGAGACTCTGGCGATCAAGAAGCTCTTCCGTGAAGCTGCATACACGGTGAGTATAAGTTCCACCAAGTCCATGACAGGTCACTTGATCGGAGCTGCAGGTGCTGTTGAAGCAATCTATTCTCTGATGGCTCTAAAGACCGGGAATATACCGCCGACAATCAATCTTGAAAATCCCGATCCGGAATGCGATCTTAACTATACTCCGCATAAATCCGTAACCAGGCAGTCGGAATATGCGCTTTCCAACAGCTTCGCATTTGGTGGACAAAATGCGAGCCTGGTGTTCAGGCGTGTATCATGACAGAGATGATTCTCATGGGATCGGACCATGCAGGATTCGCGTTGAAGACCCTGGTCCGGCAGTATCTTTCTGACCGGGGAATTCAGGTTAAGGACGTGGGGTGTCAAGGCGAGGAGTCCTGCGACTACCCCGTATTCGCTAAAGACCTCTGCGAGCGAATTCTCGCGGGTGAGGCCGGTCGCGGTATACTGATCTGCGGCACAGGTCTGGGCATGTCCATTGCTGCAAACCGGTTTGAAGGTATTCGAGCCGCACTGTGCACGACGGAATTCCATGCCCGCATGAGCCGTGCTCACAACGATTCCAACGTATTGGTTCTGGGTGGGCGAGTCACTGGTTCGGAACTGGCCCTGGCCATTTTGAAGGAATGGCTTGACACGCCTTTCGAAGGCGGGCGCCACAACAGAAGAGTAAATCTTATCGATAATTGCTGACACTATTGTCTTTCGGATAAGGGTTAAGGAAAGGGAGATGCATCTTTGCTCTCCAGAATAGGGACAACATGACCGCGCTGCAGCAAACAGATCCGGAAATCTACAAGCTATTGGCCTGCGAGAGGGAAAGGCAAGAAAATCGCCTGGAGTTAATCGCTTCCGAAAATTTCACTTCCCCTGCCGTTATGGAAGCACAGGGCAGTATTTTCACCAACAAGTATGCGGAAGGCTATCCGGGAAAACGCTATTACGGAGGCTGTGTCAATGCCGATGTGGTTGAAGAACTGGCGAGAACTCGCGGAAGGGCTCTTTTCGGTTGCGATCACATAAATGTTCAGCCTCATTCCGGAACTCAGGCGAACATGGCGGTGTACTTCACCGCAATGAAGCCGGGCGACGCGTATCTCGGGATGAATCTTGCTCACGGCGGCCATCTTTCCATGGGACATCCGAAGAACTTCTCCGGAATCATCTATCACGTCATCCCCTACGCGGTTCGTGCCGACGATCACAGGATAGATTACGATCAGGTCCGAGACCTGGCACGCAAACATAAGCCGCGCATGATTATCGCGGGCGCCAGTGCATACCCGCGGATAATACGGTACGACCTCTTTGCCGAGATTGCAGCCGAGGTGGGCGCAATTCTCATGGCCGACATCGCACACGTGGCCGGACTGGTTGCCGCAGGACAGCATCCTTCACCGTTTCCCCATGCGGATTTCGTTACCACTACCACGCACAAGACACTTCGCGGACCCCGCGGCGGACTCGTGATGTGCAAGCAGACCTATGCTGCGGCCCTTGATTCCTGTATTTTCCCGGGAATGCAAGGCGGACCGCTCATGCACGTGATTGCGGCAAAAGCGGTTGCGCTGGGTGAAGCCATAACACAGGAGTTCAAAGAATATCAGGCGCGGGTGGTTCAAAACGCAAAGGCATTGGCTTCCGGTCTTCTGGAACAGGGTTTTCGATTGATTTCCGGCGGCACTGACAATCACCTTGTTTTGATCGATTTGACCGACAAGGGGGTCAACGGAGCCCAGGCACAGGAATATTTGGAGAGCGCCGGCATCACAGTCAACAAGAACTCCATTCCATTCGATCCGCTGCCTCCCGGAAAAGCCTCCGGAATCAGAATCGGGACTCCTGCAGTGACTACCCGCAGTATGGGTACAGAGGAAATGCGTCTCATTGCCGGTATGATTTCCAAAGTGTTGACAAAGTACACGAATGAGGATGTTATTACCCGGACCCGCAACGAGGTCCTTGAATTGTGCCGCAAATTCCCTTTATATCCTCAAAACGGAAATGGAATTCTTCATGGGTGATAGCAAATTCTTAGACCGATGTTTTCCGCTGAGACGGTTCGATCCGAATTTTCCGCTCGCCTTATGGTTCGCGGGACTCTGGTTTTACCTGAAGAGCTTCCTGTACGTGTGTTACGTGTACATGCTGGGGACGGAACCGGCCCCGTACGAACTCTGGACCTGGATTGAGATCGGCTATTTTGCAGGAGCCTTTATTCCGGCACTCTTGCTGGGATACGCGATGTGGAATGAGAAGAAAAATCTCGTCTGGGTCGCTGTGCTTTTCCTGCTTATCGATACGCCCCTTCTCGTGTTTCACGTAATGAAGCTTGGTGAGACAGGATTCCTGGAATCAGGACTGACCAAGTTTCTCGAATTGGGCAGTCTGGGCCTGAATTTTATGGCACTGGGCTGGCTCATTGGATATCTCACCACGAAAAATACCGAAGCCTCCCGAAGAGGTAAAGTCTAAATAGACTTGCAATAAACGGGGAAAACCTTCTTATAAGAAGTGTTTCCCCAATTTACCGCTTAGAAACCCATTTGTACGAGCAATGTCGGGGAACTCTGCTTGCCCGACATGCTTTCCAACGAAATCACATCAACTATAGTGGTTCTCAAGAGTTTTGAAATAATCGGATATCGGTAGAAGAGTATCAGTAGCGCCCGGCGTCCCTGCCGGGCAAAACTAACTGATTTGTTTACATATTGTCCACCGGCACGGAGGCCGGTGGCTACCAATTTCAAGGAATAGCTCTACACAATCCGCGATTACTTTTGAGAATCAGTGTAGAATCACCCGAGCCAATCTCATCAAGTCTTTCCGTCTCTCCGAAAAAGCCGAATTGTCTCTGCACCCTCTTGCCGCGCGTGCATAACTTTCTCGCGGCGATGCAATATTCTGTAATTTTATATTGACAAATTGGCTAAATGTTGGTATGTTATCTCTAGAACTTAAAGAAACACATTAACAACGAGAACTTCAACACTCCTATTTTTACCTCCTAACGCCGGGTCAGATGCGAACCCGGCTATTTTTTTGTGCGAAAACCGAGTTAAAAATGTTCTTTGACCAGAGGATTTTCATGAAAATTATTTCCCTTTCGATAAAGAAGCACTGGCTAGCGCTCATGGTCGCTTTAGCGCTGCCAGTACTGATCCCTACCGCGAATGCAACTCAGGAAAGGGACGAAAAACTTACTGTAGCTGCAAAGGATAAGGAAGTTCTGGGGGACAGGGCTTTATCGAAAACCGGGGTTGCCGTCAATCCCAAAATCAAGTCAGAGAATAAGTTCCTTACGCCAAGCGATGCATTGGAGCGGCATCCTGTAGGCAAAATCAGGTTTAGTCTGCCTTTCTTTGCCAATCCAGCCGCTGTGTGCACGAAATATCCTGAGATCTGTCTGGCTGATTCCATTCCGGACTGCAATTTAAACGTAGTTCTTCTTTCCAAACAGCAGATATGTAGCGCAGTAACCTTGTTCAGATTTATGTTTGAGGGTCCTGCAGGCGGGCCTGAATTTGAAGCCACTGCTTTGGATGTATCTGGAAAATGCCGAAATTTGGCTGTTGCCGTTCTGGGGGGTAACGCGGAAGAAGTTCGTATCATTCCACTGACCGAGGAACAGTCTCCGGCGCCAAGAGATATGGAAGGAAAAGCCAGGCAATTGCTGAAGGACTGGACAACGACCTCAACCAAGGCTGATGAGTTTGGTGATATAAGTCAAAACCCTCTTCTGGATTCTTCACCTAAGCTGTTCAAGGCAGGGCATATCACTATGCTCCAGTTCGCGGTAGACAAAGAAGGGGGAGAGAATGGGCCCGTCGTACTCTCTTTGAATGGCCAACTCTTCCGATTGGATGGCTGGTGCACGGAAGGTCATCTCTTTTTCGAGGTGAAAAAGAAACTGCATGTTTCCTATAGGTTACGCTGCTGTGGTTGTGGTCTCGAGAATCTGCAAGTGTATGATTTGTCCGGTCAAACCCCTGAGAAGGTTTATGAAAATGAAAAAATTATCGGACTAGGATTTCATGCGTTTACAAAACGCGTTTGTGTCATTGAATATGCACTCTGTATCCGCAATGAATTAGTAGCGGCCGGCCTCCGTGCCGGCCAAATCGATAAATCTGAGTCAATGCCTACGAAAACACAGATTAAATTCATGGGATGGCAAGTCTCGACCGCACTGTGTTCATAACGATGCCGAGTCCGGCTGAAAATTGAAACAGGTACATTGAACGCTATGAACGCGTTGCATCATTTCTTGGGATTTTGCTGGACCGGGGAAAAGCTTATGGGTGTGCTTTGTGCGCCGGGGGCGGTATGGTTCCCAGAGTAGCCGGTTTGGGGTTCACTATTCCATCGATGATACGAACGGGTATCATGAAAACCATATAGGGCAGGTAGAGTACGCTGGCTCGCAGAGAATTCTCTTCGTGAACAAGCGCCGACCAGTACGAGCTGTCGGAAACTTCCGGATTAGCTGAATAAGAACTCACCGGAGAAACACTCACCATGAAGCAGACAATCAGGACAATTCCTAAACGAGCCATTTCCGTCCACCTGAAATTTTGAATAAAATTCTCATACTGAGCGGCTGATGTCAACCAAAATCGGACGCGTGGAGTAACCTTCAGTTAAGCGAGGTAGAGAAAATCTTCTCCTATGATCATGGGCCTCTGACTTCCCAAATCCCCCCTCACCCCACTTTACTAAGGGGGAAATCGCATGTGCCTTTTCACCAGTCTTTTATAAAGGTGGGTAGGGGGGATTCTCCCCACGAATAACTCAATTGACATCTTCTTTTCGCTATTCCCCTTGGAATTTTGGACGATGGAGTGGCGGAGCCAAAGTCTCCATCTTGAGCTTTGCGCTCCTGATCGCGCCATTTGGCCTCCAGGCTCTGGATCTTTTCTTTTAACTCGTCAATGTAACGCTGTTTTTCCAAACAAACCGGACAGCCGTTTATACCCATCCTATCATCACCTGAACAAGCGTTTCACCCAGGAAGTCTATGCCCTATCTCAGCCGGACGCGAGAACCAATTACCCCCATGATAAAATTTTCTCAAACCACCGCTCGAAACTTAAGCTTTGCAAGCCAATGACTATTTCCGGTTGACTTTTAGTTAGGAATTTCGTGTGATGATGAGTTTGTAAGAAGAGGTCTTCAGAGGTCTGAAATGAATAGACAGATAGGCTATACTGAGAGAGTGTGGAATTTTATCAAATCTCATCCACTTGACTCTTTTGTGCTTGGAATATTCAACGTTATTCTTGTCATTCTGGCGATAAGTTACACTGGATTTGTTCCACTAGTCCAGGCTATCCTTTCGCCTCAAGTCGTCATCTGTAGTCTAATTCTGTATATCGTAATTTCGTTCAGACCAGAGACTTCGAGGCTTATAGATCGAATAAGAGAGATCACTGGACCTTTTGGCATAAAGACTGATCCAGTTGCTGCCACACCACGTGACATAAAAAACATACCTCAGCCTGAAGTGAAAATTCCTGAATCTGTAACTATTGTAGATCCTGAGACGAAACTCACTGTTAAGGACATAGTTGAGATGACAAGACCTTATAAAGAGGAGCTTGCTAAGACGTATGAGAAAGCAACTTACTGGTTCTACAGGTATCTATCCACCGAATTATCACCAAAGCATCTTTGGGTACTAAGAAGACTTTCAGAAGAACCTGAAGGGGTACAGACTGTTCATCTATACCTTGAAATGAATTCTGTCTTTAAACGTAATGAACCAAACTCAACACAAGTTCTCAGATCACTAATGGAGTTCGAGTTAATTAAAGAGGGAGGTAATTCCCTTGTCCTTACAGAAACAGGAAACAGACTTATAAAATTTTATGAGGAAATTTATAAGGATGCTCTCAAAAGAGAAGCACAGAATATGCTAAGGAAGGACTCTGAACCTCTTTAACTGAATTCTTTGATCATGACAAAAAGTACTGAAACAGGAATTTGTCATATCTGTGGGAATCATGGAGAGTTGACGTATGAACACATTCCTCCTGGGATCCGGGAAATCCTGGGACACCATACTTAATTGGTGCAAAGGGAATGTAGTCTGGCGTATTCTTAAGCGTGGCTAGACTGGCTCGATTGGAAGGTCCCTGGGTTCCTCATCTCATAACGCAACCACGTCTGCTGGAGCTTGTGGCAAATGGGTGAATTTCAGGCCGAAGAATAATCGGATGCTGAGGCAGAGGCCATCCATCGTCATGATCGCACCGGCAGGCCTCTGGGTAATGATGACTTTCTCTCAAAACTCGAGCTTGCCCTCGATAGAACCTCCGACCACGGAGACCCACTCCGAAAAGGTTGCAAAAAGGTTAGAGCAATTAAGTATGGTATCCCCGGAATTGTCGGAATTGTCCAGAGAAAGGAATACAGATGATTGACAGGGCATCGAAAAGAAGTCGTGAACTCTTTCAGAGTGGGTACTACTGCGCTGAAAGCGTTCTTTTGGCCGTAGCCGAGAGCAAAGGCATTCAGTCGGAACTGATCCCTAAGATCGCTACAGGCTTTTGCAGCGGTATTTCGAGGACATGCGGCATCTGCGGCGCGGTAAGCGGCGCCATTATGGCAATCAATTTGTTACAGGGAAGAAGTTCTCCCACTGAGTCTGTCACAGAGGCCTACGACACCGTAAGAAAACTCCTGAGCATGTTTGAGACCAGATTTGGCTCAACCAACTGCAGAGACCTTGTCGGTTGCGATCTGGGTACAGAAGAGGGCCAGAGGAAGTTCAAAGAGGGTAATCTTATTGAACATTGCACGAACTACACCGAAGAAGCAACGAGAATGGCAATGACCCTGATCCAGAGCAAGGCTGGGATCTGAGGAGTGCCTGTTGGAACCGAGAGGCTGCCTGCCGAAAGAGGAGACCGAAAAGGATTGTCAGTTCTGGAAAGCAAAGTTCAATTTGCGCAGTTATGCATCATAATGTCAGCAGCACTTCTCGAGTATGCGGAAGCTACGTGTGCGAGTTCTCTAACGATCCCAGGGGATGGAATTAAGATATTTGTCGAGCTTATTCAAATATGAACGTGTTTTCCACGCTCCGCCATGTTTCACTTGCGCAGATTCTCCCATCCAGAGGTCACCGATGACTGCAAAGGGTGTTTCTCCGAAATTCTCGCGGTGAGTGTCACGGATGGCGCTGTGCACATTCGTATAGATGTACTGCTGATCTTTTTCGAGGAGAAGCGATTTCAACACTTCACCTCGCATCGATGGAGGTACAATGGAAAGCACGGCCGACATTGTCTCGGAATCTTTGCCGACAGGGTTTCCTGAATCGTCATATCGCAGAAAATCACCGTCAACAGCGATCTTACGTCCTGAAAGGTCCCTTATCCTGACCTGCTCCATCATGTTTCTGCTGGAAAAAGGACCATAATGATAGTCCATTCCCACAAAGAACATCCATGAAAGATTTCCTGGCGATCCGTACCTTCCCGCGTACTGTACGAACATAGGCCTTAATGCTGCTACTCCAACGTCTATGCCGCCTTTCATAGTGTACATATATTTTGTGAGTTCCGCATCCGTGAACTGCTCGCCCCGTTCCCGCATCACCAGGCGAGCCCTGTTGAAATTCAGTTGCATCGACCCTTTGGTGTGTACCACATTCGCTAGTTTATCCAATTCCTTGTAGATCACGTTGCGAATCACTCCAGGCAACCGCTCCGCATCCTTCTTGAGATCCTCGGCAATTTCTTTTGCCAGGACTTCCACATCGCCCTCGGTGCGGCACGCACAGAGCCTGGGATAATATTTCTCTTTGTACACCGCATAGAGCTGAGGCACCGGAGGTATGGACAAAAGAGGCCCGAATTTCTGAAAGAATTCTGCTTCCGCTCTTTCCAAGACGCTCGCCATGTCCTCGCCTTTGGACGAATCGATAGCAACGGGGTCCACCTGAAAGCTGCTTTCAATAGAGATCAGGGTTGCAGTGAGCGCGAGAATTTCTTTGCACAAGGGCAGGCGGTTTCTCTCGATGGCGTCCAGTATTGCCTCAACCCATTTCTGTTGGGAGTGTACAGGGCAGTTGAGCGGCTTGGCAGACACAAAGGATGAAAGCCAACGCACCGCAGAATCCCGGTCCAGGAGCTGGACTGTCGATTCCATGAGCCGCTCTTCTTCTTCGATTGCCGGATCGTAGAGCAAGAGTTGCTCCTCCCGAGTTCGAAGGAGCGCCGCAGTTTTCTCGTCGGGAATTGCAGTGTTCTTTTGAATTGCTACATTGTCCGGGACGGATTTTGCAGCATTTTCTTCCTGGTCCGGAACTACCGAGATTTCGCTTGCTTCAGGAACACTATAGAGGACAAACAGGCCCAAGAGCAGAATGACAAAGCCAATTCTGCTCCAACCGTGCGCATAAGATGTGTTGTCGTGGGGTGCGTGCGGAATCATCTTCCTGAGGGTGATAACGTCTCGGGAAGCGATTGTCAATGGGGTCGCAGGTTCGGCATGACATTAATCGGCTCCCACGCCTCGTCATGCGGATAGCTTTTCGGTGTACGCTCCTTCTAAAACGTCGCCGCTCTGCACTATGACCCAGTCAAAGATTTCCGCTTCGGTAATCTGCACTCTGCTGCCTTTGCTGAGATCTTTGCGCAGTACGGGAGAACTCTCGAGATGCCCCACGAGAGACTGACCGCGCCAGGCGTCCAGCGTCACCCACATCCATTCATATTTTCCGCCTTGAGCCGGAAAACCCACCTTCACAGCATGGATGTGCTCATCTGATGCGACAGACTGCTGAAAACTTGTTTTGAAAAGCGGCAATGCCTGTCGCGCCTGTTTGTGGGCTTCCACCATATCCATTCGCACAGTGACCGGCACTTTTTCGGATTCGACAGCGTCTGCAACCGGTTCGCTTCTCCTGCCCAGCGAGGCATGCGACATTCTGGAGGATACCGATGAAAGAATACTCCTTGCGTTGTCCAAAGTGCTTTCTGTATCGGGCACAAGTCGTATTTTGAGACTTCCATTGGGAAAGTGTCCCTCCTGGTCAGAGGCTTGAGGTTCCAAATTCAGCATGGCCGGGACACCGGGAATTTCAATTTCACTTTCAATGCTGCATTCGCCGCGTTTTTTAATGAGCAATTGAGCAACCGCAAGCACCACCATCCTGCCGCGATTCGCCAGATCCTCGGGTATGCCTTCCATCTCGATATCGGGAAGTCCGAATTTCTGCATTCCGTGAGAATGGATCCATGCATTTCCGTCATCTGCAAGAATTTCAAAATGGAGATTCGTTTCGACAAGTCTCGATGGCTGTTGCACGTGTTTTTTCCACTGTTCGGTTCCCCATAACACATGGGACGCTGCATCCTGGACCACTCCGTTCACCAGGCTGCGCACGGTTTCAACGAATTTGGCAGCAAATACGAGATAATCGATCCCCGCGTCAGTCTGTGCGTGAGTAAGTCTCAACCGCACGATCATCTCAGCTTGAGCCAGGGTCGTCCGATCTTCATCGCTCAAGTCTCTGGAATTACATGGAATCAGTTCTTCCGGATAGAGAAACAAAGCTTCCGATTCATGACGAAGAATATACTCTATTGACAGGCTGTTCTTCTCAATGGCGTTCTCGAGGAAGCGGAACATCTGCTGCCTCTCGGAGCGTCCTGAACAACAATCCACGAGCTGTGTTCTCAAATCGTCCCACGTGGGAATCAATTTTCCGAGAGTATAGATCCAATATTCGAGAACTGCCGGGCTTGTTCCGGTCACTGCAGTCGATACTGTCTCAGCTTGTCGCTGTTTAGCCGGGTGGCCATGAGAGTTACGCCCTGAGCCTGCGACAAAGCTCCGTGCTCTGTCGCTCAAAGTCTTGAGACTTCCTTTGCCCGCTTCCAGCAGGAGGCGCTGGAGAGGACCCTGTTTACCCAATAAGGATCGAATGCCGGATCCTTCCGATTTGTTCAATACTTTCTTGGCCTTCTTGACGAGCGCATCCCTGGAATCGATATGAGGATAACTGTCCAAAACCGTTTTCGCCTTCTCCGGATTGTTCATCCCGACGTATGCGAGGGCCAATCTGGCCACGTCTCCACTTCCTATGCCGGACGGGTCCAATGAGGCAAGCGTTTCGCCGAACTGAACCAGCTCATCGAACTTGTTACGTTGGAAAAGCAAGTCCAAGAGACAATGCAATACCTCTCTGTCGTCCGGAAATTCCTGAGCGGCAGCCTTGAGAAACTCTTCAGCTTTGTTCCTCTCTCCCATGGCCGCATAACCCAGCCCAAGAGCCTTGCTGCTTTCTTCCACAGGACCGTAATGCCGAACCAGCGACTCCAGGGCAAAGACGACTTCCCGGGATACTCCGCCACCATTCAGAATCCTGCGAGAAAAGGCGACCATCTTATGATGTGCCTCTTCCGGTACAGAGTCTTCCTGCGGTTCCCATTTTTTCGGTACTTGCGCATTGCAGTGGGGGCAACCGATGTATTCATCGGAAATAGAAAGAAACCTTTCCTCGGACATGATCTGAAGAAATCCGCATTCGGGACATCGCACATGAACCATTGAACTGCTCCTCGCCATTACCTATGTCAAAGCTGCGTCAAGGCAGCAAGTTATCTTCTGTGGCGAGAGATAGCTTTCATAAATGAATTCAAATGTCAAGAAAAACTAATATATTTCGTAATAATTCAATTGTTGGTCGGGTAATTTTCCTTTGCCTTATTTTGCAGAGGGGATAGAGAGACATGCGCAATTCCCCCCTTAATAAGGGGACATAGATATTAAAAGAATGATATCCGAGCTCAACCTTCCTGGCGGGGGTCGGCCCCCTCTGCCGCAGCGTTTGTTGGAACGCATGCACGAACAGTAGAGGAATCCACCATTCAGCAATGAACTGAATGATTGTCAGCGAGAGAACCGAAGCGATCCCGCGACTCGCGGGAGAATCGCCTGACCCGAATCTAATGGGCAACGCAATCACGGAGTCAACCCGGTACTGCATACTCGGCACGGAATGCAGTATACTGGGTTCTCTCTGACGATGAGTAACGAGGAGCGCCCTGAATGTGCGGTATCTGCGGTATTGTCGATTTTTCGGAAACCCCTGATATTTCCGTAGTTGAGGCCATGTGCAACGGTATGTTGCATCGCGGTCCCGATATGGGTGGGAATTGTACGTTCGATGCATGTGCTCTCGGGCACCGGAGGCTTTCGATTCTCGATTTGACCGATGCTGCAAAACAGCCGATGCTCTCCGCAGATGGGCGTGCAGCTCTGGTTTTCAACGGGGAGATTTACAATTTTCAGGAGCTTCGGGAAGGGTTACTTAAGAGAGGACGCACATTCAGGACACGCTCGGACACTGAAGTCATTCTCGAATCGTACCTCGATAATCCCGAGGATCTTCCCGAAACATTGAATGGTATGTTCAGCTTTGCCCTTTGGGACGACGTACGCAAAAAGCTGATTCTCGCACGGGATCGGGTCGGGAAAAAACCCTTATATTATTCTTTGCAAAGGAACAGGCTGAGTTTTGCCTCGGAACTCCAGGCTCTGACCCGGGACGGTGCAGTCCCACAGGAACTCTCTCAGCAGGCGCTGCTAGAATACCTGCTCTACGATTTTATACCCGCGCCGCACACGATCTTGACGGGCGTGAAAAAGTTGCCTCCCGGCCACATGGCCGTCTTCGACGCGAACGGCTTGACGGTCAAGAAATATTGGGAACCTCCCGAGCCCCAGGATGGCTTGAACTACGGCAGCACTGTCGAAGAGTTGCGAGGTTTGCTCGATGATGCGGTCAGTAAAAGACTCATCTCCGACGTACCGCTCGGGTCGTTTTTGAGCGGAGGAATCGACTCCACGCTTGTTACTTCCCTCATGGCCCGGAACAGCTTCCGAACGGTGAAAACCTTCAGCATATCTTTTCCGGGAACGACCCATGACGAATCAAAATGGTCGAAACTTGCGGCCCGATCCATTGGAACGGACCACACTGAACGAGCAGTGAGCTATGCAATTCAGGACATATTTCCTGATGTGGTACGCCATTTCGGTGAGCCGTTCGGAGATTCTTCCGCAATTCCCACCTGGTATTTATCGCAGCACACGAGGGAGCATGTTACGGTAGCCCTTTCAGGAGACGGAGGAGACGAACTCTTCGGAGGGTACGAACGCTACGTCGCGCGGCGATTGCAAACGATATACGATTTGGTTCCATCCGCATTGAGAGAGCGGTGCATCGAACCTCTCGTGAGATTATTGCCTGCCACAACGGATTATTACGGTACGAGCCTGACGAAGAAGATGAAGCTGTTTGTGGCTGCATCCCGGCGCATGAGAGAGAATCCGCTGGCCGTCATTCCGCAGACGTTCACTTTGCCTGAAGCACGTCTCCTTACAGGAATGGATTATCACTCGGATTCCGATTCGGTGTTGGAAACTGCGCGACAATGGACAGGTCTGGATCCTGTGACCCGCATGATGTTCACGGATATTCAAACCTACATGGCTGAAGACATTCTTACCAAGGTGGATCGCATGAGCATGGCCCACAGCCTGGAGGTGAGAAGCCCTTTACTGGATTACCGTGTTGTTGAGCTCGCCTGCAAAATGCCTCTCGGGTTCAAAATGGGCTATCGCCAGACCAAGAAGATCCTGAGGAATGTCGCCCGCGGCCTGGTCCCTTCTGAAATTCTGGGAAGATCGAAGTACGGATTTCAAGTGCCCCTGGGGCAGTGGTTCAAAACCGATCTCCGTAAGTGGGCCGAGGATCGACTCCTGGGAGGGCATTACACAGTCTTCAAGAGAGAGCAGGTCGAGAAAATCTGGTCGGAACATCTGGCAGGAAAAGCGGACAATGCGCATAAACTATGGCTGATTCTCATTTTCGGCGAATGGCAGTCGCAGATATAGAGCGATTGGCAAAAATTCCGGCTATATCCTGCGCTCAAACATAACCTATTAGCGGGGACCGGCGTCTCGAAAGTGTCTCAAAATTCTCGAATGCACCAAAATCGTGCCACGACACTCCATCCGAGTAGGGGCATACCTATGCGTCTGCCCTGATTTGGGCGGACTCGCAGGTCCACCCCTACAGTGAGGCCGGGAAGATCTTGAGAAATACGTGCCACGGTCTGGGATAATTTCGATTTTTTGAGACAGTCTCTCTCTGCCGGCCTATCGCAGAGCTCATAAGGGAAACTGGGTAGCGGACTCTATGTTCAGCACAAATGCTGAGAAACCATTTAGGAAAGGCGATTGCATGACGTTTCTCGTGCGGCCGATAGGAAAGGTGCGGTCTTCGCTCACGGAATTGAGTCAGTGTCCGAACCAGGGTTCCGAGGGAGCACCTGAAGCCTGGATCGAACTTGACCCGGAATTCGCGGAAGCCACTGATGGATTGCAGGCGGGATCGGAAATTGTCGTGTTCACCTGGATGCATCTGGCAGAGCGTTCCGTGTTGCGGGTTCACCCTCAAAAAAATCAAAACAAGCCCATGAAAGGGGTATTCGCCACACGATCGCCTGCGCGTCCGAATCCTATCGGCTTACATCTGGTGACCATTGTTAAAATGGAGTCCGCCACCAGATTTCTGGTCAGACCCCTGGAAGCGTTGGACGAAACACCCGTCATCGATATCAAAATCGCACGAGCGGAAGACACTTGGAACAATGCACCTCTCCAGTGATACGGACTTGCAGTCAAGATGCTTCTCATTGTGGCCGTAACACGGACCTACAGGGCAGGTCCGTGGCACCCAAGATTGACATTTGGGCCCCCGGATACAGGGGTGCCACTGACCTGCGCAGCCAGGTCAGTGTAGTTAGCATCTTGCATGCAAAATGGCATAAGAGAAATCATCCGAGCAAAGAGCCGAGTCTCTCCGCGGACGCCTTGGATTCCACCCACAATAGAAGGATTACCCAAGGCCGACATTTATGCTTAACTCTTCCGGCATCCTTATGATATGACAGTCCCGTGGCCGACCGCGCCTAATTACTCTTCGTACAATTTTCTTGACAAAGGTCCGCGGGTGGGTGATGATCACTTACCATTTTGGGATCAGTCTGTTGGCAGTGTAGTGACAATCCTTTTTAATTAAACCTCTTTTTCTGAGTGGGTCACATTTACCGGTTGCTCTCGAGCGCTCCCGGTGGGAGGTCATTTATGACAGAAAAATTCGTCATTGTAGGGGCAAAGAGAACTCCTTTCGGCAAATACCTGGGGTCGCTTTCCGGCACTGAGCCGCTGGATCTCGGTGTGCATGCAGCTCAGGCTGCTCTGAACGCTCAGGGAAAGGATCTCAAGACGGAAATCGATCAGGTGTTCGTCGGGAATTGCATTGCTGCCTCATTCGAGACAGGATCGGTAACCGGCAGGCAAATGGCACTGAAGCTTGGGATAGACAAATTCACGATCACGCTGGATACCGCATGTTGCTCGCCGCTGACTGCCCTTCGCATGGCTTTGTGGGCGCTCCGTTTGGGTGAGGTGTCCTCTGCCCTGGTGATAGGAGTCGAATCCATGAGCCTGGTGCCTCACATGTCACGGCAACTCAGAGCGGGCATTCGCATCGGTGAGGTTAAACTGAAGGACCAGATATTCCCCATCAGCTATCCCGGGTACAATTCCGTGGCCGTCGATGCTTCCGACGGCGCTGCCAAACACGAGGTCCCAAAACGCATGCTGGATAGCTGGGCCATGGCATCCCATCTCAAATGGGTAAAAGCTCAGGAACAGGGAAAATTTGCGGACGAAATCGCTCCAATGACGGTCTCTAAGGGAAAAGAGAAATTCAGGTTCGAACTGGACGAATTTCCCCGGCCAAATGGAAATCTTGCAGCCATAGAGCAGCTTCCTCCGGTATTCGGGGCCAAGACGACCACAGCGGGAAATGCTCCCGGCCTGAATGATGGCGCATCGGCCATGGTGGTTATGACCGAGGCCAGGGCAGAGAAGCTCGGGTTGACCCCACTGGCAACCATTGTAGAAATGGCCGGAGAAACGGATATGCCCTATGGTATCTCCTGGATACCTGCATTGACCATCAAAAAGGTTCTGACCAAGGCAGGTGTGGATCTCGACACGATCGATCTCATTGAAATCAACGAAGCTTTTGCGGCCATGCCTCTGGTGAGCACAAAGATACTTGCTCGAAACGATGTGGACAAGTGGTACGATCTTCTCAAGAAGACGAACGTAAATGGTGGAGCGATCGCCATAGGCCACCCGGTGGGAGCCTCGGGACTCAGAATTACCATGACCATGATGTATGAACTCCGTCGCAGGGGCGGAGGAATGGGGGTTGCGGCGATTTGCGGCGGCCTCACCCAGGGCGAGGCTGCCCTCATAAGGGTTTAAAGGGAGTATTGACATGCCGGAAGTCGCATACCATTTGGATCAGGCCTCTCGTGTGGCCACTCTTGTCATTGATACGGCCGGCCCGGTAAACACCATAGGGCTGCAATTCATAACCGATCTCGAAAAAGCTTCCGCGCGGGCGCAAAAAGATACCGTGAACGGAGTCGTCATTGTTTCGGCAAAGAAGAGGAGCTTCCTCGATGGAGCAAATCTGAAGGAAATTATCACTGATGCCACTCCTCAAACCGTTCGACTGATAGTCCGGAGATATCAGGATGCTCTCGCAGATCTTGCCAAAAGCCCATTTCCTGTAGTGGCTGCTCTGGATAATCAATCCGCACTGGGTGGTGGTTTCGAGTTGCTGTTGTGGGCATGCGATCATATCTTTGCCACACCAGGATCGAAAATGGGATTGCCGGAAGTGAGCGTGGGACTCTTTCCTGCAGGTGGCGGCACGCAAACGCTGAAGCGAGTCGTTGGTTTCAAAACCGCGGTGGACATGATTACCACCGCGCGGGTTGTTCCTGTGGAGGCATTGGCAGCATCGGGAGCATTCACCGTATGCTCTCCAGCCGATCTGATGCAGAAAGCGATGGAGTGGATCCCGACGCACTCGGGTGCGATCAACCGGAATTATGATCCCGATTACGTCGAGCCCGCTGCACCGGTACTGGAAGAAAAACAGGCGATCCTCAACAGTGCCCGATTCCGTTATACCATCAGCCCGCATAGACCGTATCTCATTGCAGCCATTGATGCTCTCGAAGCAGGGCTGACACTTTCGTTCGATGATGCGGTGAAGAAAGAAGTAGATCTCTTCGTGCCTCTTCTGTTTCATGAAAACAGCCGCAACAAGATTGATTTGTTCTTTCTCGCAACCAGTCTCGGCCCGAAGCTTGCCAGAGTTGATGCTTCCAAAGCAGTGCCTGTGGACCGCATTGCAGTAATCGGCGCGGGTCTCATGGGATTGGGCATAGCTCAGATAGCCGCAGATAAGGGACTAAGGACCCTGCTGATAGACGTTGACGAAACCAGAGTGAAAACTGCCGTAGAAAACCTCAGTGAGACTCTGGAAGATCTCGTCATTCGCGGAAGGTGGACTCGTGCACGAAAAGATGCCGTGTTGTCGAATATTTCATGGACCGTCGATTATTCGGATTTGAAAGGCATCCCACTGATCATCGAATGCGTGTTTGAAGATCCGGATCTCAAAAAACGAATTCTCGCTCATGTGCAGGCGGTCAACCCGGATGCCATATTCGCGTCGAATACGTCCACCATTCCTATGGCAGAGATCTCGGAAGGAGCAGTCAGGCCTGAGCAGGTGGTGGGAATGCATTTCTTCTCGCCGGTTCCGCTCATGCCTCTTCTGGAAGTCATCCAGGGAAAGAATTCCAGTCCGGCCGCAGTGGCCACGGTAGTCACTGTGGGAAGGGCAATGGGGAAAACGGTAATTCTCATGGGCGACGGGCCGGGATTCTATACGAGCAGAACTTTCGGCACTTTCGTAAATAATGGGATCAGATTGGTGGAACTCGGCGTTTCCCCCTGGGATGTCGATATGCTTGCACTGCAGGCGGGATTCCCTCAGGGGCCTTTGCACATCTACGGCACGGCGGGTGGCAATGTGATTTACCACGCGGGGAGCTTCCTTGCTCGGAAATTCAAGGGCAGATTGGAACTTCCGGAGTCGCTCGGTCGCCTGTATGACGCGGGTTGCACCGGAGCAGGCAAGCCTTGTTTCTATCTGGACTCGAAAAGGATGCTTCGAGATGAATCCATCCTTCAGCACATTGCATATTCCGAGGGTTTTCCGCTGCCTTCCGATGAAGATGTCAAGGACATTCTCCTGCTGGGAATGGTGAATGAAGCCTTCTGGTGTATGAGTGAAGGTGTACTCAAAGATTTTTACAGCATGGATTTAGGGGCGGTATTGGGAATCGGCTTCCCTGACTGCTGGCACGGACCGGCCAGGTACGTGAGTTTGAAAGGCGTGAGCAACGTAAAAGCCCGTCTGGAAGAGCTTTCCGCAAAGTATCTCATGCCGCAGTTGAAGCCTGCACCTGAATTCGACCGTCTCATCGCGTGCGGTCTCGAAACCGCGTTGATCTGACCGATAGAGGAGAGGCTCTTTGAAAGAGCTTCTCCGATTCACGTCCACCCGGACAAAAATCCCATTCAAAGCGTCTTAGAGTAAACCCTATGAAAACGGCCACATCCTTACGAACAGAAAACACGATCCGAAAGAAACAGCGCAAACTCTATCCTCCCGGTCGGACCAAGATTGCTGAGGCTCTGAAACTGCTCCTTGAAGAAAAGGATTTCAATGCAATAACCACGGCAGAAATCGCCAAGACAGCTTCTGTTACTGAAGCGCTTATTTACAAGTATTTTAAAGACAAAAGAGATCTGCTGCACCAGGTGCTCGGCGAATACCTGGAGTTTTACATTTCTCGAGCTGAAATGGATCTGAAGGGGATCAAAGGATCTTTGAATAAGCTCCGCAAGTTGATGTGGTCTCATATAAACATGTATTCCACGAATCGGGTTTTCGCAAAAATCTTGCTCCTGGAGGTCCGCAATTACCCGGATTACTTCAAGAGTGACGCATACGAGTCGGTGAAACGATACTCCCAGATATCCCTCGATGTTATCCAGGAAGGCATCAACAACGGAGAAATCCGCAATGACCTCTCGCCCCTGAGCATCAGGCAGGTTGTTTTGGGAGGTGTGGAGCACCTCTGTTTACCCGGTATCATTTTCAATAAGGAAATATCTCCGGACGAACTCACGGAAGAGCTTTGCGAACTGATTTTCCACGGTATAGCGGCCCGCAAGGACCCGCCCACATCGCGGTCGAAACAAGGAGTCGAAAGTGGAAATAATTAACTACACGGAAGAACATAGGATATTCAAGGAAGCCGTTGCCCGCTTTTTCGAGAAAGAAGTAGTCCCTCATGTGGAGGAATGGGAAGAGGCTGGAATCGTTCCCAAAAGTGTCTGGACAAAAATGGGCGAACAGGGATTCCTGTGCATGCAGGTTCCAGAAGAATACGGTGGAATGGGCGTAGACTTCCTCTATTCCGTCATTCTCATGGAAGAGCTGGCCCGGAGCAATTTTTTCGGCCTGCTCACCGGACTCCATAGCGATATCGTGGTTCCGTATATTCTCTCCTATGCTTCGGAAGAACTGAAACACAAGTATCTTCCAGGCTGTATATCGGGCGACATCATCACTGCCGTCGCGATGACGGAACCCAATGCGGGAAGCGATCTGGCAGCTATGCGCACCACTGCCGTGGAAGACGGAGATCATGTCATCATCAACGGTCAGAAAACGTTTATCAGCAGCGGAATAAATGCGGACCTGGTAGTGCTTGCGGTCAGAGACCCCAAAATCGACAACCCTCACCGAGCCATAGATTTGTACCTCGTGGAGGCCGGAACACCAGGATTCGAAAAAGGACGGAGACTCAAGAAAATCGGCTGGCACAGCCAGGATACGGCAGAACTGTACTTTAGCGATTGCAGAATTCCCAAATCACAACGGCTCGGTCAGAAGGGCTCCGGGTTTGTGATGCTCATGGAAAAGCTTCAACAGGAGCGGCTCGTATGCTGCGTGGGAGCGCTTGCGTCAGCCGAGAATATTTTTCAGCTCACGGTCAAGTACTGCGGTGAACGATCGGCTTTCGGCAAACCGATATCCAAATTTCAGAATACCCAATTCAAGCTTGTGGAAATGGCAACGGAATTGAAGCTGGCCAGGACGTTTCTTGACAAGCTGATTGTAGACCACATGGAGAAAAAGGATGTGGTGACTGAGGTCTCCATGGCAAAATACTGGTTGACAGAAGCCGCAACACGGATTATCGACGGCTGTCTCCAGCTTCACGGTGGATACGGGTACTGCGAAGAATACCCCGTTGCAAGAGCATGGAGAGATATCCGGGTCTTCTCGATTTTCGCGGGTACCAACGAAATCATGAAGACTATCGTGGCAAAACGTATGGGCCTGTAGCAGCTCGGCCCTCGCATTCGCAATCAAAGCAGCAATCTGGGGAACCTTTTTTGTAAAAAAGGTTCCCCAGACCCTTCCAAAAAACTTTTAACACTGGCCTAATTCCTGGTTTTTCCGGCGGAAAAACAGGAATTAGGCGAATGCTGAAAGTTCTTGGGATGGGGCTCGGGGAAACACTTCTTACAAGAAGGGTTTCCCCGGTCTTGCCGTTTTGACAGCGCATTAGGTGGTGGAATATGATGCAAGCGCTTTCGGGGCTGAAGGTTCTGGATCTGAGCATGAATCTTCCGGGTCCGTACATGACATGGCTATTGGCCATGCTCGGCGCGGAAATCGTCAAAATTGAGAACCCTGTGGGTGGAGACTACGCTCGGGCGCTCGGAAGTCGAGGTCAGGAGTCGCCGTACTTTGCCGCAGTGAACCGGAATAAGAAGAGCGTCAGCCTGAACCTGAAGCATCCGGAAGGCAAACGCATCTTTTTCGATCTTCTGGACCATTTTGATACGCTGGTGGAAGGATTCAGACCCGGAACCATGGAACGCCTCGGTCTGGGATATTCTGATACGAGCGCTCGCAACCCACGGTTGATTCACGTTTCCATTACCGGTTACGGTCATAATGGCCCGAACCGTCTGCGTGCAGGGCATGATCTGAATTATCTCTCGCTTGCAGGAATTATCGGGATGACCGGAACCAGAGACGGACAGCCTGCTGTTCCCGGTGTGCAGGTTGCAGATCTTGCCGGAGGAGCGCTGTTCGGGCTGGTGGGGCTTCTTGCGGCAGTGATCCAGCGTGAAAAAACCGGTCGCGGTCAGTTCGTGGATACCGCAATGTTCGATGGCTCTCTTTCTCTGGCTACTATGGTGTTTGCGGGAGTCGGTACGGGCATGGAAACTCCTTTGCCGGGGAAAATGCTGCTGAATGGACGATTTCCCTGCTATGGCCTGTACAAAACGAGCGACGAACAGTACATGTCGCTGGGAGCAATCGAACCCAAATTCTGGGTAAATTTTTGCCAGGCTGCAGGAAGACCGGATCTCTTGAAAGGCCAGTATGCTGGAGAAAATGTAGTGTCCGAAGTCGCTGCCTTGTTTGCGTCTCGTACCAGAGAAGAATGGCTGGAAATCCTCAAGGATGCGGACGCGTGTTGCGAACCGGTCCTCACCTTGAACGAGGCCGTGGAGTCGCCGCTTGTCCATGCACGGAATATGGTGAATACGTCACCGCAAGGACACCCGGTTCTTGCGTGTCCGCTGAAACTTTCAGATTCGCCGGTTCCAGACGATCGTCCCGCCCCGGATTTGGGTCAGGACAATCGGGAAATTCTTGGAAAACTGGGACTGCAAGAAAAAGACCTGCTGGAATTGCAGTCAGAAGGCGTAATCTAAGGCAGACGGACAGTGTTAAAAGTTTTTTGGAGGAGTTTGAGGAACCTTTTTTTCAAAAAAGGTTCCTCGAGTATTTCTTTGAAAGCACACTCACATTAGGTCTGGCGCCATTCCGCGTCGACGTAATCCTGGTCTTGTCCTGCGTGTCGAGCTTGTCCTGCACTGCCCTCGAATGGTGCGCCTTCACCAGGAGCTCCTTGCTGGCCATAGGCAGTTTGACCGTACAGGTTTTGAGCAACTTGATGAGATGCGCTGTTGAGCACATCCGTAGCGGATCGCATACGTTCCATGTCTCCGGAATTCATCGCGTCTCGGGCCTGCTGCAGCGCGGATTCCGCTGCAGAGATATCCTCGGGTCGCAGTCTGTCCCGGTTCTCTTTGAGTAATCGCTCCACACTGTAGGTAAGAGAATCGAGTTGATTGCGGACATCCACCATTTCGCGTTTGCGCCTGTCCTCTGCGGAATTCCTTTCCGCCTCACGGACCATTTTCTGAATTTCATCTTCAGAGAGCCCACTGGACGCGGTAATCGTAATGTCCTGCTTTCGCCCGGTTCCTTTGTCCAGGGCTGACACGTTCACTATGCCGTTGGCGTCGATGTCGAAGGTGACCTCGATCTGAGGGACACCTCGTGGAGCGGACGGAATTCCGGACAAATGGAATCTCCCCAGAGTTCTGTTGTCCGCTGCCATTTCGCGCTCACCCTGGACCACGTGGACCTCAACACTGTCTTGACCGTCCGCGGCTGTGGAGAAGATCTCGGTTTTTCGACTTGGAACCGTCGTATTACGGTCTATGAGTTTCGTCATAACACCGCCAAGTGTTTCGATACCCAGTGAAAGCGGGGTTACATCGAGCAACAGTACATCGGAGACCTCTCCTGAAAGGACTCCAGCCTGAACCGCCGCGCCCAATGCGACCACCTCATCCGGATTGACTCCTTTATGCGGCTCTTTTCCAAAGAATCCCTTCACTTTTTCCACGACCATGGGGATTCTGGTGGAACCACCTACCAGGACGACCTCATCTATCTCGCGAGCGGAAATGCCTGCATCCTGAATCGCACGCCTACAAGGTTCCATAGTCTTCTCGATGAGGTCTTGAACCAGCGATTCGAATTTGGCTCGCGTCAGTTTTACATTCAGATGCTTGGGACCTGAAGCATCAGCCGTGACGAAAGGCAGATTGACATCGGTCTCCATGGTTGAGGACAATTCTATCTTTGCTTTTTCCGCAGCTTCTTTGAGCCTTTGCAGTGCCATGGGATCGCGGCTGAGGTCTATTCCCTGATCCTTTTTGAATTCCTCCACCAACCACTCGATAATACGCAAGTCGAGATCGTCCCCACCAAGATGAGTGTCTCCGTTGGTGGACTTTACTTCAACTACGCCTTCCCCGACTTCCAGAATGGAAATATCGAATGTGCCGCCGCCAAAATCGTATACCGCAATTTGCTCGTTCTTCTTTTTGTCGAGCCCGTACGCCAGAGCCGCTGCTGTAGGTTCGTTGATGATCCTCAACACCTTGAGGCCGGCAATGCGGCCGGCGTCTTTTGTAGCCTGACGTTGCGCATCGTTGAAATACGCGGGAACCGTGATAACCGCGTCAGTTACTTTTTCACCGAGATAATCTTCTGCAGCTTTTTTAAGCTTCTGAAGAATCATCGCTGAAATCTCGGGTGGAGAATAGGTTTTCCCCTGTGCTTTTATCCTCACATCCCCTTCAGGACCGGGAATGACGTCGTACGTGATGGTCTTTAGCTCTTGCTGCACTTCATCATAGCGTCTGCCCATGAAACGCTTGATGGAGGAGATCGTGTTTTTCGGATTGGTAACTGCCTGCCGTTTGGCCAATTGCCCCACCAACCGCTCTCCTTTGTCGGTAAAAGCCACTACCGAGGCTGTTAGCCTGGACCCTTCCTCATTTACTATTACTTCCGGTGATTTTCCCACCGTAACGGCTACAACGGAGTTTGTCGTGCCTAAATCTATGCCTATGGGTTTGGACATTATAAGTTTACCTCCACGGGAATTTAACCGTTCAGGTTATTTCTCAGATAAGCATTCCGTACCCCGTGTCAACCGAAGTTGAGATAAACTGTATGGAATAATCGGGCAATGATTGACTTACCCTCCCCACCTCTGCAATAATAGGATAGTTTTAGCGCTTGGATAAACTCTATCCGCTAACTATATGCTCCAACGGTAAGGGCTATGTTTATCAAATTCTGGGGAGTTCACGGCAGCTTGCCCCGTCCCGGGCCTACCACACTGAAATTTGGCGGGAATACTGCATGCGTCGAGGTTCGCTGCGACAAGACCCTGATCATCTTTGACGCGGGCACCGGTATACGGGAACTCGGCGAAACCATGTGCAAACGCTTTAGAGCCGCACCACAAAAAATTTGCGGTCACATTTTCTTTTCTCACCTGCATTGGGACCATGTTCAAGGGTTTCCCTTTTTTGCCCCGGCCTTTACCAATGGAAACGAGTTCCATCTGTACGGCGGAAAAGACTTGAGTTCTACGATACATCGAATCATGCGGGAACAGATGGACTACCCCAATTTTCCGGTTCGGTTGAATGAACTGGCCGCAATGCTGACCTTCCATAATCTGGATCCCGGAGAAGAAGTCACGATTGAGGGTGCACTTGTCCAGGCCGAGCGCCTCAATCATCCGGGCGGAAGCTTCGGATACCGCCTTGAATTCTGCTCAAAGATTGTGGTCTATGCCAGCGACACCGAACACATGGAAGGCATGCATCCCGAGATGCTGAAACTTGCAGCGGATGCGGACATTCTGATTTATGACAGTATGTTTACGCCAGAGCAGTATCTCGGTCTTTGGGATGATATTTCGCGACAATCGTGGGGGCACAGCACGTGGGAAGCAGCGGTGGAATTAGCTGTTGCAGCCAGAGTAAAGCGCCTTATTCTCTTTCATCACGGAAACTGCGACGATCTCGTCGAGGAAATCGAACGTAAAGCCCAGAAGAAATTCCCTAATAGCCAAGCCGCATACGAGGGCCTGGAAATAGAGTTGTAGCCCATCATGCCATCGGCTCCCCATAGGCGCCTCTTTGTTCCAATTCTCTGTCCCAAAGGGACAAAAGAAAATAGCCCGGTAATTCAGAGACTGTCTCAAAATTCTCTAATACACAAAAATCGTGGTACGACCTGGGATAGACATCGATTTTTGAGACACTTTCGAACCGCATCCTACGCCGGCTGTATCCGGTC
Source organism: Desulfomonilaceae bacterium (assembly GCA_041740635.1). Taxonomy (GTDB): domain Bacteria; phylum Desulfobacterota; class Desulfomonilia; order Desulfomonilales; family Desulfomonilaceae; genus Desulfomonile. The sequence goes on along the minus strand of JBGSLQ010000050.1, from coordinate 9,128 downwards.
CGACGGATGGCTGCCGAGCGGATCAGGGTGGATGCCCGGTAGCGACCGGCCTCCGTGCCGGTCATTCCGGGAGGGCAGGCATCCCGTGTGTTCGCGGGCCCCCTACAGCGGCTGCGCCAATGCCAAGGCTACGTATGTCTGTGATAAAGCCATGCTTTCAACTCGGACCTGAGCTAATGGCATGCCCCATCTGCAAAAAGTCCCCCCATAAAATTTCCTCATGGGTTTTCCGGTTTAGCTTTGATGACAAAAGGTATCAATCCGGAGAAATCACCTTTGTCGCACCATTGAGAGATTCGATCACCTCGAACATATTGGTAACGCGTCCCACCTTGAGTCGATCAACAAGGCCGAAGTGTTCGAGACACGTCCCGCAAGAAAGGATCTCCACGCCTCGATCTGCCAGGACCGAAATAGCTTCCACAGCCTCTTCGTCCACAGTCGTCAGTTTCACTCCCGCATTAATGAAGATTATTTTCCACGGAACAGGTGCGACATCGATCAATGTGCGCAAAAATCCACGGATGAGCTTTCGACCGAGAGCATCGTCACCGCGGCCCATGCAATCGTTGCCAACGTACACCACGTTCTTGCCGTTCAGAGATTTTTGCTCCACTGGAGAAGATTGCAGTTCCACAGGCTCTTCTTCGGGAGATGCTTTGTCCTGAACTCGTTCCAACAGTAACTCGAATTCGTCAGCCCCTATCTCGTGTACTTGAACCCCAAGACCCTGGCTTGAGGCAAATCTTTTCACGTTTTCACGGGAAGTGATATTGTCCACAAGAATTCGCAATTGGGAGGCAACCGATTCTTCAAGAGCCTTCCTTGTCTCCAATACGGGTTGAGGACATGAAAGACCTCGGCAATCAACCGTCTGTACTTCACCCATTCAAACCTCCTGGGGCCGTCCGCTCTGATGAGAAAAAGATTTTTTCTGTCGGGCTGAGGCGCTTCCGTGCTACTATAATCGACACGCGGACAAACCGCGGCTTTTCCTATACTTAATATAGCTCATACCTTTTACTATTATCAAGCTAAGGAGAGTAGGTTGCAACATATCGGTGTAATCGGCGCAGGAAACATGGGATCGGCCCTTATTCGAGGATTCGTGTCATCGGGCAAATCTTTGGGAGAACACATTCGAGTCTTTGACGTAGACAAAACCCACTTGAATCTACTCATGAACGAGTTAGGCATAGTGCCGGTACACACATTGACTGATGTTGCAACAGCCGATACCGAGATAATCATCGTTGCGGTAAAACCACAAATCATGCCCGCCGTCCTGGATGAGCTTGCATCGCAGATCGGGGAAGCAAAACTCGTGATTTCTATAGCCGCGGGAATATCCACCCGAACCATGCTTTCGCGTCTTTCCCCACACGCTCGCGTCATCAGGGTGATGCCGAATGCGCCTGCAATGGTGGGATTCGGCGCAGCAGCTCTATGCAAAGCCGGAGGAGCGGATCAGAAAGACATGGATGTTGCTCTGGATCTCTTCTCTGCTGTCGGAGTCGCGGTTGCAGTGGATGAAAAGCACATGAACGTGGTGACGGCCCTTTCCGGAAGCGGGCCTGGCTATCTTTTTCCGATCATGGAAGCTTTTACCGATGGAGCTGTCCGTATGGGGCTCGATCGGGTTACCGCGCGGGCTTTGATAGTGCAAACCTTCCTGGGGTCCGCAAAAATGGCGGAAACCGGCGCCTCTTTCAGCGAACTGAAAGATCGGATCACGTCTCCGGGTGGAACGACCATTGCCGGATTGCAGGAGATGGAACGGGCCGGATTGCGGGGAATCCTCATGGATGTCGTTGAAGCAGCCACAAACCGAGCCCAGGAACTGGATAAAGATTAAAGGAAGCTGCACTCAAATAAGATTCGGAGAAATAACGTATAATCCGGCGTTTCGGGGTATCAAATCCCCTTCTTCCAAAGGGGGATTTGAATGTGTTAGATCAAAATTCCCCATTGTCCACCCTTAGGAAAAGGGGTATGTCGGTACAGGCGCTAACTTTGGTGTGATTCTCGGTCCCGCAGGGACTAAAGAAAATAGCCCGGGAATTCATTGCCGGGAATTTGTGTATCAGTCGTCCCTCGTCCGAAAATCATCGTCAGGAACAGGTAGCACTTTACGGAACATGGAAAGACGTTTTCACTGCCCATCGTGCGGAGCCGCACACCTCGTTACGAATCCCGGAATCCTGATGAAGATCTGCGATTATTGTCGGACCGCGATCTATTGGGATGACGAATCGGCTTTGCGCGCGGGTAACAAATCGTTGGATCTGCCTGTCTCGGCTCGGTTCAAGGTGGGCGCATCAGGGAAGCTCAAAAAGGAATCCTTTCGGGTGCTCGGTCGTCTCGTGTATGCCCACGACACTGGAACTTGGAATGAGTGGTACGTGGAAATGCAGAACGGGTCGATCCTTTGGTTAAGCGAGGATGAAGGCGAACTCTTCCTGGAAAAACCATTTACTCTCACAAAGCCTGTTCCGCCTTTTGGGGAGCTTCAGCCCGGAATGGAAATCGCCCTGGGTTCCAAGATCGGCGTAGTGGAAGAAACCGGGAAAGCACGGTGTATTGGAGGAGAAGGAGAGATCCCCTTTCAAGTGGAGATCGGTGAAACCTATCCCTATGCCGATGGAGCTGGACAGGACGGCAGCTTTTCCTTCGGTCTGGAATATGATGCCGGAACCGGCGCTCCCAGAGCTTTCATCGGGCGGATCCTCGAGCTGAAATCAGCGAAGTCGAGCCCTGAAGACAAGACTGCTCCTGAAAGCAGAGTGGGCCTGATTATTCGATGTCCATCCTGCGGAGCCCCATACGACGGTGCGCGGGCCCCTACGACTGAGATGGTGGTTTGTGCAGCGTGCGGAGCCGGGCTGGATCTGACCGAAGCGCAAGCCAAAGTGGTCGGGAAAAACGAAGGCCCTGAACCGCTCTTTGCTTTTCCTGTGGGGACACCTCTTACCTTTGACAAGGTACAGTACGAAGTCATGGGCAGGCTGCTCTATGACGAGCAAGAAGGCACGAAGCACTATCGTACTTTCGAATATGTTCTGTACAATCCTGATGCCGGCTATTTATGGCTTTCAGAGGAGCGGGGCCATTTCACCTTGAGTTCGCCGTTTCACGGTAGCGTGGCAATTCCTCCCGGAATCAAGCCCAAGCAGAAAGTCAGAGTCGGTCAGGATACCTTCAAGTTTTACGAGCAAGGGACTCAGTCTTTGAAGTGGGTGGATGGAGCGCTCCCGTGGCGGGCCGTTGCCGGAGAATCGACCAATTACGTGCACCTGGTAAAGCCACCCGAGTGCATCGACCGTGAGAAAACCGGGAGTGAAATCGAGCTGTTCCGAGGGAGGTACGTCGGTCCTGAAGAAATGCAGGCCGCAGTACCGAAAGGGCGGAGAATTCCCTCACGAAGCGGAGTGTACTCGTGCCAACCTTACATTCCCTATGCTTCGCTGGTAGGGCTCTGGAAGATTGCATGCATTTTCCTCATCCTTAACGTGCTTCTCTTGACCTATAGTTGCACGAGTGAGAAAAAGACCGGATTGCTCCACGAAAAGATGACGCACGATCAGTATTCCAAAGAACACTTGACGCAACCCTTTGAGATCAAACGGGATGGCACCATCTTGCGACTGGCCGGTCATGCTCCTTTGAAGAATTCCTGGCTCGCTTTGGATTTCGCGGTCGTCAATGCCGGAGAAAACGTTATCTCGGAATTTTCAGGGGATGCCAGTTACTACTATGGGACTGATTCGGAAGGCTCCTGGTCGGAGGGATCGTCGAATTTCAGCAGCTATTTCAAAATCAAGAAAGCAGGAACTTACAAGCTGCTCGTTCATGCCACAGGAGGAAGCGGTATCAATGGTCCACCCCTGAAAGAGCCAATTCAGATTTACCTGTATTCGGACGTTACGATTTCGTGGTATTTTTTCATTCCGTTGATTCTTGCCGGTCTGGTAACTTTTGCCGAACCCATGGGAAGGCTCATTTTCGAAACCAGACGATGGCAGCAAGTGGCGGAAGATGACGATGATGACTGAGTTAAATCAGGGAATGAGAGGACCACACGCATAATGGCGGGTCTGCTTACAAAAATAGTGGTAGGAACGCTTCTTTTGTTTTCAACAGTGGTCGCATACGGAGCGAGCTTTCATGGCTGGTTTCTCCCTGCAGACCTGAAAAAACCGGTCAGTTTGCGAGAAGGCTCCACCAGGCACTCGGGAGCGGGATTCGCCTATTTTCTGGGACGAACCCATGCAGGTGGCGGTTACCGCGGAGGCAAGTGACGCAGAAGAGAAATCGGGGAAATGCGCTCGCTTGAGGACAGCCCAGTGGTTGCGAAGGCGACGAGAGAGAGACGGCGATCAAAGTCCCCCTTTGCTAAAGGGGGAGCTTAGGGGTGAATTGGCATCTGTTTCTTTTCGGCTACTGTCTCTTGCCTTTTTGAATGCAGTTTTTCACGGTATCCGGGATGGGAGATTCCGATGAACTCTCCAACAAAACGGAAAACCCTTCGGGGAGATAAGAAATGGAACAGTTCTGGCACGATTTGAAACCTATAGCGATGCTCAGCACAGTCATTTACAGCGTCATCGGACTTCTGGTGTTCGCTGCGGCGCTATGGATCATGGATAAAGTAACCCCGTTTTCCATTCAAAAGGAAATCGAGCAGGATCAGAATACTGCGCTGGCAATCATCATGGGCTCTGTATTCATCTCATTGGCAATCATCATCCAGGCTGCGATGAGATAGTCGAACAAACACTATGGCCCCTCGCTTTCCGGGAGTATTTCTCCTCGCCGCTGTATTCATTGTTGCAGTGTGCGGTCTGATATATGAGCTTATTGCTGCTTCGCTCTCCAGTTATCTTCTGGGCGGTTCCATAACCCAGTTCTCCATAGTCATTGGAGTGTTCCTTTCAGCAATGGGACTCGGGTCCTACTTGACCCGTTACGTGGAGACTCGTCTTTCCGATGCATTCGTGGCCATCCAGATCGGGATCGGGCTTTCCGGGGGGTTGTCTGCGGCAGTGCTCCTGCTTACGTTTTCCTTCCTCTCTTCGTATCTTCCTGTTCTGATTTGTGTCCTGACCGTAACCGGGACTTTGGTAGGCATGGAAATTCCCCTGCTCATTCGGATCCTGCGCAGCCACGAAGCTCTGCGGCTCACGGTGTCGAATGTTTTGGCTCTCGACTATATCGGTGCACTTATCGCGTCCTGCGCATTTCCGCTCTTGCTGGTTCCTCACTTGGGCATTCTCCGGACCAGCTTCCTGTTCGGACTTATAAACGTGGGGGTTTCAGCGGTCGCCATTCGGGTAATGGGGCACATGCTCAAAAAGAAACGTGCCCTTGCCGTTGCCGCCGGCATTTCTGCAGCAATACTGACAGCAGGATTTATCGGCTCCGGAGCATTCACATCATTCACGGAAAACGCTCTGTACCAGGATAATATCATTCTTGTGCGACAGACACCGTACCAGAGAATTGTAATCACCAAATGGCGCAGCGACGTACGAATGTTCATCGATGGTGGTCTCCAATTCTCCAGTGTTGACGAGCACCGGTATCACGAGGCTCTCATCCATCCCGCCATGTCTGCACTGCCCGGAGCGGCTCGCGCTCTGGTGCTCGGGGGTGGAGACGGAATGGCCGCACGGGAACTGCTCAAATATCCACATATCAAGAGGATCGATCTGGTGGATCTCGATCCCGAGGTCATCAATCTGTTCAGCGAAAGACCTTTACTCGCAGGCTTGTCGAATAATGCGCTTTCAGATCCGAGAGTGAAGATACACATTCAGGATGCAGGAAAATTCCTTGAGGAATCCGAGGAATTCTGGGATGTGATTTTTCTGGATTTGCCGGATCCGAATACACTTTCCCTGGCCCGTCTGTATACCAAAAGTTTCTACAAGCTCCTTTCCAGACATTTGAACGCAGGCGGGATTGCTGTCACCCAGGCGACCAGTCCTTTCTATGCTCCCGAGGCTTTCTGGTGCATCGTGAAGACCTGGGAAGAGACTCCTCTTGGGCCGGAAGGTGACGGCCGGTTCCATGTCTATCCGTACCATGCGTACGTGCCGTCTTTCGGAGATTGGGGATTCGTCATGGCATCACAAAGGGGTCTCGACCCCGGAATGCTGGGACTGGAAAAGAATGTCGCACTCAAATTCCTTAATGATGATGTACTGCACAGTCTGTTTCTCTTTCCGCAAGACTACAAGCCGGTTCAAAATATTGCCCCGAATCGTCTCGACGATCAGGTCCTGGTGAAATATTATCGGCAAGGATGGCGTCGTTTTGGATCGTGAACATTCAGCCGCATTAGGAAGCGTGAATAGGTGCGGGTACATGCATAATGGCCTGCATGCCGTCTCGGATGACCGGCACGGAGACCGGTCGCTACCGGGCACCCACATGCCCTACCCGATCCACATAGGCCCTGATCCGTGGGACCAGGAACAGCCATTACGAGAATTTCTCAGTGGCTCAGTTGCAACCAATAGTTCATTGGAGAAATGCAATATGTATGGAAATACAGTCGTCCCGGTCCATCTTGTAAAATTCACCGGGATACGCTAGTTTAAATAACCTACAACTCTCAAGACCCCGGAGAATGCATATGGCAGAAGTACGAAAATCCATTGCTGCAACATCTCATATGAAGAAACTCATGGCGGATTATTTCACGTCATTGGACACCGCCAGGAAAAGCGGTAGTCCCAAAATTGCATGGTGCACTTCCGTCGGTCCGGCAGAGCTCCTGCATGCAATGGGGTTCCAGGTATATTATCCCGAGAATCACGGTGCTCTCCTGGGCGCCACCCGGATGGCAACCGACTTCATCCCTCTGGCCAATGCAATCGGCTATTCACCGGATATCTGTTCGTACTTGACTTCGGATGTGGGCGCTTATCTCAAGGGAATAACTCCCCTTACCAAAGCGTACGGACTCGATTCGGTTCCGAAAGCGGACATCCTGGTTTACAATACGAACCAGTGCCGAGACGTGCAGGATTGGTTTGCATTCTATGCGAGAGAATGGAATGTTCCGATAGTCGGATTACACACCCACCGAAATATCAAGTCAGTTGACGATTATCACATCGTCGATCTTGTGGCACAACTCAAGGACATGATTCCCATTCTCGAAGAAGTGTCCGGGAATCGCTTCGATATAGATCGCCTGCGTGAGGTAGTCGGACTCTCTCTGGAATGTACCCTCCTGTGGCGTCAGGTGCTTGAGTGTGGAGCAGCCATTCCAGCGCCTCTGACCTTCTTCGACACCAGCATTCACATGGCTCCGGCTGTTGTGCTCAGGGGCTTGCCGGAAGCAGTCGAATATTACAAGATCCTTTTGCGTGAGTTGCACGAACGCATAGAAAACAAAGTTTCCGCAATAGAAGGCGAACGCCATAGAATCTACTGGGATGGCATGCCTATTTGGGGGAAGCTTCGCGATTTGAGTGAGCTGTTTACGTCTCTCAAAACCAATATTGTTGCTTCCACGTACTGTAATAGCTGGATTTTCGATGCATTCGACCCTGCTCAGCCGCTGGAATCCATGGCCCGGGCATACACCGAGCTATTCATTGTACGGGATGAAACCTATAAAGAAGCGTACATGGACGAGTGGATCACAAAGTTTTCCGTGGACGGCGTTATCTTTCACGATGCCAAGACCTGCCCGAACAACAGCAACAGCAGATACTGTATGCCACAGAGAATGACGCAACGACTGAAAGTTCCCACTCTCGTTATAAACGGCGATCTGAACGACCTCCGGTGTTATTCCGAGGAACAGGCCAAAACCAATATCGAAGCCTTTATAGAGCAACTCGACGAAAAGAAATGAGATGATTCGGTACACCGGTGGAATAGATGTAGGCTCCTGCACGACAAAGGCAGTCATTCTGGACAGTCAGTCCGGAATGATAGGCAGTCATGTCGTATATTCCGGAACGGATTTCGAAGCTGCCGCTCTGGAAGCGTGGTCCGCAGCTCTGCAAGGCGCCGGATTGAATAACGGGGACGTGCGGCACGTGGTCTCCACAGGGTACGGCCGCAAAAGCGTGCCATTTGCTCTTTCCAATCGCACGGAAATATCCTGTCACGCAAGAGGTTGCCTGCATTTCTTTCAAGGGCCCATTACCATTATCGACATAGGCGGCCAGGACAATAAGATCATAAAGATCGATGCATCCGGCCAGAGGGTCAGTTTCAAGATGAACCGGAAATGCGCTGCAGGCACCGGTGCTTTCCTGGAAGAAATGGCTCTCCGGCTCCGCTTACCCCTGGACAAATTGGATCGGCTTGCTCGAACTGCAACGGGTGAAGTCGTTCTCGGAAGTTACTGCACGGTGTTTTCCGCTACTGAGGTCCTGGAGAAGATCAAAGCCGGTTTTCCTGTTGACCGCATCGTAAGGGGTCTTTTCCGATCCGTTTTGAAACGAATCATGGAGATGGATACGCTCACCGACATGGTTGTGCTCACCGGAGGAGTCATCGAACACAACCCGTTTCTTGCCGAAATGCTCCAGGAACACGTCGATGTTCCCATTCGCATATCACCTCATCCTCAAATCATGGGCGCTCTGGGGGCAGCTCTCTACGCTGCGGATCAGTGAACTGTTATTGAGCGGCTTACCTCCTAAAGCTAATCGATAATGATGAAAAGGTTAATGCCTCGTTTGTCTAACCCGTGGAGTGTCTCCTTGCTCAATACATCAGCCGAGTATATGATAGGTATGTGTGTCCTATCACTCCCTTTTAACTATACGCTGAAAACAGACCAAACCCTTTCCAAGTATTCATCCTCGCAAGGAGAAAGGACTTAATTGATCAAAATCTACGTTGATGGAGACGGCTGCCCGGTAAAGAACGAAATTTTTCGTGTGGCCCTTCGCTACAAACTGAAAGTCTATGTAGTTGCCAATTCCAGCATGAGAATTCCGGAAGAAGAACTATTCGAATGAGGTGGACCCCTCTGTCAAGACAAAAAATGGTCTTTCTTAAGGTGGAAAAGTACACCTTGACACTGGGTGAATAGGGTCCGGTTTTCCGCCTGGGGTACGAGTACGGGTGTAGAGCTGGTACGGGGTCTGGTACCCGAG
>JBGSLQ010000049.1:0-98161 GCA_041740635.1 Desulfomonilaceae bacterium | reverse complement strand
CACCTGAACAAGCGCTTCACCCGGCAAGTCTATACCCCATCTCAAATCCGAACGCGAGAACCATTTAACCCCAAAAATAAAATTCTTCTCAAACTACCGCTCGAAACTGAAGCTTTACATTGGCTTGAAAAAAATCTGTTCAGTAAGACCAAGAGCTGCCAATCCTTATGTGTTTGAAAGGATGGGCCGGTGTGCGATCAGTGCACAAGTAAATTTCTCATTTTCTATTGTCAACGATGGGTTACAGCAAGATGCGATATCGAAAAAACGGTGGAGCTTTCGCAGCAGAGGGGAATGGAATGAACGCACCCACAGCCACCGGTCGGAGAATGGAGAGAGAAATTGTTATCTCAAATCTCCTTCATTTCGGCATGGACCTTTAATCCGCAATCCCGACTGGGAATCGACCTCATCCAATGGGCATGATCATGCTTCAACCGACTTCGGTACAGCGAGGAGATGCACGTGATTAGGCATGAGACAATTCGCCCGGATGTCCACTCCATACGCTGAACATCCGTTAGACATCAAGTCGACGTAAGCACGATAGTCCTCCTCACAGAAGAAGGTGTGCTGTCCGGAATTCTCTCTTTGAGTGAGGGAGTGTTGTGGGTAGCCCGGAACGACCACTCGAGCAATTTGCCCCATTTTCAGCTCAACTCGCATTCTAACCAGGCAATCTGAATAATTATGTATGGTGTACCCGGAATTCCCCGGAATTCGTAGGAATTCCGCTATCGGTTGATGAGCAGGAACTCCATTCATTATAGCGCTGAGCCACCAATACCAAATACCTATGAAAAGGTCGCCGCACTATTAATTGGCGCTGAACCACGTTTGCGAGTACTGTACACGATTATGGCAGAGGTGGATCGAATCCAGAGGAATAATTCTACATAATCGTTCTTTCGATTTCTTGTGAAAGGCGATCATGCGGACATAACTTTGAAAAAGTCTTTGTCAGCAAAGTCCTTCAATAATCATGTAGAATTACCTCTTTCTCTGACAAAGCCAGGAAAACGCTCCCGACCTCACTCCACAGGAGGCTACCTGCGCCAGCCCCGTCCATAGTAACCTCTGCCATGACCGCCGTAATGTCCGCCATAGTATCCAGGATTCCCGTACCAGCCGTATTCGCCATGTCCGTAATATCCGCCGTATCCGATGTTTCCAGGCACGACGGAACCAGGACCGTAAACGGTGTTCGGTATACCGGGCACCGGCCACTTGCTGGCCGTGTAACCCCAACATGTGCAAGCACCAAATGCCATTATCGCAAGAATTGCAAAAATTATGGTGGATTTTTTGACCATACTCTCATCCTCCTTTCTTCTTATCCATGTATTTCCTTTTGACAGCCAAGACTAATCCAAAGCCAGAATATCGCAGACTAATTTTGAAGTCAAATGGATATCGAGAAGCGCTTCCCATTCCTTTTTTCACGGCTGACTCTTTTGGAAAATGCTCCATTTCACTCTCTTGTTCGGACTTGTCATGCTGGAAAAGGAGGTTCTAAGGTGTCTGGCACCTCGACAGGAATTAAGGAGACAACGTCGACAACTTGGATATCCATTCTCGAGGGTGAGGAACAGAAAAAAAATATCCACACCAGCCTCTGTCTTCGCTCGGTATTCGCTGTTGGCAAAGCCGATTAATGATGCAACAATCTCGGCATTGCCGGTCACATGACCTATGGCCTTCTTTGAGCTTGGTTGTTTATCGCGACATTGAAAAAATATTTATAAGGTTTTGCGACCAATGTTAGACATTTGTCGACCACAAATTGCGCTTTCCGCACTTTGGTACGGATTTGATGTTTCTTCTCTTGGCATAACGTGCGTATTCTGCAAGAATTGAGGACAGGGAAGAACTCCTCTTCATGCATTCCCAGAAAAGGGTGACATATATTTCTCATCATTGCTAAGGACGTGACTGAATATTGCGGCTGTTTGCCGGAAAAACAGCGGAGCGACCTCACATGGAAAAGATGAAAGTCATATTGGTCATTCATCCTGAAAAGCAGTTGCACGATGCTTGCAAACGAATCCTGGGCAGGGAAGGATACGACGTTAAGTGCTGTGCCGATTTTGTTCAAGCTTCTGAAGTAATAGATAAGCGCATGCCCCACACCGTGCTTACTGCGGTGAGAATGCCGGACAAGGACGGGTTCCAGGTGCTAGAGGCAATAATGGCCACGAGACCGAGACCCCCGGTCATAGCGATGACGACTCACGCGAGCATTCCCGAGGCAGTTGTCTGGCTCAAAGCAGGAGGAGCCGATTACCTTGCTGTCCCTTTTGCGGCCGATCAGCTTGTTCGAGCCGTAGAAGACGCTCTCATTGGTTCTAGCGCTGCCGAGAGCCCACATGAAGACGAGCGGCTGATGAGCAGCAAGGCCCTCGAGTCAATTATCTCTGCGAGCCTCCCCATCCTCAAGCTAAAAAGGATTTTGCCCAAAGTGGGGCGAACTGACGCTAGTGTCCTTATCCGAGGAGAGACGGGTACGGGAAAGGAACTCCTGGCAAAGGCCATCCATGAGTTGTCGCCGAGGGGATCTGCCCTCTTTTTGCCGGTGGACTGTGCAGCTCTGCCTCCGACGCTTTTGGAAAGCGAGCTCTTCGGACACGAGAAGGGTGCCTTCACAGGGGCAGATAGATCTCGATTCGGACTTTTTGAAATTGCCAATCACGGCACTGTTTTCCTTGACGAAATCGGAGAACTCGATGTGGGTACTCAATCCAAGCTGTTCAGAGTCCTCCAAGAGGGACAGATCCGTCAAATTGGAGGGCGGCGTAACACACCGATTGATGTTCGGATCATAGCTGCGACTAATCGTGATCTGGAGAAGGGTATTCAGCAGGGTTTCTTTCGCCCCGAACTCTACTTTCGCTTGAACGTTGTCTCGCTGACCATCCCTCCGCTGAGAGAAAGGAAGGAAGACATCCCGTTGCTCTGTGAACATTTTTTCTCATTATTCAGACATACCCACGGAAGACAGGATCTCAGGGGATGCGATTCGGGTTTCTTGGAAGCGATTATGAAGCATAACTGGCCCGGCAACGTCCGGGAACTTATGAACGCAATGGAACAGGCAGTGGTGCTCTCTGACGGACCCAATCTGACAAGGACAGATCTGCCGGAGTCCTTTGTACAAGAAAAGCCCGGCCTTGGCGGTCACGGCAGAGACGTGGACAACGAAACTCTTGATTATGCGTTCGAGCGCGAGCGACTAGTCGATGCCTTTGATCAAGAATTCTTCAATCGCCTCCTATCGATTTGCCAGGGAAACCTGTCGGAGGCAGCCAGAAGATCGGGCCTGGCTCGTAAGACGCTGTATAATAAATTGAAACGCATCGGTATCCTGCCCTTCGACATCAACGAGATCGATTCAGCAGGCGAGGATGTCTCCTGACATACACATGCCAGATCGCGAAGCTATGTTCCCATCCTTAATGATATTTGTTTGCTTTCCCTTTGTAAGTTGTTTCCTCAGTTACACAACTGTGATGACCGTCACAGACATGAACAATTCCTACCAATCAGCTTGGTGAATACGAAAAGGCCTCGTATCACAGTACGTTGCCAATTGTAGCTTTAAGTGAGCTGCTATTGGTACGTAACTTGCTTCACCTCAGCGTGCACTCCTAGCGTCATTATTCCAGAAGGTTCCGCCATCATGAGTATCCGTGTCACACTGAACCGCCTCGAAGATTACCCCCTCAAGGTACCTTGTAGAGAGGCATGCCCCGTACACACCGATGCGGGCAACTATGCCCGCGCAATAGCCGTGGGAGCTTATGAGGAAGCCTACCGAATTGCGAGAACACCTAACCCTCTGGCATCGGTCTGTGCACGGGTATGCGCCGCTCCTTGTGAAGACAAATGCAGGCGGGGCACCATAGATTCTCCCATAACCATCCGAGCCTTGAAACGATTTGTCTGTGAGAAGCACGAGGCTTCACTCCCCGCGGAGTGTCGTCCGCCTCGACCGGACAATGCGGTTGCATCGTTTGATGACAAAGTGGCCATTATTGGTGGCGGTCCGGCCGGGATGGGATGCGCCGACACACTGCTTGGCTGGGGATATCGGGTGACGCTGTTCGAGGCCACAGAAATGGCCGGCGGAGCACTGTGGCAATTCATTCCTGAGTACAGGTTGCCGCGCTCGGTACTGGATGTCGAAGTCTGTGCACTCTTGGAAAAAGGATTAGATCTTCGGCTCGAGACGCCTCTGAACGACAAGGTGACTCTGTCTTCTCTTCGAGAGCAAGGATACAAGGCTTTCTTCCTGGCCTGTGGTGCCACGAGGGGCCTTGATCTCGCCATTGAAGGCCGGGACGCTGATGGAATTTTTAGGGCTGTCGACTATCTCCTCAACGTGAACAGAGGTTACCGGCTGGAGCTTGGTAAGAAAGTGGTGGCAATTGGAGGGGGCAGCGTAGCAGTCGATGTTGCACGCACTGCGCTGAGACCCGTTCACCAGGAAGGATCCCAGATTTTTCCGTCAACCGAGGAAGGGCTCGCTGGGCTTGATGCCGCTCGGTCGGCATTGCGCGGGGGAGCGGAGTCCGTCATCGTGGCTAGCCTGGAATCGCTCGAGGAACTTCCTGCGTCCCGCAGTCAGCAGGGAAAAGAAGAACTCGCCCAAGCCCTACGGGAAGGTGTGAAGCTTGAGACAGGGGTGGGTCCGAAAAGAATTCTTGTGGAAAACGGCAAAGTTGTAGGCGTCGAATTCCTCAAGGTCGACCGTCTGTTTGACGAGGAAGGGCGGTTCAATCCCACCTTCAAGCCAGGGACGGAGTCGATCCTGGAAGCCGATGCAGTCATCCTGGCAATCGGTCAGTCGCCGGAACTCTCTTTTCTCAAGAAAGAGGACAGTATCGAGCTTACGTCCCGGGGGACCATCAAAGTTGACCCCAACACCATGGCCACGACTGCCCCCGGAGTATTTGCCGGAGGTGATGTAGCTTTTGGTCCACGCATTATCATTGATGCGGTCGCGAACGGCAAGAGAGCGGCGTACTCCATTGACCAGTTTCTCCGAGGCGTCTCGCTGAGAGAATGCATGAACGTTGTAGTTGAGGAGCTGAACCCCGAGACATTTCGTCGCGATGCGCATTATGATTTAATCAACCGGCAAACAGCGCCTCTCGAACAATCCGACCGCAGGATAGGGGCCACTGAAGTTGAGAAAGTCTACGACGAGCATACAGCCAGGAATCAGGCTCTCAGATGTTTGGACTGCTACATCCACACGATTTACGATCCTGAGCTGTGCATCCTCTGTGGCCGCTGCACAAGCATTTGTCCGACACGTTGCATCAGCTTTGTTTCGGCGAATCTTCTCGAAGCGGAAAACGATACTACACGGACTTTCCTGGACGCACAGCTCACACAAGAAAAAACAGCGCTTATCAAAGATGAAGACTTGTGCATCCGTTGCGGATTGTGTGCTCACGTGTGCCCAACCGATGCCATGACTCTCGAGCGGTTCCAGGTCGAAGAGCAGATACTTTGCAATCAGGAGGGGACACTTTGAACAACTCGAATAATCAAGGATCCACCCGGCGTTCATTTCTGTCCAGGCTTTCTCTCTGGATCGGTGGACTGGCTGCAGGAGGCAGCATTTTTGCGGTAGTCCGGTCGCTGATCCCCAATGTGCTGTACGAGCCATCCAAGAAAGTCAAAATCGGGACGCTCGACTTCATTCCGGAAGGCGTGACCCTTTTCAAGGACGCGAAAACGTTCGTGTCCAAACACAGTTCCGGAGGGAAGACCAAGATCCACGCCATGTCTGCCGTCTGCACACACTTGGGTTGCATTGTTCAACATACGGAGAGCGAAGAGAGCAAGGGCGGAACAAAAGACAAATCCGCTGTAGGATTTTCCTGCGCATGTCATGGGAGTCAGTTCACCATTGAGGGCGATGTGATCAAGGGACCAGCTCCAGAGCCGTTGCCGTGGTTCGCCGTATCAATATCTCCCGATGACGGCCAGCTCGTTGTGGACACAAGCCAGGTCCTGGAAAGGCAAAAGGCACTCCTCGTCCTGAAGTCTAGACACTATAACGTCAGGAAGGTTTGATCATGGAAGTGTTCCAAAGGGGCCGTCGTCTCTTCTGGTCCTACTCTCCGCAGTCAGCTCGTGAAGCATCGGATTCGGTGGTAAGGAATTTCTTGTTCCACGTCTTCCCGGCGTACGTCACCAAGCAGAGCCTGAACCTAACCACGACGTTCTGGTTGGGGACCATCACCTGGGTGCTGTTTGCCATCTTGACCATCACCGGAGTCATCCTCATGTTCCTCTACGTTCCTTCGGTCGAACGGGCGTATCAGAGCATGAAAGACATTGAGTTTGTCGTCAGCTACGGGCCGATCCTCCGATCCATGCATCGAATGGCTGCTCACGGCATGGTGGCTCTCGCGTTCTTGCACATGATGCGGATCTGGTACACCGCGGCGTACCGCGGTCCCCGGAAACAGGGAAGCAAACGAGAAATTAACTGGTTGATAGGGCTCATCCTTTTCGTACTCACGCTGGCATTATCCTACACTGGGTATCTCCTCCCCTGGGACCAATTGGCATACTGGGCGCTTGTAATTGGGGCCAACGTAGCCAAGAGCGCACCTCTCATAGGCGACAGATTGCGTGAACTCCTCATCGGAGGCACGGAAATAGGCCAAAACACCCTCATACGGTTCTACATTCTCCATTGTGTGGCTTTGCCGATTCTCCTCGTTTTCGTTGGCGCTTATCATATGTGGCGTCTCAGGAGAGACGGGGGCCTGGCAGTAACAGATCGTCTGACACTGCTCCACGATGCAAAGGGAGAAGAACTGCAGCCAAGTCCAACCAAGACGTATACTTTGCTCGGCATCAAGGAAGGAACTACCCTTTCAGTGCGGAGCAGTGCCCTACCGGATTCTCTGCTGGCCCGAGCTAATCCGGAGTTGACTACACGCCTTCTCATTGTGATTCTGCTGACCCACGTGGTGATCTTGGGTATTTCTCTTTACGTCGCGGCCCCACTGGAGGCGCCCGCTAATCCCCTGGCTCCGCCGAATCCAGCGAAGGCTCCCTGGTATTTCCTCTGGCTGCAAGAACTCATTGCGGATACTACCCTTAAAGTCGGTAGCTACGTTATCAACGGCGGCTTCGTAGGAGGAATCCTGATACCGACGATTGTGCTGGCCGTCCTTGCAGTCTGGCCTTTCTTGGACAGGAGTCCGGACGCTGCCATCGGGGTGTGGTTCCACAGATCAAGATGGCTCCAAAACGTGCTCTTTTCCGTCGGCGTCATCATAGTCGTCGGGCTCATCATCTTAGCTGCGTACCTCAGGGGGCCATTCTGGAACCTCTACTGGTTCGGTGAACAATGGCCGCAGGTGCCCAAACTATATTGAAACGAGGAACCATGAGAGACCTGCCCACTCATTCGTCACGCACGCTTCAGATCATTGTCCTGATATTGGTCCTGGCCCTGGCGGTACTGGTAGCGCTCATGATTCGCACCGACTTCACCCAAAGCTGGCGGGCACATCAGGCAAAATTCCGGAACGTCATCGCAGAGAAGTTCGGTCCGGAGAAAGCCGCGGAAGTGGAAAAAGGGGTTCTCCAGATCTGGATACCGGACCTGGAGACTACGGACAGATGCGTTACCTGCCATATGGGAGTGACGTGGAAGGGGCTCGAAGACCAATTCATACCATATTCCAGCCACTCACGACCTGAACTGATGCAGAAACACCCGATCAATAAGTTCGGATGCACCTCCTGTCACGGCGGTCAGGGCTACGCCACCGATATGAAGGAGGCGCACGGGTGGGTGGAACACTGGGAGGATCCGAGACCCGATCTTCAACTGGCCGAAAGTTATCTGCTCAAGGATACGAGCGGCTTCATCCAGATGAAGTGCAATTACTGCCACCGATATGAAGAAAAGGTACCCGGCATGGAGTTCATCGATCACGCAAAAGAGCTTGTGAAGGCAAAAGGCTGTAAGGCCTGCCACGCAATCAGCGGATCGGGTGGGAACATCGGACCGGATTTGACGTACGAAGGCGATAAGGGTAGGGAGGAGTACGATTTCTCCTCCGGGGCCGTCTCCTCCCCTACGATCTTCAACTGGCACATGGCGCATTACAAGAACCCGAAAACAGTGGTGCCCACATCAATCATGCCCGAATTCCAGTTTTCAACTCAGGATCTCCAGTCTCTGACCCTTCTGACCCTGAGTTGGAAGAAGAAGAAACTTGCAACGGACTATCTACCCCATGTGAAAGCTATTCCGGAGAGGTCACCGCAGGAACTGGCCAGAGAAGAAGCGATGCTCAAAGGCGCGGGGTCTTTCTTTGTGAAGAAACGGTGTTTTATCTGCCACACAATATCGAGTTTGGACGTGGAATCGCCCACAAATATTGGCCCTGACTTGGCATTGGCGGTCAAGAATGTCCCCAAGAAGCACCATATGGAAGTTGACAAATTTCTCTTTGAACCTAAAGGAACCATGGGAGTGATTCTCGCCACCCCGCAGTACCGCTTGACCGACGAAGAAAAGAACCAAGCGACTGCTCTGCTGAAAGAAGCCTTTGATAAAGCTCCCGAGGAAATGAAGAAGTAACCGGAAACAGGACGAGGCTCGGGTTCAGTGGACCCGCTGGGTATCGTCCTCCTCATTCAGAAGAAAGGAGGCAGAGCGGGGAAGTATTCTGCCGAGGTTTGAACGGACAGCGATTTGGAAGTCCACCAGAGGCGGACATTCGGACACTTGGCAGGGAGTCTGAAGGGTTCAATCTGGGAAAGGACGATGTGCAACATGAAACTCTGGAGGTTATGACAAATGAATTGGAAGAAAGTGCTTATCTTCGCGGGCCTTGGGTTTGCCGCGCTGGCCATGATCGGCCTCATGAGCGGCCCTGTGAGTGCCCAGCAACGTCGAGAGAGAGTGAAGGAAGGCGCTCCGGCGAAAGCCGACATTGCGGAAAACGCCCTGAAAGTTTACGTGCCGCCGGGTGACCTGGATGAATACTATGCATTTTTGTCCGGAGGCCACAGCGGTCAGATGTACGTGTTCGGTCTGCCTTCCATGCGTCACATACGGACCATCCCGGTCTTCGCTCCGTATCCGGCCATAGGCTACGGCTACGACGAGGAATCGAAAAAGATGTTAGGCGGGCTCACCTGGGGTGACACGCATCATCCGGGACTCTCCGAAACCAAGGGAGACTATGACGGGCGATGGTTGTTCATAAACGACAATGCGCACGCACGAGTCGCGCGCATCGATTTAAGAGATTTCAAAACCAAACAGATATTCGGCCCCATCCCCAACGTGGCGGGGAACCACGCATCTATCTATCTCACCTGGAACACCGAATACCTTTTCAGTGCCACCAGGTTCTCGATCCCTATTCCAAAGGGAACCGTTGCGGACGTAAAGGATTACAAGGAGAAATACAAAGGAATAATATCGGCTATCGCTGTGGATCCCAAGGACGGCACCATGAGCCTTGGCTGGCAGATCCTGATGCCGCCCTGGGATTACGACGTGGCCGATGCCGGCAAGCTCGTCTCCGGTGATTGGTGGTTTGTGACAACGTACAACACCGAAGCAGAATTTATTGACGGCAAACCGCTTGAGATCACCGCGTCGCAACGAGACAAGGACTATATCATAGCCGTCAACTGGAAGGGAGTGGAAAGCGAAGTAAAAAAGGGCAACTTTACCGAGATCGACGGCGCAAAGGTCTTTGATCCCGTCAAAACGCCCGGATACGTCTTCGCCGTTCCCTGCGCGAAGTCTCCCCACGGAGTAGACGTCTCGCCCGACGGTAAATGGTTCATTGGAAACGGCAAACTCTCGCCGACAGTCTCCATCTTTAGCTTTGAAAAACTTCAGAAGGCCATCAAAGAGAAAAATTTCGCCGCAGAGGACATGGGAATTCCCGTGGTGAAATTTGAGGCGGTAACCGAAGCCGATGTCCCGGTGGGTCTCGGACCGCTCCACACGGTATTTGATGACAAGGGTTTCGCGTACACGTCCCTCTTTGTGGAAAGCGCAGTCGCCAAGTGGCAGTGGGGTGGTGGCGGCCGTGAATGGAAGATGGTCGATAAGGTTCCTATCCAATATAACATCGGTCACATCGCTTCCTGTGAAGGCGACACAGTATCACCGAAAGGCAAGTGGGTGTTTGCGCTCAACAAGCTCTCCAAAGGCACCCATCTTCCTGTTGGACCGGACCAGCCCGAGAGCGGCCAATTGATTGACATCAGCGGCCCCAAGATGAAAATTATCGCTCAGGCATTTCCCGAGCCTGAACCTCATTATGCTCAGATCATCAAGGCGGACAAGATCAAGAACGTCATCGAAGTCTATACAAAGGCAGAAAACAAGAACCCGAACGCCGTTTGGGACCCCAAGGATGCCAAGATCGTGCGTGAGGGGAATACCGTGAAAGTGTGGATGACGCAGATCAGGTCCTCGCTCATGCCTAACGTTGTTCGCTGCGACCAGGGCGACAAAGTGATCATGCACATAACGAATATCGAGGAGATGCGGGATGAGCTGCATGGTTTCGGGCTCTGCGGATACGACGTCAACGGTGTGCCTTCTCCCGGTGAGACGCTCACTTTTGAGTTTATCGCGGACAAACCCGGCGTGTGGCCGTACTATTGCACGAACTTCTGCTCGGCTCTCCATCAGGAGATGCAAGGGTACCTGATCGTGAATCCCAAAAAGTAACGTGATGTGGAGATGATCATGAAAACAGTGGCTGTTGGAAGGTTCTTGATTCTTATCGCTGCTGCGGCGCTCATTATAGTCAGTATGCGCTACCCTATGTGGTACATGTATCTCGATTCCAACAACTTTCCCAATGGGATCGGGATGTCGATTTGGGCCACTCATCCAGGCGATCCGGAAGACATTGCTCAGTTGGACGGCGGTCTCAAGGAGGTAAACGTTCTAAACCATTTCATTGGGATGAAAGAAATCTCCACGGAAGCCCTGCCGGTCTTCAGTGTCCTGCCCGTCGTGCTGGTGATAACGGCCTTTGCTTGCGTTATTGCCGCGTTCATCAGGAAAAAGTGGGCCAGTTTCGCTGTAGTCGTCCTCTTTGCTGCTATCTCAGTAAGTGGAGTGTTTGTTCTGATCTACAGTCTCTATTCTTTCGGCCACAATTTGGACCCAACAGCCGCTATCAAAATTGACCCCT
The DNA here is from genome assembly GCA_041740635.1 of Desulfomonilaceae bacterium. Lineage (GTDB taxonomy): Bacteria > Desulfobacterota > Desulfomonilia > Desulfomonilales > Desulfomonilaceae > Desulfomonile. The sequence goes on along the minus strand of JBGSLQ010000049.1, from coordinate 86,948 downwards.
TCATGCCCGGCATTTACGGGGAGCATAAGTTGGCCCAGTTCACCACCTATTCTAACTTTTACTGGGGAACATATCTCTTGGTCATAGCGTTTCTCCTCACTGTGGCGGCTTGGGTCATCGATATAATTTCCTTTCGCCGCGGGCATGAGAAGCTTACCACCCCCACGGGGGACTGAAAGGGAGAAAAGCATGTATATGCCTAACGCTATAAAAGCGTTTTTTGGCTTGATTGTGACGTTGATCTTTGCTTTGTCCACGGGCATGGCCTGCGCTCAGGATCAGGCTATAAAGATGGAAGACCTCGAAAAACTTTCCAAAGAAGCTCTTGCCAATGCAGAAGGCACAAAAAAGCTCGTCGAAGGTGTGATCCAGAAAGTGGAAAAGGATATGCCCAAAGACGCCAGTGAACTTCTCAAAGGTGAGGTGGCAGGCGCCAAAATGTGGTTCAAGAAAGGCGATGATTTGCTGGCCAAATGTAAGAAGCAGATCGACGAGAAGAAGTTCACCAAAGATCTGGTAATCGATCTCAACCAGGCCTGGCGGTGGCTGGTAGAGGCCGGATCGGAAATTGTAAGAGCATCGATGATGGAATAACCCATCCACCATTAGACCTCCTTCTCTTTCCCTCTCCCGGCGACTGACCGGGAGAAGGCCCACCCCGGCCAGGTAGGAGCGAATGGGGACGCGAAGACGATTCAATAATTCGATCTCCCTACGAGGTTTCCTGGTGGCAGTGGTGACCGTTTGCATGACAATACTGACCTCACCGCTCCAAGCTGACGTTATTACCGTAGGGAAACCTGCTGACGGTACGACCTTAGACTCTGTTCGCGGGGCTCTCGAGAAAGCATCTCCGGGAGACACCATTCGAGTATATCCGGGAATTTACCATGGCAACATCCATATCAGAACCAATGACATCGTGTTGGAAGGCATAGGCCGCCCCATGATCCAGGGTGATAAGACAGGCAACGCAGTCACTCTGGAGGCCAATAACGTGACACTCAAGGGCTTCCTGATTCGAGGAGGAGGCAGGGATCTCCTCAAGGACGATTCAGGCATCAAGTTCGTGAAAGCGAAGGAATGCCTGGTGACTGAGAACCGGCTGGAAGACAATCTTTACGGAATGTATCTGTCGCAGTCCGAGAAATGCGTGGTCACTCACAATGTCATACGGGGTAGGACCTACGACTCCGAAGAAGACCGAGGCAACGGAATCCATACCTGGGATTCACCCTTCAACAGGATCGAACATAACGACATCGCCGACGCTCGAGACGGTTTTTACATTTCATTCTCTCACTTTTGCACCATTGATTACAACAAGGTTCACAGGACACGCTACGGGCTTCATTACATGTATTCCAACGACAACTCGTTCTCATACAACACGCTTATCGACAATGTGGCCGGAGCTGCGGTCATGTATGGGAAACGGATGAAATTCAGTGGGAACGTGTTCGCTCATAACCGCGGCTTCCGGGCCTACGGTGTCTTGTGGCAGGATGTAAGGCATTCGAATTGTTTTGACAATCTCGTTTTTGACAACACGATAGGGTTGTATTTCGATCAGGCGGGCATGTCCAACGTATACAAGAACCTTGTAATTTCGAACGACGTTGCAAGCGTCATCCTGGAAAATTCAGAGAGCAACACCATCTTCGAGAACAACTTCATCAACAATCTCTCGCTCTTGAGATTGCGAGGCGGGACTCAATCCGGTCGAAACAATCTTTTTTACAAAGACGGAAAAGGAAACTATTGGAGCGACTATCGGGGATACGATCTCGATGGGGATGGTATTGGAGACCAACCGTACAAGCTGGAAGGAATTTTCGATGCCCTGGAAGCCGATATTCCCGAGCTTCGGCTATTCCTGTTCAGCCCGTTGACTGCTGCCCTGGAGCTGGCAGAGAGGGCTTTCCCCATCATCGAAGTCACAATCACGGCCGAAGACAAGTTCCCGCTCATGAAACCGGTCAAGATCGACGGGCCACCTCTCGAAGCAATCACTAAGAGCCGCGTTGCGGTTGCTGAAGGATCTGAGCGTGTCTTCGTCGGTCTCTTCTCTTTGACCCTTCTCTGCGTGGGTCTCTTGAAGATGTGGAAAGGACGTGCCGTCCAATGATAACCGTTCGCAGCCTCCAAAAAAAGTTTGGGTTAGTTAAAGCGCTTGAAGGTCTCGACGTGGATTGTAACCCTGGAGAAATCGTCGCATTGGTAGGACCCAATGGCAGTGGAAAATCCACGGCACTACGCATACTTGCCGGCATCATGCGGCCTGACGGCGGAGAAGCGAGGATTGGGTCGGACACGATTGATATGTCGTCGGTTACAGTAAGAAAGAGGATCTCTTATCTGCCGCAACGGATCGAGTTCCCGGATCAGGTGACGGCCAAAGAGGTGCTCACCTTTTTTGCCAGGATCAGGCAAATCTCTGCGGAAAGAGTGGTGGAGCTGATTTCCAGGTTCGGCTTTCTCGGATTCGAGAAGAAGAAGGTCGGCGAACTTTCAGGTGGCATGTTACAAAGACTGGCCATTGCTGTGGTGTTCCTTCCCTGTGCGGATGCGTATGTCCTGGACGAGCCGACAAATAATCTCGATGCTGAAGGCCTTGCCCGCTTTCGGGAAGAGACCGTTGAGGCGGCAAGCCGCGGAGCATCGGTAATCATGTCCACCCACATCCTGCGGGAGGTGGAACACCTGGCACACAGAATCGTGGTCATGGCGAACGGGAAAAACTTGTTCACGAAAAGAATTGAGCAGTTCTCCCAGGATCTGAGCCATTCCCGGAAGATGTGGCTCACCGTGGAGAATCTCTCTGAGGACCACCGGGATGTGGCCCTGCGATCGGGTGCAGAAGATGTTGTGCTGAATTGTAGGTCCATGACCGTGCAATGCACGGAAACGTTAAGGATTCCCATTCTTAACGCTCTTTTTCAGGCAGGGGCGGCTGTAAAGGAATTTGGGCTGTACGAGCCATCCTTACAGCAAATATATGACCAGGCGCTTAGTGGCGACTGCAGCCCCTCCGACCCGCGGTGATCAATCTTGCTCTCCGTATGGGAAATCAGGCCTCGTATGCTGAATCGAACTCTACAAGATTTTGCGGCCCTGCACTGGAATCCTGTTCACATTGCACGAAGAAGGTTGCTGGTGCTTCTTGCTGTCATCCTTGTAGCCCTGGGGTGCGCAAGGACGGATGATCCGGTTCCCGTGGAAATCTATCCTGAAGAGGATGTCTGTGAGACATGTCGCATGCTGATCACGGATCAGCGCTTTGCGGCTGAATGCGTGATGAGAAAGGGTCGAGCGAAGAAGTTTGACGACGTCATCTGTATGGTCCGCTATTTTGACATGGCGGCGACTCTTGGAATCGCTAAGAGGGATGACGTCAGAGCCTATTTTGTCAAGGATTACTATTCCAAAGAGTGGGTTGACGCTGGCAAAGCCCATTTTGTGAAAGCGAATGTGGTGACTGTAATGGGCTACGGAGTTGTGGCATTCAAGGCTTTAGATCGTGCGACCCAATTTGCGAAGGACTTTTCCGGGCAGCTCCTGACGTTTGATGAACTATGGGAAATTTATAAAAGACCGAATTCTGAGAAAGAACTCACGATCAAGGACGGAGCTATAAATCCGGAAGTCGTCACGGTGAAGTTTGGAGACCTCGTGGAAATACGGCTGAATGTAGAGGATGATGAGGCCTATCGAATCGCCATCAAAGGTTACGACAATGAAGGGGTCTTCCCTGTTGCGTCAAAGGGGCACCCTGCGTTCTTGAGGCTGAATGCGGCGCGGCCGGGCGCAGACTTTGCATTCATCGATATGCAATCGGGCAGGGTACTCGGCAAATTCCGAGTGGAAGGGGCCCATTTCCAGGAAGAACTGAAGAGAAAGTGAGCACACAATGAAGGCCGGCGCCATTACCGAAATAGCAAAGCTTGAGTTCCGAATCCAAGTGAGAGGCCGATGGATGTTGGGCTTTGGCATTCTCTTCGCTGCTCTTGTCTCCGGCGTCTCCTATTATGGCCTGACTTTCCTGGGTTACGAGGCAAAGTTCCAAGATTTTTATCGCACCACAGTGACCATGCTCAATCTCGTGCTCATTATCGTGCCTGTAGTAGCGTTAGTGGCTGGTGGGCAAAGTTTGTGCGGGGACCCGGGCTACTTTGAAGTTCTGGCGTCACAACCTCTGGGACGCACGGACATTCTTCTCGGAAAAGTGCTGGGGCTCTTTGGATCTCTCGCTGTCATGACAGTGCTCGGCTTTGGGCTTGGCGGGCTGATCATAGCACTGCAAACTCAATCAGGGGGCATCTGGAAATACTTCGTTTTTGTCGCCGTGTCGTTGACGCTAGGGCTCGTTTTCGTGTCTCTTGCAGCTCTTCTGGCCATAATGGCTCACCGGAGACCGATGGCTATCGTGACCGGCCTCATTCTCTGGCTCTTTTTTCTGTTCATCTACGATCTGATCGTTCTATCGGCCTCATACTACATCGATGAAGCCTACCTGAGAACGATGCTTTACTTCTCGCTCTTTGGAAACCCCATCGATCTTGCCCGGGTCGTCGTTTTGATGTCCGTGGGTGGCGAAACCGCATTGGGGGCAGCGGGAGCGGGACTGCTGAGGATGTTTGGCGGAGGAGTGACGTCGGCGATGTCAGCCGCAGGACTCTTTATCCTATGGATCCTGGCGCCGTTGACTGCGGCTGCCCTGATCTTCAGACGACAGGATATGGCGTGACTATATCAGTTCTTCACAATACGTGCGCCGGAAGAGTCCGGATCGGCTTCGCAGGAGCTATAGTCGCCTGCATGCTCCTATCATCATGTTTGAGTCGGCAAGCTCCGGACCTGGGCGACCAGGCACTCGCGTTTGAAATAAGAAGCTTGACCGGGGACCTTTGTAACTTCAAACCTGCTTCCGGAAATGTGCATCTCCTGTACTTTTGGGCTGACTGGTGCCCTCGTTGTGAAGACGACTTCCACCTTATGGAAAAACTGTACCAACAATGGTCAAAGCAAGCAGAGGCTCCACGCTTCCTTGCTGTCGATGTGGGGCAAACTGATGAGCACGTGCGAAATTTCGTGAAAAGGATGAAAATCTCCTTTCCAATTTACATGGATCACGATGGGAAAGTGGCCCGCAGCTACGGAGTCAAGGGGTTACCAACGTATTTTGTCGTCGATAGACAAGGTGTCATTCGGCACGTGATCCTCGGTTGGGCGGACGAGAAGACGCTTCTCGCCGAGATTGCCAGAATCAAGTAGTCTGCCTTAATCGGCAACTTCGGAGAGACGTACAAGACGTTACGCCTTGACAGCATCATCATAGCGAGATCGGAACTATGCCACGCTGGTTCTCTACATCCTTGAGCGTTTCACGTCGCGTGTTTGCGCTGCTCTTTATTCCCCTGGTGGTCTTTCATCTCGGATGGATTACTCCAGTAGTGGAGTGGTCTTGTCTGTGTCCGGATGACCAGCCCAACCATCGGTGCTGTTGTAACTGTCCGAAATGCGTAAAGAACAGAGGTGGTTTCAGGAGCTTTTGTCACCTGAGACCCGAGACGGTCGAGAACGCGGAAATCGCCCGAGGATCATCAGTCGTTGACCTGTTCGCCACGCAGTGCAACCCATTGCCGGCTGACAATCCTCAACATTTTCGGCAGATCTCTGTCTGCGAGTGCGATTCCCATATTAAGAAGATAACGTTGGACACCCAGCCGTTCCTGCCGCAGGCGCTAATTTGTAATGCCTGTTCGTTCCCGTTGGTTGGAGCAGTCAATTTGTGTGATTATTGGAGGCCTCTAGAGGCCATTCCCTGCCAACCGGATCCTCCGGGATAAATTTTTCCTTTAATTAACAAGCTTACAGAAAAAGGGCTGGATCGTATGGACCTGACGAACCGTTGGTCCATATCTCTCCGCATAGTGTGCACAGGATGGAGCCGGAATGTACACCTCTGTCTTGAAACCCGAGTTTCAGCTCGGTGGGAGGTTTTGTCTTCCAAACAGGAGAATCCCGGCATCCGTTTGACCTGGTACGAATTTACGAAAATGTTTGCCGGTCGCACTGAAGGCCGGTTCCTGAGAGGAGGTTCGCATGCGACTGTATTCTCGTCGCGAATTCAATTTGATGACTCTGGGAGGTCTCGCATTGATAACTGTTGAGGCAATTCCGGCATTTGCGAGCGACCCCTGCGCTGTGCAACACCCATTCATGCCACCCAGAGCAGAGTTCACCGGACAGTGCCCAAATTGCGGCATGGTGCGCAGCATGTGGGCTCGTACGTGGATGACGTTTGAGAATTCCGCTGGAAAATTCGATGCATGTTCGTTTCATTGCCTGGCTGATATGGCGATCAAGGCAGGGGAAAAACCTCGATCCGTAGAAACAGCGCTCTACATGACCCCTGAAAAAATGATTCCAGCTAACACGGCATGGTTTGTGGTCGGCTCCAAAGCCAAAGGTACGATGACCATGAACAGCAAGATCGCCTTTCCCTCTAAAGGGGAAGCGGAAGCGTTCATTGGATCCTGCGGGGGAACAGTGCAGGGCTTCCCGGACACGTTTTCGCTGGCCAAAAATGAATTGCCCAAAGAAAAGGCTGTGATTGCACAAAAGCGTATCAAAGACGGCAAGATAGTCGAGCCGGTTGACAACAAAGACCAATGTCCTGTCTGCCACATGTATCCGGCGAGATATCCGAAACACAGATGCCAGCTCGTTGATGCGGAAAAGGCGATTCATCATTTTTGCTCGACGCAATGTCTTTTTACATTCCTCAAGGATCCTAAACCGTTTCTGAACAAGGATATGAAGCCGATGATGATTTGGGTGACGGACTATCCCTCTGGCTCATGGATCAGTGCCAAAACCGGCTACTATCTCGTAGGATCGAGAATCCAGGGCCCCATGGGGTACGAAGCTCTTGCGTTTGACAAGAACGCTGAGGCGCTGTCTCTACACCGTCGGGAAGGTGGAAACGTACTAACGTTTCCTGAAGTCAGCATCGAGAAGATCATGCCAAAGGAATGACAATTGATCCACTCGAAGGTTTATGGAATAATCCTAGCTGTCCTCATGGTTCTCTTCTGCGGGATCCTTGCGGACAGCCTATTTCGAAGCCACTCTGCCAATCTGCAGGGAGACCTGACAGCGATTTCCAAAGTGCTCCCATCAGCAGATCCCGGAATAGATAATTCAGCTCGCTATATTCGCCATTGGGGGCTTAGCACTCCAGGGTCGGCTTTCCCGGATTACCCCGGACAGCCGGATTATTTGCCATCGGGCATGATGTGGCCTCCTCCATCTTCCTTCGTTGGATCGGCGCCGCAAGGGCCGTTATTCCAACCGGGGAAATCGACAAATAAGGGAGCAGAGCGATGAGGTCGCTCCTGTACGCCGTCGACTTTGCTTTGAAGGGACTCCTTCGCCAGAAGACCAAGAACCTTTCGATCACGGCTCTCTTTGCGCTGATAGTGTTCCTCTTTTCCGGAATCGATTTCATGTCCAGTGCCCTGTACAACGAGACGTTGAAAGCCCTCGCGTTTCAGCCGTCTATCATTATTCAAAACGTGCGAGCCGGCCGGCAAGTTCCCATTAGCCTGATCGATTTGGAACAGATTGCGGAGATTCCCGGAGTCTCCAATGTGAAGGGACGCGTGTGGGGATATTATTTTGATCCCTTCACTGGCGCGAACTATACGATTGTGGGTGATTCGGGAGATCTCTCCGAATTATGGGATCTGAAACCGATTTCGCTTGAGCCGAAGCCGCCGGATTCAGGCGAACCGATCATAAGGAATGGTGAAGCCCTCGTCGGGGAAGGTGTCATGAAAATGAGGCGTGTTCGTCCCGGAGGACTACTAAACTTTCAGGACTATGCGGGCCTTCCCGTTTCGTTGAAAGTTCGGGGAACGTTTTCCTCAAGTGTTTCATTGTGGGCTCACGATCTCATTCTCCTGACGGAAGGGGATGCTCGAAGACTGTTCGGCCTTGATCCCGAGAACGGTTGGGACATTGCCGTGTATGTGCCCAATGAATTTGAAGTTCCAAAGGTCGGTGAAAAGATTCTCCGTATTATTCCGGGCGCTCGTGTCATCGCGGCAAATCAGCTCAAGCGGACGTACGGCAGTTCCTACGGATTTAGAAGCGGTATCATTCTGTCTCTTAACATCACCTGTCTGCTCGCCTTTCTCATCTTGGCGTATGATCGGGTAGCTCGTCTTTCTCACCAAGAACAGCGAGAGATAGCCATTCTCAAGGCGATCGGATGGCAAACGGGAAACGTGATCCGCCTTAACATGCTCCAGAGCCTGATCCTCTCACTGACCGGTTTCCTCGTCGGAATCGTTGCGTCCTATTACCACGTGTTTGTCGCTGGAGCTCCCCTCCTGAGAATCGTGTTTGCCGGATGGTCCGTCCTGTATCCGCCACATCCGATACCTCCATCATTCGATGTTTCCAAAGTCTTTGGTCTTATGTTTCTCACAGTGGTCCCATACATCGCAGTGGGGATTCTCCCCGTGTGGCGGGCTGCAGTCAGAGATCCGGAGGAGGTCTTTCGCTCGTGAGCATTATTACCATGGAAGAGGTCACAAAAACCTACAATCCTGGCAAGCCAAACGAGTTTGTCGCTCTCAACGAGATCTCGGTAGAGATACCTTCCGGGCAGTGCACCATCCTTGCAGGGCCAAGCGGGTCGGGCAAGACCACACTGCTCTCACTGGTTGGTCTCATGAGTCGGCCAAGCTCAGGCAGAATAACAATTCTCGGGAAGGAAACGACACTCCTGGCGGAAAACTTCAGGACCTTGTTCCGTCGAAGACATATGGGATTTATTTTTCAGCATTTTCAACTGATCACTGATTTGACCGTGAAGGATAACCTCGATCTCGTGCTCTATCCCGAAGGGAACTCCTTCGACACTATACGAGAACGGCGGACAAGCCTGCTCGAGCGATTCGGGTTGATCGCTAAAGGAGCCGAGAAGGCTTCTGTTTTGTCCGGCGGTGAGCAGCAACGTCTCGCCATCGCCAGGGCTCTCATGAACAATCCCGAAATCCTCCTCGTGGATGAACCGACAGCGCATCTGGACACTGCACTTTCTCAGCAGGTGATTGCTCTGTTCAGGGATCTGAAAGACGATGGGAAGACACTGGTAATAGCCTCGCACGATCCTCTCGTCCTCGCAAGCGGCCTGGCAGAGAAGGTGATTCATCTTCGGGACGGGCGTATAATCCGGCAGGTGTGAATGATCTGGAACGCATGGGTCCTGGGATTGATCATCGGTCAAATGGCCACAGCTGCTATCACTGCGGTTGCGTTCGCAAATGCCATAAGGATTGTTCGCAATTGGGATACGAATTCGATGCTTCCGATGCAACTGGACCTGGAGCACCGTTCGGAGCTAATCGCCACAATCGTCTCATGGAGCCTGCTCTTTCAAGTCTTTTCGCTGATTGTTTTCGAAATTACGGCAAGATCTTTGGCTCCTTTTGTTCCCGGAGCTATGTGTACGGTGGGAATACTTGAAGCTCAGCCTCTCGGTTGGCCGGTTCTGTTTCTCAAGATGGCGGCCTTGTTCTTGTACGGTTGGTGGATTGTGCTCAACCACTTGGACAATCGAGTGGAAGGCTTTTTGCTCACTATTTTTAAGAGTTGGTATTTAATTGTACTCTTTCCCTTGATTCTTACCGACCTTGCATTGCAGATTGCCTTCTTCACACACCTGGATCCTGCTGTAATAACGTCCTGTTGCGGGGTTGTGTTCGAGGTTGAGGGAGAAGGATTCGGTTCCTCAGTCGCCTCGCTTCCGCCCAATTATACGATGGGTGGACTTGCGAGTCTCGTAATAATCCTGGTCGTCTTTTCAATCATGCTGAGACGAAGAAGCACCCAGAGCGGTTGCATCGCCTATGCATCGGGTTCCGGCATAGGGCTTGTTCTGGGAATTGCAGGCATCGTTTCCTTCGTTGCGCCGTACGTGTACATGATGCCTGCGCTGCACTGTCCTTTCATCTTCTTGGATGAAGAGCATTTCAATTATGGGTACCTGGTTTACGTTCCACTTTTTGCGGCTTCCTTTTTTGGCATCTCGGCAGGGATTCTCGTTGCAGTGGAGCGCCGATTCCCGTCTCTGGTGACTGTCTCTCATACCATCAAGGTGCAATACGTCCGATGGTCCGGCTTGTTGTGGCTGGTGTTTCTGGCTGCTGCCTACGGACCCGTCATCAAATTCTGGATCGCAACGGGAGGCAAGGCAGACCTGTTTCAAGTTGGCTATTGAAGTTCGACGGCTACCTGGAAAACCGGTCAGTTTCACGATACCTGAAAAATTGAACGAATATTCTTCATAGGAGGATTAACGCGAATGGAGAGAAGATACTTCCTCAAAGCCACCTGCGGGTTTTGTGGGCTCCTATGCCTCTTTGGGACCTGTAGCCTATCATTTGGCGAAGGATTTCCCAAACCGGGGAAAAACGATCGCTGCCCTGTATGCGGTATGTTCGTGTCCAAGTATCCAAAGTGGGCTGCCGGCTTCATTTTTCAATCCGGAGCACGTTTCTTTCATTGCTGTCCAAAATGCCTGCTCCACAATCTTCACAACGTGCCAAAGTATCAACCCGGAGAAACTCGCGAGAATATACGCCAGATTTGGGTCACCGAATACTATACCACCAGGCAAACTGATGCTCGAGAAATATTCTTTGTCGTCGGCACCAGTCTCATCGGTCCGATGGGGCTGGATCTCATTCCCGTGAGAGGGAATGCCGCTGCTGAGAACCTCAAGAAGGACTACCAAGGAGAACTCATCGTAACTTTGGATGAGGTTACGGCCGAAATGCTGGACAAGGTACGCAAGGGAAAACTCAAGCGGAATTGATCGAACTTTGGGGTTCGGGGCTTTCCTCAATATGCAAAGTACATGACCAAACAGGACCGACAAGGATTTCCCGCGAGGCGACCCCTCTGAACGTCTAGAGCGCCACAACGCCAGAATGGCAGGACCGCCACGTAGAAACGCCGTATTTCTTCACTGGCCCAACAGTGTGAAACTTTCCAAACATCAAAGTGTCACTAGAACAAATGACGGGGTACATGTGCTCGACAACGCTTGGACAAATCAAAACTTTAACGGGTAGGCGAGTCTTCCTTTCCACTTATGGTTGTGCAACGAAGGAGGGAATGACCGCCATGAATTGCTGTATCAACATCGACAAGCGAGAAGAGTCTCGCGGAATTACAACTTGTATGGAGGGTGAGCAATGAACAAGACACTGCTGGTTGGTATTACGGTACTTTCCGTCCTGATGATGGGAGCCTTGCTGCCATCGACATCTGATGCGTGGTCTAGCGGCGGCGGCTCTTGCGGCTGCGGCAGCTATGGCGGCTATGGTGGTTACAGTGGCTACGGCGGCTATGGCGGCTACGGCGGATACGGCGGTTATGGACGGGGCGGCTATGGCGGTTATGGACGGGGCGGCTATGGATGGGCCGGCATGGGACTTGGGGGCGTGGGAAGTGGCATAGGATTTGGGGGCGCGCGACGCTACTGATACCATTATCAGTAACCCAGGCAAACTCCTCATCGCATAGTGGGCGGCGATGTTCATCCGGACCCAGCGGTGTTCGTGCGTCCGCTGGGCCATATCCAGTTTTGAATCTCCGCCAATGTCTCGATTTGTCCAGCGAAAGAGGTAATTTGCCCTTCTGCGCTGTTTTGATTGCAAATGCGAGTAGCTCCGTCCCAAACTGGTTCATCCGAACTGTAAAAAAATGATTTGACTCATATTCCCATGAGAATCCCGTTGAGCTAATGCCGATTTATGGCATCTGCCACTTTATTCGGAATTCCAGTGCCATGGCTGTGATCATGGGCGCTTCCGTCAAAATTCACTGAGAAGAATTCGTTACTCTTCTTGAAGACATGAAGGTGCTCGCCGGCAGGCGTAGTACGCGGACAAATTAGAGGAGCCATCATCGACGGTCCTTTAGCATTTGATAATGCCATCAGCAAAGAAGCAGCTTTGATTAAAGACATTCATTCGCCGGTGGCAGGGGAAGCAGACATTCTATTGGTCCCTGATCTGGAGGCCGGGAACATGCTTGCCAAACAGCTTTCTTACCTTGGCAGAGCTGATTCGGCAGGTATCGTCCTTGGCGCACGGGTTCCCATTATTCTGACCAGTCGGGCGGATTCGGCTGAAGCTCGTTTGGCTTCTTGCGCCGTTGCGGTGGCCTTTGCTTATTGGCAGCGGACTCATTGAAGGGATTTTTGGATTTCACGCTCGACGGATTTAAATTTATTCCATATCGCGGGGGATAAGTGCACATGAAAAGCAAACACATTTGAGGGGGGAGGCACAGGAGATCTTGAGAAGCTCCTTGGCATTGTCAAAGATAAACTGATTCAGGGTGAAGAAGTGATGATCTCTGGATTCAGGAAATGGACGGTCAAATCCAAACATGCGAGAAAGGGAAGGAATCCCCAGATGGGAAAAGAGATGATGCTTGATGCCCGAAGAGTTGTCACTTGGAGTTATTCCTGTGTGCTGAAGAGAGCGGTCAACGAGGCCAATGCCAATGGCTGAAAGATCACCCGTGCCCCAGTTCACAGCAAATAATACTGCTCGTGACGGACGGCAATTTCTCGGGCTAATTCTCGCAGCAATAATCACCGTCGTTCTGTGGCAGTTGCCAGGCGGGAATTACGTCCTTTATCCATTCACGATTCTGGCAACATGGTTTCACGAAATGGCGCACGGGCTGATGGCTCTCTTACTGGGAGGGAACTTCACCAAACTGCTCATCTTTTCGGATGGTTCAGGTGCGGCTTATTATTCGGGACCACTTGCATTGGGAGCGATGGGCAAGGTTTTTGTCGCGGCAGCAGGACCCATGGGACCTCCCCTGGCGGGTTCAGTGCTGATTTTAACTTCACGCAATCTCAAAGCTGCATCTCTGGCTTTGAAGCTGCTCGGATGCGTCCTGCTCTTTTCTACGGGGATTTGGGTGCGATCACTTTTTGGACTCATTGCAATTCCTCTTGTGGCTGCGGCGGTGCTGGGTGTTGCGTTCAAGGGCTCTGAACGACTGCAGCGACTGACGGTTCAGTTCCTCGGTGTACAAGCATGCATTAGTACATACCGTCAAATCGATTATCTGTTTAGCTATTCCGCTGGCCCCCTTGGGATTTCGGACACGGCTCAAATCCAGCAGGTCCTTTTTTTACCGTATTGGTTCTGGGGAGGATTGATTGCGGCGGTATCCCTCTTGATTCTCTTGCTAAGCCTTCGGAGTGTCTATCGGTCTTGATTGAACCAAACGATGGAAGCATCACAGGGTTCGTTCAAAAAGGGGTCTGAGAATGATTCTATGCGATTTCCTGATTGCAGGTATGTTGTGTGTGGATATTCAAAAACAGGAACGTTCGCGTATGGGGCTCTCATTGCGTTTAAAAACGCATGGGGATGATGCCCCCATTCGATGGATTGCCTTCAAATTTTTTGACATCTTTGGGCACACGGGCGAATACTCCTCAGACGTGAAAGAAAACTGTGAGCCATCCCTGAGTGAATGTGTGACGGGTTAGATTCGATGGAGAATTTGAATCCCCTTTGCAACCATTGACTTGGCCACATTGCGTTTTTATGTTTACCATATGCGCTCTGCAACAGAGTGGTGGCGCATAAATTGTTTTATAAGGAGCATTGCTATGACTCGTTCCACCGCTCATTTGATCATATGGGGAACATTAATCATATTGTTGGCTATAGGCCTGATCAGGCCACCTTTTCCAAATGCCATGCCAAGCGGTTCTGCTTCCTCAGGATGGTTGTCGGGGGGCTTGTTCAGCGCTGGAATCTTATCAGCAGGGCTTTTCTCCGCGGGAGTGTTCTCCGCCGGACTCTTTTCTGTGGGAATATTCTCGGTCGGGGTCTTTTCGCTGGGCATATTCTCTTTTGGAACCTTTGCTCTCGGACTCTGGGCTGTTGGCCAGTACTCGAAGTGTTGGACTAGGTGCGAACAATAGGTAGTGGTAACGGGTTACCTTAGGATGCTGAAGACTCCATCGTGCGCGGATAATTCTCAGGAGGGATAGATATTTCCGCCTGCACACAGGCAGGGCTGTCCGTCCCTCTCGATCGGATCCAAAAAACATGCTTACACATTGATTCAAAAGCAGTCCTGAAAGGCTACGAGCAAATGATATGCCATTGTCTCTCCTGTAACCAAGTAGTCAGCTTTAATTCGCGGCGAGACTTGAGCTCTCGTTCCGATCCTTGTTTAGGGTCAAAATTTCATGTTGATGGCGGAGATGATATGCCGAATGATGCCCTCCCCAAAAGGACTGCCAAAGCTTTGATCATGATTGAGCAAATCCTCTCCCAGAAGTCAGACAGTGAGAATCAAAGCATTTGCCCGGAACTTCCTCCTCCGTGAGGCGTGGCGGGACCACCGTACGAAATTTGCGGAGCTTTCTCCTCTTGCACGACTCTTTGCGGAAAGCTATTGTGCTGCTGCCGTAACCGGGAACCACTTTGCCCAAAGCGTCACATGGGAAGGAGACCGGGGTTGATGGAGAGAAGGCTAACAATGACCTCAGGTTCTGGGGGAGACTGGCACCCAATTATGACAGACATGTGAAGTGGTTGGGAAAGAGTCAGAACAGAGTCATAGAGCTTCTTCGTGACCAAGTCGCCAATTCTCATAGAGTGCTCGACGTGGGGGCGGGTACCGGGAATATCGCACTCGCCGTGGCGGAGGTCGTGCCATTTGTGGACGCCGTCGACTCTAGTTTCCTTGATGCTTGAAGTCGCGATCCAAGGCTATGGCAAAGAAAATTCAAAATGTCCGGTTCTGGCAACAAGGTGCATACGAGGTTGATTTCCCTGACCGGTCTTTCGACGTGGTTATTCTGTCCCATTGTTGCACATAAAAGAGAGGCCCCAGGCGGCTTTGTCCGAAGCAAGGCGTGTCCTGAAAAGAGGCGGCTTGATATCACGCCGACTTATTGCCATGGCCAGGCGCTCTTTGCTCGGACTCTCTCTTTCTTTGCGCGTCATCTCCTGAAGCAGCCGGTTTATTACAGATTCACCGCTAACGACTTGGTAGAGCTCGTCCGGCCAAGCGGATACGAAGTTCTCAAGTGCGAGGTCCTGCCCGACAAGATACCCTTGGCCTTTGTGGTTGGGAGTCTATCGTGATCGCTCACAGTTGGGATCCGAAGGATCCTTTTGCCCCGGTCAAGGCAGCAACTTTCCTGTTCCCAGGGAACTGAGCATATTGTTCACGGCCCGGCGCAGAACCATGATCGGGACCTTTCCTTGCGTTTGGGAGGTTTGCCGGAATGCCTCAGAGGATTTCGAAGAACCTTGACGGCCGATCCATGCCAAAGTACAGTTGACTCATGTCAATCTCGTCTCCTCCCTCTGATCCATGGGCAGGAGACGGGGACCCGAGATCAACGACCGGGAGGAGTTCTATGAAAAAGCTGTTTCTCTTGGCCTTCGGCCTGTCTCTCATGATTACCCAAATAGCTTTCGCAGCCGACATCAAAGACTCAGAATCCGCCACACATGGATCGGACTCGGCCACTTACAGAATTGTGGATACCTACATTTTTCCAGGCTTCAAAGTGATCCAGTTCACGCTGCCTGCACTCTCCGTGTACACGTACCTATTGGTTAGTGAGGGGGAGGCTTTGCTGGTGGACCCCGTGCGAGACATCTCCTTCTACCTCGAGACAGCGAAGAAAGAGTCTGCAGCAATTAAGGGAGTCTATTTGACCCACTCCCACGCGGATTTCATCGCGGGGCACACGGAAATCAAAAAGGCCTTGAATGTGCCAATTTTCCAGAGCCACAAATCGGGTGCAAAGTATCCAATTGAAGCAATGGATGAAAAGTCTTCCATCAAGGTCGGTAAGGCCACTTTGAAATTCATGGACACCCCCGGACACACGCCTGATGGACAGTGCTGCGCCGTCTATTCTCAGGACGACCTGAAAAACCCCAAACTCCTTTTCACAGGTGATGTGCTCTTCGTGGGAAGCGTGGGCCGACCGGATCTCATGGAGGGGACGGTACCGGCTGCTTGGCTGGCGTCGGCCATGTATGATTCCTGGACCGATAAGCTTTCCAAGCTCCCGGACACCGTGATGATTTTTCCGGCTCACGGTGCAGGCTCACTTTGCGGTGCTCACCTCAGCGATGAACCAAAATCGACTATCGGTCACGAGCGGGCCTCCAACCCGTATCTCAAGGCAAAAGGCAGAGGAGAGTTCGTGGCGCTGGTCCTCCAGGGGCTTCCCGAGGCTCCTCAATACTTTCAACACAATGCAAAGATGAACCGCGAGGGACCGCCGCCGGTAGACTGGGGCGCTCCGATGCCCGCCGAAATGAAAGCATCGGCTGACTTGACTGAGCCGGGAAAATACTACCTGGTGGACATCCGGGACGCCGAGGCGTATTCGCAGCGTCACATAGCGAATTCGGCCAATATAGCAGTGAGAGGTCGATTCGAAAACTGGGTGGGCACTATGGTGCCGTGGGGCTCCAGACTAGTGCTTGTGGGGGATGCGGATCTCCTCAAGGAGGCTCGTCATCGACTCCATCGAGTAGGCTACAGCGGTGACATCATAACCTTGGAATCATGGAAAAACGCGAAACTCCCTGTCAAGGCTGGGAATCCCATCTCACCGAAAGACTTATATGCGGTTATGCAGAAGGGGGAAGCTCCTCTCGTGGTTGACGTGCGCCTTCCCGCTGAGTGGACGGCAGTGCGCATCGGAACGGTCCTAAACCTGCCCCTGACCCATCTGGCAGAGCTCTCTTCAAAGCTGGACCCGGAGCAGCCAGTGGTGCTCGTGTGCAACTCAGCGTATCGTTCCAGCATGGCCACTGGTATCCTCGAACGAAAGGGATTCACGAAAGCTCGGAACTTGGAAGGAGGCAGCCAGGCGTGGATGAACGCTGGTCTCCCGGTGTACGAGGGTGAGAAAACTTCCGAGGCCGGTTTAGTGCCGAGCAAGGCTGCACCAAAGGGTACACCGTCCGAAGAACCAAAGGAGAAGGCAGCAAAGCCCGCGAGCAAACCGAAAGTCCCTGATGTGGGCTGTTGATTTTTATTAGCCCGGCTACTGGATAGTAGAGAAGAGCCTGGGGAGGGCTTTCAACCATAATGTCCTCTCTCTTAAAAAAGCGGTCGCTTTAGCAGAAAACTTCTGGAAATCCAATGACCCCAGGATCTGTAATCTTTTGGCAGGATTGGCCGGCGTATACCGAAGACAAGGCAAGAAAGCTGAAGCCAAGAAACTGGACGAGCGTGCACAAAGGATTAGGAATCCCGCTGTTCAGTGATACCTGGACTTCTCATGATGTTACCTACTGGATTGAGCATATTCATAAGTTTTGCGCCCAGAGGTTCAGCCGCAACGGCATTTCTGGAAGCGAGCGATCTTTCGAGCTTCTTATCATTCTCTTCCAATGTCTCTTTCAGTGTCTCAGGAGAGGGAGAGGGTGGTTTTATCCTGGTCATTCCTTTCTTATTACATGAATCATGTAGCTTAAAGACCGACCATTCTGTCCGGTGCTGGTAAGCCCTCAGTTTTGCGCGGGGACATGGATGTTCGCATTGTGTCCAGTTTGGGGATCGGCAGACAGTTCGTACCGTATCGTCCTGAACTCGCTTTCCGCCTGGACGAACGCGTCGACAATTTCAGGATCGAACTGTTTGCCTCTGGCCTCCACGATAATCGAACAGGCCTCTTCGTGAGGAAAGGCCTTCTTGTACCGTCTTGGAGTAGTGAGGGCGTCGTAGACGTCTGCTATGGCTACTACTCTGGCGGAAAGCGGAATCCTGTTCCCTCTTAACCCGAATGGGTATCCGTTTCCATCCCAGTGCTCATGATGAAAATAGGCAATGTCCCTTCCAGTGGAGAGAAAACTCTCCTTGCCAAGCCGCTCTATCGCGTCATCAAGAGCCTGTCCACCGTGAATCGGGTGCTGGCGCATGACTTCAAATTCTTTCTCTGTGAATTTGTTGGAAGACATAAGTACCGAATCGGGTATGGCTACCTTGCCTATATCGTGAAGTACCGACGAACAAATAAGGTCCTCCACGAACTTGGGTGTCATATAGTCTTTGTAGGCTCTCCGGGAGACAAGTTGAAAGCACAAGACACGGCAATAATGCTTTATACGCGTCAGATGCAGACCTGTCTCTTCGTCTCTCGACTCGGCGAGCCTAGCAAGGCAGAATATAGAAACGTCTTGGGTCTCCGTCAGGAGTCGAAACGATTTCAATAATTCCTGGTTTAATCTTGTTTCCTCCGTGACATCTTGTCCAATTCCAAGGATTCCCTGCAATTCGCCCGAAGTTCCAAGCATTGGCGAAATAGCCAAGGAAATGGTCAGTATTCGCCCATCTTTTGCTACTTGTTTCATCTTGCCGTGCACCGAGTATTCCTTGGACTTCACCTTATGCTGCAGCGTTTCAACGGTTTGTCTGGAAGCCGGATCATCCGGATAGAGCCTTGTGATTTTTGTGCCAATCATCTCCCCGGCTGTATATCCGAAAATATTCTCCGCCCCCCGATTCCAAAAGCAAATATTCTGCTCAAGGTCCGTCAGGATTACCGATACGAGAGTGGAGCTATTGAGAATCCCCGCAAGAAAATCCTTTGTTCGAGCAATTTCCAAAGTCTTTTCTTTAACGGTCTCCTCTATTATGCGGGCATGAATGCGTTCGAATCTCACCGATGTAGCGTGGTCAAAGGCCCTGCGCAAAACGAGACGCAAAGTCCTTTTCTCGATGGGCTTTTCTACAAAATCGTAAGCGCCTTTTTCAACCTCTTGAATCGCTCGGTCCTTATCTCTTGGGGCGGCGATCAGGACCGTTGCCGAGAAAAGCTCGGTCCGACCACTGACTGCTGTAAGATCACTGTAATCGATTTCGCCTTCGCTTATGTCCAGTAATACCACGGAAGGTTTCTCTGACGAAACCAGTTTGAGTGCACTCGAACTCCGTTCGGCGGTGATTAGTGGCACTCGCTTCATTGATTCGAGACAGCCCCTTATTATTCCAATGGAATGTGAATCATTTGAGATCACAAGGACCCTTTCTTGAGATTCAGATTTCATTGATCCTCCCATAAGAAATTTGAAGCTCATGTGACTTGTGCATCGTCTGCACCCCGACCATGCCTTACAGTTGCGATCCTAGTTCCAAAGTATCTGTTCCTGAGCACCTCTGACACTCTGTCAATGACCTTTACAGAATTATGCACCATTTATCAAGGGCCGTATAGGATCTTTTCCTGTAACCTTTTTCGTGGCTTCTCTCGATTCCCAGTGCGACTCATGGAGAATGTCAGCCGGAGTGTCCCTATATTTCGGAACGCCAGCCCGATCCGGGGATCTGAGAAAGAAGCCTGGCTCCAGCATTTACAAGATTGCTGTTGTAAGGATTCCAGTATTCGGTTTGTCGCGTTTATGGTAGATTTTGAATCCAGACAGCTCGGGAGGTACGAAAGCATGGTTCGATTTCTTCTTCTGATCGGTTTGAGCATCCCACTAATGGGATATCCCTCCCACGGCAGCGACACTGATTGGGTCTTCAAGGGGCAGCCCAAGGATGGGATCGAGCACTATCGCTCCTCTGCTGCTGAAGAGAGTACTAGGGCTCAACGTCTGAAACTCGTCGCTGACTGTGATCAGACGATGCAGAACTTGGCTTCATCCACGAAAGCAAAATCCTCGTCAGACCCCGCGATTATAAGGTCGGCAATGATAGGCCTGAGCTCCTGTGGCCTCGTGTATGGGGTGGACCATCAGAAAAAAAAGACGACTGAATGCCTCAACAAATCCCTGGAATTGGCCACGTCGTTGAGAGATACCGTGGAAGCAGCGAGAATCCTGAACTACTTGGGTATTGTTTATGCCCATTGGGGCCAGTTTTCAGTCGCCTTGTACAACCATAGGAGATCGCTCTCACTCAGCGTCGGGACCGCAGATCGCGCGAACCAGGCGGTATCGTATAGCCAGATCGGACAGATCGCTATGTTCATGGGAGACTATCGAAAGGCTTCGGATGCCTTCAAGAAGTCTCTGGCCCTTTCGGCAAAAACCTCAGAGAACATCCAGACATGCTTGACGTCGGATAACTTCGGACAACTCAACGAGGCATGGGGCGATTACGACAATGCGCTCGAATATTACCGTCAGGCTCTGAAACTCAAGAAGAAGCTCGGGTTGACGGGTGGCGAGGTGGCGTCCCACATCCTTTTGGGACGCGTCTATAAACGTATGGGCCAGGACGAAGAGGCCCTGGAATCCTTTCAGCATGGTCTGGAGCTTTGCGACAAGCACGGCTATCCCACCGATCTCGTGATCGATTACATCGGAAACTTGTACCTGGATCGCGGCGAAACCCAGAAAGCCGAGGAATACATTAAGCGAGCTGGATTCTGGCAGTCTCTTGGCCGGCTTTCCCTTGTGACAGGAGATCTCTCGGCAGCTGAGCTCAACTATGTCAAGCTCCTCCAGTATTCAGAACCGAGACGTATGCTTGACTACCTCTGCGTGGCTCATACGGGGCTCGGTGTAATAAAGGAGCGGAAAGGTGATCTCCAGTCGGCCGCGGACCATTTCCGTGGAGCGATCGCACTCATCGAATCTGTGCGGGCAGGTCTTACTCAACCGGAGCGTGCCGAATTCTTCAATGTGCAGCTAGGTGGGTTCTTCAGAACCGCGCCATACGAAGGCCTTGCGCGAGTGCTTATCAAGATGAATAAGCCCTCCGAGGCCTTCCGCGAGTCTGAATTTGCAAAGGCTCGAACCTTCTCCGAGGGATTGTGTCGCCAATCGGCGACTGCAACGATGGGGGTGCCTGATGACGTCATGACTGCGGATGCCGTTCTGAACCAGGAGCTTGCTGCTGCGACCAAGGCCCTTCATAAAGCATTCGAAGAAGACGATCAGAAGACGATTCTTGTCCTGGAACCTCAGGTGAAATCAGCCAAAGACAAGCTCGCTGCACACGTAGCCTCCATGCGAGCAAACTATCCTTTGCTTGCCGCCACCCGTTATCCAGAGCCTATGGACCTCATGCACACCGCACTTCAGGACCATGAGTGGGGCCTGGTTTATGACGTTACGGATACAGGCATCATAATCTATCTCGTCAAGGGGAAGAAGATTGTCAAAGCAGTTTTCAAGCCCGCGGCAAGAACGGAAGTAGATTCTCTAGTCAGGAAATTCAGGAAACCGCTGGAGATTGAAGCCGGCGACCCTGCCCTAGAGAAGCTTCATAAATTCAATTTCTCGGTTGGCAAGAAGCTTTCGGACATCTTGCTGCATGACGTCCTCGCTGACCTCCCGAGAGATGTCCATCTGATCGTGGTGCCTGACGACTCACTGGGAGTCTTGCCGTTCGAGACTCTCGTCCTCAACAACGGCGGTCGGGTGGCACCTGATGGAGTTGTTCCAACCATATCAGGCGCTGAGTTTTTTGGTGATCGGAACCCGATATCTTACTATCAATCAGTGACCGCCCTCACGCTCGCCCGTACCTTGCGTAAACAACACAAGCCGTCTGACCGACTTCTTGCAATGGTAGATCCTGTCTTCTCGAAAGATGATCCCAGGTTGGTACAGATTTCTGGGCAGGAGAAGCAGAAACTCCTCGCCACCCTTCCCACCCAGCTTCTCATGTCGATCGGGAAGCAGACGGGAATTACATTTCACAGGCTGCCTCTCACGGGTGAGCTAGGAGAAGACCTGAAGAAGAGAGATCCCTCGAGGACTGATCTCTATGAAGGCCTACGAGCCAGAAAGAGGGTCCTCCTCGAAACGGATCTGACGACATATAGTTCAGTCGTATTCGCCACTCACGGCTACTTCGGCACAGCTTTTCCCAGCATCCAAGAGCCGGTGCTCGTCTTCACATTGCTCAACGACCAAGATGGTGAGGACGGATTCCTGCGATTGAGTGAGGTTATGGGTCTGAAGCTGAACTGTGACATAGCGGCACTTACTGCATGTCAAACCGGGTTGGGGAGGCAAGTCTCGGGTGAGGGCACTACAGGAATGGGGAGAGCCTTCCAGTACGCTGGGGCAAAGTCGGTTCTGATGAGTCTTTGGTCGGTCGCCGAGACTTCTTCTGTAAAGCTGGTCGAAAGCTTCTTCAGGCACTTGAAGGCGGGTAAGAGGAAGCTGGAAGCACTTAATTTGGCCAGGAATGAGATACGAAAAGCTGGCTATGACCACCCATTCTTCTGGGCTTCATTCATTTTGGTCGGAGAGATTGATTGAAGACCATCTTGACTAGAGATGAACGGATTTGGTTAGATTCTCCACTTGATGCCGCTGAGTGTGGGGCCTCGCTTACCCGTTTTCTATCTCTGCACAGGCAGTGTTCTAAGAGAGAGGGCGCGAAGCGATTTGTTTGCGTTTATCTTTGCGTTTCGTTACGATATCTTCTATAAGAATAGCACTCGGCAAGAAGCAAGGGGGTGTCGTGGCTGACAAGATTCATGCTGAACGGCTGATCCAAGACCTTCTATCAGCAGGCATCTACGATCCGGTCTCCGCAGAAAAACTGGCTATTCTCGTCAGGACAACGGCGGAATCCAAGGAGATAGCCCGCCGAGAACGCGTGTTGACCGAAAAGGTCTTCCGGAAGCGGATGCAGCAAATAGAAAAAGACGGAAAAATACGTTTCCAAGCACTCAACAAGACCAAGTCAACCGGCGACGTCGTGAATTGCAAGGCGAGCCAATTTCTGGGCTATGGCAACATGGGGCCTGTGTTAGCCGTATCAATCGACAGTCAGCCATTTGCCCTCAAGATTTATTCTTCCTTTGAGCTTCAGGATTTGATGAGAATCCACGGCAATTTCGGTTTATCCGGGATGTTGCAGGATCTCGCGAATGAAGATGGCCAGACTTTTCTCAGTAAATTCGGCCAGAAGATCCTTGCAAAAAAGCCTTCAGGTGTATACGCGCGCTGTAAGAAGATTGTAAAAATCCATAACGTGGGGGATGATGGGAAGTATATCTACATACTGATGGACCTGCTCGGCGTGGACACCCTCAACAGGGTGGATTTCGAACTCTTGGGACGTGAACCGCTTGATCTCTGCCTATGGGCCATAGACTGCGCAGTGGCGCTGTGTCATCTTCACGTGGAGGAACGGCGCCTGCATCTGAACATCAGGCCGGAAGCGTTCGTGAGGCGAGATGTCAAAGAGGGAGACAGGCTGCCCAAGTATTCATTTTTCCATTTTCCCAAGAAGTATCTTCGCGGAAAAGGGGTCCCGAGCCTGGCCACAGAATTCGTTTTGGTGGATCACTTCGATACTTCCATCAGCGCATCCGATCGAGATCCCAAAGGGCTTGGAACAGTGGGAAGCTGGCTATTTGTGCCGCCTGAGACCATTATGCAGACGCTCAAAGCTCTTAGACAAGATCATACCCGGTTCATTGTGCTAGGCGAGCCACCCGAAGCCGAGCGGACAGTCAAGCTGAAGCGATCCCAAATGGATGACATTTGGGCCCTTGGGCTGACACTGTACCAATTCCTGTCCGGCGGTCGGCTTCCGTTCAAGACTCCGACGACGGCGACTGAAATGATCAACTCAGTTCTCTTGTCTAAGTTTGACTTCTCTCTCATCCCGCCTCAGTTTAGGAGCCTATTGGAAACGATGCTGGATAAGCAGCCGCGACAAAGATTCCAAAAACTGATGGACGGATGTCCCGACAAGATCAGATCGAGAAGAGTCTTGGCCGAAGCCGTGTTGTACAAATTGGAAATCGCAGCTCTGGAGCCAGTGGGAAAGTAGTTAGTTTCTTGCGGCCCTAGCGATAGCCAAAATCCGTTTGGCCGCTCGAAGGCAGAAAGTGAGAGACACGAACGTTTAGGCCTTCTTGTTCGTCATTCCGGTGGAAGCCGGAATCCAGGTTTCTTTCATGGTCCCTGAACCGGCTCACGCTGGGGTGACGGTGATGATCCTCGCAATCGGACAAAGCTCTTGGCATTTGCTCCAGATTTCTAAAATCGGGCTGTATTTCGGGTCCAACCGTAGCATTTGAGCTGCTTAACAGCTCGGGATTTTTCTTGCAATTGAGAAAAATTGGCTGTACGATTTGTCACAACCAACTAAAGGACGCAGAGATCTACAGAGTGCCCCGCGGGGAGGGCTGCAGATGTGTCGAAGATGTGTCGTCGTTTCAACGCTGCTTAGCAGTTTGTTGATCGTGTGGTTAATGGTGGCAGGCTGTTTCGGGGCAGACCGAGGAGGATCTAAACAGTCGGAAAATCTTTTCAACCTTGGCAAAATAGGGCCGGGGCCTATCAATCTATCTGTTTGGACAAATAAGCCTGCTGGGCAAAAGTTCAAGACTGGAGACAGAGTCGTCATCTATTTCAAGGCGAACAAGGACTGTTACGTCACAGCTTTGAATGTGTCGGGCCAAGGGGACGTTGTAGTCCTGCTTCCCAATAAGGAGCATCCCGACAACTTCATCAAAGCAGGGCAAGAATATTCCCTCTTTGGTCATGATTCCCGTGTTCGGCTTGAGATGGGGAAAGGACTCCCAGAGGTGAAAGCGGTCTTCTACGTGACATCCCAACCGATTTCTCCAGAACATCTAAGGATTCCCGAAGACCGGCTGGTGCTCCAAATACCTCACACCGACAAGGAGTCCCTGGACTCCTTTGTAGCGGGAATTGAAAAGGCGGCTGCGGTTGGCGGGTTTAATAGGGTGACACTCGCCATAAAGAGCGAAGCACCGGGAGGGCCGAAACTGAAACTGATGGGGCCTGCTCCGAGAGGCCTTCCTTCCAAGCCGGGCAGCGAGCGCCCCGAAGGCCCGCCTGGAAACGAGCCTTCCAGGTCCGATAGTGAGCGACCTGAGAGCCTGACCGGAACCCAAGGGGTCAAGCCGGGCACAGAGCGTTAGAGTCATGCATGAGACTGCCAGGAGATGGGGATTCTCGAGCACATATATGGCTCTTGCGCTCAGCGTTCTTGTCGCAGCAGTATTCCTTTCTTGGCCTGCCCCTTTTGAAAATCTGGACTCCCGCATTTACGATATGAAGATGCGTTACAGAGACGCAGGCTCCGTGAAGAAAGCCATCGTCCATCTGGATGTGGACGACAAATCAGTTCGCGAATTCGGGCTCTGGCCTTGGGACAGGGAACTGAGCGCCCGAATTGTAAACAGGCTTTCCGAAGCGGGGGCAGCGCTCATCGTGTTCGATGTCCTTTATGCGGTTCAAGCAAAAAGACCAGAAGGAGATGAAGCTCTCTTTCAAGCCTTGCATTCCTCGGGGCGGGTTGTATGCGCGACCGGCCTCGGAATTGCCGATGTTTCCAATGAACATTTTACAGAAGGGCGTGATCTTGAGAAGGCCGAGGCCTTGTACAAGGGGGCATGGCCCCTTCAGCTTTCCGAATCGAACAAATTCTTCAACGTAGTAAAATTGTCCGACACTTTGGTTCCCTTAGTTCCTGTACTTGAGAAGTCGAAGGGAATCGGCCACATCAAGTCTACGGCGGATACGGACGGAGTTCACCGCCGGGTGGCTTTGCTCGTGAGGTATGATGACAAGTTTATCCCCAGCTTAAGCCTTGCCTCGTTGGCTGCGTATCTAAACGTGAAACCGGAAGACGTCACGGTCATCAATGGCCGGGATATCTCCCTGAAATACTCAGGTGGAGTAGTCAATATTCCGGTTGATGAACATGGCCGAATGCTCATAAATTGGCATAAGCCCTGGAAAAGTTTCGCTCACTATTCCGCCATAGATGTGCTGGATACAGATACAGACAACACCAGGCTCAAGAAATATAAGGACAAGATTGTTGTTATTGGTGTGACGGCGAGCGGGACTACGGATATCGGTGTGTGTCCGTTGGCCAGTGAATGCCCTCTGAGCAGGATGCATTCCAATGCTCTGAACACCATGCTGACAAAAGACTTTATTCGCGGGATTCCCTCATTGCCCTTTCTTTTGCCTGCTGCAGTATTATTGTCGATCGGTTTTGCATTTGTCGCGTCTAGAGTGCGAATTCTACATGCCGTTCTCTTACTCGCGGGAATAAGTTTTTCCTACGTGCTGTTCTCTTTTTTGGTTTTTATTCGAGCATCTTACGAGATACCCACGACCGCTCCCATGCTTATCTTTGTCTTGACTGCAGCGGGTTCCCTTGTCGTTGGTGGAATACGGACTGAATCCGAGGCCTATCGGGCTTCAGAAGCCTTGCAGCGGTACCTGTCCCCCCAAATGCTGGATACTATCATAAAAGAGAAAAAGCAAATCGATCTTGCTACCAAGAGAAAAGAGCTAACCGTTCTGTTTGCCGATATTGAGGGGTTTTCAACAATCTCTGAGACTGTTGATGTGGAGTATCTGGAAAAGTTCCTCAATGAATTCTTTGATGCCATGACTGGCTCCGTGTTCGATCATCAAGGGACTGTCAACAAGTTTCTGGGCGATGGTCTGCTTGCATTCTTCGGTGATCCGATAGAACTAGAGAACCACGCCATAGCAGCAATCAAGACGGGCCACCAGATGCACAAAGAGATGCTGCGATTGAATTCTCTGTGGAGTTCGACCGGCATAACGGAATTCGAAAAAGGAATACACATCAGGATAGGAATAAATACTGGTCTGGTGGTGGTGGGAAACATCGGTTCAAGACGCCGGATGGAATACACCGTCCTCGGTTCCGCTGTGAACATTGCGAGCCGACTCCAGGGGATCGCAGCTCCTGACCGGATGCTCATATCAGCGAGAACATACGCTCTAGCAAAAGACACACTAAAATGTTCAGCCCCGCGTAAAGCAAAAATCAAAGGATTGGAGCGCGACGTCACCGTGTACGAGGTGGAATCCATAGTGGATTCCTGAGCCTTCTCATAATATGGACAAAGTCGTCCTCAGGCCACAGATGTTGCCCCCGGAAGTCTGTATGAGGAAGGAGCCTCCAGGCTCGCTGCCCTCTGCTCTGGCCGACAAATGGGCTGAGATCGGTAGCCAAATATCATGGATTATTCTCCTCTTTGCCCTGTTTATAAGAGATCATGCGTCATTGTCAACCAATAATTATGAATCGTGTAGGAGAGTGATATGCTTCTTCTAATATGTGCTTAGCGGCCATACTGTTCTGCGATGCTTTCACTCCACCCGGCGTATTTCTCGAAATCTCAACCGAATTTCAAATGTTTTGTGTCTGCGGATGATGACGGCCAAAATACATGAAAATACCTCGGATTGTTTCCGCTATTCGGTTTTTTTGTCTTGGCTGGATAGAGAAGACTCTAGCAGAATGGCGAGCGATTCTGGGTTCCTGTTAGCGCAGAACTGTATTTGAAGCTTACCAATACGGATTCCAAAGAGCGTTAGTTCGGAAAGGAAGTCAGCAGTATGCCAGAATACACGCCATTCTTAAACGTCTATTTCGTATGGCATCCAGGAGCACAAACCAAGTATCAGAATCTGGCCGATAGACTTTTCTCATTTCTGGACAGAGACCCTGAGGCTGTCGGGACGCGAGGCATCGGTATCCCCACATACTTTCGCTCTGCAACGAAAGACTCGTCGTCATACCTTCCGAATATCATTGACCTGTCCGCTGCCGCGGAAACTATTGTCTTTGTCTTAGTGGAAGAACATATGCTCGTTGATCGAGACTCATGGGGGCCTTATGTCAATGACCTTTGGTCTCAAGCCAATTCTAAAGATTCGCCACACGCGGTGTTCCTTATAGGCTTTTCGAAAAATGCTCCTCTACTCCATGATGCTCTTTTGGAGACCAATTTCATTCGTCTATGGAACACTCCGCAGGAAACATGGGAAGAAGAGCTTGTTGAACAGATTGCTCATGAAATCTGCCGGCACCTTGATGAACGTCGCGTCACATCTCCCTCGGGACTGGATCTGGGACCAGCTCCAACAAGGCTGTTTATCAGCCATACCAAGCAAGGGGATGTTTCTCTTCCTCTAGTGTTGCGTTCCTGAAGTAAGAGTGGTATAGTTTCTTGCCATGGAGGTATGCCATGGCCAAAAAATCCGTCACATACGAATTGAGTTCTGAAGAGGAATCTACGCTGAGAATGTGGGTCGGTGGTCATAAGACCCAGCAACGTTACAGCCGGAGGGCTCAGGTGATTCTCCTGTCTGCCAAAGGTATGACGCTGAAGGAGATTATTGGAGGCAGCGGGCTGAGCGAAACGAACTGTCTGAAATGGCGCAAGCGTTTCTTGGTGGACCGGCTTGACGGTCTCAAAGACAAGCAGCGCAAGGGCCGTCCTCCGAGCATCACGCCATGGCAGAGGGCTCAAGTGATGAGATTGGCTTGCGAACGCCCTTTCAACGGGGCCAATGCCTGGAGCATGAGAGAACTTGCCCGAGTGACAGGTTTGGGTTCGACAACCGTTCATCGCATTCTCAATGATGCGACGCTTAAACCGCATAAGATACATCATTGGTGTGGCAAGAGCCCAGACCCGGAGTTCGAGCCAAAAGAGGCCGCCATTGTCGGCTTGTACCTTGCGCCTCCGGATAACGCTTTGATTCTCAGTATAGATGAGAAATCGCAAATTCAAGCCCTTGACCGGACCCAGCCGGAGCTGCCGTTGAGACCCGGCTCTCCCAGGAGACTCACTGCGACGTATACTCGGCACGGCACCACATGCCTCCTTGCCGCATTGAGCGTGCACGAGGGAACCATTGAGGGTCGATGTGTGGACAGGAACACCCATGAAGAGTTCCTTCACTTTCTCAAGGCCCTGTACCGCAAACACCCAGGAAAGCATCTGCATGTGATTCTCGATAATCTCAGCGCTCACAAGCACAAAGATGTCCTCGCATGGGCTTCCAAACGAAGACGCCTGACCCTCCACTTCACGCCTACGTACGCCTCTTGGCTTAACCAAGTGGAGATCTGGTTTCATATCTTCTCCAGAGACGTTGTCAAAGGAGGTGTCTGGCATTCAAAGAAGGAACTTGTCGATCAAATCATGTTCTATATCAAACGATACAACCGGGATCGAGCGCATCCCTTCACTTGGACATACACCGGCAAAGTGCTCGCCGTTTAACCAATCTAACTTGCGGAACGTAACACTAGAGGCATAAGGATGTTGCGGCATCACGGGGGCGTACGATTGGCGAGGAGTGCCATCGGGGTTAAGACCGAATTTTTCTGGATTCCAATTATTCTTGATCGCTTCGTAGTCTTCATTATATCTTATAATATTTGGGTACAAACAAGTACCTGGCTGTTTACCCTCTACCCTATTGCTCTTCCGTTCATGCAGGTTCTTTTGGTTGTACATGAGCCAATTGTCTGACCAGCGGAATACGCCTGACTGCACGAGCGATCCTGTTTCCACTACTTCCCAGAATCCGGCTGCTACCAATTCCTTTCTTACACTGGCAATAGTGTCTGTGCCTTTGATGCCTCGGGCCTTCAAGAAGTTGTTGGGCAAGCTAAACCGCCCGTCGTTGCGCAGATCGCCAACTGAGCTTGGTCTACTTTGTTGGTGCTTATGTTTCTTCTTATACCAGCAATCCAGCTGAGCCAGACTCAGGATCAATACGATCTTGGCTGACTTGCTCAGATCGTTGAAGGCGTCGGAGTCCAGTACCTTTGTGGGTAAAACACGGAACCCGCCCTTAGATCCGGCGTTGCGGTACCGCTCTCTCCGTACCTCCGTCCATTCTTGTTCGGTTTTCGGCTGTGGTCTTGGTTTGAGTTGATTGGTTGACATTTTTCCTCCTGTGATCCTCTGAGCGCAGCAGTACGCCGCCCTCTCATTCATGTGTTGTATTGTGGTCTGATCAGATGACGTGGTGAAGCAGGTTCAGAAGATTAAGTGAATAATGATGCAAACATGCATACTGTCCTTTGACATTTCTCGGTGAGCTAAAGCTCTAGCCTGCTTGATTCCCTTTTATGTCTGTGAGGGCTCTTTGATGCCTCTAAAGTTATATATAGTAAACAAATTCATCTCCAATCGTACTTTTTTGCCCAAAATAGACTCGCCAAGGCCCAACCTGTGGATTATATTGGCGATCAAAAATCGCTGTCCCTTCTTTTCAACCGAGAGAGGTGGGCCTCAAAATAATCGGAGGGTGTCCCCGGTCTAGGTCGGAGCTTCGTGCCAAATGAAAACCATTGTGGCAGGTAAACAGTCGCTTCAGCCTTACCCTTAGCACGATGCTGCAGGGCTGGGCTCGCTTGGCAGCCACAGAATCATTTTCATTGTCTGGTAAAACAGGAGTAAGGTATGTTCCGAGACAAGGAGAAAGGGGATATATAGCAAAGAAGACAAGTAAGAAATGGTGAGTTCAGACCCACTGGTGTAGGCAGTCAGGCAAATTCTCTGTAGCTCTGAGGTACATGATATGGCCAAAAGTTATTATTTCATTAGCGACTTGCACATCGGGGGCGATGAGGCTCTTGGTGTCTGCGATTATGAGGCAGAGCTGGTGGCGTTTCTTCAAAAGCTGGCGGGCCAGGAAGAAGAAGCCGAGCTCGTTATTGTGGGCGATATCTTCGGCATGTGGGAATTTACCGACATCAAGGGCCCGGAGAAACTGCATGCCTTGATGCAACAGTTCCCCACTATTTTCGAGGCATTCCGAGAAGCCGGGGAGAAGATCAAGATAACCATTCTGCCCGGTAATCACGACTATGAAATCGCCTGTTATCCCCAATTCATGGGGATTCTGAAGGATTTCAATATCGATCTAGAACAGCGACCAGCAATAACGCGGGAGCTGGCTGGGAAGCGGTTCTGGATCGAACACGGCAACCAGTATGATGACTTCAACCACATGCCCGATTTTGGCAATCCGTACGCCCAGCCGGTGGGATATTTTATCACCAGCGGGATGGTGAGCGGGGCGGGCAAACATTCCCAATACGGACGCTACAATTGGCTGAAGGATATCCAGTCGGTGTATCCCACGGAACAGATTCCGTACTGGGTGATCTCGAATTACTTCTACCGGGAAATGAGCCCCTGGCTGCGCTGGCTGATTTTGCCCTTCTTGCTGCTGTCAGGGTTGACGACCTTCGTTCTGGTGGGGGCAGCCCTGGAGTGGGCGGGTATCACCCAGACTAATGTTTTCCTTTACAACGGCCTGTTTGCTTCCCTGGGCTTCCTTGGGAATCTGTTCCAGATCGTGCTTATCATCAATGCCATCGTTTACGCGGTTCTGGGCGTCCTTTTCGTGCCGCTGAGCTTCATCCTGCGAGACATTAAGAAGACTCTGAAACGATTTCACCTTATTACCCATCCGGACGATCTTAGCACAGGGAAGGAACAGAGCTATCTGGACGCAGCCCAGGCGGTCTTTGAGAGCGATCCCGACACGATCATCTTCATCTATGGGCACACCCACGCCCCTTCACTGCGGCGGCTGGGGAACCGAGTGGTGCTCAACACCGGCACCTGGCTGAAACGACTGGTGAGGGTACCGCTCCGCTTTGGCTATCTGCCCGATATCTATGTCCCCTCTTATTCCTTGGACTATTTTAAACTCAGCGAGTCCGACGGCACCATAGCCATAGACTTTCAACGGGTTGACAAGGCTCAACCCCAGGAGTTGGATCTCTTACAGCGTCTTCTGATATCTAGGAAACGCACCCAGATGGAAGAACCCATACCGGAGCGAACCATCCTTGAGGTCTGACCCTGTTCGGGAGTAAAACCATCACGGCACTGCCCAAACAAGGCGAGGCAGTGCTGATTGCGAGGACTAAGGAGATTTGCGAGTTAACTTGAGATGCTCCCTGGATTCGCCAGATAAAGCAATTGTGTATGGAGTATGTACAGGAGTCGTAGTACATACGGGAGGCGTTACTGGTATGGTATGTCTAACAGCAGATACTTGATAACATCACTATAGGTAATGGTGTTATGAAGTAACTATAGGTACACTACCACATCAGTTTATGTACATCCATCTATATAGATATCAAATAGGACTTCCTCAATTATTGAACTTTACCGAGTGCAACCTTTTCTCCGGCGTTGCCGTTTCCGTTGGTGCATGCTGTTTGGGTTTCAGCAGCAACCCGCAGGCATGAGCCTGCCCTACCATACACTTATTTACTCGTATATCTGTTCAATACAGCGACCGCCACCAAAGTCGGCTCAATAAAGGGGGCATAGTTTTCACTGATTTTCGCAGCCGATTTTCGTTTTAAGGCATGGAAAGAAAACCACCATAAACAACCCTGATTGCCCATTATCTACCCGTATAGATAGAAGATATGTCAAATTGAGACACTCTTAAATATATGAATGCTCACAATAATATATATAGTTAGATAAATACTATCATGATAGCGCAATGTCTATCGCAGCTATATTCATCCATATGGGTGTCTGCGATCCAAAAACCATAATACCTATGTCTATATTAGCATATGTGTCTGAGTTGAATCAATTGTATACCTCTACTATATATAGCACCAATCCGAAAAAGCTTGAACTACATGATTTGGCCAAGCTCAGGTAAGTGGTTGGAGGTCTGGCCAAACACAGCCTCCACATACTTACTGCCTTTCTGGTCAGCTATTCAGCTTGGCTGTCTTCCGCAGCCTTTTCAAACGCCCGCCGCAGTTTGTACCCTTCGTCCATTAGGCCCTTCACTTGTTTGAGTAGCTCCACTTCTCTTTCAGAGTACACTCGTACCCAGGTCTCTCCAAATGATATGCGGCCGGGAGCTATGAAACCCTGTGATTCCCAGCGCCTTAAGCTGGACGTGTGAATGCCTGTCTCTTTTGAAACTTCATTGATTCCCTCTAAGATCATGTTCTCTTTCCTCCGATCAAATTGTTGTTGATGAGAGCGGCAATGTGCTCTCTATAAAGAGAGACATGGTTGTTTAAAGAGCGGAACTCACGCCAATGCATTGTGCAAATGGAGAACATCCCGCTCAAGCGGGGAGTACGGATTCCTAATTGATTAAAAGGAAAATGCTCGGGCCTCAATAGTCGTGGGGCATCCCATCCTTGGGCAGTTTCTCACACAGTGTTCACGCAAATCAGCCCAGAAAATTCCCAGCTCTTTTTGAAACATAAGGATACCATTGCAAAACCAGCATCAGTGCTATTATTCACTCCCGCAGTTCGCATTAGCGGATCGATTGTTTTGTGAGCAAAAACCGAAAGAAAGATCGATCAAATGTGCACCGAACCGAAAATGCTGTGTGCGGCTGATTCTAGGGCTATTACCTTTTAGCACCACACCGCACAGGAACATCAGGACGATGATAAGGGCGGCCACAGAATGTTAACCGCATCAAAGATCGGAAGAACACGCTTTGTTGGGACAAAACGAGTTGCCGTCGCTTCGCCGCCAACGAGGCCCGGTTGCTTATGGGAGTCTTAGCGTACAACCTCCTGCACATGCTCAGGAATTCTACCTCATGGGCGAAGAAGTGAAACGGTCAATCGAGTGGCTGATCAAGCGCCTGATCAAGGTCGGAGCGAAAGTCGCGTATCATGGTCGGAGGTGGCAAGTCCATGTGGCTTCTGCGTTCCCCTTGGCCCTACCAAGCCGTGTTCGGGTAAGGACGGCGAGGACATTTCGCTTGACGGAGGAGGGGTGGGTGAGGTACGCTCAGAAAGAGGAAAATGCGGGCTTGATCATCAACGTGACGACGGTTTTGTCGTCCTCTGGCCTCTTGAACGACCCTCCGGGGTCTTTGCAGGTAGTAGAGGCACTCTGGCGAGACCGGATTCCGGGGCACGCACCCCGGAATTGGCAAAACCGCGGCATAATTCCGGATGAAATCTGTTGACTAAAAAGACCTCCTTCTCTCATATATAGCGTGTTATTTCCGTTCCGTTGCCCGCCCGTAACAAAGGTTGAATGATGCAAGACTTCACCCGGTTCTCGCCTATCTCGCGGGCCTTGATCGTCGCAGCCGCCATAGCCATTGCGTTGTTCTTTATGCAGGCGGCCGCATCCATCATAGGGCCCATCCTGCTAGCCGCATTCATCGCGGTCATCGCCACCCCTCCGTTGAGATGGTTGCGGCGTAAACGGCTGCCGAAATGGCTGGCCCTCGCTGTGATTGTTTTAGTACTCTTCGAGGGCGGAAGTCTTTTGGTATTGGTGTTTACCGGACAACTGGAGGGATTCAGAGACGGTTTGCCAGATTACCAGAGTCGACTGGTCCTGCTGAGCGACCAGATGGGCAGCTGGCTGGAGGGTCTCGGGGTGGACAACGCCCGAGAAGCCCTAAAAGAAATCTACGATCCGGCCTTAGCTATCGGTCTGGTGCGTGCCGCCCTGTCCAACGTGAGAGGCACCTTCGGGACCGGGCTGCTGGTCCTCTTGGCCGTCATCTTTATGCTGCTCGAAGCGTCTGATCTTTCGTCCAAGCTGAAAACGGCATTTAATTTAACGGACGAGGGCGAGGCCCGAATTCAGCGTGTGTCGAGCACTATCAATCGTTATATGGTGATCAAGAGTAGCGCCAGTATAGCCACTGCGCTGTGCATCTGGGCCTGGCTGCGGATTTTTGGCATCGATTTTGCCGTCCTCTGGGCCATCCTGGCCTTCCTGCTGAACTTCATCCCCTTCGTCGGCTCCCTTCTAATGACCGTCCCTGCTGTCTTGATGGCGCTGGTTCAGACCGACGTGCAGACATCGCTGTTGGTCGCGTTGGGCTATTTCGCCGTCAACACGGTAATCGGGAGCATCCTGGAACCCAGAGTTATGGGTAGAGGACTCGGCATCTCTACGCTGGCGGTGTTTCTTTCACTGCTGCTGTGGGGCTGGGTGCTGGGAACCGTCGGAGTATTCCTGGCGGTGCCGATAACCATGGTAATTATTATTGCGCTGGACGCCAGCCCACAGACCCGGCCGATTGCCGTCCTGCTCGGTCCGAAGGTGACCGAGAAGCCCGAGCCAAGAATAGAAAAGAGCACGGCTGGCGGAGCGGCCGATTAGAGTGCCGGATTGCTCCAAAAAATGCCCATTCCACCGCATGAAGGCAAGAGATTTACCCTGACGCCCGACCAGAAGAAGGAGGAACCGTACGATGCTGGAAGAACTGACTGAATCGCTGAGGTCGTCCAGAACCGAAACACTCGCCAAGGCCTTTGCGCGATGGGGCCGGAGCGGTTTCTGGGCGCTGGTGGTGATGGGGGCGCTCCCCCTGATCATCATGATCTACATGTTGGTCTTCACCGGCCAGCTGGCCGGCAGCGCCCGCTCCGGGCTGCCTCTCGTGCAATTCTTTTCAACGGTCGGCCTCCTGCTCCTGGTCTTCCTGGCCTTGTGGTTCCACCGATACACCCGCATCGCCGCAAGCCTCCAGGATCCGGCAAAACGGCCCTCCGAGGCCTCCCTGCGCAAGACCGTCTGGACCGGGGTGGTGGCGGCAACCATCGCCATCGTCTTCTCGATGCTGGTGCTGCTGCTGGAGGTGGGCACCCTGCTGTTCTATTTCCTGTCGGCCCCGCAGGCGGGCGTGCCGACCGTGCAGACCACGGGGGCCGCTGTCGCCACCTGGGTCTCGGCGGTGGACATGATGAACCTGCTGTCCGTGATCCTGACCCTGGGAGGGGAGATTTTCGCCCTGATCTTCGGGCTCCTGCTCCTGTTCCGAACCATACAGGACGCACCCCAGGCAACCGCGGCCGCCCGCTGATTCACTCCATCTCGACGTTATCGATCCACTCTCCCTCCCCGGGCCTGCCCGCCCTAAGCGTGAGGCCCGGGGGAGAGAGGCGGCGGAATCATGGCTCGTCTAGAGCTCAGTGCTTGGCTTCTGCTCGGCGTGCTGCTCCTTCTGGCCGGGGTGGGGGCGGCGTTGATGTTCAAATCTTCGATTCATCCGAATCTGACATGAGAACACAAATAGTGTGCTGTTGCTTGACTATATGTCAGAGCGTGCTCATCTGAATTCTAATCCGTGAAGAACAAACAGTCTTGCGTGGGGTATCTCCATTCTTTTGAAAGGGGCTTAGATGTTTTCCGAAGGCTTATTTGTGGACATATGGCAGGGTTCCTACACGGAACCCATAATACTCTCTCCAGAAGAAAATCAGATCAAAAGTCAACTTGAAAAACATGTGACCCGCCTCGCATCAGAAATAGGATCACGAAATGCACGAATACCCGAAGCCCTTGAAGCTGCGGCTATTTACATCGAGAACACGTTCCGAAATTCAGGATTAAAGGTCCAATCTCATGAGTTTTTTGCTTCAGACGGCACCAAGGCAAGAAACATAGAAGCTATTGTTGTGGGTCGAGATGCCGAATCCCCTTGTTTAGTCGTGGGTGCACATCATGACTCAGTAAATTGTCCCGGTGCAAATGATAATGCAAGTGCCGTGGCAGCTCTGTTAGAGATCGCCAACGCCATTTACCTAAGAGGCACTCCTGTTGAAGAAGAAAGAAGACGAGCGGCCGTCGAATTCAAAATCGAACAAATCGAAAACTATTTCGGCTGGTCGATAAAAAATCGCGAACCCGCTTTCCTATATATGGAGAATCGAGGCATTACCAGGGAAACCGCTCTAAAATGTGGAGTCGGTTATCTAGAAAAAAAATCCTTTAAGAAATTTGTTGCAAGATTCCCTTCTAAGGACAGAGCTGAGGTTTGCCAAACTTTCAGTGAACTTGGGCTTATCTCTTCCAACGACAATTTTCTATTCTCTGATCGCTTAATTTTAACGGTGAATCATTTTGGTCGAATAGTTGGATTTATTGGGCGAACCATACGGCCAAATGATACCCGTCCTAAGTACATTTTTTCCAAGAATACGGAACCTAAACTGCCGGAAACGCTTTGGAACCTAGATGAAGTTCGAGATAAATCTAAAATATATCTTTTGGAGGGTCCTATTGACGGCCTGACTTTGATCCAAAACGGAATAGATAACGTTGCCGCGACATGTGGAACCCAAGGATTTACTGCGGGCAAATTGAAAGCGCTGAAAAGAAGCAAGATCAAAGAGATCTGTCTCGTTTTTGATTCAGATCGGAATAGATCAGGTCAGCAGGCCATCATTCAGATAGGAGAGCGCTTGTTCTGCGCTGGATACATTGTCACAGTGAAAATTCTCCCGCTGCCTCCAGGTAAAGACAAAATCGATATCAACCAGTTTTTTATGGATGGCGGAACAATTGAGGAATTCGAAACATTACCGACCCGAGACTGGTTCGACGTCCTCCTTGACTCCACAGTAATTGAAGGGGATGATGCCGGGCCACTGCAACGAAATGAAATACTAAAATCAATATACAAAATTATCGGAAGCTTACCCGAAAGTGCACATAACCATTACATAAGAAAAACCGTTAATCGATTTCCTGGGATTGATGAAAAAGAAGTTCAGACGAACGTAAGAGATTTTCAGGCCAAACAAAAGAAGAGTGAGTCTTTATCCCCATATAAAATTGTTGAAATTATCACTTCTCGTTTCCATATTATTGCCGATGAGGGTGGAAACATCTATCGCTACGAGAATGGAGTCTACAAGCTTTGGCCTCCTCTAGAAATAGGGAAATTCGTTATTCAGATCCGAAAAAGACATAGAATTAAAGACAAAGAGCCGTCAACGTTTGAAATCAAGGAAGTTATTGGACTTCTCCAAAATGAAAAATATATTCCTCCGGAACGCTTTAATCCACCCGGTTATCTGAACGTCAAAAATCGTCTAATCAGCTTGGAAACCGGCCAATCAGAAAATCACTCACCGGAAAACATCAGCACGATTCAGTTCCGTTTTAATGCCGATCCAGAGGCTAAATGTGAGATTTGGTTGAAGACTGCCAAAGAAATCTTGCCAGACGAAGAAGATCGACTCTTACTTCAACTGATTTTCGGATATTGCCTGACTACAGATGTTTCACATCACGTCGCTTTTATATTTATTGGAGAAGGAAGTAACGGCAAGAGTCTCATCTTGAGGGTCCTAAACGCACTTCTGAGTGAAGCCAATTGTTCGCACCTATTCTTGAGTGATTTGAAAGAACGGTTCAGACTATTCCAACTCTATCACAAGCTCGTGAACATCACCCCAGAAGTGAGATCGGCTGAGTTGATTGACGATGCAAGTTTTAAGGCTATGGTAGCAGGTGACTCCATTACAGTTGAGCAGAAATACAAACCCGCAATGACGTTCAGTCCAACTGCAAAATTCATAATTGCCACGAATAATTTGCCACGAACACGTGATTTCTCACATGGATACTTCCGTCGCCTTATTATCCTCCAGTTCGCGCAAGTTTTTGAAGGAGCAAACCTGGATAAGAAGCGATTCGAGAAAATAGTCCCGGCCGAATTGCCAGGAATCTTAAATTGGTCAATGCAAGGACTCAAAAAATTGCGAGAGGCCGGAGGATTTCCTCAAACCGATTCCACCCGAAAAGCACTTCAGGAATACAAGTTGGAGATCGATCATATTGAACAATTTCGTCATGACGAAATCATTTATGATCCGTCTACCCAGATGAATTTTCGAGAGGTATATGGCAGCTATGTACTTTGGTGCGTAGACAATGGCATTAAACAGATGTCGTCAAAGGCCTTTGGTAAACGGTTCTTGTCCGCCAGCAAGGAACATCAGATTTCTACCCGAAAATGCAATAG
Organism: Desulfomonilaceae bacterium; assembly: GCA_041740635.1. Lineage (GTDB taxonomy): Bacteria > Desulfobacterota > Desulfomonilia > Desulfomonilales > Desulfomonilaceae > Desulfomonile. The sequence goes on along the minus strand of JBGSLQ010000049.1, from coordinate 48,303 downwards.
TCAGACGTTTTATATCGGATGTAATTTGAAGTCCAACTTCACGGGAACCTCTGCGACTGGAACCTCTGGGAGTCAGAAGATTTTGCCGCTCCATTACAGGGTTGCAGGTGTTGATTGAAAAAACAGTGACTTTAGCAGTGACAAAACAGTGACTTTGTGAATGCCTTAAGTTCGGATAATAGGGAATATTTATGAAAACAGTGACTTTAAACTCAAATCCCAAAACTTTCGTAGGAAAACCTTTTTCGTTTTCCATTTTTCACAAAGTTTGTTTTCGTGTATTAAAGTCACTAAAGTCACTGTGTCTTAATGATTCCAGTAGATTAAGGTATTTCTGGCCATTTACAAAGTCACTGTCAGACAAAAATGAGTCACTTAGTATCAATAAAAACAGTATGATATACATGGGCGTACTAACTGAAAAGTCACTTAACCATTAAGATTAGGGTTGATGTGAAATGGTTGAAAACTACATCGAGTAAGAAACGAGCCTTCCGCGCCCTGATCCCTCCCTCCCTCTTCATCGGCAATACTTGGGGGCGGGGGTGGGCACGAAAAAAAGGGGTTCAGCACGCTCATAGATTTCTATAATTCACCTACAAGCGAGTCCGTCCATACTCTCGCTTGAACAGACTGCAATTTTATTTATTTCGCCCTTTGGGCAAAGGAATTGGCGGGAACCAACTGTAGGGGCTGTAAATGTCAGAGGAAAACAACCACACCACACAGACAGATCAATTGTTAATTCCCGAAGAAGCAGCTGACTATCTACGGATTAGCACGCGGAAGATTCATGCTCTCTGTCGTGATGGGAAACTCGAGTACATCGAGGTAAGCCCGCGGGAACGTCGATTTCGGTACAGACATCATGAAAATTTTCTGGAATCGCAAACAGTCTTAAAACCGAAGTCAATTGACAAATGTCCTCCGGGCTTCATTCCCCTCTGTACCCGAAGGGGGTGAAAAGAAGTCAAAAGTAAAACAGAAAAAGAAATCGACTGGAGTTTCGGGCCAGGTCTCCGTAAGGAAGGAGATTATGGCACTATGTCGGTAACGAAAAGAGGAAAGGCCTTTTATTTGGCCATTCGCCCTTCTGAAAAACTCGTGTACGTGCGAACTGACGCAAAGTCAAAAGGCGAGGCGAGACAACTTGGGTCAGAAGTCATGATCGCATGTCGTTCGGGTGATTACCGTGCAATGAGCCCTCAGGCTCGTGAGGTCTGTATTCGCATGTTCCGGAACCAAGGCCTTGTGCTTCCGCCTGGTCTGAATGGGAGTGAGCCTCGAAAGGAGTTGACGTTATTGGAAGTGGTTCGAATCTTCCTTGGTTATGAGCCGATAAAGCAAAGCCCAACGTTGGCTCGTTACGGGTACGCATTAGCCAATATAGTTGAAGTATTTGGCGAAGATAGACCCCTCAATTCTATTTGGGTTGATGATCTCAGAATATACCGGATGAAGCGGCTTCAGCAAAAAGCGGCTCCAGCGACGGTTAATCGTGAAATATCTGTCCTTTCAAAACTTTTTAAGACTATGATTGAAATGCGACTCTTGAAAGAGAATCCTTGCCGATTACTGGAACCGCTTAAGGTCGGGCATCGTGAAGCCTACCTTAGTTATGCAGATTTCCGGAAAATTCTGGATTTGGCCACTGCCTGGTATAAGCCGATTCTCTGGACCATCTATTACACGGGCATGCGACCGGGAGAGGTAATCAATCTGACTCGAAAAGCTGTGAATTTGAACACCCGAATCATTCGACTTGCGGGACATCAGACAAAAGAGGGTAAACCAAAGCGGGTTCCGATTCACCGGGATCTCGTACCCTTACTTGAAGCGTGCATGAAAATTTCGGCAATTGGCACGGACAAAGTCTTTCTCATAAACGATGCAGACGGTGTCCGTCCCCCTTCTGCACAATCTCTCAAGAATTTGTGGCGGCGAAGGGTCCCTAAGCTTGAAATCGATCCGCGTCCCCGTCTCTATGACCTGCGGCACACCTGGAAAACAAATGCCCGAAGATCGGGTATGCATTCCGAGATCGAACAGGCGATAATGGGACACTCTGGACGACAGGGTAGTGTTCACGACAGATATGGACGCATCAGTGATCAAGAGCTTCTGGACGAAATCGACAAAATGACGTTTGATCACGGTCCAACCGAACTGTGGGCGAGCAGTTCAAAAAATGTAAGCAAGGAGTAAGCAAATGGGGTTCCAAAAGAAAAAGACCACGAGGCGGCGTGGTCTAAGTCTTTGATCTTACTGGTAGGCGGGAGAGGATTTGAACCTCCGACCCCTGCCGTGTGAAGGCAGTGCTCTCCCCCTGAGCTACCCGCCCAGCAACTCTTACAATACGCTTTTGCCGCGATTATTGTCAAGGGGTAATTGCCGTAAAACCGAGACTTGACTCTTTATCGTTGATATTCTTATTACTTCCAGTCTTTTGCGCTGCCATTTTACTCCTGGAAAGAACTCTCTGAGTAACGCTCATATTGTGAAGTGACAGGAGCCCACGACTCTTTTGGAACACCGGAGCTGTGTCGAATTCGCCAGCCGCCCGTGATCAAATTATGGCCATACGAATGACGTCATTTCGAGGTGAGAAGCTTTATAATAACATAACAATATCGACCTTTGCGGTAGTGAAAATCTGCCGTTTCAGAGAATCGGATGCCTGATATGCCCTGATCAAATCTATAGTTCTGACTCAAGTTGAATGAGATGCTTGGAGGTGCTTTCTTAAATCTGGTGAAAATGAGCCCCAGCAGAATGACGCGTGAGCGCAAACACGCCGTTGCAAATCTTCCACCTATCCAAAAAAGTCAATTGACCGAAGTCTGCCCATTGTGAAATCGCAGGATTGCATGAGATTCAGAGTGCTTCTAAGTTCGGGACTGGCAGAGCGCCGTGTCTCGGCACTGCCTTTTTCGCGTTCGAGCTTGACATAGAAATGGAAATGTGTGACACAATAAAATTACAGGCGCGATGTTCGCTTAATAGGGAAGCCGGTTTGAATCCGGCGCGGTCCCGCCGCTGTAACCGGGGACAAAAGCCCGTTAATGCCACTGCTTGGCGTATCCAAGTGGGAAGGTCGGGCGAGTAGGACGATCCGGGAGTCAGAAGACCTGCCTGTGACGATAGTGCTGCGACCGACAGCCGATAACTTGGGAAAAAGTAAACTGGGTGCACTCCCGAGTCCATTGTTGGTCCCGGGTTTTTGTTTTTTAGGGACAAAATCCGTGGCTTCGACCTTCTCGGAGGGCATTCAGATGGAAAAATTCCTCGACATTCTCCATTCGTACCGCCCCTCGTCGGACGCTACCGCTTACTCGATACTGCCCGAACCGAGATCGTTTAGCGTGTTGATCGGCAATTGGTTTACACGGCAGAGCAAATTTCGTCAGAATTGGCATGAAGATTTCTGTGAAAACGAGACGTTGGGTTTCTTCGATGCAGAGTACTGTAGCGCGACTGCTCTTGAAGTAGGTATCGAACCCCATGTTTCTTGCCAATTTCAGCCTATTGACTCCTCATATTCCGATCCGGAACCTGCAACTGCCGATTGGGAGCGCTTCGTTTTCAATCTTCCCCATATTTGGGGTCCGCCGGAAGAGCAAGAGAGCCCGTCATCCGACCGAATCCTCTGTTTGGACGAATGTGAATTGTTTGAAGATTTCTTAAGCAGCTTAACACGGCAAGACTTCGCGATTGACAGATTCAGATATTTCATCATCGGATCTTTGGTTCATTTGGCAGCATTGTCTATGGTCTTTGCGATTCCGACCCAAACGCTTCGGGGACTCGGAGGAATCTCTGAAAAGCCGATTATTGTAAAACTTCAGACGGAGAGTGAAGCTGTCACTCCAGACGATCCTTCACCGGGTTCCGTCGATTCTCCAGCTTCCCTGGCTTCTCTCGCGCGAAGAGATCCGATCCCTGAAAAGGACAAAGTAGAGCCGGAATCTGAGAAGGAGCGACTGACTGAAATCCCGCAGCAAGAATTGCCACCTGAACCTGAATCATCTCCCCTGAACGAGAAACGCAAGGATGAGACTATCCTCGCTCATGAAAGAGTTCCTCAAGAGCACTCTCAGAAAGACGATCGTCCCAATAATTCAAAAAGCTTACATGACTCGATAGCTTCTGCACCCTCTGTTGCAAGGCCCGAGAAAGCTGGAGCACTCAAGGCCGGTGACGAAGCGGAGAGCTATAAGGATCGGATACTCTCAGCGATATATGACGCGGCCTACTATCCCAGGGCTGCGCTCAAGAACATGGCGAACGGCCAAGCCGTAGTATGCTTCACGATCAATAAGGATGGATCGCTTGCGGGTGTTTCTATCGTCGGTCACGCAGATTCCGAAATACTGGATAAGGCTGCTTTGAAGATTGTGGAGAAGGCTTCTTCGCATTTTCCGCCCATACCTGATGCTTTAATGAAGGATCAACTAACCTACGTGGTGCCGATTATTTTCAAGAAGAGGAGCTAAGATTGTTTTCTTACTCTGCTGCGTTAAGCTCTAAAGCTCGACATTTTGCAAAGGAATATGCATGCCGGAATTCAAAAGCCTCTTACTAGGACTTGTATTTGCGCTCGGAATGTTTTCCGTCAAGAGCGGCTGCGGAATTTCCTATCTTCTATCCGCTCGAGCCACCATTGCAGGAAAAGCTGCGGTTTTTGCAGCTATCACCGTAACCTATCTCGGACTGTTTCTGGGCTCGTGGTATGTGTCCAGTACGATTGATCTGGTCAGCCACTTCAACAGTCTCAAAACCCTTTTTGGATCAGGCATGGTTCTCCATGTATTGATAGCGGCCGGAACTCTCCTCTGGGCGGTCTCTCTTCTCAGAACCGATGAAGCTCGACACGCGAAGAGTTTCGGGTGGCTTGCTCTTGTTGTTCCGTGTCCTGTTTGCGCTTCGGTCATATTCTTTATTACCGGTTTTCTTGTGGCCTTTTTCCCGGATAACTCGTTTTACGCTGTGATGGGAGCCTATGGAGTCTACCTGGTTGTCACGTTAGTGACGATCATTCTTGTCTCCCTATCGAGCAAGCTGGCGGAAACAACCCCTGAAAGGACTCTCGGACTGGCCATGTTGTTTGTGTCGGCATATTTTTTGGTGTCAATCCTTGTGGCGCCTCATTTCGGGGAGTTGGAAAGAATCTATCGGATTGCCCGTTACACTGCAAAGGAGTCCGCTGGCATTGCCAGCGGATCCGTGACCATAGGGTTCATATTGGTCGTAGCGTTCGCGACTGGTTTCGTCCTCAGAAGGATTGGTGGAAGGAGGTAGTTCATTGAATATTGGCGCTCTTCTCCAGAGCTTCATTTATCTTGTTTCAAGCACACTTCTCTATCCGGCGCTCTTCATCGAGAGCGTGCTCGTGTTATGCATTCTCATTTTCGCAGGCAATTTCTTTGCCGAATGGCTCGAACGGGCAAGGCTGAAGAAAATCTCTTCACAGGAATTGGCGCAATTGGCCATTTCGTCAAACACTGACAGAGTGTCCTCGCATGCTGTTCAGTCGTACCTCAAGGGGCTAACACCTTTGTTGGAGAGAGGAGATTCTCGAACAGAAGCCATCATTGAAAGTCTCTTGCAGGAGAATATCTCAGGGCTCTGGAAGTCTTCAGATCACTTGAGGATGCTAATCCGCATCGGACCGGGAATCGGATTGATCGGAACACTTATCCCAATGAGCACTGGATTGGCGGCTCTAAGTCAGGGCGATATGTCAAAGCTGGCCTCAGAACTGGTTCTGGCATTTACCACAACTGTGGTCGGGCTGGCTATCGGGACATCCGCCTATTTCTTGTACTGGAAGAAGCGACGTTGGATAGAGCAGGATGTGCGCCGCATGGAATTCCTCACTGAGATTCTCATGGAAAACCGTAAAAAGGAAGTGCCAAGAATATGAGGTACATGAACCGTCATACATTGGCAGGTGAAGACGACCTTGGTGATGACGATCCATTGACCGGAGTGGCGAACCTCTTCGACTTGTCGGTAGTGTTCATAGTCGGGCTCATAGTGACCGTGTTTTCGACCTTCCAGCTCTTGGATTTGTTCAATGAGAAATCCGACATGACGGTCATCAAGAAGACCTCGTCGGATAATCTTCAGATTATCTCGAAAAAAGGTAAAAAGATTAAAGCCATGGAAGTGACGAAAGCAAAAGCCAAAGGAGGGGGCGAGCGGCTGGGGACCGCATATCGTCTGGAAGACGGCACGATGGTATATGTTCCGGATTAATAGGAGGCAATAGATGCATTCGAGTCGATTTTCTTTCAAGAGAATTGTGCCGATACTGTTAATTGTGCTTCTCGCTATAAAAAGCGTCTGCATTGCAAGCTCTTCGATCGAGATCGCTGTAACAGATTCCAGCGGTCAAACAATATGTCTCAAGGAGACTCCAAAACGAGTAGTATCACTTGTCCCTAGCGCCACCGAAACGTTTTTTGCCCTCGGTGCCGGTGATCGGATCGTGGGGCTGACGTATCACGACACGTTTCCTCGAGAAGCGAACAGCAAGACTATCGTGGGAGGCTTTTTCGATCCGGTCCCCGAGTTGATCGAGAAACTCAGACCTGATGTAATTCTGCTCTCCCAGTTTCAGAGCAAGATGCGTGAGAGATTCGCCGGTTCCGGCATCACCCTGATAGAGGTGGATGCACACACAATCGAAGACGGTTTCAAGATGATCGAGCTTATAGGGAAAATCAGCGGCAAGACCGTAGAGGCTACCGCAAAGATCGGCAAGATACGAAAACAACTGGATCTAGTCTCTCGCAAGGTTTCGAAGATTCCGGAAGACAAACGCAAACGTGTCATGCGACTCATGGGATCGGACTCGATTATGACGCCGGGAGACGGCTCTTTTCAGAATGAATTCATCCGTCTGGCAGGCGGGATACCACCATCGTTTGGGAAGTCCGGGGCAGTCGTCCGCATTACTGAAGAAGAATGGAAAAAGTTTAATCCCCAGCTCATTTACCACTGCGGGATAGAGGGGAAACTTTGTGAGAAACTCATCGACAAACCCGGCTGGAAAGATGTGGAAGCAGTGAAGAACAGCAGCTATGCACACTTCCCCTGCGACCTGACCTGTCGAGCATCCGTGCACATGGGCGATTTTGTTGCATGGTTAGCCGGCGTAATTTATGCGGAAGAGCTGGCCGACAAAGATCTTGACTTGTCCCCTGACACGGTATCTCAGTCTCGCACGATTTCTGTCGATCTCCCTTGTGTGAAGACAGCTCAGGTGATTGACGCCAGTATCCATGATTTTCCGACTCAGACCCTCTTGATCGATTTCACAGAGCCCATGAACTGCGTTAACTCATTTGCGGGAAGCGCTAAAGATATAACTACCGTAGGGAATCACTACTTCTCTCCACCTCTCTGGACTATCGGGCACAGCACTTCCATCGATTCTCTCAAGAAGAAAGTCTGCACCCTCAACACACGGTGCCCTGAAAACACTTCGCTCCTTTACACAGGTGCGAAAATGGATAATCTCTCAATACAGAGGACTGGCCATAAGGACATGGTCGTCTATGCACTGGTAACGGCAGGAGTTGAGACCAATGCAATTCGTTCTGCAGTGGACGAAGGAAAATTTTATGAGCCCGGAACAATCAACATCATCATCCTCACGAATATGCGGCTCTCGCCAAGGGCTCAGACACGAGCAATAATAAGCGCAACGGAGGCAAAATCAGCAGCCCTCCAGGATCTTGACATCCGCAGCAGCTATTCCCCGCAGTATCAGGCTACAGGAACCGGAACGGACGAGGTATTGGTTGTGGAAGGCCGCGGCAAGGCTCTTGATAATGCGGGTGGGCATTCCAAATTGGGGGAGTTGATTGCCAAAGCAGTGTATCATGGGGTGAAGGAGAGTATTTCCTTACAGAACGGTCTGTCAGCACACCGAAGCGTGTTTCAACGCCTCAAAGAGCGCAAAATCGATCTGTACGCATTGGTGACCGGATGCGGCGGGTTTTCTCGGGAAGATGCTTCCCACTTGTACGCAGGGTTGGAGAAACTGCTTCTAAATCCTTCTCATGCAGGATTCCTGGAGTCGTCATTCGCACTTGGCACTGCCTGCGACAGCGGTCTGGTTTGTGACATCAAGGCTTTCCAGGACATTTGCAGGCACAAATGCGAAGAAGTCGCAGGTTGCCATGTGGACGCTCTAATCGAGTTCGTTCCTCAGGACACGGCCTCCAAGCCTATCCGTATGGCTATCGATGCTTTCCTGAACGGTCTTAACAAGCGGAAGACCGCATCCTCGGAGACTTCTCCGGTTGAGGGAGTACGAGGAAAATAAATGGGCTTAAAGATGCGAGTCTTCGTTGCAATGCAAGTGTGTCTGGCGTTAGGATTGTGCTCTCAGGTGTGCCATGCAAATCATATCGCCTTCCTTGTGTCGGATTCCGATACCTTGGTAGTTTCACAGGCCGTGCGTGGGGATGTGCTCCCGAAAACCCTGAAAATCAGTATATATAGTCCGGAGAATCTCGAAAAAAGCGAAAAGGCGAAAGAAGGGGTTCGCAACGCTGACGTCATCATCGTAGATGTAATGATTCACGAACTCGTCGATCACCTGGAAAAGAACATCGATGTCTCAAAGAGGCGTATCTACGCTGTAAGGGCTTCGAGAGACGATGAATCCCTTAAAAAACAAGGTATTATCTTCGACGATGAAGTGAGGGAATTCTATCGTCATCTGGAACCCGACAACATTCGCAGCCTTATCCTGAAGGTCGCCAACCGGGAATTCGATCGATTCATACTGTATGAAAAGCCCAAACCAGCGCCGCTTCTCGGAATGTATCACCCTGACTCTCCCGCTTCGTTTCCCGATCCTGACACCTACCTCACGTGGTATCGCGGCCGAGAAGGTTTTCGCACTGATGCCCCGATGATTGCCCTTTTGACGTATTCCCCTCTCATCGGTTCGGGGCAGGTCGACTACATCGACCAGATCATACGGAAGCTTGAGGATTCCGGTTTCAGTGTTGCCACCGCTTTTGGTTGGGATCCGGAAGTTCTGAACAAGCTCATGAGGGACAAGTCCGGCAAGCCTTATATGGATATTGTACTGGCTTTTTCTTTGAAGTTTCAGTCAGCTCTCGACGAATCCGTATTCTCGAATCTCAAGAATCTCGACGTTCCGATTTTCAACCTTTTGAACGTCTATTACAGCACCATCAAAGAATGGCAGGTGGACCCGCGTGGACTCACACCGATAGAGGTCGGATGGGCTGTCTCAAACCCGGAGCTTTCAGGATTAATTGAACCGAGCGCAGTTTCCGGCAAAGAAAAGCGAATAGACGAGGAAACCGGCCAAACAGTATTTCTTCACAAGGTAATCGCCGACAATCTGGAACTCATCATCCCGAGGATCGGAAATTGGCTGCAATTAAGGCGGAAACCGAGCGTTGAAAAAAAAGTGGTCATTCTTTTCTACAACAATACTCCCGGGAAACAGAATGTAGGCGCAAGCTACTTGAATGTTTTCGCGAGCCTCCAGGAGATTCTCGGCCGATTACGAAAGGAAGGATTTTCAGTGGGATCGCGAGACGATCTGACCAGTGAGACGATTCGAGATCTCATCCTCAAGACAGGCAGGAACATCGGCAACTGGGCTCCAGGGGAACTCGACGATATGGTACGAAACGAAAACGTTGTTCGTGTGCCTGTCGCAACATATAAGAAGTGGTTTGCAGCACTCCCGGAAGATTTCCGCAAGGGAGTCCTCGATCAGTGGGGAGAAGCAGATAAGTCGGATCTCATGATCCGCAGCGGTGAAATCATAGTGCCCGGAATTATTATCGGAAATGTGATGCTTATGCCGGAACCTTCACGCGGTTTCACCGACGATCCTATGAAGCTGTATCATTCTCCCCTCCTCTATCCCCATCATCAATACGTAGCGGCATATCTCTGGATGAAACATGGTTTCCAAGCGGATGTCCAAATTCATTTGGGCACGCACGGAACCCACGAGTGGTTGCCCGGAAAGCAGGTGGCACTCAGCACCAGTTGTCCCCCGGACGTCCTGATCACCGACATCCCGAGTCTTTATCCGTACATCGTAGATGACGTTGGTGAAGGTATTCAGGCAAAACGTCGCGGAAGGGCTGTCGTGGTGGATCATCTCATCCCTGCAGTTAAGGAGGGCGGCCTTTATCAGGAATACAGCAAGCTTTACAGTATGATAAGCCAGTACTACGCTTCGCGCTCTACGGGAGCCGAAACTGCTGGAGTAAGATTGCAAAGCCTGGTGGAGAACATAAAAAAACTGGGAATAGATAAGGATTTGGGCATTACAGAGATCGGTGACGAGCAACTCCGAAGTGTCGAAAACTACCTTGTTGAGGTTCAAGGCAATTTCATGCCGTACGGCCTCCATACTTTCGGTATGTCCCCTGATGGTGAAGCTCTTTCCGAAACCGTCCAGTTTATTCTTAAGATGCATCCAAAACGGGATGGAAGCGACGTTTCCAAAAGGTTATCCGAATCCGGCCCGATGGAGCTCGATCGATTGGTCGCCGGTCTGAACGGTCGTTACGTTCCACCGGGTGAAGGCAACGACCCTTTTCGCAACCCCAATGCTATTCCCACGGGCAAGAATTTCTATGGTTTCGATCCTGCCAAGATCCCTTCTCAAGCTGCATACAAATTAGGAGTGAAAGCAGCCGAGGAAATCATCGACCGTAGCCTGAAGGAAAAGAAAAAATATCCCGAGAAAGTGGCTATGGTGCTCTGGGCTACTGAAACGATCCGCAACGAGGGAATTAATGAAGCCACCATCCTGCATCTCATGGGCATGAGACCGCTTTGGGACAATAGCGATCGTATTGCCGGAGTCGAGCCTATTCCCGGCGCACTCCTCAAAAGACCCCGCATTGACGTCTTGATCAACGCTTCGGGACTTTACAGAGACCTCTTTCCAAACATGTTCGAATACCTGGATCAAGCTGTACAAAAAGCAGCGGTGTTGACGGATATTGAGAACCTCATACGAAAAAACAACGAACAAATCAAAGAACAATTGATTCAGGCCGGGAAATCTGAGGAAGAAGCTTCCATTGTCTCAAGAATGCGGATTTTTTCAGAGATGCCCGGAAATTACGGCAACCGGGTGTCAGAGCTTTCGAGTGCTTCCGGACTCTGGGAAAAGGATGACGAGATTGCCAAAGTTTTTCAACAGCACACCGGATATGCTTACGGTCAGGGAAAATGGGGCAATCAGGCTCAAGAAGCGCTCCGGGAAAACCTGAAACGATCCGATGTGGCTGTTCATTCCATATCATCTACTGTTTACGGAACCATGGACAACGATGACATGTTCCAATATCTGGGAGGGCTTTCTCTGGCCATCAGTAAGGAACGAGGCGAAGCGCCCGACACGGTGGTGACTCTGCAGCAACGCCCGGACGAGATAAAAGTGGAAAGTCTCGGGAAGACCATAGGCAAGGAGCTGCGCACACGCTATCTCAATCCCAAGTGGATTGACGGTATGAAGAAGGAAGACTACGCAGGCGCGAGGGAAATGTCCAACTTTGTCGACTATATGTGGGGATGGCAAACCACAACTCCTTTTGCTGTGGATGAAGCCAAGTGGCGAGAAACATACGAAGTGTACGTGGAAGACAAATACAAGATGGATATCAAGGAGTTTTTCAACAAAACCAACCCCTGGGCTTACCAGTCGATTGCCGCCCGGATGTTGGAATCGATTCGCAAGGAATACTGGAGAGCGGACGATGCCACCAAGAAGAAGCTCGCAGCGGAATACGCCGTCAACGTTGTCGAGCAAGGAATAGCCTGCTGCGATCACACATGTAACAATCCTATGCTCAACACCATGGTGATGAACATCGTTTCCATACCGGGTGTACTATCTCCTGAAATCGTAGAAAAATTCCGGCTTGCAGTGGAAAAGGCCATAAAGAAAACTCTTGACCAACAAACTACCGCAATGGCGGATGTAAAACAGCAGGTCAATGAGGGGTTCAATAAACAAGCTCCTGCTGAAGCGAAAAAAGAGCAAAAAAAAGAGGCTGACGACAAGAGCAAAGAAAACGTGGAAGGGTACAAGATGGAAGAAGTGAATGCTCAGGATAAGACGACTGAATTACCCTCTTCAGGCGCTCAGTGGTACGCTATAGTGTTTTCTGCGGCAATCATATCCCTTATCGGATTAGGCATGATCATCCGGAACCGACGAAAGAATTTTAACTAGTTGCTGCCCCGCGAGAGAAGCGTTTGTGTTTTCCAGGTATTGTTCGTCTCTCCTGATTCTTGATCGCAGGAGGTGTCTCTGATTGTATCGATGTTGCAACCCTTGAGGTGCGAACGACATCAGTTCGAGAACTCTGACAAGCTCTTGCCGCACTCCAGTGATAACAGAGAACGTCCTTTCTGCGGAATAAGGCTTTGTGCAAGTTGCAGTATGCTGCGGCCATTTTCCATTGTAACAAGCTTCATAAGAGATATGCCGGTGTAACTCATAATCAGGCGGTAGCTGAGATCGTTCCACAGACGGGCGAATTCATCCAAGCTGGCCAAGGATTCTCTGTCATTTCTCAACTGTTGCCGGGCTTGGGAAATGGCCGTCCTCACCCGCTCGTCCATCTCTCCGATTGTTATCGTAGTATTTTCCATAGGTCCCTCCTTTGGGTTCAATGTGGGTAATCCTGACCGGGAGAGGCCTAGAACTCAATTCCACATTGGGCGGTTATTCCGGAATCAAAATGGTGTCGCACAGCTTTCATGTCGGTTACCGTATCAGCAATCTCGACCAGGCATTCAGGGGCGTCGCGGCCGGTTATCATTATGTGGGTCCCTTCAGGACGATTGAAAAGCACGTCTTGCACTTCACCTTTATCTATGACGTCGTATCTCAGAAGGTACGTGAACTCATCGAGGACAATGAGTCGGTAGGTGGATGACAGAATGAGTCCTTTCGCGAAGGACCATCCTTTTCTAGCGGCTTCAACATGCGTTTCCATCCCTTTGGAGTTCCAAGTGAATCCTTCTCCTAAAACATAGACGTCCAGGAGATCCCTAAAGCGGTCCGAAGCGATCAATTCTCCGCTTATCCTGGTCCCTTTGATGAACTGTATCAGGCACGTACGGTAATCATGGCCGATAGCTCGATAAATGAGCCCCAAAGCGGCTGTAGTCTTCCCCTTTCCGTTTCCGGTATTTATCATAAGAAGCCCTTTTTTCACGAAAGCTCTACCCCACAAAAGTGCACAACCCGTATTTCCCCAAATTGATTCTTCAACCGGACTACGTACCGACGGAATTCACCCGAAAAGAGAAAAGTGGGAGGCGTCTTAAAACGACTACCTCCCTAAGAGCAGGTCTGTCGCTCGAAATCCCCGGGGGAAGGTGGCTTTTCCCGGGCGTAAAAGTGCTCTTCTCGATTTGCCGTCCGAATTGCAGATGATATCAATGACCCGGCCAGTGCAGCCCAATGGAACGACCGAAGGAAAACAAACCTCCAACCGCTGCTCCGCGAACATGTTTCAACCAAGTATCGTTTGAACAAGGTGTGGACGGTAACCCTCTTGAAATTTGGCCGTTTTCATTCAATCCTGCCTTCTCGAGATAGGAATTGTAGGCCAACCATTCCTGCAATTCACAGAGGTTACCCGTTTTTATGTACCCGAGCTTTCTGATTTCAATCCTGGCGTAACAATCCGCATCGTTCAGTTTGAACTCGATGAGATCCTCGGGTAATACCAGAAAAAGTTCTCGGATGGGCGCCGCCCCGGTCTCGATGACACCCTGATCCTTCAGATCCCAGTATCCTCTAAAGGCATAGTGACGATACGTAAAAAAGCGCCTCCGAAAAGAAGCTTGATCGGCTCTGGTGTGAATCAGTCCCCAGATTCCCGGACATGTGGCTCGAAAACACACCCCCTGAGAATTGCCCAGCAGCACGGGTTTGTCCGTGCAGGTAAGCTCCAATCCGCATTCGGGGCGGGATTGTCTCTGCGATCCGCTGTTGCGTGTCTCTAAAGGTTGAATGGCGCACTTCTGGAGCGGGGGACCAGCCTGGGCATTCGGAACGATTCCCGACAACAATATGACTCCAAGTATCGTCACAAAAATCTGCAATTTTTTCATGTTGAGTACCTCCTTGTTTGCCCGATCAATCGTGCGAACCTTGACCGGTCCCTAAAAGTTTGCCATGTTACGGATTCTGGTTCCCCATCCGTATACGCTGTCGGCCCCAGCTTGCACCGATCCGTACAGACGTCTTTGCATTCTGTTCAAGTCTTCACGTGTCGGGACTTTCATACGGTTGAAATCCATGTTGGCTTTCAGCCCCGTATAGAAGGTGCGCCCCTCGTTCGGATACCAGGCGGCAGGAACACTGGTTCCCAGCGGGCTGAAAGTGCTGGGGGCAGATTTCGTGCCAATAATCGCATACTGCGCATCCGAGAAGTTCTTGATTCCAAAATAGAGTGTGACAGCATCACCGAGGAAGGTCTGAGAAAATGCCAGATCCCCCCATTTTGCGGCTTCAAGAGGCTCGGCTATGTTGTACGGATCGTTGATCCGATAACGGCTGCCGATATAATGATACGTGATGAGGCCCGAGAAGCCCCATTCCCGGTTGTTGTATTCCAGCGAAAGGTTTCCCATCTCTCCCGGGTTCTGGCACATCCATTTATCATCCGTGGTCAGACCGTTGAGAGGAGTTAAAGCGGGGAGGAAGTTGCTTCGGACAAGCACCTTCTGTCTTGTCCAGTTTCCTTTCACCGTCCAGGAAGGCGTCAGTTTCACAAGCCCTTCCAGTTCGAGACCGACGTGCGAAACGCTTTGGACATTCATGTTCCTTTGGTTTCCCGCAAGATCCATCCCATAGAGAATCTCGTTATCCATATCCAAGTCGTAATACGTTGCGCTTGCATAGATATTGCGGTTAAACCAGTGACGCATTCCTACTTCGTTCAAAGTGCCTTCTTCGGGATCGAGGAGCCAAAACGGCGGATCCGGAGGCAATCCCCACGCTCCCAGGTTTACCATGTCGTAGAATTCGGGAAATCGGTACATCCGCGAGTGTTTGTAATACATGCTGGAACCAAGCTCCTTATCGTAAACGAGTCCCAGACTCCACTGAGACGCACTCTTTGTCCTGTCTATTCTCTTTGCATTCGTCACAACCCGTGCCGCATCGTTTGCATAGAGATCGGGGAGATCGTAGTTTTCTATGCGATACCCAAGGTCCACATACAGCCGGTCCCAGAACCTGGTCTGGTTCATCACGTAATAGCTTAACGATTCTCTGTAGCCTGACTGCTCAGCCTGGTGGTCAACTGCATTGGTGCCGAAAGTCTGAACAATTTGTCTTGATTCTCTGCCGAACTTGCCGTCCCACAGGTCTGACCCCATGGTAAACTCGTTCGTCAAAACGGAATATTTGTCGGTTCGGAAATACTTGAATGAGAGGCCCGAATCGATCCAGCGTTGATCTGACAGACCGGACCAGCTTATTCCGGTGATTCGCTGGTCTGCTCGCCTGTAGCTATAGATTGCCTCGAATGTGCCCAATCGATCGCCGCTGTAGAGCAGCCGTCCGATGGTTACCGCATCCCATAGCTCGGTCGGCCCGTCCCAGACTGGCGAAAGGCGCATTCCGCCGCCGTAGTCGAATACTGCCACATCGCGGATATCCCTCCGTCCCCATTGAGGTTGCTGTACGTAGGTGGCATTGCCATTCCGCCGATCCGACAACAACTGCGAAATCTCAAGAGTAAGATTTGGTGTAATCTTCCAATTGACGCTGCCCTGCACGTTATAGAGCATCCAGGGGCCGGGCCGGGGGACGAACTCTTCGTCCAATCCGTTGCCTTGATAGAGCCGGAATCCTTCGGTGAAGAACCGGCCAGCGAAGATGCCCGCTGCTATCGGGCCATACACCATATTGCTCGCAACCCACTCCCTGTCAGATTGCCAGGAGCCAACCTCCGCGCCCCAGAATGTTCCGGGGTTTTGTCGAGGCCTCTTGGGAATGATGTTAATGGCTCCTCCTATTGCCTTCTGACCGAATTGAACGGTGCCGTCTCCTCTCAGTAATTCGATACGATCGATCAACTCGGGGAAAATGGACATCCAGTTGGCATCGCCAAGAGGGGTGTTCAGCGTTCGACCGTCGTAGAGCATCGACACTCTGTTGCCCGGTTCATTGGAAAAACCTCTCAACACAACCGCGGCATCGAACGGTGTACCGGAATAGCCCGACGTATATACCCCGGGCTGCCCTTGAATCATGTTTGGAACACCTATGTACCCCAACGATTCTACGCCCCGGTTCGGGACGATACTGACTGCAGAGGGTACATTCGCCAGATTCTGAGGCCGTCCACCTGTGGAAATCACTTCACCGGGAGTAAGTGGATAGTCTGAACCCGGTTGGCCTGACGGAATTGGATCGCCCGTGCCGAACCCTCCCTCAGTAGTCCCGGTTCTCGCCTGCGATTGCCGTCGATCCTGACGCGGGGCTTCGATTTCTACAGGAGCAAGCTGCTCTGACGGCAGGTTCTGAGCTGTTTCCGATGACGTTCTCTGTTGTGCATTAACCGCTGTCAGCGCGGGGCCAAAGGCGCAGGTCAACGTTAAAATGCACCAAATAACCATGGTATAGAGAAGAGTAGTTGAATCTCTCATATCTGAATCTCCGGTTAGTCTGTCCTCAGGGGGAATTGAATTCGACAGCCTCACGTCGGCTACCGACAAATAGGTGGAGCACACGGAGAAGTTTTGTGAATATCTCCGGTAAATCTTCCACTTCGGATCAGACTTCCTGGAAAATTCCAGATTCCTGATAAAAGGTTTTGTGGTTCCAGCGCGGGAAACTGGTACTCTTCCACAAGCATCGGTGGAATATTCGGTCCGCACGCCGGTGCACACGCTGCGGGAGGCAGCGGCGCAACCGCAGGCCCGCCCGGCGCGCAAACAACAGGTCTCGGGCATGCAGGAAAGCAGCCGACGGGAGGTTGCATCGGATAACAAGATGGTGCCCTGGGCGGAACAGGAATATTTGGACCGCAGCAAGGCGCATTTACTGGCTTGCAGGCTTTTTTAGGAACAGGGCACAGAATTTCGGCAATTCTAAAAGGCAAAGCCAATGCCGCTCCAGCCAGCCCCACCGTGCATTGAATGATAGGTCTGACCGGCCCGGGATCGCGAACATAGAGAGGTACGAGTTTGGGGTCGTGTACAGTTTCAGGTCCGCAGAATGGCGGCACTTTGTGGGGAACAGGAGAGCACGAAAGAGGGGGGTGGTTGTAGGCACCTCCACGATGAGAAACGTGGCCGGGATTCACCGGTCCAGTGGGGTATGGAGACTGGCGTCCGATATAACCCGGAGTATATGGTGATGACGAACAGCCTGGAGGGGGACAAACGCCGCCCGCCTGGCATAGCATCGGAACACTGAATGATAATCCGATAAGCATTACGATTAATCCTGAAAAGCTCCTCTTCATTGAATTCCTCCTAACGAGATAAAATCTCACCCAAAAGTGTTTTGCATTGTCCCCACCGGCCTGGAATGAAAAGCAAACTAAATGTCCTGTCTTTTCCTCCACTTCCAGCGGTGAAATACAGCGGTAAGTGCGGATAAACCTCGACACTTGCCTGTTTGAGCACCCAAACATGCCGAATGAAAAAGTGATGTTGACTTGAGGAGCTTAGGCTTGGATAATGGCGGGGAAGGGAATGCGCATTAGATTCCCGCTTCCCCCGGGTTCCGGTGCCATCGGAACCTGGGGGTTCCTTACCTGCTCTTCATTTCACGACCGAGTCCGGCCTGAAACCAAAAAACCCTCCTTCGCAGCGGGGCGAAAGAGGGTGGTTTTCTAGCTTTCACCCATCCCGCCCGCGCAGGACATACTCGGTGACCTTCATGCCTGGGTATTCTGGCTCCCGTTTTGACCTAGTTTCCGCGCCTTCCCGGAAGAAGTTCTTCCAGTGGCTTTTGGCGGATTTCGTTCACGGTTACAGCTGCGGGGCAGCGTCGGTCTTTCACCGACTTCCCCAAAGCACGTTGGTTAAACTAAGAACAAAAGACTATTCAAAAAAATCCTATCAACACTCGTCGCAACATGTCAAGCTGTTTTGTGACCCGTGTACAAATTCACTCCCAGTAAAAACGATGGATTTATGCGATTCTCTCGTTTCAGCATGTATTTGGCTCAGCAAATCTTCTGCATTTACCTGCACGTCTCGAATAACCATATCCTGCGCGTAGTGCGAGATATACGCTCGCTTGTTGCATCACACTGGAATCGGGATCAACAATATTCTCTTAAGACTTCCACCAGTTCCTCCGAGTCCGGCACCACGGGGAAGGTGCAATACGGCGCCAGGAGCCTGAAGAATTCAGCGGATTGAAAAGCCACTTCTGGGGCTATCACCCCCTTGGCAGCGACTCTTCCCTGGAGATGGAGCCGTGTGCCAAGGGCCAGGGGAATTCCGGTAGCTCGAGCCATACCCGGTGGTGTGGACCGAACAGTTGCTGCCACTCTGGCCGGTTTTCCCTCTTTGGTGCCTTTGGCAAGGGCGAAAAACACCGGCAGTCGGACCTCGTCCGAAGAATCGGTATCCGTGGGCGATCCTACAACAGAATCCTCCAGGAGGCATCGTCCGGCCTCTTCCAGAGTCATTACGCCCCGATCTATCAGTTCTCCCAGTTTCTTGAATTCATTTGCCCACGTACTCGGCATAACCATAATGCAGGAAGATCGTTGCAAATCGGAAAAAGAAAAATGAAAGGATACCGGCCCGGATGACCCACCGTGTATACTGTTCTCTTTCCTCTGCCCGGGTATTCCAAGGACACTTCCGTGAGAGGCTTTTTCTTCACCAACCTGCCGTCGTAGCATTCCAAGATGGTTCCTGAACACTGCTGCATCCAGTGCACTATCGCGGCAGAAAATGCCACTTCATCACTTCCGCCTTCATCTTCTTCTATATTCCAGCCACGATTAATTCCTCGGTCTCATCCAGTTCCTCTCTGGCCCGTGCAGCCAGAATGCTGGTAATTCCCGGGCTCGCTCCAAGGCCGATAATGGCCGTAATGTTCGCCTCTCTTGCTCGGGCATAGAGTTCATGCATGGATTTAGTCGGTTCAGGGTCGTCGCAGAAATCGAGATAGTCTATTCTTGCTTCAATAGCGGCTTGCAATACGGGTACACCGAATCGGAAGAACGGTCCGACGCAGTTCATCACAATATCTACCTGTCGCATTTCCTCGATGAGCGCGGCATGGTCGGTTACGTCTATCCTCCTGGCCCTGGCTTTTTCTCCGCAAGCCGCTGCTACTGATTGTGCCGCAGTCAGGTCGAGGTCTCCAATCGTTATGCTCCCCACTTCTTTAAAAGATCCAACAACTTGGGCGGCTACGTTCCCCATGGCTCCAGCACCCAATGCCAGAATTCTTTGCGGTGTCATCTGCCTCTCCTCTTGCTCCTTAGTAAACCGATTTCAACCAAGTCTTCGTGATCATTTTGTAAAGTTCCACGTCCAAATCCGTTCCGGCTTTGGTATGTCGGCCAATCTCCAGATAGTTCGGGTGCTCAGGCGATCCGTAGGTCGGCCATTTCGGCAAGCCGGATCCATTTGGATTACCGGTTCTGGCAAAGTTGGTCCAGTAGGACATCATCTGCTCGGAAGTGGCCCAGTCCCCGAAAAAGAACCCGAGGAACAATGTGGTAAATCCGAAGACGTAGAATAACTCTGCGCTATGACAAGCCCCAAGCTTCTTGTAAGGGATATCGGGCTGTTGAGAATCTTCCGCCAGGACCTTGGCGGCCCATCTTGGGGGTTGACGCGTAAAACGATAGAACCATGTCTGCTCCGGACTCTCGGCAGTGCAGGCCATGTAATCGGCCCATGCACCAAACCATTTGGCGGTTATCACTTGATCCATCCTGCTCCAGAGTTCCGAAGTCGATTTGACCGGTAAACGCTCCAACAGTCTTTCGGCATCCTTCCCGAATGCTGCCTGCAGATACTGCCGATATTCCGCCGGACCGGCGTCGGAAGAGACGATCGAGGGAAGAAACATCGAGCTTTCGTTGGCTGTGACACCAACTATCAAGGGTACCTGATGCCGATGTCCCTTGCCGAACAGGATGACCGGATGATCGGGAATAATGTGGCCGTCTACCGTGGGAGTGCACACTCCTTTCAGCACTTCAGTCCCTAACTCAGCCTGAAGATTGGCAATTGCAGCTTCGATATTTTTCCAGGGCTCTTTTCGTAGAGCACTCAAGACATCGGTATCCTGATCGATCCCCAGTTCCTGGACTACGCGGATTCCTACCGTTTCTGCAGGCACCACACCCAATTGCTCCCCACGCAATGGCCGAAGTAATCCCATCATGGCTGGACTCTGGGCAATGGCGGCATGGAACAAACCTTTAGCCCGGGGACTCACCAGGAGTAGGCTGACGCTCGCGGCTCCGGCTGACTGTCCGAAAATAGTTACATTAGCGGGATCGCCTCCGAATTTGGCGATATTGCGCTGTACCCACTGAAGCGCCGCCACCTGGTCGAGCAATCCGTAGTTGCCTGAGATGTTCTCGAGTGATTCTGCGGATAAAGAGGGATGTGCGAGGAACCCCAATGCACCAAGGCGGTAGTTCAAGGTCACAACCACCACTCCATATTTTGACAGAGCACGCCCGTCATAGATTTCGTCCGATCCGGAGCCGCTAACAAATGCGCCTCCATGAATCCAGACCATCACCGGTAGTTTGGGGTCGGCTTTCTGAGTCGGAGTCCAAACATTCAGATAAAGGCAGTCCTCGCTCATCGCTTCATCGGAATTTAATTGTGAGCAAGCAGGTCCGAAGGTGTCGCAGCGCCGCGGTTCGGTCCAAAGAGTTGCAGGCCGGGGCGGAGACCAACGCAAATTTTCCAGCGGTGGAGCGGCATAGGGAATACCACGGTAGATTCCGTCATCAGTTGACACGATTGGGCCGCTGTCCAATTGGATAACATGCTTCATGGATACGCTCTTTCAAATTAATTCCGGAACATGTAGGTCAAGAGAGACCTGGGCATACAACTCTGTCCGCGGCCATGAGGTATATTTCGAGTCTCTTCCTTGAAAACACATGAAGTCCAAGTATAATACCATCAGGGTGAGGACTTTTTATTGAAATCATCGCTTCAAAGCTAATGAAAGGTCAAGTTTGACGAAAGATCTGGAGATCATGTGAACACAAGAACAATATCAGGGCGCTATAGCGTCGGAGAAGAGATTGCGAACAGCCTTACTCATTTGCTCGGAATCCTTTTTTCCATAACAGGTATGATTGTTTTAATACTGTCTTCAAGTGAATCAGGAAATATTTGGCGCATTATCAGTTGTGTCGTTTTCGGAATTACACTCATTCTTCTCTACACTGCGTCTACGTTATACCACGGAATACAAAACCCCAGAGTAAAAGCGTTTCTGCGGATCATAGACCATTCGTCAATTTTTCTTCTCATTGCAGGTACGTACACTCCATTTACATTGGTAAATCTCAGGGGGCCGTGGGGCTGGTCTCTTTT
This sequence comes from Desulfomonilaceae bacterium, assembly GCA_041740635.1. GTDB lineage: Bacteria > Desulfobacterota > Desulfomonilia > Desulfomonilales > Desulfomonilaceae > Desulfomonile. The sequence continues at coordinate 26,703 of JBGSLQ010000049.1, read as the reverse complement.
TGGCGTTGTCTGGGGACTTGCTCTCTTGGGAATAATCCTTCAGACCGCTTTACTTCGCCAATGGGTTGGTATTTCAGTGGGATTGTATGTCGTCATGGGGTGGGCCGTCGTTGTGGCTATCAAACAAATGCTCGTGGCCGTAGCTCCACCCGGAATGATGCTTCTCCTCGCTGGAGGTCTCGCTTATACCTTCGGCATTGTTTTCTACGTCTGGCATAAATTGCCTTATCATCATGCCATTTGGCATCTTTTTGTATTAGCTGGAAGCACTTTTCACTTCTTTGCAGTCCTGTTCTATGCTGTTCCTATCGGACAATAGGAAATCGTCTGACTTGTAGCTTTCTCAGGTTGCCCGACTATGTTGTCGGGCATACCTCAATTAGTGAAATGCAGGGAATGTGGGAATAATTACTCGCGTTCGTTAGATCAAATCAGCGGACGAAAACTGTTAAGCGCCCGGAACAATTGTGAAATCCAATACGTCGACTATGTTAAACCCGTAATAAATGTACACCGATCCGGCTCCCAGAAAATCAGCCGGGCGCTGAACGGTGAAATGGTATGTATGGTCGCCCCGTTTGTTCGTGAGGTGCACGGTTTCTTCATATTGCCTGGAATTGGGCAGCTTTATTACAAACTTGAGCGGGCTTTCCGATCGTGATCCGACGTACGAAAAACGAATCATGAGTGTCAGTCGATCGGGATACTGGTCGGTATTGAAAGTTCTCGTATTTGCGACAAACTGGAACTTGTCGTCCTTGAATAAGGCCGGCCCGAACTGCAGATCGTAAATGGCAATTCTTCCGGGAATCTCCCAGGCAAGCTCGCCGCCCTCTCGTTTGGTATCCTTGGAGGCTTCAGGTTCAGATGCCTGAGCGAAGACCTTCGCCTCGAGACCGAACATAATCAAAAAGACGAGAAACAGAAAAAAGCCGCGTTTTTTCCACATGTGAAACGCCATCATGCTCCCCACCATTTGGGAGTTATCGGTTTGGCAGAAACGAGCGGTGCGCCGCTTCCTTGAGGAATGGTAATCCCCGGTTGCGCAGTCTGTGGTTGGCGTTGCTGCGGGATCTCCTCGGAATCTTCTTTCATGAAGTCGAACAAACGATTACCAAGAATTTTGCCGGGCATCTGTTCCTCATTCTCGGGAGGTTTCTTCATCTTCGATCCCAGAAAGCTGAAAAGCCATGAAAATAAGATGATCAGAACCAACGGGATGAGGCTGTAAAGAATACTCTCCATGTCCTTCATAGGGAGGCCTCCGGGAGCAAGCATGTCAACGAAATGATATTGCCATAAAATGCCGAAACGTTCAACGAACCAGAATTCCTCCGTCCAGTCTGACGACAATGAGGTGGTGTTCACGTGAAAAGGTGTTGAAATCTCAATATTGCTGATGTAAATTAATGTGCTTGTGTGCATTCGTCCAGATTTCAAACCGGGCAGGAGGTAGTTTAGCCATGGCGGATCGTATTTTCAATTTCAATCCTGGGCCTGCGGCATTGCCGCTGCAAGTGTTGGAGGAAGTAAAACAGGAATTCATCAATTTCAAGGGCTCGGGAATGTCCATATCCGAGATCAGCCATCGATCTGCGCTGTTTGAGGATGTTCTCAACGATGCGATCGTTCGATTCAAAAGGCTTCTGAAACTGTCCGATAATTTTAAGATTCTGTTTCTCCAGGGCGGGGCGAGTTCCCAATTCTTTATGGTCCCTATGAACCTGCTGCCGGACGGGTCGTCCGCGGATTACATCAACACCGGTTCCTGGGCAAAGAAGGCGATCAAAGAAGCGGAAATTCTAAAGAAAACCTGTAATGTAATCGCCTCGAGTGAAGACAAGAATTATTCTTACATTCCGAAGGAATTCTCGGTGAATCCCTCTGCGGCGTATCTGCATATCACTTCCAATAATACTATCGAAGGCACGCAATGGGCCAAATTTCCGGATGGTGGCGGAGTTCCTCTGGTTGCCGATATGTCTTCGGACATGTTGTGCAAATCATTCGATGCATCGCCGTTCGGGCTGATCTACGCAGGCGCTCAGAAGAATCTCGGCCCCGCGGGAGTAACCGTGGTCATTATCCGCGAAGATATGCTCGAGAGGGCTCCCAAAGACGTGCCTACCATGCTGCGCTACTCTACTCATGCAGATAAGAATTCGCTTTACAACACGCCGCCTTGTGTGGCCATCTATATCGTTCAGCTTGTGCTCAAATGGATAGAAGAAACCATCGGTGGGCTGGATGCTATGGAACGCCGCAACCGGGAAAAAGCAGACCTTCTGTACGGCTATCTCGATTCTACTGATTTTTACCGACCCACAGCCGAAAAGGATAGTCGGTCCATGATGAACGTGACGTTCCGGCTTCCGGAAGAGGATCTCGAGAAAAAATTCGTTGCCGAAGCCGGGAAGGTCGGACTTGGCGGACTCAAAGGTCACAGATCTGTGGGAGGATGCAGAGCTTCCATTTACAACGCGCTTGGTCCGGATGCCGTGCAGACTCTCGTAGATTTCATGAAGACTTTTGCCCAAAAGAACGGCTGACCGAATCCTTAATCTACATCAGGCGGCGACATGGAGCGCTATCACATTCTGGTATCGGATAATTTGCACGAGAAAGGGATAGAGCTCTTCCGAGCACGGGATTGCTGCGATATTGACGTCGTAACTGACCTTTCGCCGGAGGAGCTCAAGAAAATTATCAATAAGTACGACGGACTTGTGATTCGGAGCGCAACCAAGGTAACGGCCGATGTCATCGCCGCCGCATCCAACCTGAAGGTCATCGGGAGAGCCGGGGCGGGCCTGGACAACGTCGACGTTCCCGAAGCCACCCGCAGAGGGATCGTGGTGATGAACACTCCCGGCGGGAATTCCATGGCAACAGCGGAGCATACTTTGAGCCTCATCATGGCTGCATTCCGCCATATTCCCCAGGCCGTGGAGTCCGTGAAACTGGGCAAATGGGAAAAGAAAAAATTCCAGGGACGCGAACTCACCGGTAAAACGCTCGGGGTGATCGGTTTAGGCCAGGTTGGCGGTCTGGTGGCCAGAAGGGCTTCTCGGGCCTTGAGAATGAACGTTCTCGGGTACGATCCCGTGACGACACCCCAAGCTGCCGCGCAGATCGGAGCCAAATTAACTTCGCTGGAAGAGATTTTCCGTAAGAGTGACGTCATCACGGTGCATACGCCTTTGACTTCGGAGACCAGGGGTCTGCTCAATGCTGCTGCTTTTGCAAAAATGAAAACAGGCGCTGTTATTGTAAACTGCGCCCGAGGCGGAATAGTTGACGAAGGGGCACTTCTCGATGCACTGGAATCCGGCAAAATAGCTGCTGCGTCACTCGATGTGTATACCGTGACCCCGCCAAAGGACAACCCTCTGGTGATGCATCCTCGAGTGATTGCCACTCCGCACCTTGGAGCTTCCACAACAGAGGCTCAAATCAACGTCTCAGTTGCCATAGCCGGTCAGATAATCGATTACCTGGAAAAAGGGCTTGTGCGTAATGCCGTGAATGCCCCGACCATCGATCCGAGCCTCCGGCCAAAACTCGAGCCCTACCTCGATCTTGCGGGGAGACTCGGGCGATTTGTGGCACAGCTTGCGTCCGGTCCGATAGTTGCACTGGAAACAGTGTTTTGTGGTGAAATCGCTCAATGGGACGTGAAGCCGGTGACGAACGCTGTGCTGGTAGGTCTCCTGACCTGGTCGGAAGGACCGAACGTCAATGATGTGAGTGCGCCGGCAATCGCTGAAACAAGAGGTATCCAGGTCTCTGAGACAACATCGAAGACAAGCCCGTTTTACGGGTCCACCGTTGGAATTCGGACTTCTTCCTCGGACGGTTCGAAGGTCAATGTCCTGGGTGCTCTCATTCCACGAATCGGAATGGAGCCGCGGATTATAGGTATTGACGATTTCGTCACAGAAGCAGTGCCGACCGGAGCGATGCTTGTGGTTGCAAACGAGGACGTGCCGGGTATGATAGCTGGTATTTCGGGGGCTTTGGCTCGCAGCCGTATCAATATAGCCCAGATGAATCTCTCACGCGATAAAATCGGCGGCCAGGCAATGTCGATAATCAATATAGATACACCTGCAGACGAAATCACGCTTGAATCCATACGAGGAATGGACGGTATTCTCAGTGTTAAGCAGGTGATTTTGTATTGATAACCAGCGCAAACGACATACGAATCGAAAATGATTACGAGAAAGGCATGAAATCTTGAGCACTCTTGTCATAGTCGGAACTCAATGGGGTGATGAAGGAAAAGGAAAGGTAGTGGATCTCCTCACGGGCCGCGCTGAAGTGGTCGTGAGATTCCAGGGAGGAAACAACGCCGGCCATACTTTGAAAGTTGGCGGCGAACAGATAATCGTGCATCTCATTCCATCCGGAATACTGTACCCTGACACTCTCAACATAATTGCCAACGGCATGGTCGTGGATCCGTCCGTACTCTTGGAGGAAAAAGAGACTCTGCGCCAAAGGGGCTATTTTCAGCAAGATAAACAATTGATCGTTTCGGATAGGGCCCACGTAATTATGCCATATCATAAGGCCATCGACCTGGGCAGGGAAGAGATTCTCGGAAACGCAAGAATCGGGACCACCGGACGTGGCATAGGGCCCTGTTACGAAGATAAAGCGTCTCGTATGGGAATACGGGTAGGAGATCTGCTCAGGCCGGACGTCTTGACCCGAAGAGTGCAGATTGCTTTAGAGGAGAAGAATTTTCTCATTCAGCACAGGTTCAATCTTCCCAAGATTGAGGCCGATCAGGTGATCGAGCAGTATCTCGATTACGGTCAGCAACTCTTGCCGCATATCGCGGATGCAGCGCATATCCTGTATTCCCGTATTTCCGAGGGCAGCCGAGTGCTCTTTGAGGGCGCACAGGGAACTCTCCTGGACATCGATCACGGGACGTATCCGTACGTCACATCGTCAAATGTTGTCGCGGGCAACGTATGCTGCGGCAGCGGAGTCAGCCCCACGAAGATCGAAAACGTCTGGGGAGTGGTAAAGGCATATTCCACGAGAGTGGGAGCCGGCGGTTTTCCCACGGAATTGAATGACGAGTTGGGTGAAGAGATTCGGAAGATCGGCGCGGAATTCGGCGCAACTACGGGCAGGCCCCGCAGGTGCGGATGGCTCGACCTGGTAGTGGTAAACCATAGTGTGAGACTCAACGGATTGACGGGCATAGCACTCACCAAGATGGACGTGCTTACCGGGATCAGCCCCATTCGTATCTGTACATCCTATGAACTCGATGGCAAAGTCGTCGATAGGGTCCCTGCAAACATAGAGGACCTCAATCGAGTGGTTCCGAAGTTCAGAGAAGTGAAAGGATGGGACGAACCGCTTTCGTACTGCAGGTCTTTTGACGATCTACCCAAGAATGCTCGAGATTACGTCGAGACCATCGAACATCTCACCGGGACCCCCGTGAACCTCGTTTCAGTAGGCCCCGCAAGGGAGCAGAGTATTCTTCGTAAATCTCCTTTCTGATAAGACCAAATATGAGAGAGCCCCTCTTGTAGGGGTCTCTCAAACCCACTGCAGTTTCGCCTATTCACTTAGTCTATCGAGAAAGTATGTTCTACGGAGTTCCCATAGCGTGAATCTGCCATGGCAGGACGATTTGAGCCGATTCTTGAATTCTGCAACAGCCTCGATCCGCATTGATTGAAAGAAGGCCTCGAACGATGCGGTTCACCCGCGCTGATAGCGGGTTCACTGCATCTACAGGACCACAGGACTGAAGACAGCGTTTCAACGGGCCGAATCGATCATTGCTTTTCTGGCAAGTGCATCGGCCAGTTCGTTTTCCTCGTGATTGTTGTGCCCCCGGACCCACTGCCATTCCACCTTGTGCCGTGCTACAGCGGCATCCAGTTTTTCCCAGAGATCCACATTCTTGACCGGCTTTTTCTGGGAGTTAATCCAACCGTTCCGTTTCCATGATTTGATCCACTGAGTAATGCCCTTCATGATGTACTGGGAATCGGTGGTCATCCTTACGACGGAAGGGCGTTTCAGCGCTTCCAAGGCCTTGATTGCCGCCGTCAATTCCATGCGGTTGTTTGTGGTTAATCGTTCTGCGCCGCTGATGTGCTTTGTCACACCTTTGTACCGCAGTACGGCAGCCCACCCGCCGGGACCGGGATTGCCGCTGCAAGCACCGTCAGTGAAGATCTCCACGACTTTTTCTTCTTTTGGTTGGGAGTTTTGCGCTTCTTTCATGCAGCCACGATCCGGACGTATACTTTTCTGCTTCTAGGGCCGTCGAATTCGCAGAAGAAAACTCCCTGCCAGGTGCCCAGGACCGGTTTGCCGTCCGCAATGATGATTGTCACAGAACTGCCCATGATCGATGCTTTTATATGGGCATCGGAATTTCCTTCCGCGTGCCTGTACGAATCTGCATGGGGCACCAGTTTTCCCAATTTGTCCTTGATGTCTTCGGCCACAGAAGGATCGGCCGCCTCGTTTATGGTCACGCCCGCAGTGGTGTGCGGCACGAAAACAATCGCCAGCCCGTCCTGAACACCGCTTGCCGTTATAGTGTCCCGGACGCGGGAAGTTATGTCCAAAAACTGGACTCTCCCATTGGACTTCACCTGAAATGTCTCCATCAATGTTCCCTCATCAACGTCATACTATTCTTCGTCTGAAATATCGACGCCAGTGAAAAGTGCTTCTACAAATTCTCCTGCGTTAAAGTCCCGGAGATCGTCCATTTTTTCTCCGATTCCCACGTACCGGATAGGGATTTTCAGCTCGTTGGACATTCCCACGACAACGCCGCCTTTTGCCGTTCCATCGAGTTTTGTGAGCGCTATCCCCGTAATGGGAATAGCCTCATTGAAAGTCCTCGCCTGGAGAATAGCATTTTGCCCCATGGAGGAATCGATTACCAGGAGGGTCTCCTGGGGAGCTGATGGAAGTTTTTTCTCCATAGTCCTTTTGACTTTTTTGAGCTCTTCCATCAGCGGCACGCGGGTATGGAGCCTCCCGGCAGTGTCCACCAAAACTAACTCAAAGTCTTCTTTGAGCGCCCGTTCCATGGCCTCGAAAACAACAGACGAAGGATCGGCCTTTTCTTTTCCTTTCACTATAGAACAGCCGACGCGATCCGCCCAGATCTCCAGTTGCTCCACTGCAGCGGCCCGGAACGTGTCGCCTGCCGCAACGAGAACCTTGCGGCCTGCGGCTTTATGCCGTGCAGCGATTTTCGCAATGGTGGTCGTCTTGCCGGACCCGTTCACGCCAATCACCATGACCACAAAGGGCTCGCCCCCGTAGCCCACTCGCAATGGGGCCTCAACTTCGGAAAGCATGTCTTTCATGACCGATTTCAAATGGTGAACAACCATTTCGGGGTCGTGGACTTCCCTTCGCTTGATGCGGTCCTGCACACTCTCCAATAATTTATACGCCGTTTTTACACCTATGTCCGACGTGACAAGCAGCTCCTCGAGCCGGATTACCATCTGGTCGTCAAGCTGCTTTTTCCCCAGGAGAACCTCGTTGAGACCTCCGAGAAAACCCTTCCGGGTTTTGACCAGACCCTTCTTCAGCCTGAAAATGCTCGGCTTTTGTTCCTCTGGTTCTTCCGGAGCGAGAACTTCCGGTTCCGGTTCAGGTTCGGGTTCCGGGATTGCGGGAGCCGCGGGAGCTTCCGGCTCAACCTCTTCTATTCTGTCTCTGCGGAAGAGCCGCTTAAAAAAACCAGCTTTTTGTTCTTTCTCGTCACTCATATTGAAACTATTTCCATTCGGAGTTTTCAAATCATTAGGACAATTTTGGTGAAAGGTTGTCCCACATCCGAGAGTCTAACAGGGGATGCGGTACCGGTCAAAAGAAATTAGTTAATCCAATTTCTAGAAAATGAATTGAATCTATTATTATTATTGTGCTAAAGTAATTTCAGACCAGCGAGGAGGAAAAGCGTCATGTGGAAATTGAGAAACTCAAAGATGGTTATACCAGCAGAGTTACATGAGAAAATCCTTCAGTCCTGCACTCCCATTAACGATACTTCCAGTGAAGTACTGGCGGTCAGGCATGCACCGGTGAAAAAGATGAGACCCGAGAAAAAGACCCTCTGGAAAAAAATATTGGACTGATACGTGCGCATTGCGAACATGTGGGGAGCTTTTCTTTTCACGAAGAGTCTCCCCGACTCACGTCCTTTACATGAACCTCAACATTAATCCCGGAATCAGCCTATTGCCTCATGATGATTCAGTATAAGATCCTTTCCCGAAAAGTTGCTTCATTAGTAATGGGCCACCGTGTCATGTCCGGGTGCGGATCGGTCATTCACTGGTGTTCAGGAAAGATGCAACGGACTTTAAAGAAAATTGATCCTCTTCTGAAAGCATATATTTACTGTTTCGTCCTTATTGTACCGTTTATTATGGTATCCTCCGCTCCTGGTATGCCCCAAAAGCGTCTCTCCTTCGGCGCTGCTCAGCAGGAATTGGATCGTCTCTGTCGGGATCGCTCCGGGGACAGAGAACGGTGGAATTCCGTGATCAACGCGTTCGTATTCGCTCATGCCACAGGAAAACCCGCTTCGAAGCAGACCCTGTACTATGCAGGCAAGGCGAATCTTGAACTATACAAAGTAAGCGGAAAACCCGAAGATTTGGACAAAGCGATACGATATCTGAACGATTTCAGTCGCGTATGTCGCACGGGTCCATACTTTGTGAAGGGTCTGAAGGCTGCCAAAGAGGCGCACACTCTAAAGCTTAAACAGAGTAACAGGTCAGACGCCTTGGCTTGTCCGCCTCGGAGCATGCCTAATTCTCCAGCGGTTCCTCAACAGCCACTAGAGCCTGCTGGCGACCATGCGGAGAAACTCGCGAGCGCACGCGTTGCGGGCGATCCGAAATCTCCGAATAGTGCTCCTAAATGGAAGCGCAGCCCTGCGCTCCAGGGTAATCCGCACTATCCCGAATCAGTTGAGAAAGCTTCACCTCCGAAACGCATAGCTTCTCTCCCCCCCGCTGATGCATCTCAGGAGCTTCGTCCAAGCCGGGATAAGTGCAAGATTTTCACCATCGTGATAGACCCGGGACATGGTGGAAGAGATCCTGGGGCGGTGTCTCGCGATGGCAGCTTGAAAGAGAAAGATATCACCCTGGAGGTTTCGAAACGGTTGAAGGCCGCTTTGGAGGCGAAAGGCAGCATGTTTCGAGTCGTTCTCACCAGAGAAGACGATAGAAGCCTGGCGCTTCCGGAGAGGACCGCAGTGGCAAATTCCGCGGGTGCAGACCTGTTCGTTTCCGTCCATTGCAATGCGGCCACTGACGGGACATCAAAAGGAATCGAAACGTTTTATCTGGATAAAGCGGGTTCTCCCCGGGCCATGAGGCTGGCTGCAAAAGAGAATGGGATTCCTCTTGTCAAAATGACCGATCTGGAAGCAACCTTGCTCGATCTCATGCTCACCTCAAAGAAGACGGAATCAGAGGAACTGGCAAATACGCTCCACAAAGCTATGGCGGTGAGTTTGAAGCGCAGAAAATTCGGTATCAGGGACAGAGGAGTCAGACGCGCACCGTTTTATGTTCTGTTGGGAGCAAAAATGCCTGCAATTCTCGTAGAATGCGCATTTTTGAGCAATGGAAAGGATCGGAAAAGCCTGACTACTCCGGAGTATATAGATGCTGTCGCCCAGGGACTGGCTCACGGCGCGGAACAGTACGTGCGCGGTTTGGGCCGAGAGGGTTGAGAGATCCATGGGTAATGAGAATCCTGAGAAGAATTGAAGGAATCAGCAATACAAAAGGCGTGCATTCAGAATATTAGATGGACTTTTTCTGCAGTATCGCCCCACATTTCCCCTCGAATAGCCGACTATCCAGCCTTGAGACTATCATCTTTCATGTGGCAGTGATAAAATCTTTAGCGGCGTTAGGCCGAAAGGAGATGAAATGGCTGAGCAGGTTTACTATGATTTAAGGGAACAATTGGATCAATACTCCGTAGGCTTTCCTTCGACCGAATCCGGAGTTGAGATCAAACTCCTGCAAAAGTTGTTTACCGAAGAAGAAGCATTGATGTTCTTGAATCTCAGCATGATGCTTGAGGCGCCCCAATCCGTGGCCGACCGTATTAAAGAAGACCCCGAGAAAGTAACGAAAATTCTGGAGCGCATGTTTGACAAGGGCCTCATATTCAGGCTCCGGAAAGGCGATGCCGTCCAGTATGGAGCGGTGCCTTTTGTGGTCGGATCATACGAATTCCAGCTCAAGGGCATGGACCGGGAATTCGCAGACCTCATGGAGCAGTACTTCAAAGAAGCTTTCGGAAAACAGGGGATTGGCGAGAACCCTCCTCTGAGAACCATACCGGTCGGACGGGCAATTCAGCAGTCGTGGTCCGTTGCCCCGTATGAAGATGTTCGCGGAATTGTGAGCAGCCAGAAACGCATCTCCGTGGCGAATTGCATCTGCAGAGTCCAGCAAGGCCTGAGTGAATCCGGGTGTGACAAACCCCTGGAGGTCTGTCTCATATTCGGATCTCATGGAGATTATTACGTCGACAAAGGCATGGCGCGATGGATCGACCAGGAAGAAGCATTGCGGATCGTAGATCGATGTGACGAGGCTGGGCTTGTCCCGCAACCGTTCAATGCTCAGAATCCCGGAGGACTGTGCAACTGTTGTGGTGATTGCTGCGGGATACTTCGGTCCATAAAGCTTCACCCGAAACCCGCGGAAAAGGTCATCACCAATTACTATGCGGAAGTTGATGCAGACACCTGTTCAGGATGCGAAATCTGTCTGGAAAGGTGCCAGATGGACGCTATTTCGATGAATTCCGAGCAAGCTGCAATAGTCGACCGTGATCGCTGTATCGGATGTGGGCTGTGCGTGACCACCTGCAGTACAGGCGCAATGTCTTTGATGACCAAGCCTTCCGAAGAGCGTCGCGAACCGCCGGCCACGCCGCGGGACATGATCATGGAAACTGCCCAGAAGAGGGGAAAAACGTTGATTCCTCTTGCTGTATTGAAAGGTTAGTCTGGCCTTATTTGAAAATTGAAAAGTCCAATGTTCATCATGATCAGAAAACGGGTGCAGCCTTCAACATTCTTTTTGCCAATTGTGAACGTGCGACGAGGTAAAGAGCAATGAATATTCACTTAACAGACGCGTTTAATGATGTCTCTGCCGTATTCCAAATTAATGCTGAGCAAGTTAAACAGACCATCCTTACGCCAGACACACAAAAAATGCTGGAAATATGGGATCTGAGATTAGGTTTTTTCTTGAAGAGATTCACGCAGCAGTTCGATGAATTTTATATCCTGGCATGTTGCTTTAAAGACGGAGAAGACTGGCGGGTGGACAACGCTTTCAAAATTCTTCCAGAATTATTGGAAGGCGCAAAGATACCAGATCCCTTCATATTGCTTCAGCAATTCGTCCAACGGTTTGGACTTTTCGTGAGAATCGGTGATCAATTAAACAAGTTCATCATGAAGGAAGAGATCGCAATCGAAGGCAGTAGTCCTTATCCACAGCGGATGTTTGGATTTTTAAATCCCATGAATCACGCTTTGACCCAATTCTGTTACATCATGCCAACGGAGGATCAAGACGGAAAAAAAATAATCAAATTTGCTCTAGTTTTCGTAATCGATATCGATGAATATAGCTCTTGGTTATTAGGTTGAAGCGCTAACCAAGAGGTAATCATAGACATATGGCCGGAACTCAGTAAAACGATAGCACCGCGAGACCTTTTGGTTGCCAGCGGTGGATTTTCATTCTGGATGAATAGAGAACAACTCAGAGATCCTGGCCTTCAGGGTTTTATTTTTAGGGTTCTCAGTAAAGAATATAACCTTCAAGTAGGGTTCACCGATACCCATTTTTATATCGCTCGCAATGAACATATATTGACTGAGCCGCTGGATTCAGTAGACTGGCGTGAACCGTGGGTCAATTTCACTGTAAAGTGGGAGCCTGCCCACTTACAGATCACCATTCGTGACGGAGCTTATGATGAAGCTATATCCAAACTGGAAAGCGAAGAGGAAAAAAATGCGGAGTTAAATAAAAGGGTGCGAATGCAACAAACGCCTCCGACAATTCCACCTAATTCATTGTTGGAGTGGGCGCGAAAAGAAGCGATCATGCCTACATTAATTTATAAATCTTCGGCACATTTTTATCAGACTGTAACAAGCATACTGGATTCGATTCAAGATAAGGTCAAGACTACCTCATCACAAGATGCCTTTTGGGACATTACGAAAAGCGGATCAAAGATCATTTCCCGGCGACCCAAAGATGAGACCCGAATCCATCCAACTATTCACCAGTCAATGTATGATCAAGCTCTAGCAAAAAATATAGAAATAGTGCGCGAATATCCGATTGCTGGCGGAAAGTTAGATTTCCTTTTACTTGGACATCTCAGCTCCGGAAGGGCAATCAACGTTTGCATAGAGTTCAAGCACGCTCATAGCGATGATCTGCAGCATGGTCTCGTGGAACAATTGCCCGCTTATATGCGCTCTAAGGGCTCCGATTATGGAATTTATTGCGTCATGTACTTTAAAGGTGAACATTTTGATGAACCGCGAGGGCAAGATTTGTCTGAGCTCAACTGGTTTCTTTATAAAGAGAGAGACGGTGCGGGGCTTTCGAACATTAGAGTTTTTGGCTTGGACTTGTCATTTCCTAAGCCGCCAAGTAGGCGATAACGGTTATGAAAAACAGACAATGGCCAGGCAATGTAAACGGTAGTACCTCCCGTTAATTGGACACACTCTCGACACTGTTTGTTGTAGGTTAGAATAACTTATATTGACGCGGCAATAGTACCCTGATATTCTGTAATCTACTATAAAGCTGGTATTGGTATCCTGTGCAAGAGCCCAGTGCTATTTGAAAAATTGTCTTCAATACTATTTGAACGTAAAAAAAGATGAATACTTGAGTGTAAAGCTAATCTTATTGAGATTGAACAGATAATCGAGAATCGGCGGATCGATCGCGTCTTCATCTAATTAGTTTACTTGCATTGATTTACATTGGAGACCAGTATGAATGTACTATTAGTATATCCGAAAAGCCCTCGTAATTTGAATATCGGCACAGAAGATTCGGTGATAAGAGTTGCTTCCAAAAAGGCATACACGCCACCGCTCGGGCTATTGACGGTTGCTGCTCTGTTGCCGCAGTCCTGGGACTTAAAACTAATCGATCTTACGTTTCAATGCATATCCGAGGAAGACTGGGGGTGGTGTGAAGCTGTATTCACCACCGGGACACTCATGCAATTCACACAAATTGCAGACGTCATCCGTGAAAGTAAGGAGAAGCGAAAACCGGTGGCCGTGGGAGGGCCTGCAGCTTTCCATTTTCCGCAGGAATTCCTCGATGCGGGCGCTGATTATGTGGCGGTAGGGGAGGGCGAGATCACTATTCCCCTGCTGCTGGAAAAAATGCGGCAAAATGAAGCACCGAGTATCATCGCGAGTACCGAAAGAGCGGACCTCACCCTGTCGCCCGTACCCAGGTTCGATCTGCTCGATATGAAAGCATACGTTGACATGGCGATTCAGTTTTCGCGTGGATGTCCGTTTCAATGCGAATTCTGCGATGCCACCCAGATCTTCGGTCGAGAAGTGAGAACGAAAACTCCCGAGCAATTCATCCGGGAATTGCAGACGCTGTACGATCTTGGATGGCGACGGGAAATCTATTTGGTTGACGATAACTTCGTGGGAAATCCAAAAAGATCGAAGGCGCTGCTCGAAATGATGCTCACATGGGCGAACCAGCATCGCAGGCCGTTTGAATCTTTCACCCATGCATCCATCAATTTGTCCCGTTCGCCGGATATTATGAGGATGATGGTGGAAGTTGGCTTCACCACTGTTTATATCGGCATAGAGTCTACGGACAAAGAGGTGCTCAGAATTGCCCGGAAACTCCAGAACTCTTCTACGGACCTGGACGATGCCTGCCGGAGGATCAATGAAGCCGGGCTTCAGATTATGGCGGGAACGATCCTCGGAATGGACGGAGAACGGCCGGGCAGAGACCAAAATTTGATAGAGTTCGTCTCCAAGAATAATATACCGCTGGTCGAAGTCGCTCTCCTCTACGCATATCCCGGTACCAGTTTATGGACCCGCCTGAAACGGGAGAATCGTCTGGTCAACGGAGAAAGAGACGACCTCATCCAGAGCAACAACTTGAGGATGAATTTCCGGCCCACACGATCTCTGGATGAAATAGAAACGGAATTCCTCAACACTATGAGCGCCCTCTATGATTATTCGGCCTTTCTGGATAGAGCTTTCCGCCATTTTCTTGCAATGAAACCCGTTCAGATGCCACTCTATCCCAAAAAGTTGGAATGGGCTGAAATCAGGGGTCTCATGATCACGCTCATCCAATGGGGACTCCTACGGAAGACGAGATCCAAATTCTGGAGCATTCTCTTGAGAGCGTATACGAAAATGGATCTCAGAAGATTTCTGCTCCTGATACGTTGTTGCGTGGCTCTGGAGCACTATGTCGGCATATACAATGAGTTCCTGGCTACTCTGAGACCGACAACGCCAAAATAGCCACCTCGGCGTTGCTGTGTACCCGAGAGGACACAATGAGGAAAGCACGCATTGTTATTATACTTTTGATTGTATGCTCCTGGTCGGGCTCATACTGTTTTGCGCAAGCCGGTCCGTCAAGGACATGCGAGGAGACCTGTAAGCCAACCTTGGCAGTCAACAGCTTCCTTTCAGCGTACAATCTCACGGGCAATCCATTGGATAGACTTACGGTAGGCACGGTTCCACTCCTGCGGCAAACAGAGGAAATGATTGCAGTATCCCGTCCTGTCTGGACTCCTATGGGACAACTGTTGTCGCTCGGCATCGATAAAGAAACTCATAGTATTCCGGTGTCCGTGTACATACCTCGACAAAAGTTTCCCGGTCGGGATCGTTTGCCTGTGCTCATCTTCTTTCACGGAGGCGGCTGGACTCTCGGGAGCACTGCTGTTTACGATCCGATCATTCGGAAACTCGCGTCCGAAATTCCGGCAATAGTTGTATCTCCCGATTACCGTCTTGCTCCGGAACATCCTTTTCCTGCGGCCGTTCACGATTGCTTTTCGACGTTTCAATGGGTTCTCGAGCATATATCGAAATACGGAGGGGACCCGTCCTGTATAATTGTGAGTGGTGATAGTGCCGGGGGAAATCTTGCAACGGTAACCGCGCGAAAAGCGAAGGAGCTGGGCCACACTGAAATACACTTTGAGGCACTGTTTTATCCTTCGGTGGACATTGCAGACACTGGCTCACCTTCGGCAGACTGCTTTAAAAAGGATTACGTACTCACAACCAGCGCGATCGAATCGTTTCGGTCCTTTTATCTGCCTCACCAAAGGGACTGGATTAACCCGGATGCATCACCTCTCAGGTCTCACGATTTGCAGGGTATGCCGGCGACACTCATCATCACTGCCGGATGCGATCCTTTGCTGGACGAAGGAATTGCCTATGGAGAAAAGCTGTCAAGCAAAGGGGTTTCCGTAATCCATCAAACCGAGCCGGGCATTTTTCACGGATATCTCAATTTTTACCATCTGAATCCGATGATTTCACCCATTGCCGGGAAAACATTAGAGTACGCGGCAGAAGTAATCCGAGAAGCAATTTGGCAAAAATAGTGCCATTCCTTCGTCAAAATCCTTCCAATACCCGACAATTCCTGCCGATGCAATTACAATAATTCCATATCAACCAGTAAATAGTCGCGTGCCCCGGTTTGTGCGATTCTCATCCAAAGAACCGAACAAAGAAGGGTGATTGACGCCCAGAAAAGCACCAGTAAACTTATCAAAAACTAATTACTTAGTAAAATGGCGTGTAAATTATGCCCATCGGAAACGAAAAGAGTAGAGTACAATGTCGAGGGCGCAGAAAACCTTAAAAATGATGAACAATATCAGACTGTTCTGAGGGCAAAGAGAATCAAGTAATGGCACGAATTCTGCAAAGATATAAAAAACTTTGGTGATTGCGTTGAGGTCTGTCTGCATCGGCAACGCTTACTCTGGATTGCCGGTCGTTAGCAGTTAGAATTGGACGGCGCAAGTGATTCACCAAGAGAAATTACAAATCGACTCAGTTAGGAAAGGGTCTAAAAAATGAAAAACTTACGCGTGGTTTTTATATCGGCACTGTTGATGAGTGTACTTTTTGTTTCCGGGGCCTCGGCCGACTTCTATGTGGTCCAAGATAAACTTGGTCAAACCCAGATAATTGACGGCCTGCCGGGACTTGGGTGGACAGTCGTCTTCGGGCCTTTCGGCACTTCTGATGCGGCATATCGAGCTGCCGGCAAAGGCCGCAACTACAGGATGCCTGGTGGCATGTCGGGCAGACCGGCTCCTTCAGTCCCTGTGGCGGAAGGCTACATTTACCCGGAAGGCGTAATCGGATCTCTTGAGACTCCATTTATGCCGGAAGAAACGTTTGTTGCAAGGGAATTTGACGTCGAAGCTTTTCCGAGGGATGTCCCGGCAACATCTGGAAGGAGATCTGAACGTTCCGCATCCGATATGAGAGATTCCGGACAAGTGGCAAGCCGTGCCAAGCAAGCTTCGTCTTCCGTAATGCTCGGTGATGATTTTGCCCAGTTTGACGTGAGCCCAGCCAGCGCTATCGACAATCAGAATAAGGAGTTGGGGAAGGTTGAGCACATCGTCATTTCCAAGCAGGGAAAAGTGGAATTTATCGTTTTGTCACGTGACGGCAAACTCATTCCGATTCCCTGGGATCAGGTAAATGCAGACGCCACAAAAGATAAACTGGTCCTGAACGTGAAACAAGATCAACTGAAAAGTGCGCCCGATTTAAAAGGTAAAGATCTGCAGGCGTTGGCCAAAGAAGATTTCCAGGATAAGGTCTTTAACTTCTTTGAGTCCGGCGGTGCACGGGCTGAAACGGACATGGGCCAAACAGGAACAGCTTCGAGTGATACTCAAATGGATAAGAAAATCCAGCAGAGTGGAGTAGAAGTTCAAGGCGCACAGTAATTAAGACATTTCTTTAGGGTTTCGTTTGATTGCTCACGAGAGCATATGAGAATGGGACATGGCTGCTCAAAGTCATGTCCCATAGTTTTTGCGAGTTATGGAAATACACTTCGGTTGATTCCCGCTTCGCTCTGTTGTTATATTGTTGACTTCCTCCGCTTCTCCCGTTAGGCTAATAAAGAATAACAATTCCACCGATACTCGTGACTGTGCCCCTCTCGCCAACGAGTCCAAAATGAATACCTGTCCTCATTGCGGAAGCATCATTTCTTCCAAAGATTCACTGTGTTCTGCTTGTATTACTCAGGCGGCGGAATCTCTGGTTTCTGCCGCAGGCGCTGGAGATCTGGCATCCATTTCCCGTGTGCTGGAACTGGGCTCCGATATAGACGCGAGAAATACGCTGGGCGAAACGGCGTTGTGCAAAGCCTCGCAAACGGGCACGTGCGAAGTAATTCGTTTCCTGCTCGATCTGGGCGCACATGTGAATGCTTCCAATCGGTTCGGCCTCACGCCTTTGATGTATGCAGCCGAATTCGGTCACATTTCTGCTGTGAAGCTCTTATTGGAGAGAGGAGCCGATGTGGAGGCCAGGAATTTGTACGGAGGACGTACAGCTCTCGGCGTTGCTGGAGGATGGTGCTCCGCGGATCACGACGCTTGTCTGGCCATTATTGAGCTTCTCCTGAATGCCGGAGCAAATCCCGAGACTCGAAGTGAAGATGGTAGCACTGCTTTGATCGATGCGGCTCGTGAAGGCAAAACCGATGTAGTACACCTGTTGCTCCAGCACGGCGCTGACATCCACGTACGGGACGAGCTTGGCTATAACGGGCTGCTCAAGGCTGCAGGTGAAGGCCATGCGGAGGTCATTTCCATCCTGTGCGATCACGGCGCAGAGATAAATTATCAGGATGCCAACGGCTGGTCTCCTTTAATGCTCGCTGCACGCGAAGGGCGCCTTGAAGCAGGACGTGTCATCCTGGAGCGGGGAGCCGAAATATCAGGTCGAGACAGGAATGGCTGGACTGCGCTCATGTGGGCTGCGTCAAAAGGGCATGCCGAGATTGCGCATCTGCTCCTGGAGCAAGGCGCCGATCCCGAAATGACAGATCATTTCGGTGCGACCGCTCTCATGAAAGCAGCCAGAGGCAAGCACGTAGAAGCTGCAAAGGTCTTGTTGCAGCATGGAGCTGATGTCAATTCGACGGATATTCATGATCTGTCCGCATTGATGCGGGCAGCCCGGAGCGGGTCTCCCGAGCTCGTCAAGATGCTGTTGAACAAAGGAGCCCTGCCCAATGTCGGTGACGAGGACGGTCGGACGCCGCTGATGACTGCGTGCGCCGAAGGTCATGTTGAATGTGCTCGAATACTCATCGACTGGGGCGCGAACCTGGATGGTGAAGACGAATACGGCCGTACGGCCCTTGTTCACGCATGCCGCGCAGGCCACGCCCAACTTGTAAGATTGCTCCTGGAAGCTGGTGCGAAAGCTTTCGTTGCAGATGATGAGGGAAGGACTCCGTTAATCTGGTCCTGCATGGGAATCGGCCGGAGCGAGAAATTGAAAAAGAGAGCACGCATGAGGGTAGGAGATGAAATGCCTGAAATCGTTGCTATGCTCCTCAAACGAAAAGCTCACCGAAATGTCCAGGACAAGAACGGTAATACTGCTCTCATGGAAGCATCAGCTCGGGGCTTTCGTTCCTCTGTGGCACTACTCCTTGAGAGTGGAATCAGCTTCAATACAGTGAATGAGCAGGGTTTGACCGCTCTGAAATTAGCCGAAGCTGCAGGACATCACGATATTGTCCAACTGCTGAAGAGTTTCGGAGCCGAATAGTCTCTTGCATTGGGAATTCACTTTGGAGAAGAGCTATATTTCTCCTATTCAGCTCTCACAAGTTTCTCGGAGGAATTTCAACGTTACCCGCCGCCATTTTCATCAGGAGAAGGCAGCTGAGTCGCGCACGTTCAATGATGTCGTCCAGGTGCACATATTCATCCTGAGTATGAATCTTGAATCCGCGAGGTCCCAGGCTGTCTACGGTGACCAGACCGGCTGCAGCCAGATTATTTCCATCGCACGTGCCTCCGCTTCCTATCCATTCCAGAGGAAGCCCGATTTCTCGCCCGCATTCCGCAATTCGCTGAAGGAGATACAGTGTACGTGAGTCCAGGAGTTTCGGAGGTCTGCCAAACACTCCGAATGTGTCCACACTGATTCCATCCGTCTCGTTCAATTTGTTCTGAGTCTCGGTCAAGAGCGACTCGAAATCGTGCTGCTCATGAGAATCGGCCACTCGGACATTCGCTCTGAAGAAAGCCCGGTCCGGCACTACATTTGTCGGACCGCCTCCCTCAATGTATCCCGTGTTCACTGTAATACCTCGATGAGGATTTTGGATAGCGTGGAGGTCCACGATCATCCGGGCTGCCGCAAGGATTGCATTGCGTCCCAGATGCGGGTCTCTTCCGGCATGTGCAGCTCGTCCCTTCACGAACGTGGAGAAATTCCCGGACCCTTTGCGGTGCGACACCAATTTGCCCTCAGGGTTGCAAGGTTCAAAAATCAACCCCACATCGTTGCGCTCGGCCGCCTGACGAAGCAGGTGAGCCGAACCTGGAGACCCGATCTCCTCATCCGGGTTGATAAGGATTTCCCAGCCGAGGTTATCAGCCCAGGGGCTTTTCTCGAACATCTGGAGGGCAGTCAACATCACCAGCAGACCACCTTTTGCGTCAGCAACACCCGGGCCGCCAAGCGTATTTTCATCAATCCGGGAGCAGCGCTGAAAAGGGTGGTCCGGAGGGAATACCGTGTCAAGATGACAGCAAAGAAACACCCGCAATTTCTGCCCAGGACGTTTCACAAACGTGAGAGCCCTGCCAAGGGGTCGTTCCACGATGAGCCCTTCGGGCGAAAGTACCTTTTGAGGAGGCAAAACACAGGAGCCCTCCTGTGACCGGAGATCTGAAAAATCCTCCTGGAGTAACGCCTGAACCTGCTGAATGCCTTCGAGGTGATAAGAAAAGGAATTGACATCGGCCCATCGTGACAAGATCGATGCAAGCCGGTCGCGAGAGTGTTCGCGAGTGTCCAAAAATGTCATAAAATCTTGTTTATGCATGGTACGCTTCTTTTATGTGCTCAACGCAGAATGTTTTTGTTTTGGCAATTCGTCAGAATATTACATGAATTATGTGAGATGGAGAAGTGAATGGAGAGCAGGTGCCATGGGGAAGGGGAACCTCATGAAGGCTCCCCTGGTTGAATTTAGTTGCCCTGTGTCTTCTTTTTTTTGGCTTTTTTTGCTCGGGGCTGACCGGCCGTGTTCGGATAGCCGTAATTCTGTCCCGCGTATCCGTATCCATAACCGTAATAAGAAGGACTGGATGAATAGCTGCTTGAAGCTCCTGACCAGGAGGGAAAACAGCCTGCTCAAGACGCCTCGGAGACGCAAGGCGCCAAAGCAAATCCTGCAATAATGGCAAGGAAAAATAACTTTGCGAACCAACGACTCATACTTTACTCCTTACAGTCAATATTCGACAGCGCTCACCATAATTCATTATAGCGGCTTTGTCACCATATAATCCGTATCACTGAGCTTTAAGACGCTTCCCGTGCCTGTACAAGGAGGTATTCCTGAATAAACCGGTTAATATCTCCGTCCAGAACAGCATTTACATTGCCCATTTCACAATTGGTGCGGTGATCTTTCACCATTTGATAGGGCTGCAAGACATAGGATCTGATTTGAGATCCCCAGGCAATTTCTTTCTTTGCCTTATGAAGACTCTCTTTCTCCTCCATCTTTTTCTGTATCTCCAGATCGTAGAGTCGAGATTTGAGAATCTTCATGGCCATGGCACGATTCTTATGCTGGGAACGCTCGTTCTGGCATTGGACAACGATTCCGGTGGGTAGATGCGTAAGGCGCACTGCGGAATCCGTTTTATTGACGTGCTGACCGCCTGCACCGGACGCTCTGTACGTATCGGTTTTGATATCCGCTTCATTCACTTCAATGTCTACGTTTTCATCCGCTGCCGGGTACACGAACACTGCAGCAAAGGACGTATGGCGTCGGGAATTGGCATCGAAAGGAGAAATCCGCACCAGTCGGTGAATTCCTATTTCAGCCTTCAGACGTCCGTACGAGTGCTCACCTTCAACAGAAAACGTGGCGCTCTTGATCCCTGCTTCGTCACCTGGAAGGGTATCCATCATTTCGGATTTGAATCCCTCACGCTCGGCCCACCTCAGATACATTCTCAGGAGCATCTCCGCCCAATCCTGAGCTTCGGTTCCTCCTGCGCCGGCATGAATTTCCACGATAGCGTCGCCGGCATCCTCCAGCCTCGTAAACAAACGTTGAATTTCGAGATTGTTAATGTCTTCTTCAATGACATTGAGCCGTTCTTCAACTTCCTTCAGAACCGACTTGTCATCTTCCTCCACAGCAAGCTCAAGCAGTAGCGAAGTCTCTTCCACTTCTTTATTGAGGTCTTCAAATCCCTGTACTATTACAGCGATCTGCTTCTGTTCTTTTAAAAGGGATCGTGCGTGCTCGGGATTATTCCAGAATTCCGAATCTTCCTGAGTTTTTTCCAGATCATTCAGGCGGGCTATTTTGGCATCGAGGTCAAAGATAACCTCTGAGCTGAGACGATCTATCCTTTAACAGTGCAAGTTTTTCTTCAAGTTCCAGCATCGTGATCCTCCTGGTGAAGCGCATTACTTCCTGCGAAAGCTTTGCCTTCCAGCCATTTGTTATAAGGAGCGAAACCATCCGGTTCCGCGGATTCGAGCGCTTCGCTCATAATCTTGAGCTTTGCGTCCAGATTATCGATAAAATGTACCAGCACGGCCTCCCGAGTAAAAGGTCGCACCGGAGCACCAAATTGGGCCTCCCCGTGGTGTGAAAGCAGGATGTGTTCCAACTCCGTCAACCATGGTGACGTGGTTGCTCCCATTGCATGGGCAGCGTCGCGAAGCATTTGCGCTCCGAGCGAGACGTGCCCGATAAGCCTTCCCTCAGGTGTTCTGCCATTTCCTTCTGCATTCAACTCACGAACTTTTCCGATATCGTGAAGAATGGCTCCTGCGATAGCAATATTCGGATTGATATCGTTCTCGAGCGGTAATACAGCCATAACCTTTCGGGTCACGGCCATAACGTGTTCGATCAGACCGCTCCTGTATGCGTGATGCACCATTTGGGCCGCAGGAAGACTCATGAAAGCATCGGCATGGGTTTCCAGCAAATGCAGCACAAGATTTGACAGTTGAAGCGGCTGTAATGTTCCCGCGATGCCTTTCAGTTCCGCCATCAAAACCTGGGGATCCTGGCTGCTTTTCTTTACGAGCGAGTCGATATCAGGCACCTCGGAGGAATCGACTTTGCGTATTTTTTCAACTACGACCTGAATTTTGTCTCTGTACGTTTCGACCCGTCCTTCAACTTTAACGTAGTCACCGGATGCAAAACTGTGACCCCATTTACGGAGCACATCGGCCCAGACTTTTCCGGTGACCGAACCGGTTGCATCGTTGAACACCAGGTCCAGGTAGTCATGGCCCGATTTGGTCTTACGAAGCTCTTTTGTACCCAATCTGAAGCACTGGAGAATATTGTCTCCGGGCCTGAGGTCCTTAATGCAAATGGGCAGAATGGACAGAGACTCGTTCATGGCTCCCCACGTTGAGCCCCGAAGATTACGTCGGGGCGATGTGTCAATACCGGATGGATCGAGGTCGGATCGCAGACGGGAAAGATTGGCTGGTTTTGTGGCTCAGCGCATCGAGGCATTTCTCGATAAAAGCGTCCACGTCCATTTGCTTGCCTCCGTGAAGAATGGCGTAAATCTCGCCGAGAATCGGGGGGTGAAAACCTCTTTGAGAGGCGATTCTATTCGCATATCGGGCCGCCTCGAATCCTTCCACGGCCACTTTCTTTTTTCGATATTGTTCGAGCAATTGTCTGGCTGGCTTCACTTTTCCAGCTTTTTCTTCGATGACGGCCAGATCGCGACCGAATTGCGCCGATCTGCCTCCTCTGCATGTTGCGAGTAGATCAGCCATCCATACCTGGCTCTCGGCATCGAACGTTTCTGGAGCAGCCCCCAGCAGCAGCCCGAAATTCCTGATCTCAGCGGTAACGAGGGTCGAGTACGTTGCCAGAAAGTTCTCCGGAGCCTTCTTGGATCCTTCCAACAGGCCGAAACCTATGGCGTACACATTCTTGAGAGCAGCGGCAATTGTCGTCCCAATCACATCGTGAGAGTACACCACTCGGAACTTGGCAGTCTCCAACAACGGGCGGAGCCGGTCGAACGTGTCGTCCTTTTCACAAGCAATCTGGGTCACGCAAGCGCCACCCTGGACAACTTCATGAGCAAGATTTGCCCCCGAGAGAATAGAAATCTTTACTCTTTTCCCGAGGCGTTCCATTTCCATGTAAGCCGTCTGGCAGGGGAGGAGCCCTGTTTCGGGAATAAAACCCTTCGTGGCAATCACCAGATCGCTCCCATTTGGTGCCAATTCAAGCACTTTGATCAGCATGGAGTGAAAATACTTGCTGGGAGTAACCATGAGAATGAGCGAAGTGTCCCCAATGGCAGCCAGCAAATCTGCTTCAGGTCGTACAGATCTTGGAAGAGCAATGTCCTTGAAGTGCCAAGGATGCTTTCCATCCACCGTGAGCTTTTCAATGAGGTCTTCTCGAGAATCGTACAGGATCAGGGATGTCTCGGATAATTCCTCTTTTTTCAACAGATTCATGCCAATGTGGAGAGCGAGAGTGTATCCCCATACTCCGGCATTTACAACTGTGAGGGTGTTGCGGCCGCTGAGCGGATATATACGTCTGTCACCGTGATAGGCGTAGAATCTCAGCAAGGCGGCTTTGTCTACAGTATAAGCTCTTCTTACAACCGATCGGCTCACTGCGCGGCGTCTGCTCAAAACCTTGAGACCGCGTGTTATGGCAGCGGGAACATCCGAATTTATTATCGGGTGAAAAGGCGCCTCTTTTCTGTACCGCGATTTGAAGAAGTCGGAAATAGCCTCAATTTCGGTTTCAACCCGTTGCCGCAGAGTCTTTATGTCAACCCACTCGCCATGCGGCATTGCTCTGGCAACAAGTTGGCTTGGATGAATCAGTTTGTTTTTTGCGATTTCTTCGATAGCCCGATGAGATATTCTCTGAAGCGTAAGAGAATCATCGTTCGCCAACTCGAAAGGCTCTCCTGTCTCTATGTTTGCATCACCAAACGCTCCCTCGAGTCCTCTGAATACTTTATCAGCACTGCCTACTCCGAGAAGAAGCGGGAGCAGAATGGGCCACCTGCGAGGAAACATCGCGAACAACGGAAAGAAAGGAGAATAGGTCAGGTACGCATCTTCAGGAACAGCCTCATAGGATATCGATACGGGGATAATCATCGCGCTGCCTGTGGCTTTTACCGCCGCCAGAACCCCGTGAGGAACGTACGGTTCACGGAGAACTCCATCCCTGGATCGAACCGTATACCGGCTTGTCCGGGCCATGACGATCTGAGTCTCGCCGGTTTCAGCCAAGGCAGCGCTGAACCATGAATAAGCCCTGTGTTGAATCTGACTTTGGTTCTTGGGAGTCACCAGCGCACGAAATCCATGCAGCCAGTTTGAAAGCCATCCTTTGGTGAAACTGCCAGTAGCGTGAGTGACAGGAGCGCCCAGCCCGAGCCTCTGCACGAGCTGATTGGTAAGGACGTAATCGAAATATGAGGTGTGGCCTACGAAGAAGAACTTAGGACCTTTGAATTCTGCTATTTTCTGACGAATGCGTAGTGCAATGGGCTGAGAGATGTCTCTGAACAGGGTTTTTGCCATAAACAAGGTCATGGCAGAAGTCTGCTGAAACCGCTTTGGATCCAGGGAAACAGAAAGATGGGATAGTGCAAAATCCAATTCGTTCCTGTCACCCCTGGGCTCGTGTTTCTCGGCCAATTTCAGCGCCCGCTCTCTCACGAATCTGGAATCCATAGGCAACGGTAGTTGGTCAGTCAGACTTATCTTGAACTGCCGGAATCCTTCGTGAGAATCGAAAAATTTTTCAACGCGGCGCATTGTCATGGCTTAAGTAACCTGTCGTTTAATTTATTATACCTGTTTCCGGTTCTCTGGACGGTCCTCTTGGAAGAGGCCGAGGTCCGGTTCCCGGTGGCATAGGCGGCTGAGTAGTCCGAGGCGCAGGCTGTTCAGATCTGGGCTCCGGTGCGTAACGCGGCTGTTCCGGCACACGTTCGTTGACACCCGGTTGGACTGGCTGAGTCGGACTTGGCGTAACCTGAGGACGGGGAGGCGCAGGCTGAGACGGTGGAGGCGGCGGTACCGGAGCCGTGGCCGGGGGCCGGGTCGGTGCCGGACTTGTCTCGGTAGCTTGAGATGTGAACTTAACGCTCACGAGCACCTCATTGAACAGGGGCTGGACCTTCTCCATGGTTTGTGACGGCGCCAGGCAGGAGATCCTGAGAAGCGTCTGCTCATGTTTATAGAATACTATGACAATGTCCATCCAGATTCGGAGCTTATCATCGAAAGCCTGAATAAAAAAATAGTAAGCTCCGGGGACTTCACTCTTGAATTCGCCCTCATCGAGGATTTTGACCTCTTGTTTCTTGCCGGAGCCTTTCTGTAGATCCGAAATTCCATTCCTCAACTCTTTCAGGAAAACATCAAGATTGTCCTTGACGGGTTTGTGAGCCGCGACATGGATCCGGTTTCTGAAATTGTCAGTGAGATCAGGGGCCTGAAATACGACATAATAATTGCCCTTGGGCTCGACTTTGAGCCACGAAGCGGGGTATTTCATAGCGAACCCGTAATCCTCGCTGGTGAAAACCTTGAATTCCTGAGCGCCGGATACTGCAGGTATTGCACAAACAACTAATAAAACGAGGATTTTCACAAAAAAACTAACCCTCACAGGGCTCATATACCTTCTCCTTTCGCGCGAGGCTCGACTAGGCGAACCGGGATCATACCAGGAAATCAACAACATGGTCAACGCTTTTCTCCCTCGCTGTCGGAGCGAATCGCGTTTTAATACCATGAGTTTAAGCTCCTATTTGTATACTGAACCTCGCCAATGAATTCCTCTCTTGGTCAATAGCATTATCAGGGTGCTCAGTGCAACCCAAGCGCTCAGTGCGAGACCGATAGGCGCTGAAAAACCGTACCATCTGGAGCCGTGCTCTTTCTCGACCACTACTCCGTAAGGTATCATGACAGCACACATTCCCAAAGTTGAAAGCGCTCCGAGTATCCAGTGTGCCGTGGAGGGATTTCCTCCAGCAATCATAATTATTGAATATATGAGAAACGTCAAAAGTGCCAGAAGGATAATATAATTCAGGCACAATTTTATGCATTTCGTAATGCTTTGTTCCAGGCCGCCGTAAAGCTGTAGTCGTCGCCGCAAAACCGGACAAACGACAGTGTAAAACCGGACAAATCGTGTCCGCTTTTACACTGTCACAAAATCATGAGTAATTCGAAATGAGTAGCTCCGTCACACGTTCTCGCGCATTCGTTTGCTTCGCTAT
>JBGSLQ010000048.1:0-56935 GCA_041740635.1 Desulfomonilaceae bacterium | reverse complement strand
GACGTCCCATCTGGGATTCTCGAACTCGGAACCCCAGCGCCGCCAAATCCAAAGAATCCACAAAATCCCGCACAAAACGCGCCGGGTGTCCTGGCCCTATCCAATCATCCACTGCAGGAGGAAACATCAACAGCTGATCATAGTCCGCACGGATCTCTCTGCTCATAAAAAAACCCTCGCTTCAACCTTGTGAAAACTCTTATAGTAAAACTCAAGGTCAATCGCGAGAAAAATTCACTTTTGAGACAGCCTCATAGGTCTGCCCCTACTCGGATGGAGTGTCGTTGCACGATTTTGGTGCATTCGAGAATTTTGAGACACTTTCGAGACGGCGGCCCCTACTGGAGGATTGAAATTTTTGTGTCACCGCTTATAGCAACCAGGAAGGGGTTACCAGGACAGATTACTCGAATCGCATGGCAGTCACCGAATCCAAACGACTCGCACGTACCGATGGATACAGACCGGAAACAATCCCGAGGCACACGGTAAAGAGCAGGCCTCCTGCCACACTGGTGAACAGTATTCGCAGAGAGATATCAACGCCTATGGGGTCTTTGAGGAGATATACCGATGCGATCCCTACCAGAACGCCTATTGCGCCCGCAAACAGACTGATCAGGCCCGATTCGGTCAGGAATTGCATGAGTATGAGTTCCTCTCTGGCTCCCAGTGCCTTTCTGAGGCCGATCTCTTTTGTTCGGTCCTGCACCGCGGCAAGCATAACATTCATGATTCCCAGGCCGCCAAGAACCAGCGTCACCCCCAATGCAGCCCAGATGAATAGCTTCACCAGGTACACGGTAGATTTGACCTTTTCGATCCTCTTCGGAAAGTACACGATGCGCATCGCGTTCTCGTAACCTTTGTGGTTGTTCTTGAGAACGTCTTGCACTTCCAGTCGAACCCGATCCACGTCATTCCAATTACTTACCCTGACATAGATATTGTGAATGGATGAAACCCCATGAAATAAGCTTTGGGCAGTTGTTATGGGGATAAATACTCCTCTCCGTATATCCGTGTGCTGTATTCCTCCGAGCGTGCCGATCACTTTGAAGCTCAAATTACCTAATCGAATGACCTGTCCCACAGGATCGACATTCTTGAACAGATACTTGACCACATCCTGTCCGAGCACCACCACCGGTTTACGACCCACTACATCCGAGGGGCCGATCAGTCTTCCGCTGTTCAGGCGACAGGTCTGAGTCATCCAGTACTCGTGATTCACGCCGAATAAGCCCGGTCCCCATTGGGTCGTCTGAAAATATGCCTCTACTTTGGGAAGCGTAACCACAGGTGCTACGGCAATAACGTTATCAAGTTGTTTCAGATTAGTTACATCCGAGTTGACGAATTCGCCGGGATGGAATTCCAGGTCGTTCTTGTACTCCGCTTTTATAACAGTCGCTTCCCCCAGTAATTCCAGGTGCTCACCCATCTTCTTTTCAACCGAGTCCCCCATTGTCTGTATCAGAATGAACCCGGCCGTGCCGAAGGCTATTCCTGCAATGACCGCTTTGTACCGCCTCCTGTTACGCAGTACCAGTCGCCAGCACATGGTCATCAAATCATCAATTCTCAACGTACATGCTCCAAACGCGAAGTCCTTAATTATCCTGCAAAGTATAGCATCGCTACACGAGGGGCTCAACCATGTAGAGAGCTGACGCACTCACATAAACTGCGACTCGCAGGAAAAGAGCCGTCGAATTGAAATTATTCGCCTTCCCCAATCGCCGGTGGTAAAGTGCTCTTTTCCACGAAGGCGGTCAATTTTGCGTACAGATAGAGATTCGATCACAGCGACAGTTTCGAGCAGTTCGCCTCAAAAAAGCATCATACAGCGATTTGCACACCTGCTTTCCGCTCAAGGGATCGAGGCGGTCACAAGCATGGTGTTCTTCTTGTATCTTGCCCGGCTGGACGCGTCGGTGTTCGGGGAAGTCATGTACGCCATGGCTGCTGGAAGTATCGTGATGAAAGTCGTGCAATTCGGCCTGTACTATCCGCTCGTATCAGATCTCGGGTCCGCAAGCCCGGGAGAAGAACCGGAAATACTCAATCGTGTAAATGTGATCAAGTTTCTGCTTCTGGTCCCTTCAATGGCAGTAATTCTGGGGATTGTGCTTTACCGCGGTTTTTCTTTGCAGATGGGGCTCGTCATTGTTTTCGTGTGTCTCGGATTCGCCTTGGAAGCGTTTGCAGAGACGTTTTTTGCCGATTTTCGTGTTCGAGGACTCCAGGACAGGGAAGCGCGGGCTCGCATTGCTTCATCCGTGGTATCGTACGGATTCGGGTTCGGTACTGCGGCATTAGGTTTCAGTCACATTGTCGTAAGTCTTTTCAAGCTGATTTCTGCAGGTATTCGAATCTGGTACGGCGGGGCTGATTACCTGAAGGATTATTCCGCCAGGATTGTTTCTATTCCGAATTGGCCCGTGGTCTGGAAGGTGTTCAGCGCTGCTTCCGTTTTCGCCGTGATCGAAATTCTCGGAATCATTTACAATAAAACCAACATCTTTTTCCTAGAAGAGGCAGCGGGCGTAAAGGGCGTCGCTCTGTACAGCGCAACGTGGAATCTGGTTGACCCTGTTTCAATCCTTGCGAGCGAACAATTTCTCGGCTGGGTTATTTTTCCGCTTCTCGCAACTCTGTGGTGGAAACGCAGGCAAAGTGTCGACATGCTCGTACGAAGCAATGCTCAATGGTTGATGGCTCTCGCGTTTCCCATCATGTTCGTTCTCCATACGGAAAGCGGACTGATGATCGGTCTCGTGTACGGTCAGGGCTACGAACAGGCAATCTGGATGCAGCAGTACCTCGTGTGGACGATTCTCATTTCCTTCCAGAATAACCTGTTTTCCTATGTAATGATGGTTGCGGGAGCAGCCAAGACTCTCCTGATATTTACTATTGCAGCGACCTTGTTGAACCTGCTCTTCAATCTCGTTCTGGTTGCGCCTCTCGGGTTGGAGGGTGCCTGTCTGGTGATTATTCTCACGAAGTTGTCAATGATGGTGTTTACGTTTTCGTATTGTCAGATCCGCTTCCGTTTTTTCGGGTGGGGGGATTTTCTGTTTCCGCTCTTGCTGGCTGTTGCAGGCGTGGCTGTCTTTCTGGGCCTGGAATCGGTTATCACACTGCACCCTGCTGTAATAGTTACTCTCGCACTCTACTCCGGGGCGGTTTTCCTGCTCGGACCCCGGTTT
Organism: Desulfomonilaceae bacterium; assembly: GCA_041740635.1. Classification (GTDB taxonomy): domain Bacteria; phylum Desulfobacterota; class Desulfomonilia; order Desulfomonilales; family Desulfomonilaceae; genus Desulfomonile. The sequence continues at coordinate 53,720 of JBGSLQ010000048.1, read as the reverse complement.
ATGGGGAGATTGCCTGCTAAAAAACCGGCATCCAATACCGATTCACTTTCAAAGAAGTAATACTTGGGGCACCTTTACGTAAATGGATTGTGCCGTTAGCTCAGGGGTCAGAATTGAAAGCATCGGTTTATCAACTGTAATTACGTAGTCTTTGCATTCGGGTGTAGCTGTAGGGGCAGGTCTCGTGCCTGCCTGTCCCAGATGACCGGCACGGAGGCCGGTCGCTACCGGGCACCCACAAGGGATGCCCCTACCTGATCCGTCGGATCGGGAACAGTTTCTGACTGACTCTAACTGAACTAAGGACATAATCCATCTGCAAAAAGGTTCCACAATTCGCTCTAGTACTCATACGGCAGGAAGAGCTTCCTGTGCTCGTCGAGAGCGAAACGATCCGTCATTCCGGCTATATAATCGCAGACGATCCGTTCCGGCGGGAGCGGTTCGGAAGCGATCCTCTCTTGCACGGGGGGAGGGAGCTGAGAAGGGCGTTCCACATATTCCTGGAACAAATCTCTCAATAATCTGTTGGCCTTATATTGCATCCTCATTATTTTGTGATGCGTATAAAACCTCCTGTACAAGAATTTATTGAGCTGTTCTTTCCAGAGCTGCATTTCGGTCGAAAAGACTGCCGTAGGGCTGTCGGCAGTAGTAATTTCCTCTGAGGTCCGGTAATTATTGGAACTCAGACGTTCTTCCGTTTCTCTCACCAGATCCCGGATCAACATGTCGATTAAGAATCGCGTACATTGATAACGAAAGGTATTCTTGTCCAGACAGGGATATCGCTCTTTGAGAATGAAAGTCACCCTGTTCCATATATCCAGTTCAGCCAGGTCCAATTCGTCAAAAAAACCCGATCGAAGCCCGTCTTCGATATCGTGACAATTGTAGGCGATCTCGTCGGCAAGGTTGACGATCTGTGCCTCAAGTGAAGGATTCGGTTCAGTCATGAATTCTGCAATCAATGCTTCAGGCGCACGGTCGTATATTGTGGAATGCCGTATGATTCCCGCTCTGGTTTCGTACGTGAGATTGAGCCCCGGAAATTCCGGGTATCGGGCCTCAAGATAATCGACCACTCTCAGCGATTGGCTGTTGTGCTCGAATCCGCCGTTATCATGCATCAATTCGTGAAGTGAATGCTCTCCGGCATGGCCGAACGGGGTGTGCCCCAAATCGTGCGCCAGAGCTATTGCATGGGTCAAGTCTTCATTGGCTCCCAGGTATTGCGCAATGCTCCGTGCTATCTGGGCGACTTCCAGAGTGTGTGTCAGACGGGTGCGATAATGATCGCCTTCGTAGTACGCAAAAACCTGTGTTTTGTATTCCAGTCGTCTGAAGGCTTTTGAGTGAATAATTCTGTCGCGATCACGCTGGAATGCCGTGCGATAGGGGCATTCTTCCTCAGGATGCACGCGACCCCGACTATTCTCCGACAGCGATGCATACCCGGCGAGGAAAGATCTTTCTCTCTGTTCCTGTACGGCGCGTTTTATAATCATGGTGGCATACCGCTTCCAGTATTAGCAGTCGGTTGTTTTTCTATCTCGGCTGTGCATTTTCTTCCCATTGAGGCAACCCACTGCCCGGTCGCTGAGATGCCGGACCAGGCAGGACGATATTGACAATGAGAGCAAAAAGAATAATGACGCCCAATGAGGCAGCTATCCAAAAAGCAAGACTTTTCCAGCGATCGGCAAATTTGCCCGAAGTCTGGTTACCTGACGATTTTCCATTCCTCCGTTCGGAAGGAAAACGGAATTCATGAAACGCATCTGAAGGAATAGTGATGTCGTCCGCCGGCTGAGCATAAATCGGCTCAGGGTCCGAGCGCACGATTGTTCTGTCTTCCGTGGTGATTCCGCTGTTCTCGTCGTAGGGCTGTACTGCGCCGCAGTGAGGGCACCGTAGTTTCACCTTTTCTCCCGGCGGGATACGGCCTTGGTCGACTCTCATTTTTTTCTGACATGTAGAGCACTGGACTATCATATGTGAAACAGTGTGCCTCCAATCACTCTCAAAGGCCCCCGTACGCCGGAGACCGGGATACGCGTTCTCAGATAACGTTAACTCAGAATCCTAACAGGTAACAGCCTTTTTTCAAGGCACGGAAGAGACAACATAGGTCTTCTAAAAGTTTTTGCATTCAGAAAAGTAATATTGGGGGGATCTTCTTTGTAAAGATCATCCCTCCGATTTTGCTTTTACTCGATCCCGGAGCGTGGCTGTTGAGGACCTTTGAGTTCCAGGAACAGGAGCGTTCCTCCGATCGCCGCAGCAGGAATGAAGAACAGGTTAATAAACGGAATGGAAGCTGCTATCAAATTTCCCAGGCCGAATCCCACGATTGTGCCGGGACGCGTCCTGAGGAACTTCTTCTTCGCATTCCAGGAGAAACGGTACCTGTCCATCGGATATCCGAGATATTCGTAGGCCAGCATGTACGCGGAAAGCAGCCATCCACATACGGAAAAAAGAAATCCGCCAACTCCGGGAATGAGCAGAAAGAACAGGCAAGCGATAAGCAGAATGAGATAAAGCCCAAGTAATTTGAAGGAATGGGCGATTGCTCGACTCGAATCTTTGATGAGACCGATAGCGGAAAACGGAGTATCTGTGTAATTGCCGGTGACGAGCTCCTCTGTTTTCTGAGAAAGAAGATCGTTGAATGGCGCCGAAAGAGCCGAGGCCACACGTGCGAAAAAGAAGAAAAACAGCACAGTCAATACAATGGTGAGAACAAAAACTACCAAATAATAGAGCGCACGCCAGTACCATTCTTCGGAGGGAATGACTCCGAGTATCCTGCCGAGTCCAAAATACAGAAGCGCATAAGCAATACCCATGACGACGAGGCTGATAACCAGGGGCGCTGCTGCGTACTTCCACAGACGCCGGTTCCTCGATAAGAATAATGCTCCTCTCAGCACATAGAACGGTGCTGGAGTGAATCTGTTTGCCAGACTTTCCGATGGTTGAATAGTCTCTCGGCCCATCTCAGCCTCATCTCGAATGGCAGTAGTCATTCGAAAATCATTCGAGGGGGGAACTTCTCAACCGAAGTTTCTCCCCCGATTTGTTTTTTGAAGCATCATGTTGTTTTCTTAATGAGTTCCAGTACTTCATTATCCTCAGGAAAGCGATGTTTTTCATGTTTCGAGAAAATCGTTTTTCCCTTGTACACCACGTCGAAGATTCCCCCGCTGGATTTGATCAATTCCGAGCTAATACCGAGTTTTTCTTCCAGATCCTTCGCCAGACCGGCGGCTCGCGGTTGATAGTTTCAACTACCGCAATACGTTATTTTGCATTTCTCCATTTTATGTACTGGCCTCCTTCTCGTTAAATGGTCACGTGGATTTCCAAAAATTCTTCATCTTCGGAATCTTCCCCGCAACTGCCACAATCATGTACTGAGACAAATATTCTGTCATCTTTATAGAAACCGGTTCACGTTAGCAATCAGTTTATCGATAATCGAGCACATCCAATTTTAAATTGCCTACCATTTTCAGTATAGCTTGCGAACTTTCACTATGATTTCGGGAAGCAATTTTGATGTGCGTGGGGTCTGCCGGAACTTGATTGAGCGTCGGGTCCACTGCGAGCCAGCCATCGACGAATGACTCAGCCCAGGCATGATAGAGAAATCCGACGTTTTCAGAGTAAACAATACCAGTTGCGATGCGAGTCGGTATGTGCAGAGACCGGGCCAGTGCTGCGTACAGATTTGCATGAGCCTGGCATTCACCTTCCCGGCTTCTCAGCACAGCAAGTGCCGTAAAAGAGTCCTGCATCTTGCTTTCGATATTTTCTGCAGTCCATTTCACCAGTTTCCGAATCTTTTCGTACTGGGTATCGGATCGTTGAACTATTTTCCTGGCTTGAGAGATAATTTCCGGATGATCGGACTGAATGACCATGGTAGGATTCAGGTCTTCCGGTGAAAACGAGTCGGCAGCATGGCGCTTGTCCCTGGTGCGATCCGGTTCCACATGAACGGTAATCTCGAATCCATTCTTACCCGTATTGCCGTCAGGCACAATTATTTCCTGCCGGTGATCCCGAGCGAGAAGATTACTATCGATGCCGGATATACCCGCTTTCAGGTAACGCAGTTTTCCGGCGTCCGGAATAGCCTTAGCGACCTTTATCCGGCTCACGTCCAGGATCAGGTCCTTCCCTGAAGTTTTTTTTTCCAGGAATTTCCGAGCGGAAGACTCATCTTCGAGCACCGTGATGAGCGATCCGTCTACTGCTTTTTCCAACACCGTCAATCCCTTGTTGTTCAACCAGGACAGGACGACACCGCGTCCGGATTGATTTTTTATTTTCCAGACAGCACCGTTCGGTCCAGGATCTCCCGGAACCGTATTTATTTCCTGCTGGACAGTTTCAAGCTCCTGCCCCTCGGCGTTGAAGATGCCAAACGAGTACTTTTCGCCGTCTCTGAGACCTCTTATGATGGGCATGAGGGATATTGCACTTGAGTGATGTATTTTCCCTTCCACTTTATATGCACGGCTAAGTTTTTCTCCGTCCACCTCGATGTCCACGCGAAATTCTTTGTCCTCAAGCTTGCCGACCATGTGCATGTCTTTACCATTCATGCGGACCTTGGAATCGATGGACAGAAGCGTAAGATCGGGCATGACCTGCACTTTTTCGTTCAGGACGATTTCGTTCGTCTTTTTCAGAGCGGTGAGCCGCGTGACCGAATCGCTATGGATGATGAAATTCTTTCCGTCCGGCTCGATCTTGAAGTGGCTGTATCCGATTTTGTCTTCCTTAAAGTACATGCCGTACCACGCTTCCTTGAAGGGAATTTTATTGAGACTCTTACATCCCTGTACAAGGAGTGTTTTATCCACCGGAACATCCGAAAGCGAATTCACCATGCACGATGAAATCATGAGCGCAGCAGCGAAAATGAATACCGGTAAGACCCGTTGTCGTATCATGGCACGTCCTTCGGGGAATCAGTATACTGTGACCCGCCGCCGCTTGCAACGAAGCGCCTGGAAAAAGCCTTGATCCGCTGTCTCGTCATATGGCATGTTTGCGTGACTCGGCGCATTGATATATCGTGGGATGATTCGTTCAATCCCATGAAGCGAGCAGAAAACGAATGAAGCTGGATTCGACGTGCGACAATAGTTCAATTCCTCAAGAGTATTTTGCCCAAAACAGCAATCAACACCATGCGATAAGGTTGTTTCTGGGTGATTGCCTTGCGGGAATGGAACAGATTCTCGAGCCCGGGAGCGTTGATCTTATAGTTACCTCTCCACCCTATAATATTGGGGTACAGTACGGATCGTATAACGACAAGATCCCGCGTGAAGCGTACCTCAAATGGATGGGCGATTGGGGGAAATCGGTCAGGCGGGTGTTGTCCCCGGAAGGTTCGCTGTTCCTGAATATCGGGTCCAAACCGTCCGATCCGTGGGTTCCTTTTGAGGTTGCCACAACGTTGAAGGAATCCCTTGTCTTGCAGAATGTTATTCATTGGATCAAATCCATTTACATTGAGAACGAAAGCTACGGAAAGTCCACATCCATCAACGTGGGACATTTCAAACCCATTAACAGCAAACGATTCATCAACGATGCTCACGAATACATATTTCATTTCACTCTTGGCGGCAATGTCGCTTTGGACCGTCTCAGCATAGGGGTTCCGTACAAAGACACTTCAAATGTGGAACGCTGGAAATCCGCAGGCCAAGGGGTTCGATGCCGGGGCAATAACTGGTATATCCCGTACCCGACCATTCAGCATCGCATTCATGACCGGCCGCATCCTGCGAGTTTCCCTCCGGAACTTGTCGAAATGTGTATCAAGGTGCATGGAGCGAAAAGGATTCAGTCAGTATTGGATCCGTTTCTCGGCATCGGCAATACTGCAATTGCATGCATGCGCATGGGTGTCGGAATGTACGGGTTCGAAATAGATGAAGAGTACCTCGCGGTTGCCAAGACTCGATTGATCGAGGCTTCCTCTCAAACGGTTCTGCCATTAGAAAAGTGAATACCGGCTTTTCTTTTGTACGTTCTCATTGAGGCGATAACACGGACCTACGGGGCAGGTCCGTGGCACCCGAAATTCTCATTCGGCCCGGATAAAAGGGTGCCACTGACCTGCGAAGCCAGGTCAGTGCAGTTAACAACTTGAAATGCAAAATGGTGTCACCTGCTTCTCCGTCGCATGGCTTCCAGGAACACCTCTTCCGTCCTGCTCACCATAGCGTGGAGGGAGTGACTAGCCACAGCTCTCTCACGACCTGCCTGTCCCATTGATCGCGCTTTGTCAGGGTCCGCGAGCAGACTTATCAATGCATCGGCGAGACCGCGAGGATCACCGGGGTTAACCAATAGTCCTGTCCGGCCTTCCTCTATGAGTTCAGGGATTCCGCCGACCCGGGTACCAACAATGGGAAGCCCCATTGCCATGGCTTCTATGACGACATTCGGCGAAGCTTCACTGGCTGAGGGCAGTGTAAAGACTGACGCATTCCGCAAAGCGGGCCTGATATCCGATTGGGCGGGCACGAGCCGGACCCGATTCTGAAGCGAGCATGCCTCGATCCGTTGCGCAACCTCTGCCTTGAAAGACCCGTTCCCCATGATTACGAATGTCGCGTCAGGCACTTCTTGAGCAGCCAGTCGGAATCCCTCCAGGAGGTTGAGCGGGTCCTTTTCGGCAACGAGCCTTCCTATGAAGAGGACAGATCCCGATTTGGGAGGACCATCCCCGTCAGGTTCGAAATAATCGGTATCAACGGCATTGGGGATCACGGCAATCCGCGAAGGATCGACAGAAAAACGTTCTACCATTACCTTCTTTAACATCTCCGCATTGCAGATAATCGTATCTGAAAACCGCCACAGCCATTGTTCATGCTGCCTGGGCAAAAGGCTTCGATAACCGGATACGATAACGGGAACGCGAAGAATCCGCCCGAAAACCCGTCCCCATATGTTCGGCACAACGGTTAACGTGTACAGGATGTGTGGGCGTTTTCGCAGAAGTCTTGCCGCCAGGTTCGCGAGAGCACGGGGACTCACCCAAGAATCTTCGGACATATGATGAACGGGAACACCCGTTTCCTGAGCTGCCGGAAGCATATCTTTGCCGCCCCGCAGCACCCACAGTTCGGGTTCGAAGATATCCCGATCGAGATGCTTCAGGAGATGGACAGCATAGCGCTGTGTGCCGCCGAATTCCAGATCCTGCAGCAGCACCGCAAGCTTAATGGGGGATTGATGCGAGTCCATGTTTCAGTGCTCGATAGTGTCGTGAGAACGTTGAGAGGTGTAGAGTCTACCAAGCTCGGAGAGGGTCATGGATTCGAGTGAATAGGTGTGATGCAGCCACGCAAAAAAGCGGTCAAGCTTGTCGAGGAAACGATCCACGGCTTCAGTGGTCTTGTGCTGGGGACATCCACCGGGAATGAGTTCCGAAGAATGAAAAAACACTGTCAGGACTTGGCCTCCTCGCATTTCATGGAGTCGCACCGCAAGCTTCAACCTGTTCAAACCTGTCCATAACGGCTGAGCCGGTAATGATAGCAGATTGGCAGCTATCCACGAGATGCGGCGTTCCATATGAGGATTCGTCTTTATACTATTCAGGATAGACCCCAAAGCGTTTGTTAGGGGCAAGATGGTCAGGGGTGCTTCCAGGATTTCGGACTTTCCCGGGCGACGAGGATCTGAAGGGTCGGGAAAGTAGGGATCGACCGGAACCGATAAATGATCCGGGCCTCCATAGTATCTCCGCATGGGAGCAATACTGCTATCCACAAGCATGCCTGCATTTCGAAGGATTGAAAACATCTTCGGACCGAGATTGAATCTGCCCATCCTGAAGGAGGTGGGGACAATTCCCATTTCACGGATCGATTCCAGGAGCGTCTCCAGTTTTGCGGTCAAGAGACGATCCGGTATGAGTTCGGACGGAACAGGTTGCGGATACGGAAGCTCCTCAAACGGAGGAGTATTCCAATGATGCAGATGAGCACCTAGTTCACCGTTCCACGTATCGGATAGAGTGACAAGGAGTTCCTGAAGGTTTCTCCTGCTTGCAACAGCATGGGTCACCAGGAGAGTAGGGTGGATATTCCATTCTTTAAATACCCGATTCAAACACGGAAGCGCCTGCACGTTTTTCACCGGGACGTCTCGTGCAGCATAGGAATTGCTGAACAGCCCTTCTTCTTCAACGTCTATGGTGACAACGAGTTTCATCTGTCGGCAATGGAATCCGGAAGATCGAGCTGAAGCTTTTCTTTGAGGACGGCAGTAATGAAGTCTGCTACTGCAAGCCGGCCGTCATCGGTAAGGTGAACGCCGTCAGGCTGATAGCACGGGACCTGGCGATTGCACAGGATTCGTCTGAAATTAACAAAATACTCCTTGTCTGCGAGCCTATCCGCAAGCTTGTTGTACGGCAGCGTGAAGTTGCGACGCACAGTGGCCCAGCGTTCATCGTCGAGTATGAGATTCTTTTCTTCAGCCTTTACGAATGGCGCAACAGTACAGTCCTCGACCCAGAGCGTAGGTTGCCAGAATAGAATAAATTGGACTCCGTACGCTTTTGCCAGCTTGTTTATATAATCATACCGCTTTTCCACGGCATCTATCATACTCGCGAATTCGGGCGAATCCACATTCACAGGCACAGCGACCTGCATAATCTTGTCGTAAAGCTCTTTGGTAAAAGAAGCATATGCCGCCGCATTCAAGGGCTTGAGCAATCCGAACCAGCTCTGATAGTAGCTCTCAATGAGCGCACGGACACGCCGGTACCCGTGATGTGCCTGCGGGTCTCTGTGCTCAAGAAAATACTTTACATCATTCGCTCCGTCATAAAAGATGATCACGTCCGGCGGTTCCAGGTTGATCAGCATCTTCTGCAGATACTTGGTTTCCAACAGAGAGTTGAATGAGTTCACACCACAGTTATATACAGAGAAATGTAATCCGTTCCTATTGGAATTCAGCAGCATTGAAATACAACTGGGAATGGTCCTATCACTCAGAGGCGTGGCTCCCCTCATGGTGGAACCGCCGAAAGCCCAGACTCGACGATTCTTCTCCGGATCGTCGGACATCGAATTGTAGGCTGTAGGGCGAAGACCGTGAGGCTGCAAGAATAGGGTATAAGCATCGTACACAGCTCTGCTGCCTTCTCTTGCATGGCCGTATAGAATGTAGTTGCTTCCGGTAATGGCAAGAAAACTGAGGACCTCCAGGGCTACTACAGAGATCAGAAGCCATTTGAAAACCAGGAACAACCCTCGAAATACTCTCTTCAAACTCTTACCCCTAAAAACCCTCAAAACATTCATCATACCATGAATGTGGGATTCAGTGCGAGAAAACTATTATCTATCCGCAATCATTGCATTATGCTCATAGGGCAATGCCGGGGCTGACCGCAGTGCTTTCAATGTGGGAGGAAGGGTACACTTCACCGTAGGAAGAACCGAGATCTTGCGCAATCCGTGACGTAGATCGGCCGTGATTGCATCTCCAGAAGGTTCATCACCGGTACCGATTGCTTGCCGGTGGAGTTCCAGGCTCTCAATTACATAAACTTATGGATGATACTTGTAATGAAATATATTGACTTTATTCAATAAAGTTGGATATAATTCAGAAAAATTCCCAACTGTGGAAAGAGACTGCCATGAAAAAATCGGTAATCCTTCTTGTGATTTTGATTCTCACCAGTGCTTCAACGGCTTTGTGTGAACCTCTCAACCCGTATTTGCCTATGAACGCGGTTGCTGCGGAGCCTATGGACCCTTATAATCTCAATGAAATTCCCATGTGTTCGGAAAAACTCTACCTGCCGTGCCCTTCACCTATACCGTTTTCCGCACAATTTCCCGATATTCCTCCTTTACAGGTGGCTTTCCGGGGAGTTTTCGGCTGCCCGGTCCCGGTGCCGTAATTTTCATCGAACATATACCCTCCAAGCCGGTGCTCTTGACCGGCTTTTCACGCGTCCGGTAATACGTTTCATCAAGCAAGAGGGGTTTTGACACTCACAGGTCCAGATGTTACAGTGAGGGGCGTTAATACATTCTGTAGGCAAGAAAGCAATCCAGGAGAACTTCTTAAAAGAAGACCTCCCTAGTGTTACTCTCTTGAAAGCGGAAAGGTATCCCACATTAAGGTTTTCTCAGGGGAAACAGTATGACTACGTGTGAAGAACAGATAACCTGCGGTGATTCCGCACAGTCGTCGACTCAGGACAGCGCGAACATTCAATCCTGTTTAACCTGTGGCGAATGCGTTTCACGATGCTTTCTTACGGACGGCTACCCCGATATGAACCCCAGGAAGCTGGTTCGCAAGGTTGTGACAGGTAAAGTCGAAGAAATGGCTGACTCGGAATTCATCTGGGCGTGCACCATGTGCGGAAGGTGTACCACCGATTGCCGAGAAAACCTGAACATGGAAGAGATAGTCGGTCATCTTCGATATAACGCGCTCACCCGCGGCAAAGCTCCGGCTCGGCTCCTCGAAGGAATTGAAAAAGCCCTGGAATTCGGCAACAACACCGGCGTGGATTCAGAAGAATTCGTTGAAATGGCTGAGTGGATGGCCGAAGAAATGGCTGACGAAATGGAAGGCGTGGAAGAAGGCGAAATCGAAGTGCCTTTTGACGTTGAGGGTGCAGAGATGCTTTACGTCCCGAATCCTCGCGAGTACACGTCCAACCCGGCTCAATTCCAAACGTACTTGAAATTCTTCAGATACACGAATACGAACTGGACGCTTTCGTCCCGAGTCTTCGATATAACCAACTGGGGCTACTATGTGGGAGATCGAAGGTTGGCCACACAGCTCGTCCAGAATCTGGTGCAAGAAGCTGAGCGGCTCAAGGTAAAAACGCTGTTGTCCACAGAATGCGGTCACGGATTCAAGATACTTCGCAAGGATGCGGAGAGCTGGTTGGGTCGAAAACCTGAAATCGAAGTAATTTCTATTGTCGAACTTGCCCATCGCTACCTGAAAGAGGGGAGGCTGCCTCTAAAAGCCGGCTCTGTCCGGGAAACCGTAACGTATCACGACCCCTGCAACGTAGGTCGAAAGCTCGGCATTTATGAAGAACCAAGAGAATTGATCGCCGCGGTGGCCGATAATTTCGTGGAAGTCTGGCCTAACAGAAAGTATTCGATTTGCTGTGGCGGTGGCGGGAGTGTTAAACAGAATCCCCAGATGGGAACCAAAAGACTCGAGCACGCCCGTGCGAAACGCGATCAGATACTCAAGACTGGCGCAGAGGTTGTGGTTACCAGTTGTCAAAGCTGTCTCAGCCAGCTCACTGATTTGCAGGAACGATACGAAATGCCGGTTAAGGTCAAGTCTCTGATCGAATTCCTTGTCGAAGCCATAGAGAACGGAGCAGAGGACGCTTAGCAAGAGCACTAGTGGGTGCACAACCGCTTCTTTTGTGGACTGTTCGTCGGTCTCAATTCTCGAACCTCGGTCTCCAAAGGAGTAGAAGAACATGCCGCATTATTCGATACGCCCGTTGGCTGTAGGATTTAACGAGACAGACCAGGGCATCATGACGTATCAACGGTTCTACGGTAAACGAATAATTCTCCCCATCTATGCTTTTGCCATTATGGGAGCCGACAAGAAGATTCTCATAGATACGGGGCTGGAGGATTTTGTTGTGCCTCCGGATCTTGAGGAACGCATCGGATTTCCGGTTATGCCTTTTGAAGAGGCTTTGGAGTCCATAGGCTGGTCGCCGGAAGATGTCGATATTATCATTCACACCCATTTGCATAACGATCACTGCGAAAACGACGCAGCGTGTACCAATGCGACCGTGTACGTGCAGCAGGCCGAGCTGGATTTTTGCAATAATCCTCATCCTATTGACCACAGGTACTATCCCGATGTGCTTGAAGATGTGAATATCGTCACCATTCAGGGTGACAGCACCATAATTGATGGAATAAGCGTTATGTTTAGCCCCGGGCACACACCCGGAGGCCAGTCCGTTGTGGTGGAAACGTCTAAAGGAAAAGCTGTGATCACGGGTCTATGCTGCAATGCCGAGAATTTTCCTCCCGGCGGGGGAGTAATAGCGCCGGGAGTGCACATTGATGCCATTCAGGCGTACGAGAGTATGAAACGGATTCGGGAAATAGCTGAAATCCTCATTCCCATTCACGACCTGGAAATTGGGAGGAAGAAACTTATCCCCGATTAGCCGAGAATCGATTTGTGCTGCAATGTGGAGCGGAAGTCACCCTATTCCTTTTGATTGCATCACAGATTAATTTTCATTAATGCATTAGTGATGGAGTGATTTCTGAAGGCCATGTCAACACCTGTGAACGTCAAAAAGACTTTCAGGGAAAAAGGGCTCACGCCAAAAAAATGGATGGGCCAGAACCTCCTTGTAGACAAGCTCTACCTGTCGAAGATCGTTCAGGCTGCACGAGTCGATCCAGGCGAATCGATTGTTGAAATAGGAGCCGGACTGGGAGTATTGACCGAAGCCCTCCTTGCCCGCGGAGCCAAGGTATGGGCTCTTGAAGTGGATTCAGGTTTCTATAGAGTGCTCCAGGAAAAATTTGCAGACAATCCGGATGTGGAACTCGTCCATGCAGATGCGCTCAAATACGATTTCAAATCTCTGGCACGGAAAATCGGGGTGCTCAGAGTAGTGGCCAACCTTCCGTACAATATTTCGAGTCGACTCCTCTTTCTATTTCACGAAAACAGAAGCCTCTTTGCTTCTCTTCACATTCTCCTGCAAAAGGAAGTTGCGGAGCGGCTTGTATCCGATCCCGGAACCAAAGATTACGGCGTTCTGACCGTGCTCCTCGGGACGAGCGCCAGTATCGAGATTCTCTTCGATATTCCGGGTAAAGCATTCTATCCTGCTCCGGATGTAGTTTCATCCTTTGTGAAGGTGGAATTCCCCGAGCATGCACCTGTGCCGGTGCAGGACCTGCAGCTTTTGAACATCCTCACGAAGGCTTCCTTTACCGGACGGCGCAAAACATTGAGGAACACGTTGCGGAATCCGGCTCTTTTCGGGATCTCCATGGACGAAGTGATCCATGCTGCCAGTGATGCTGCAATTGACCTGAACCGGAGAGGTGAAACCTTGTCACCATCTGAGTTCGGCCGTTTCGCGGACGCTCTCGTCCAAAGGCGAGAGAGAAGGGCAGCCGGTGAAAAGTAACCGGCACTGCTCCTGAAGAAGTTTCTCAATTCCTTCGGGACCTTAAACCACCCACGACAAATTGACTTCCACGTTTGCTCCAGTTAAACTGAACATAGTGATTCTCAAAAGTAATCGCGGATTGTGAAGAGCTATTCATCGAAAATTGGTAGCCACCGGCCTCCGTGCCGGTGGACAATATGTAAATAAATCAATTGATTGTGCCCGGCAGGGAAGCCGGGCGCTACTAAGACTCTTCTTTATAGGTATCGGATTACTTCAAAACTTCTGGGAAACACTATAATTGAAAGTCCACAATTTTGTCCGCTAAAGGACATCTTGAAGAGAAGCCGGTTGGAGAATAATTTTCGAGAGGAGAAGTCTTATGAAGACGATCCAGCCAGGTGATCAGGTGGTCAGCATGGGGCCGGACAGGGAATCAATCGAAGTGCATACGGTAGTCAGAGTTCTGCCGGGCGGATTGCAGGTCGATTGTTCTTCCGGCAATATCTCGAAGGTGGAATTGAGAACCTACCAGGAGAGCATTGTAAATCAGATAAAGGAAAAGGAGACCGAGCTCAAATCGATTAAACAGGATATCAAATCTCTGTACGAATCACTCGGCCGGGTAGAATAGTAGCTCAGGACGGTCGGATTCTATTTCATTTCTCATTCATCTGCTCAACACAAGTAGAAGGGATCTGTGGGCAACTTCACTTATTTTCCTTCTCCAGATCCGGGAATGCTTCTTTTTGCCTCGTTTCCCAATCGTCAGGTGCGTACAGAATCGCGTAATTGGAAACCCCCAGCGGCGATCTCCAATATTCGATGAATGCTCGCACCTCTTGTTTCGGCTCGATGACTCCGAAATGGCTTTCGAGAAGAACATCGGCCTGCAAGCTCAAGAGTCTTGTTAATGAATTCACGTACTGCTCTTCATTGGAGAGCAACTCCGAATGGAGCGGACCGTGGATATCTTGCCCGAAAAGGACAAGCTGGCCGTCAATTTCCGTCGTATACGCAACCGAACCCGGAGAGTGGCCCGGGCAGTGAATGGCCGTCACTGTACCAGTGCCGATGGAAAGGATAGCCTCCTGGTCATGTAATCTAATATCAACGGTAAATGGTTCGAGGCTGGCTCCATACCAGGCGGCTCCGGTCACACGCCTATCTCCTGTTTGCAGATATATCGCATCCAATTCATGAGTCACGATCTTGCAGCCATATTCGTCCCTAATAGCCTGAGCGCCACCAGCATGATCGAAATGGCAGTGAGTCAGCAGAAGGTATTCTATATGAACATTCGATTCCAAGCATTCCGCAATATTTTTGCATAATTTCGAATGACCGCGACCGCTTCCGGCATCGATAAGGGCTGCTTTATCGCCGAAACGCAGGAGGAAGATGCCTGCATCCGATGGATCGGTCAACTCCATTCCGCCCACTTGCCAGAGATTATTCCTGACTCTTATGCTCAAGCCGACTCCTACAGAATTTGGCACATGCGCAGGTGTGTCCCCACCTTGCATCGGAAGCGCCTATTCAGCAACTCCATCAAATGTTGTCATTGCGAGGAGCGCAGCGATCCAGCGTCTCGTGGGACAATCTCCTGATTCAGGCGCCTCATTTCAGGCGATTGCTTCGCTTCGCTCGGAATGACAGTGTTAGAGACCTCGGCGACAGTGAGGACCTGAAGCATTCTCATTGTTCCGTGGTTTATGACTAACACCGACATGGTTGCGGAGCCGGCGTTATACAATTCTGGATGAATTCACCCACCTCTCGCTTTGGCTCGATAATGCCGAAGTGACCCTCGAGAAGAAGATCGGCATTCAAGTTTGCCACCCTTTCCAGTGAAGCCAAATACTGTTTTTCGTCAGACAGCAGTTCCGAATGAAGCGGACCGGAGAGGTCTTGCCCGAAAAGAACAAGCTGACCGTCAAGGTTCGTTGTGTACACGACCGAACCCGGAGAATGACCCGGGCAATGAATAGCTGTCACCGTACCATTACCGATAGACAGGACCGATTCTTCTCCCTGCAATTTGATATCGATGGAGAACGGTTTGAAGTGGGCCTTGTGCCGCGCCGCGCCGGTTACAAGGTTATCGCCCGATTCCATATAAACGGCATCCAATTCATGAGCCACGATTCGGCAGCCGTATTCATCTCTTACGGCTTCAGCCCCACCAGTGTGATCGAAATGGCAGTGAGTAAGGAGGAGGTATTCGAGCTGCCCATTCGATCCCAGACACTCAGTGATACTTTTTGTGAGTGTCGAATGGTCTCGCCCGCTTCCGGCATCTATGAGGGCTGCTTTGTCGCCAAAGAGCACAAGGTAGACTGCGGCGTCGGAGGGATCGGTCAACCCTCGTCCGCCCACTTGCCACAGATTTTCCCTGATTCTTACGGTCACTCCGACCCCCTGTGTGTCGCGTGAAGATTCCCGTCGGTTTGTACCGATTATGCCGGATAGCACAGGATCGCCTGGCCTCATGGATCACTTCTTAATTGAAATATCGCGGTCTTTCGGTCACCTGTTCAGGCTTTCTTTGAGACAGAAATTCGCGAAACAGTATCCATGACTTTGTCCAATCCGTACTTGTTGATCATGGCCTCGAGACCTATCTCTACGTCCTCCACTCTCACTTCTTCTTCCACTTCTTCTTCTCTCTCTTCGTAGATCAGGACATTATTGAGGCACTTTTCAACACATTTCGGCTTTTCCAACGCGGGATCGCTTTCACACATGTCGCATTTCAGGGGGAGACCGGAATCCGGTTCCTTGAAAAAATCCCTGGAAGGACAGGAAGCTCTGCAAAAGGAACACTCGTCATATTCCTTTCCGTCAATCAAGTATTTGTCTCTGCCCATGCATTCGGCTGGAGCATATTCGCCTGCGAATACTGGAAGCCAGATATTTTTTAATCGATGACTGATCACCTGAATACGAGCCCTGGCCGGATTAACGCTGCTGTACTTTGGTGTCGCGTGATACGCGGAGCAAATGATCTCGCATGCACGGCAGCCGTTGCATTTATCAGCATCAATCTTGATGGTCTTAATTTTCTTCTTTATTTTCGCCATCTTT
Organism: Desulfomonilaceae bacterium; assembly: GCA_041740635.1. Lineage (GTDB taxonomy): Bacteria > Desulfobacterota > Desulfomonilia > Desulfomonilales > Desulfomonilaceae > Desulfomonile. Next base: position 37,417 of record JBGSLQ010000048.1, on the reverse strand, counting down.
CAAGATCCCTCTCTTTTCTAAGTCTTCGGCAACGTAGCCCAGATCCAGTTCCAGCAGTCTTTCCCTGGTAGGAACTCCGTCCATAGTCCATCCTTTGAATTTGTAGTACGTGGACAAGAGTTCTTCTTCCAGTTCCGGGAATCTCCTTTTCCAATGGTCTTCAGGCGGCTTCTCATCTGCCCTTCTCATGCCTCGCCTGTTGTTGAATGCTCTGTGTAGATTTCTGCTTCTATTCACCATTTTCTTTAATCCGGGTTCATCCACATCCATACCGCTCGCTGCGGAAATGAGTTTCGGGTAATTGTGTATATGATAGGGAGGCTTCAGGCAAAACGAACCCATGCCGGCGCACAGCCCCAAGGCGTCATCAATGTTGTGCAGCATTTCCATCCAATCCACAATCTCGCTGCACATTTCCGGAGTCGGGAAATAAGGTATTGATTTGTCTCCTCTTGGCTCCCACTCAAGAACATATTGTTTGAATCTGTCGTCCGGAACCTGAATCCAATCCCTTACAAAGGCTTCTCTCTGTTCTCTGGTGGGGAACGCAGCCTGAGGGAAATTTCCTTCGATTTGGGTGATGCTTATTTTCTCGTTGGTGGAATACATGAGGTAGTAGATAGGATCCAACATTCCCAGCTTGAGAGGGAGCTGCTCATGCTTTTTGATCGTATTATGATCGAATTTCTCCGCCCCGTTGCCGATCTTTCTGGCTGCATAGTAAACGCCGTCTGCCAGAATGTCTCCAATTCCCTCCCTGTGGGCAACTCTGTCAAGCAACCAGAAAAACCGTCCTTCTTTATCGGAGGGACATCCTGCAAAGTCCTTATCGGTCAGAATGCCTGCTTCATAGAGTTCAACGGCAAACGCGAGAATTTGTGGCGTCGAGAATGAGTCCACTCCGTACTCGGTTGCACGTTGCAGGATGCGGAAGTTGAAACCCAGATCGTCTACATAGGCTGCCATAGAATAGGTGAGTTTTCCGAAGCATTTCATCATGTATTTCGAACTGCCGTCAGGAGGGGCCACCAGTGCTCCGCATTGCTGCGGACAGTTGAAACAGCTTATCAGGCGCTGAATCGCAGTTAATTGGGCATTCGTCCAGTTCTCTTCGTTTGGCTTGCTCCAGAAATCTCTCCTTCGGGTACGAGCATTGCCCCACATGAAATTTTCAGTGTGCCACTTCTCGTCGGTGTGCTTCATCTCCTGTGGGGATCCGATGCCGGACAAAATGGTCATGACATCCGGGATGGGATTCGTATTCCGGAAGTTTATATAATCGGTGACTTCGTCCATAAGGGTCATGAATTCCGCACCACGGGCAAGATAGACATCCTTGGTGCCGCGAACTGCGATTGCCTTGATGTTCTTGTCACCCAGCACTGCTCCTCCGCCGAGCCTACTGGCACTGGACCTGCTTTGCTCTATGGAAGCAGTAAAGACACGGTTTTCACCAGCCAGCCCGATCGCGGCTACCTGGGCTCTGGGTTGATTTAGCTCCTCTCTTATAAGATCCTGAGTTTCAAGAGCGCCTTTGCCCTTCAAATGCGTGGCATCCCGAATTTCCACCTTGTCATTGTGTATCCACAAGTAAACCAGCTTCGGGGATTTGTTGCGAAGAACAATCTTATCGTAGCCGGCATATTTCAATTCTGCAGAAAAGAATCCCCCCATCATGGGATAAGCCAGCAGTCCGGACTGTGGTGAAATGAAAGTAAAAAGGGTACGGTTGGCGCTAAAAGCCGGAGTGCCGTTGAGAAGACCAGTGCTGACTACCAGAATATTCTCATCATCAAATGCTTCAGTCTCAGGGGGAACACGATCCCAGTGCAACTTCACGCTGGTGCCCAGACCCCCAAGATGAAGTTCCGTCAATTTCGGGTCGGTTTCTACCCGTTCGATGTTCCCTCTCGCTAAATCGATTTCCAGATTGTATCCTGTCTCTGCGTACCTCATCCTGCTTTCTCCTCACAGTCGACTTGCGATATGCCTCATCGGTGCTTCTGCAACCAAAGAAGCGCTCATCTCCACTTCCTCACTGGTCGAATCACGCCATCTGAATGGTATCCGTCGAGGCGTTCCTGGTTAGGAGCCGTAGATTGGCAATGACATCAGTGTCTCTTCATCGAACGGATCGGAGCAGCCGAATGGACTGTCGCCCCGGGTCAATTCTATGAAGCTTATTATGTCTCGTATGACATAAGCCATAATGCGAATATCACTTATATAAAGAAGTTTGTCAAGGCTTTTTGCTTTGGTCGAAAAAATTTGAGCTGATTTCCGGAGTTTTTGGTCCGACTGTGCAATCGAAACCTTATGCTCAATCGAAGGACCTTCTCTCAGGTTATTGCTCAGGCCTGTGCCACTACCACCGTACACACTCATCGGGTCCCAAGCTCAGACACCGCGCTCAATAGAGGAATCTTACCACTTTTCATGTGAGTGATGTTCGGTTTGCAGCCGAGATATAGTGCTGATCGTAAATGTCGAGACTACCCGTGAGTTTCGCCTTTCTCCGAAGAGATTCATACCCCTATTTTCCGCGGACATCCCGGAGATGCCCGGATGCCCATTGTTGAATGATAAATTCAGGGAATTTCTTTATTTCCGACTCGAAGGAAAACATGTCCTTTGCTCGCATAAAGCGGCCTTGAATGATTTTCCGCCATCTATTGTCGAAAAAGAAGAGAAAGGAGGAATAATGTTTCCGGCAGAATTCGATCGTAAGATTTTGGAAAGCCTTCCCTTGATAAGCGACAGCGATGTCCAGCGGATTAACAGGTTATTGCGGCATCTTATAATAGGTCGGATATTTCCGTATTTCAAAAAGCATCGCGGCACGGACCCCGTTACCATGGCGCGAATTGAAAAAAACCTTGAAATAGGAAGACTTGAAGATGAAGAGGAACACGTCGGATTGGCCAGCCTGATAACTCAGGACGGCACAAAATGGATCATTAATATTCATGAGCGTGTGTTTGATTATATTGCGTTCGTGGTCCCTTCAAATAAAGCCGACTGGCATGCCGACGACAGTGCGTCCGATGAACTCAAGGCTCTTGCGTTAAGCGAGTTCCTTCTTCGCCATCAGGTAGAGCATATTCTTTATAGACAAAAATCCGCCCGCGAGTTGCTGCAATCCGACGTCGCCTTCATGCTCGACAAAAAGACGAGCGATCCCACCTATTACAAGACGCTCAGGCGAGCAATGAACGATCCCATGAATGGCGTGATTTGCAGCGGGTATGTGGAAATATTGGAACTGATCAAAGAGCAAAGTTCCACAGGGGCTGCTATTGATTCCATGATTCGCATTTTTGCAGAACTAACAGCAGACTTGCCCGAGAATCTTTTACATAAGGTGTTTCCGCACCTGGATTTGGACCTGAAAACGAAAGTTCTGGGCACATGCTATCATCGCAGTGGAGACAATTCCCGCACCCTTCTGACTCGGGCGTTATACCTCAAGAAGGTTCTTAAGTTATTCTATAATCTCAATGAATCCGACGAAGGCGAGGCAGAACAGGCTTTCGATAAATTCAAACAAATGTGGGGCCTCGTTCATCTGTTCCGAGAGGTTCAGTTGCCAATACGAGGCATGGAAGACACGAGTTCTCGTGAACTCTTCGAACAGTTCAGGAGCAACTTGAAATCGTGCTTAGGCGAACTGGACGGATTGGCGGAATCCCGAGAGCCGACGCCGCAAGTCCACCAGCCCAGAAAACCTGCGGCAACGGTCAAGAGCCTCGTGGATCGCATCCAGGAAGCTAAGGACAATCCGCTCGTACCCAGGGAAGCGATCCTGGTCATCGAGAAAAATAAACTGAATCTGGTAGGACAGAGTTCGGCAAAGTACACGGAATACATAGAGACTCTTCTGGCTGTTCCCTGGGGGAAAATAAAGAAAATAGACGTTCCGGTGGAAACGTTCGAAGAAGATCTCGATAACTCCCATTATGGCCTCAAAAAACCAAAAGAAATTGTTTCGGACTTTTTTGCGAATCTCATCTGGCGATACCGCGATTTTGTCGATACGGACATCCCTGAATGGAAACGGAAGGGCAGTGCGTTTCTATTCGTAGGTCCCCCGGGGGTGGGCAAGACATCACTGGCCATATCCATCGCCAAAAGTCTTTCCATTCCGTACCACAAGATTTCTCTCGGTGGAATGGCCGACGAATCGGAATTGCGCGGACATGGATTTACCTATGAAGGTTCCAAGCCCGGAGCCATTATACAGGGACTTATACGCATGGGAGTGATGAACGGCATGTTCATCATGGACGAAGTTGACAAGGTAGAGAAATTTGCAGTTGCAACTCTCTTGGAAATCCTCGATCCGGAGCAGAACCATCTTTTTCATGACAAGTACCTGCAGACAAACGTAGACGTGGACCTGTCGAACTGTAATTTCATCCTTACCGGAAATACGCTGGAGACCATTCCACCCGCAGTCCTGAATCGGTGCGAAGTGATTGTCCTGGACAGATACAGTGTTGACGAAAAGATTCAGATCGCCAAAAAATATCTCGTGAACCGGGTCATGGAAAAGCACGGCATTCAAGCTGACCTCATCACCTTTGATTCGCAGAGGGAAGAGGAACTCCTGAGGCATATCATTAAAAATTACACGTACGAAGCAGGGGTGAGGCAGCTCGAAAGAGTGATTCGTACGTTGTTTCTTCGATCGCTTCGCAAGGACGTCCTGGGACGGATTGTTAAGCGGACCGTTATAGGCCTCCAGCAGGTGAAGTCCTATCTCGAGTCTCCTCGACGACCTCAAAAGCTCAACGATCAGGACGCAATAGGAGAAGTGATGGGATTAGGTGTGAATCCCGAACTGGGGCTCGGGTCTTTAATTCCAATCCAGGTAACAGCAATTGCCTCCGGAAAACATCTCCAGAGTCGCTCTTCACCATCTCAGATCGTCTATGCAACCGGCAATATCGAAAAGATCATGGACGAGAGCAGGACCGTTGCAATGACTGCAGTTATGCATTGTGCCGATATGTTGGAAATTGAGGAGGAGAGGATAGACAGCCCGATGCACTTCCATTTTATGGGCGCAGCCACTCCCAAAGACGGTCCTTCCGCCGGTTCGGCCATCGGACTCGCCCTGGCTTCGCTGCTTTCGAAACGACCTATTCGACGAGATATAGCCGTAACCGGTGAAATCGACACGCAAGGGAGAATCACTATGATAGGAGGTCTCGATATCAAACTCGAGACCGCATATGAGGCTGGCTGCAAAACGGTTATTGTCCCTCGCCAAAACCTTGAGGATGAAAACCTCCTGGACAGATTTCAGAAGATCATCGGAAAAGAAGCCCAAATCCTCACGTACAAAGCCTGGAAGACTGATGCGGCGCCATTTGACGGTCATCGGCACGGTATGCAGGTAATAGGGATCGACCATTTACTGGAAGCCGCTGAAATCAGCTTCATTTACAGAGAGGATTTGGAGAGTTATCGCGAGAAGATGGTCAGACACGCTGAGCTTGTGATTCGGGCACTTTTACATCGGGTGAATACTAAATTGTGCGTTCCATTTCTGAAGGATTTCCAGGAGATCAGTCGATATGAGGCATTGGATGAGAATCACCCGTACTTTTGTCTTATTAGTCCTCGGGCGAAGAACATAATAGACAGGAGATTTCCCGAATGGGTTAATCGCGTGTTTGCCTTCGATTCTCAATTGCAGGATCCGAGCGCAGCCTTTGAGGTTTTTTTTGAGAAGTTCGCTGAAATGCATATAGATTTTGAAAGGTTAGCGATAATCGGTCCATTCTCCTTCCTGCTCAAAATTAAACCGGATCTCGAAAAGCGATTTCCTGAGCAAAAATTTCTGTTTCTTGCAAACAATGAAACGCTGCAATATCTGAAGATCGGCGAATGCAAACCGACTCTGAATATTGTCTACGGCTACCTTGCTCAACTGAGCACATCCGAACTGCTGGACTGCTTCTTTCTCGGTCAACGAGATGGAGTACACCTGATCGATTTACGTTATATTGCGGAAAAGTACCGTCTCGATTCGGGACGAGCGAGTCAAATGCTTGAAGCAGACCTGAATGCCTGGTTGAAGATTATCGAGAATGCCGGAGTGAATTTGAGTGAAACGCAACCTGACGAAATAATTGAGTCACCCAAAGCCTGTTCACACTGAAACAAGGAGATCAAAGGATACAGAGCACAGACGGGAGTCCGAAGCAATCTGCACGAATAGGAGCTGCGATTGCTTCGTCACTCCTGCAACGACATGGTTGCGACCGGATTAATTCGATTTTGAGGGCACACTCGGTTCCAGCGGCTTTTCCCCGCTGTCTTCCTCAGCCTGCGTCGGAACAGGGGCGGAGAGAGGAAGAGTTGGTTTTCTCAAGCGCATATTGAGCATTTCTACACATACGGAGAAAGCCATTGCAAAGTAGATGTAACCTTTCGGTACATGATGGCTGAAACCGTCTGCAATCAAGACGACGCCGACCACGACCAGGAATGACAGAGCCAGCATCTTGATCGTAGGATGAGCACTGACAAACCGTCCTATCGGTGTGGCAAAAGCCATCATCAGTCCAACGGAAGCAACCACAGCCGCAATCATTACAGCAAGCTTGTCCACCATTCCGACAGCCGTAATTATCGAATCAAACGAAAATACAAGATCGACCAGCATAATTTGAATAATCACTGCTGAAAAACCCGCCTGCAATTGCTTTGTGACCCCTTCCCTTTGTCCCTCCAACAGATGATGAATTTCTTTGGTGCTTTTCCAGAGCAGGAAGAGACCGCCCCCAATAAGAATGAGGTCTCGACCGGAGATCTCTTGACGCAAAATCGTAAATAACGGTGCGGTCAGCCCAATGAGCCATGAGAGCACGGACAGCAAAGCGATTCGCATGAACATGGCCAGAAAAAGACCAAGGCGTCTGCCGAATTCACGTCGTTTTTCGGGCAGCCTGTCTACAAGAATCGTAATGAAAATTATATTGTCGATTCCAAGGACAAGTTCCAGTGCAGTCAAAGTGATAAACGCGATCCAAGCGTCTGTGCTTGTTAGTAGTTCCAGCATCAATCAAGCCTCACAATTTGGGGTATCCATCATTCCATCGTCGTTTGCCGGTATTCAGGAGGGGCAGCAGGAGAAACGCGAGAAACGGAAACCACCAGGAGAAGTTACCCGGTTCCTGAAAACCTCCGGAAACAACGACAAAAGCCGCGACTGATAAGAAGAACAGAATGAACAGTGGGAGCATGAGTTTCCAGTACGCCACATCAGGGTGTTTCCACGGGGCAACTAAAAAAGCGAGCGTCAGAGCTACCAAGAATAATCCACCTCCCAGCGTGGCGAAAACGTACTTTCCCTGCCCAAGCCACACTATACTCAGGATGAGGATCCAAAGGTACGATCCCAGCCATCCTCCAATCCAGCCCCATTTTTCCCCGGTGCGCGACATCATTTCACCTCAGCCGCATCAAAGCAGACTTAGATGGTTTGGCCGATTGTGAAACGAAGTGAACGCCCGTGTCAACCGTTACCGGGAAGCTCCCCCAAATATTTCCGCAAAAAATGTTTTCATTGCTTCCCAGGAACGTTTGTCAGCCTTCTCGTTGTATGCATTACCTGTGGATTTGTCATTTCCGGCAGTCGGCTGAGTGAACGAGTGAACAGCGTCTCCATAGAAAACCATCTGCCAATCGACACCGGCATTTCGCATTTCGTTTTGAAACGCACGCACCTCTTCAGGTTTTACGAACGGGTCGTCGGCACCGTGAAGGACCAACACCTTGGCTTTGATGTTTTTGGCATCATCCAGAGTTGGTGTATCAAGCCCACCGTGAAAAGTCACCACTCCCGCGATATCGGCTCCGCTTCGTGCAAGTTCCAGGACCGTAGTACCTCCGAAGCAGTATCCGATTGCGGCTATTCTTTTGTGATCGACATTCGGCTGCTTCTTCAATTCCTCCAATGCGGCTTGAACGCGAGTCCTCATGAGCTTTCGATCCGATTTGTACTTCCCGGCTTCAGCAGCGGCTTCCTGGCTGTTCGCCGGTCTGACTCCTTTCCCGTACATGTCTACGGCAAAAGCTATGTAGCCCATCCGAGCCAATCGATTGGCGATTTCCTTATACGCATCCTTTAGGCCCAGCCAATCCGGAACCACCAGGATGCCCGGGACCTTGCCTCGAACCGATTCCGGCATTGCCAGATACCCTTCCAGAGCAACAGAATTGTCCCGATACGGAAACGTCTGTGTTTGAATCTCTTGCGCCAGAACCGGCGTGACCGCTAAAAGTAAGATTGCCACGAAAGAAAATTTCATCTCGTCCTCCTGTGCGGGACTCATGGTTGCATTATCGTCCTCTCCATCTGCTAATCGTGATGCACTACGGTGCAAGAGGATTCGGAATACGCATGCGTCGGCAATCCTTGAGCCGTCTCAGTGAATAGCGGCAGATTGTTGCGCCCTCAGCGTTCGCCAAAAAGCCGGGGGCTGTTATTAAGGGGAGTGAGTCGATCGACAGTTCCGAATGAATGCGCTCGCAGCAAGAATTTCCTGCTTGAAATGCAACGTTAAGACATCAAAAAGTACTATATTAGTAAAGAGCTGCTAACGTTGCTCTCTTGGATGCGGAACGATGTGAGAGTGGGATGATATGGAAAAGAGAATTTCACGAGAATTTCTAGAGGCTGCTCTCGACTGCCTCAGCTTTCATTTGGCCATTCTGGACCATACCGGAACCATCATAAGGGTGAATTGTGCCTGGAAAATGTTTGCAGACCAGAATGGGCTCAAGTGGCTGGACTACGGAGTTGGTAAAAATTATCTCTCAGTTTTTAACATCCCTGAAGATCTGGCATCGGACGGAATGGAACAAGCTCTCGTTGGCATACGATCTGTGATGGAGGGTACTCGAGACTATTATTTTCAAGAATATCCATGCCATAGCCCTGATGAGCAGCGTTGGTTCAATATGCGTCTTGTCGGATTCAGGGTGGAAGATTCTTCTTTTTCCGTTGTTGCGCACGAAGTCATAACCGAACGGAAGATTGCCGAGCAACAAAGGGATCAGCTCATCAAGCAACTCACAACAGCCCTTGAGCAAGTAAAGCAACTCAGCGGACTCCTACCCATATGTGCCAACTGTAAGAAAATACGGGACGACGACGGAAACTGGTATGAGATGGAAACGTTTATTCGCAAGCATTCTGAAGCGAATTTCAGCCATAGCATTTGTCCGGCGTGTGCCGAGAAGCTTTACAAAGACTATCTGGACTGAACGTCCTACATTCTGTCAGTCTTTTGAAATACTCACATTTTCTTGATTTCAGTACCACCTTGTATTTTCGATGAATTGCCGTGCCCGTTCATTTGCTCAAGCATTTTAAGAATCGATTCGAGCCGACCGGAAATGTTCTCAAGGAGTTCGTGATCGGGGGCTTCCACGCTGCCGACCCGCGCTGCCACCAGATCCTGTACGCATCTGATCATATCGGGTAAAATATCGCACGAAATCGGGCTGCCGACACCTTCTTCGCTCAAGTACGCTGCAACGGCAAAGAGGGTACGAGGATGAATCTTTTCCGGGCCGATCTCCTGCGAAATGCCCGCGCGTGTAAGCAACATTCTTGCTTGTCTCTGTACTCGGCTCAATCTCAAATGAATCCCGGTTTCCTGAAGCTTAGTATGCAATTCTCCCAGCATTTCCGCTCCGGGCAGGTCCAAGTCGCTGGTCATTTCGAGATCCAATATTACGGTTTTGATTGAAGGGTCAGCACTACGAACATTGTTCAAAATCTCGTCTCGAATGGAGTCGGCATTCGCATAAAAGATCCCTTCATCTGCTCGCATAATGGAAAGTCCCGGAATAGTTATGTTTTCCGGATTGTCTTTGAGATTCGTGAACTGCGGCAGACCGGGCACTTTGCCCAGGATACTCATACGAGATTCTGACGCCCTACTTATGACGAGAAGAAGTGAAAGGAGCGCACCAATCACCACTCCATCGAGAATGCCCAGCACGAGGACACCTGCGAGCGCTCCCATAGCGGTCCAGAATTCGGTTCTGCGAAGCCGGTACAGTCGGATTAGCGCTCCAATCTTAAAGAGGCCCCTCACTGCTACGATTACAACCGCGGCAAGGATCGGTTCAGGAAGATTCGTGAATACTCCGGCAAAGAATAGGACGACTGAGGCAATCAACAAGCCACCGATACCGTTTGCAAGTTGACTTCTTCCTCCAATGGCATCGTTCAGGGCGCTTCGCGAAAAACTGCCCGCCACAGGATAGGATTGCGTCAGGCCAGCGCCCAGATTTGCGCATCCGAGCGCCAGCAATTCCTGATTTGCATCCACGCGGTATTTATTCTTTGCTGCAAATGTCCTCGCCATGCTCATGCCTTCGAGGTACGCCAGCACGAACGCTCCAACCGCGGTGCGCAGGAGGTCCGGTATTTCGGCTAAAGTGATCTCGGGAAAAACAAATGCAGGGAGTCCGGTGGGAATTTCTCCAATAATATTGACTCCGCGACTGGCCAGACCGGTAACGGTCATGAGACCGGTTGCGCCGAGCACCACGAAAAGAGCCCAGGGTATTCTTCGAAAAAAATGTTCACCGATAACGAGTATTAATATGCCTCCGACTCCGAGCCCCAATGCGTACACGTTTACGTTTCCGAGATGCTGCACAATGTACAAAACACGTTCAAAAAATTGGCCGTGCGATGCCGGTATTCCAAAGAGTTTACTCAATTGTGTGGACGCTATGTACAGTCCGGCTCCTGTGGCAAATCCGATGAGAACGGATTCGGAGATAAAATTCACCAGAAAACCGAGTCTCAGAAGGTACGAGACAATGGCGATCAATCCCACGAGAATGGCCGTTGCCGCGGCAACCGCCGCATATTGCTCCGGTGAGCTTATGGCCAGTCCGGAAAGCCCCGAAGCAATGAGGATAGACACTGCCGACGTGGGGCCTACTACAAGCTGGCGCGAGGTTCCGAACACCATGTAGAGCAGGGCGGGCAGAATTGAAGCATACAGTCCTGCGGATGGCGGCAAACCGGCCAATTCGGCGTACGCTATGGCTTCAGGGATCGTGAATGCTGCAAGGGTCAAACCCGCCATGATATCCGGCCTCAACCATGCGGAATCATATGAGGGCAGCCAGTCCAGAATAGGCAAATAGCGTTTTAATCCGGGTTTTATGGTATTTGTGTGCGGCATCGACCCCTCTGAGATGTTTTCGTAAGCTTGTATTCAGACATCATCTTGGCCACTCCAATACTATATATAATAATTAATATATATACAAGTCTTGATTTAGCTCAGGTCTTGATGAAGTCAGTTATTCTCTTGTAGTCGCCGCAAAACCGGACAAGCAGCCGTGATCAGGTCGTTGTGGTCGGCATTCTGCACAGCGCGCATGTGAGGATAGGCATTATCAGGGTAATTTTAATTGACCCGTTCAATAAACTTGATATAGTGGCTGCATTCAAAGCGGACGTGGGTCTTTTTAGGGCAGGAAACAAATTTATCGCTCGCCGCCGTCTGCGCACATCAAGTGATATGTACAGTGCGACGGCTCTTCCTAAAGCTGGTTGTCGCAGCCTGTAACGGTGGTCCTCATTCATAGTGAGCCGCCTTTACCGGACATTAGTAGCGCTTTGAGAGTTAAATGAAAACATCACAACAGATGTCTATTGGCTCTCAATGTGAAGTTTGATGGAGATCGAAAATGCCGTACCGATGTAACGTGTTGCTCATCGAGGATAATCCGGTCGACGCTGATTTTATAAGAGAAGCATTGACCGAAATTGAATCCAACATTAAATTGGACTGGGTAGAGGATGGAGAAGCAGGCATCAATTTTCTGTTTCAGCACTGTTACTCACGAGATACGGATCTACCCTGTCCGGATCTGATTTTGCTGGACTTGAATTTGCCGAAATTGAGCGGACGAGAAGTTCTCGAGGCAATTAAAGGAAATCCCGATACCAAACACATTCCGGTTATTATTCTGACTACCTCTTCAGATCCCAGAGATGTAATCGATACGTATTCTCTGCATGCTAATTGCTTCGTCACGAAGCCTGCTGATTTGGATGAATTCACGGCCGCAGTTAAGTCAATTCGAGAATTCTGGACACGATGCGCTTCACTGCCGAGCCCCGGATGATACGCAGCTTCGGAGGGACTCCAGCTCTAGACATCGATCGGTCGAATATTTGTTTAAGAAATCGTTTCTTTTTCACCGATTCGATCGGGAATAGTAAAATAAAAGGTAGATCCCACACCGATTTCGGATTCTACCCAGATTCTTCCGCAGTGACGCTCAACGATTTTCTTTGCGATTGCCAGTCCGATACCGGTTCCATCAACAGGCCCTTTCTTACTTAGCTGTTGAAAAATCACAAAGATCTTTTCAAAGTATTTTTCCTGAATTCCGATACCGTTGTCTTTCACGGAAAACACCCATTCATGACCGTCTTTTCGTGCGGACACATGTACCTTCGGCGAAGTGGCAGGGCCGAATTTCAAAGCATTTCCGATGAGATTTTGCAGAAGTTGAACGAGCTGAACCGGGTCACCGCTGATCGTTGGCATCTCGTCGTAAGTTATGTGTGAGTTTTTCTCGCCAATCAGGCTTCTTAAATTTTCCGTAGATTCATCCAGGACCTCTTTCATATCCGCCGCTCCAAACGATTCCCGGGCATTGAGACGTGAATAGGCGAGCAGGTCTCGTATGAGAGACTGCATTTTTTTTGCGCCGCCAACAGCAAAGTCGATCAGTTGGTCGGAACGTTTGCCAAATTTCCCTCTATGTTCTTTTTCAAACATTTGTAGAGCGCTGGTTACCGTACGTAAAGGCTCCTGCAAGTCGTGGGATGCCACATAAGCAAACTGTTCGAGATCCTTGTTCGAGCGCAACAGTTGCTCATTGGATTCTGTCAATTCTCCGGCCCGCGTACGTAACAGATCTTGCATCTGAATGCGTTCGGTAATGTCTCGATATATGCCTTGAAACAAATTTTCTTCTATGCGTGTGCCGATGATTTCCACTGTCACGTAGGATCCATTTTTTTTTCGCATGCGACGATCTACACGAAGAAATTCTCCTATGAGCAACTCTTGAAATCTGTATGGCACTATTTCAAAGTCTTCGGGATGAATCAGATCTTTTATTTTTGTTCCTCGGATTTCATCAAGGGAGTAGCCGAACATATACAAGCTCGCTCTATTAGCATCCAGAATAGCTCCATTCCGGTCCATCAGAAGAATGCCGTCTCCTGACGCTTCATATAGGGCCTTGTACTTGCCCTCACTTTCTCGCAGGGCTTTTTCAATCTGTTTTCGTTCTTCTATTTCAGCCGATAATTCAGCAGTTCGTTCGCGCACTCTTCTTTCGAGATTTTTGTTCAGGTCTCTAATTGCAGCTTCATTTTGCTTACGCTGGCTAACATCACGCACGATGGCCCACATTGAATATGGCGTGCCAACCTCATCTCGCATCAAGAATGTCCTCAGTTCGACAGGAAGGATTGTGCCGTCTTTTTTCCGATACTCTTTTTCATAAATATCCGAATATCCTTTCGGCAGGATCTGATCTCGGACGATACCGGCCTCGATGGAATGCCATTTCTCGGGAGTCAAGTCCACGTAGGTCAGGCTTCGAAGCTCCTCTGACGAGTAGCCAAGCATGTCCTGGTATGCCTGATTTACTTCCTGTATGCTGCCGGTCATATCGACTATGACAAAAGCATCCCTCATCGTTTCATGTAATCTGCGGTACTTTTCTTCACTTTCTCTCAGCTCTTTTTCCATCCGCAAGCGAACTGAGACATCTTCATATAGCCCTATTGCTCCGTTAACCGAGCCGTCGTAACCGACTATTGGAGCTATATCACTTCTGATATGTACAGTTTTGTTTGTTATGAGCGAAGTATATTCCCCCTCATAATGACCCGTTCTCCCCGCCAGTGCCTCTATTACGGCTTCTGTGAGTTTCTCGTCATTCAAGTCTCGCATGCAATCGAGCCCAATCATATTTTCCCTTGGGGTACCAATAATCCGAACGAAACTGTCATTGCAGGTCGTGACTATGCCCTGGGCATCACAATGCACCAGTCCCAAGGGAGAGTTCTCGAATATGGACCTGAACTTTTCCTCGGAGTGCCGCAGCTCCATTTCCCGTTCCTTGAGATTTTCGATCATAAGACTGAAAGCCTGTGCAAGTTTTCCCACTTCATCATCGCTCGTCACTTCCATAATATGATCGAAGTTACCGACACCAATTTTCTCGGCTCCTGCGGCGAGCGCCTTGAGAGGGCGAACAATAGATCTTCGAATCACGAAGATATTGGTTAAGATAATGATGCCCATCGAGAGCATGGTCCCCACGATTATCATCTGAACGCGGGTCCACTTGGTCATAGTTTCAGACAGAACGGCCAAACTCAAATCGTCGGCAGCCTTTGCCAGTTCTTCCAGACTGCGATAGAGCAGTCCGGATACTATTTTCATCTTTGCCGACACATCATCTTTGTATTCTTCGTCATCCTGTGAAGCACGCAATTGCATAGCTTGTCGAGAAAGTACATCTACTTTGCGAAATGTTTCTTTGAGGTTCGCTATCAATATGGGGTCCGCAGAACTCCATAAATCTTTGTCATTCAGAATCTGCTTGATAATTTCATTATTTTTATTCCATTGTCGGAGAGGGCGTCTGTGTCCATCAACGAGATATTCGTCTATAAGCGTTCGTAACAAAAAAGTGGAACGGACAATACGTGAGCTGCCTTGGCTTTGCTTAATTCCATGCCCTACCTGATAAGAGCTCCAAAATAACACTATTGCTATACCCAAGACGGATATCATAAGAACGCCTGCAGTTATCCCTATTCGTCGTCCTATCGTCATTGGTCATTCCTAATAGTCTATTCTGATTTTGTCAGGGGCCACGGATTTCAAAGCGTCTAAGTGAATATAATCTAGCAAGTCCGGCATGTTGGATCGCTTCCCTGTGCGCTTTGCGTATATCCATTTAATCTGATTTTCCATTGCAAGAATCAAAGAGCGCTCCAGTTCAAGCTCGAATATGTGATGCTCCCAACTCGTATGTTTCGATCCCAATTGAGCAGCGACAATCTCTTCTGCTTCATGCCTCTGCTCTCTAATGAAATTTTCCGCTGAGACAAGTGCAGCGAGAAATTTGCGTATCGCAGAAGATCGCTTTTTCACCGTCTCATCTGTGCCGGCCAGCACCCAATGGTATGAATGTTCGCCCTGAGCCGACCAGGCGATTGCGTTCTTTCCCAGAGCGGTTTTTGCTTTTGTGGCGAAATCCTCCCATACAACAAGGGCATCAATCTCGCCTTTGCCAATGGCGATTACCTGCTCGGAAGGAGGCAGATCCACCATTTGGATATCCTGAGAAGGAATGTCCTGCATTGTCATGAAAAGATCAAAGAAATAGGGCGCTATACTTCCGCTGAGAAGCCCGACCCGTTTGTTTCTGATGTCGGATACCTGTGTAATTCCGTGGTCTTTCCTTGCAACGAGTTTAACCTCATCTCCACCTTTATCGATGCTGGCAATGATACGAAGATCGGCTCCTTGGAGGATATTAGCAGCGATCACGAATTCGGCAGCCGGTGCGAGATCGACATGGCCTCCCAGAAGATCTTTGATGCTGGCCACCCCGGATTCGTGCTCCTTAAATTCTACGTTGACTCCTTGTTCGGCGAAGTACCCTCGATTTTCCGCGATCAAGATCAGAGCGGAAATATCTCTCCTTTGAATGCCCACGGTGAGACTTTCCAAAGGTTTCTCAGAGGATGTTTTCGATTTTGGGGAATCGCAGCCGACACAAACGATCAGACTAACCATGAGTAGTAGAATCAGATTAGTTCGAGTTTTCACTTGATGTTTTCCTTCCAAGTGGCTCCTCAACAGCCGCTAGACTATGTGTCCACCCGTCGGAAGAGAGCACGGTTCAAACCCCCATTATGCAATGTCCAGGAATTCCGGGTCAGCGGCTCAGCTCTGTTATTGATTAGGCTAAACAATGCCCTCCAACCACGATCCCGAGAGGTCTTTGACAGACTGCCAATTCAAATTATGAAGCATTTTAGCAGAAGAATCGGTCTTATCAATTGATTATTTGATAGGCATGCATCCCGGAATTGTCGTTCAATTCAGAGAGTGAGATCCAGACACGTTCGCCCTGAGAATGCACTAACCAACTTGTAAGCAATCATAATCTGCTTGACTGCTGTGTCTATCTTCGTCTATCTTGCCGGAGTCCCCTCACAGCTAACCAGGAATGACCAAAAATACCTATGTCAACAATACGAATGACCGCCGTGATGCTGGAAAAACTTCTCAACCTGTATTTTCGGGAATTCCCGACAAATGAACACGATCTCCAAAAGCTGTCGGACAACCTGAATACGAATGACGTTACTGTCCTGGATATTGTCGAGGCGTGCTCAAGAATTGTCCCCGAATTGGGTATGTCCGAATCCCCCATCAAGGTACGTTTTGAAAAGCTCGTCAAAAGAAGACGGCCGTCTCAAACCGAAGCGCTCCGTGCAGTCCTTTTTATTTACAAAGAGCTTCAAAAAACGGAGAAGCGTTTATAAGGCTCATCCTTGAGTTCATAATAGCGAATCTTGACCTTATTTATTGTCTACACCGCCAATAATCCAGCACTAAACTGAATAAATAATAATTTACCGGTAATATCTCAATTCAGTTAATCAGTTTGTTTCTGTCCGGTCCAAGAGGTTACCAATCTATATCATTATGGCAGCATAGAATGCGAAGCAAGTACATTTCTGCAAGATCAGGTTCGGCAGTTTGTATACGAAAAGCATGGTTCAGGAAACGAAATATTTAGCATGGAATCAATAGTACATGCGAAGAACAGTACAGCCCACCGATGAGTATTGACATGAGGTTCGACAATGTTATTATGTATTTGATGGGCAGCAAACAGCTCTCGAAAAAGAAGAGAAGACGCCGAATCGTATATGATTTTGCGTTCTCCACTCAGGAGAACGGTTTTTGATGTGAATGGACTATGTGGGGCAATATTCGGGAATTGAGTAATTTCCCGACCTGCCTTTATGATCCGAACTTATGACAATGAACTGCTGAATACGGCACTTAGTATCTGTGCTCGTGAGGTTCTGCTGCATTTGACCGAGGTGGGCCTGAGGTTCGCAGCCAGTATCTCCATGTCGCTTTTCCGGGTTGATCGGGATCGAGCGACAACGTGTCAATGCATATACGTCCCCTTCTTGGCGAAAGCCGAGGTAAGCCATGAAAAAGTTTTTTGATTCCCTTTTTGTCAAATTCATCGAGCCTCTGGAAGTGTTCGAACAATTGGAAGAGCGGATCGTGCTGGATGCGAGCATCGGGGCCGTTACCGATCAAAACGTACCTGAAGCCTCCACCATGAATGTGAATATTGAAGCGACTGATGAAGGCGAGACAGGATTCACGTACAGCCTTGAAATTGACTCAGGAAGCGGTCCCCAATCGGTTGCGGACTTCAATGCCGGTATTGGAGCAGATATCAGCTTCAATCAGTCTGATGGAGTCATCAGTTGGACACCGAACAACCATGATGTCGGCTCTTACTCTTTTATTGTTTCTTCAAGCGACGGCGGAAACGGATCGGCTCCTCATACTGATCAGCAATCGTTTCAAGTCACGGTAGATAATATTGCACCGGTAATCACTTCCGTGGCAAACGGCACGTTCACGGAAGATGCCGGGCTTCAAGCTATTAATATTTCCGCTGACTTCAACTTGGGAGGCGCATTCAGTCTGTCCGGTGCTCCTGGATGGGTATTTCTAACCACGATGAATGACGGGCAGAATGCAATCTTGTCAGCCGATCCGGGAAATGCGGAGACGGGTGTTTATGTCTTTTCCATTCTTGCCAATGATGCTCATGGCGGCGTTACTCCCCAGGTTTTCACCCTTACGGTGAATAATACCCTGGATTTTACCACCGCGGACAATGCTTCCGTTGTTGAGGACACGCAACTGCTGTTCGACGTACATACGGATTCCGAGCAATCCGGCAAGCCAGTCACGTACTCTCTTACCGGTGCTCCCGGATGGGTGTCCATCGATCCGTCCACGGGAGTCATCTCCGGTAATCCTGATAACACGCTGGTGGGAACCTACAATTTCGTGGTAAATGCGCAGAGTGCTGAAGGCAACCAGAGCCAGCCTTTTACCCTCACTGTTCAGAACGATGCTCCAGGTTTTCTCAATTTCGAAACCGTAATCCACATGACTGAGAACAGCGGGAATCAGACCTTCGATATCCAAAATGAGGACGAAGGTGTTTCTCTGGCTGCAGTCCCGTACACAATTGTCTCGTTGGACGGAGGAGCAGTTCCTTCCTGGTTAACCGTTAATCAGTCCACGGGACTTATTACGGCAAATCCGCCACTCGGAGCAGTGGGTGCTCACACTCTGGTCGTTCAGTTTAATGACGGCAATTCTCCGGATGGAGTTCAACAGCAGACATTTACGTTGGATATCGGAAACATTCCCAACGAGTTCACTTCTTCGGACGCCACAACCTGGACGGAAGACGTGCAGAACCAGAGTTTCAACGTCCAGACAGAAGAAGAAGGGCTGCCGGGTGCGGGAGTCACCTACTCATTCGATTTGAGCGACCCGAAAGTTACCGGTGGAGGTCTCTTCTGGGATAATTGGCTCGAGATCGATCCCACTACCGGAGTGATTCGGCCTATCGACGACCAGTCTCAACCTGATAATGCAAGGGTAGGCGATCATCACTTCACCATCGTTTCTACTGAATATACGGGAGCCTCCCCGGTTCTTCAGGATTTTACCCTCACCGTAACGAATACACCGCCGGAAATCGGTCTGCCGAGTACGGTGAATGTTCAGGAAGATTCTATTGGCACAACATTCCAGGTGCAACTTACCGATGCTGAACCCGGTGCGGTGTTTTCTCTCATTAATCCTCCTACGATCGCCGGAGTTCAGGTTTCCATAGATCCCAATACCGGGCTGATGACGATTCCAACCGGCAGCAACGTCGATGTCGGCGGAGTCTACGTATTCAACGTCAGGGTGGACGATCAGCATGGAGGAGTGGCGACTCAGTTCTTTACCATCAATCTTGTGAACAGGGTTCCGGTTTTTACGGAACTTCCCTCCACAGGAGGTTCCGGATATCCTGAACTGAATGTAAACGAAGACTCTCCATTCTCCTTTGATTTGAATGTTGCCAGTGCTGTGAATGATGAAGCTGACGGTCCGACAACGTATTCGCTCGTTGGTGCGCCCGGTTTCCTTATCATAAATGCGGCTACGGGAGAGCTGAGCGGGACTCCTGACAACGGGGATGTGGGTTCGTACACTTTTACCGTGCGTCTGAATGACGGGAAGGGTGGTGTTACAGACCAGGTGATGGTAATCAATGTGGCCAATGTCGCGCCGAGTTTCCCTGCTATTCCGGACGTGACCTGGATTGAAGACGGAGGTTACCAGTCATTCAGTGGCATCAACAACACCGACGAAGGCCAGGGCCCGGCAACCTATTCTTTCAGTGGTGCTCCTTCATGGCTGAATATCGACTCGAATACCGGGTATATCTCGGCAGTCCCGGAGAATGCCCAGGTAGGGGCCTACTTCATTACGGTCACTGCAAATGACGGTCATGGCGGTCTGGTGTCCCAGAGTTTCACGCTCACCGTTCAGAATGTGGTGCCGTCCTGGGATCCTTTACGAGATCCGAGCAACGGTTCCCCTCACTATGATGCAGTCATTGATATCAACGGCGCCACCCAGATTATCGATCTCCATACGACTGACGAGCGCTCGGATAATAATAACGAGTACGCCCTGGATCTTTCTGCTCTCCCGAGCTGGCTGAGCATAACCTGGGACGATAAGACCGGCCAGATCGTCGTCGATCCAACCGGTCCCGGAATAAAACCCGCTACATTCGATCTTGACATACCGATCCACTTCTTCGATGGTACAGTCACCATAGATCAGACCCTACAGCTCCATTTCTCGGATATTCCACCCGTAGACCCGACGCAGTACGATCCCGGATTCTTTTCACCGAACACTGTCACATGGCTGGAAGATGAAGCCGATCAGGTGTTCAATGTGCAGTGGCAAAATGAGAACGATGCCGGAGTGAGCTATCAGTTGCTTGCAGGCGCTCCCGACTGGATTTCCATAGATCCGTCTACAGGCGTTATCAGCGCAAATACGGGCTCGCCGACGAACGATCAAGTGACGTACGATCCGGTAAGTGGTTCGCACGTGCCGTACACCTTTACCGTAAGGGTATTCGATCCCTCAGTATCCGGCGGACACGTGGATACGGTTATCAGACTTAATGTGGATAATGTCAATCCGATCTGGACCACTCCATCTTTGTCAGTCGTCTTTACTGAAGACGGAAGCACGCATCCGGGATACAGTCCTAATAATACGGATGAAAACCACGGAACAGAGACGGAGTACACCCTTGTTGCAGGAGCGGACGCAGTACCCGACTGGCTGGCTATCGATCGGTACACCGGGGAAATCTATGCTACCCGAGCCCTCACGAACGCGGAAACCATGGGTACCTGGGACATTCGAATCGTTTTTGACGACGGCCACGGAGGTGTCATAGATCAGGCGCTGACGGTGACTCTGAATAATGCCCTGCATTTCACCACTTCAGGGACCGCCTACTGGCAGGAGGATAGCTCCACACCATTCTCATTTGACGTGAATACCGACGACGATCCTGCAGTCACCTATTCACTTGTGGCAGGAAGTATTCCTACCTGGTTGCAGGGACATCTTACTATCGATCCCTCAACGGGTGTGATCGGCACAGACGCAGGATTTTCCGCGGATAACACGCTGCCTGGAACGTATACGTTTGTCATCCATGCTGAAGACGGCCACGGGGGAGGCAACCAGACGTTTACCCTCATTGTCCCCAACAGAGATCCTGTGTTTGCCCAAACGACATTCACTGGCGTGGACGGTATGCACGAAGATTCCGGCACGGATATTATAGACTTGCACGTGGATGACGAGGGGCAGGGCGCCACCTACTTCACGTGGTCTGGAGCACCACAGTGGATGCAATTGGACCCGTTGACGGGCATTATAACTGCAGATCCTACGAACAGACACGTGGGTACTTACACCTTCACGGTCACTGCCCATGACCTGAACGGAAGCAGATCCTTCGGGTATGTCGATCCGAGCGATCCGGACGGAATAACCGGCAGCACCACAGAGACCGTCACTATTGAAGTAGTGAACCGCGATCCGGTGTTCTCTTCATCCGACAACACCACGGTCCAGGAAGATACTGCTCTGAGCTTCAACGTCCAGACGGATGACGAATCCGACGACAAGAGCGCACCGGGCACAGTTTACAGCCTGGTAGGGTCCGGAGTCCCATCCTGGATCGGCATCAATTCCAAAACAGGACTCATTACCGGGAATCCCACCAATGCAGAAGTGGGCGATTATACCTTCCTGGTGAGGGTTGATGACGGGAATGGCGGCATTGTCGATCAGAGTTTTACTCTCCACGTTACGAACAAGGCAGTAAGCTTTCTCAATCCGCCGGGAAGTAGTTACACGTTCACTTTGACAGAGGACGCTACTCCCGTACGATTCAATCTCCTGTCCGATGATGAAGGCCAACATAATGTCGGTGCGGACACCGAGGTGTACTATTCCCTCGATCCCGCGACTACTCCGCCCGGAGTAAGATTCGCTGACGACGGTTTCGGGTTCAATGCGGATGCGTATGGTTTCCTGTGCAGCACGAGTGGAGTCGTAGTGGTGAGCCCTACGAATTCCGAAGTGGTAAACGACCCGAATGGGCTGATTGTCCCCATTAAAGTTTTTGATGGTAATGGTGGTGAAGATACCATCAATTTCATTCTCAAGGTGCAGAATACCGATCCTGTGTATACGACGCCCAACGCAGTGATCTGGACCGAAGAACAGCTTACCAATTTGCCTTTTAACGTGAGCACCACGGACGAGCCATTCGAACGTTTCCTTGGCGATAAGATCGACTACACGTTGATCGGGGCGCCTTCCTGGTTACAAATCGACGCCAAAACAGGGGAACTCTCGATCGATCCATTGAACACTCAGAATGCCGACAGCTCACCTGACAATCATCTTGTTGGGGTGTACACCTTTACCATTGATTTCTTCGATGGCACCGTGCACGCTCAGCAAACGTTCACGCTTACGATCAATAACAGTCCGACGGATATTACGACTCACGTATCGGATCAGGTCATTACCGAGGACACGCTCCTCCAGATAACAAACGACATGGTGTACGCAATCGATGAGTATTCGATGTACACCCAGGATTACTACACGCTTGAAATATCGCTCAACAACGACGGGACCTGGATTCGGATAGATAACGGCACTTATAACACGACGAACGACGCATGGAATGGCGCTGATATCATATTCGATACCAAGACCGGAGTCATATCCTGGACTCCCAATAATGCGGATGTGCCCAAGATTCTCGATGCAGGCGTATATCATCATGCATTCAGGATCACCCATTACGACGGTCAAGGCAGTTCCGATGTGGATACTTTTTTCGTCACCATAAACAATGTTCCTCCTACTCTTCCTCAGGATCCGGGACCACCGGAATACTTGCAGTCGTGGGCGCTGATCGAGGATCAGACCTCCGGGTACACATACAATGCCGACTTTATCCAATCGGATGAAGAAGGGTACGGTGTGACGTATACCCTGCAAGTGAGTGTCAAAGGCGACGGAACGGACTGGGTGACCTGGTACGCGGGATACAGGCCCAATGGCGCAAGTGGAGGCGAAATAGTATTCAATCCTGAGACGGGACAAATCGAATGGCAGACCACCAACGCTGATGTGACCGTCGATGCCGCAGGTAACCCGACCAATCCGTATCTCTTCCGCGTTCAGGCAGACGACGGTAACCCTACTGATAATTCATCACCCGTACGGGAATTTCTGGTGACCGTAGCAAACGATCCCACCGCAATCGGGCTCAATCAGACTCAGGCTCTGCCGGACGTGAATCACTACGAAGATCAGACGCTCACGGTAGACGTATGGGGCCGGGATGAAGCAGTTGAAGCGCCCACCGGCAGCTATCGGTATTCGGACGCTTACTACGAGCTTTGGGTGGACCCCGACGATACGGGACCGGCATCTTCAGTCCTCTGGACCGATTATAACTCGAGTAACGGATCGGCATCGGACATCGGATTCGATCAAAATACCGGCATGATCACCTGGACGCCTAATGACTTGACCATTCCTGTAGGTGAGACGTCCGTACAATTCCTGTTCACCGTGACCCACCACGACGGCCGGAACACCAGCGCAACGGATAATTTTGTGGTTACCGTGAATAACCAGCCGCCGACGATTACACCTATCGGCACCTGGACCCTTGTGGAAGATCAGACAGCAGCCAATTCCACGTACGACATTCAATCTGATGAAGAGAACGCAGGAATTGACGTTACTTACAAATTGGAATTCTGGAACGGCACATCATGGGTTGACGTAACTTCCGGATATCAACCGAACGGATCGACCGGAGGAGCCATCAATTTCGATCCGGCCACCGGCGTAGTCGTATGGCAGACCACGAATGCAGACGTTACGATTAACTCCTCGGGCGGACACGATCGCCCGGCATACCAGTTCCGGGTTTCGGCAGACGATGCTCACCCTGACATCAGTTATACGAATCCGCCTTACGAATTCCTGGTAGATGTGCGGAATGACCCGACTGACATAACGAACATCGGGCCTCAGTCCCTGACTGAAGATACTCACTGGACGCTTGACGGTGCTCTGGTGAATGCTCGTGACGAGCAGATCGGAACAGGCACTTACTATTCGTTGCGGATCAATGACGGAACCGGAGCTGTCTCGCTCGCAACGTGGAATGCAAACAACGGCACCGGCAACGACATCGCGCTGAATACCTTGACCGGTCAAATCGACTGGACTCCCAATAACGCAGACGTGGGCAGTTATACGTTCACCTTGATCCACAATGACGGTCATCGAAGCACTGCATCTGACAACTTCAACGTTACGGTGACCAACGATCCGCCCACATTGACTGTCCCCACCACCTGGGACGTGCATGAAGACACTCTTTTCACGCTAGATCAGTCGCTGGTGAGTTCCAGTGATGAAGGTATCGGACCGTCGCAGTACATTTTGTATATAGACGGTGTGCTCTGGACTCCGGGGTACAGCCCGAACGCCGGCGGTGGAGCCATCGTTTTCAACACCACCACAGGACAGATTGACTGGCAAAGCACCAACGCAGATGTGACAATCGATACGGGCGGAACCGCGATCAGAGCGCCGTACGAGTTCGTTATCACTATCGATGACGGACATGGAGGAACACTCACAGCATCTCCTATGTTGGTGACAGTGACCAACGAGCCTACCGTCGTTGGTGACATTCCGAATCAGCCGATTCTGGAAGACGATCATGTGTACATTAATACGACTGCCACCGACGAGCTGGTTGGACCCGGCACATACTACACGCTTGAAGTGAATGACGGATCGGGCCTGGTCGATGTGACTACGTACAATCTGAATGCCGGGCTGGGAGACGACATCGATTTCAACGTGCTTACCGGCGAAATCAACTGGGATCCCAATAACGA
The DNA here is from genome assembly GCA_041740635.1 of Desulfomonilaceae bacterium. Lineage (GTDB taxonomy): Bacteria > Desulfobacterota > Desulfomonilia > Desulfomonilales > Desulfomonilaceae > Desulfomonile. Next base: position 12,666 of record JBGSLQ010000048.1, on the reverse strand, counting down.
GGATGTGGGCACGTACACGTTCGTGGTAACGCACTACGACAACCATAACACTTCAAGTTCCGACACGTTCCAGATTACGGTGAACAATAGACCGCCGACGATAACCAATCCCGGTTCTTGGATTTTGAATGAAGACGATACTGCGACAAATTCCACTCTGGATATCTTTTCCGATGACGAGGCTCTCAGTGGAGGGGTGACGTATCTTCTGGAAATCAGCCTTGACAATGGTCTTACCTGGACAACGGCGACTTCAGGGGACCGGCCGAACGGCCCGACCGGTGGGGAAATTCTTTTTGATGAAAACACCGGTATAATCGTTTGGCAGACCACCAATGCAGACGTCACTATAAATTCGTTGGGTTTGCCGGACAGGACTCCGTATCTGTTCCGGATATCGGGTGACGACAATCATCCCGGAGTGGATTACACGAATCCGCCGGTTGAGTTTTCGGTTGACGTCCGAAACGATCCCACGAACATAACCGACATCGGGCCTCAATCCTTGACCGAACATGTGCCGTTCACGCTTGATGGCGCTTCGGTAGACGCCCGTGACGAGCAAGTCGGGACCGGCACTTCATACTCGCTCCTGATCGATAATGGTTCGGGGTTCGTCTCTCTGGCGACATGGAACGCAAATAATGGGACCGGCGACGATATCTCTCTGGACTCGTTGACCGGTCAAATTGATTGGACTCCCAACAACGCCGATGTGGGCAACTATACGTTTCGCATGATCCACAATGACGGCCATCAATCGACTGCTCCGGACGATTTCACCGTTTCCGTAACGAATGTTCCCCCGACTCTGGATATTCCCGTGAGTTGGTCGGTACATGAGGATACGCTGTTCACGCTGGATCAGTCGGACGTAGACTCCAGTGATGAAGGACAAGGGCCGACTCAGTACTCCTTGTCTGTAGATGGCGTTGCCTGGTATTCCGGATTCCGTGCGAATACGGATGGCGGCGTGATCGACTTCAATACTGCCACTGGCGAGATCAACTGGCAGAGCACCAATGCGGACGTGACCATAGACTCGGGCGGAAACATATCCAGAATTCCGTACGTGTTCACCATCGAAGTGAATGACGGTCATGGCGGAGTAGCCTCAAAGACCATGAACGTCACCGTGACCAACGAAGCGACCGTAATCAGCGATGTCACCGATCAATCAGTGACTGAAGACAGTCACCTGACGGTATCGGATCCGGTCGTTACCGCAACGGATGAACAGGTTGGCTCTGGAACCTACTACACCCTTGAAGTTGACGGAGGCTCGGGTTTCGTGTCTCTGGCCACCTGGAATGCGAATAATGGGGCAGGTGGCAATATCGCATTCAATGCGACGAACGGTCAAATTGACTGGGATCCCAATAATGAGGATGTGGGAACGTACACTTTTCTGGTAACGCACTACGATAATCATAACACTTCAAGTGGCGACACCTTCCAGGTTACGGTGAACAATAGACCTCCTGCGATCACCGATCCCGGCCCGTGGACATTGACCGAAGACGATACTGCAGCGAATTCCACCCTGGATATTTTTTCCGATGACGAGGCGCTCAGCGGAGGGGTGACGTATCTTCTGGAAATCAGCTTGGACAATGGTCTTACCTGGACAACGGTGACTTCCGGGGACCGGCCGAACGGCCCCACTGGTGGAGAGATCCTCTTTAATGAAAGTACCGGCGAAATCGTCTGGCAGACCACGAATGCAGACGTTACGGTCAACTCTCTGAGTGGACAGGACAGGATTCCCTATCTGTTCCGTATATCCGGTGATGATGGCAATCCCGGAGCACAATATACGAATCCTCCGGTTCAGTTTACCGTCAATGTGCTGAACGATCCGACAGATATAACCGATGTTGGACCACAATCTCTAATCGAAGATACCCCGTTTACTCTTGACGACCCTCTTGTGCAAGCACGCGATGAAGAAGTAGGAACGGGTACTTCTTACTCTTTGCAAATCGATCATGGATCCGGATTCACTTCCCTGGCCGTGTGGAACGCGAGCAACGGCACCGGGTCTGACATTTTTTTCAATACCTTGACCGGCCAAATCGACTGGACTCCGAACAACGCAGATGTGGGGAATTACACGTTTCGCGTAACCCATGATGATGGGCATCAATCAACAGCTTCGGATGACTTTACCGTTTCCGTGGCCAACAACGATCCGACACTGGAAGTCCAGATAAGCTGGGAAGTGCACGAGGATACTCTGTTCACGCTGGATCAGTCGGACGTGAATTCCAGCGATGAGGGTGTAGGTCCGACCCAGTACACGTTGTTGGTTGACGGCGTTGCGTGGTATTCCGGATTCCGTGCGAATGCGGACGGTGGCGTGATCGACTTCCATACTGCGACCGGCGAGATCGATTGGCAGAGCACCAATGCTGACGTGACCATAGATACGGGCGGTGGGCAGTCCAGAGCGCCGTATGTATTCACCATCGAAGTGAATGACGGTCACGGTGGGGTGGTCAGCAAGACCATGGATGTCAACGTGACCAACGAACCTACGGTAATCGGCGACATTACCGATCAGTCGGTGACGGAAGACAGTCACCTGACAGTGTCCGATCTGATCGTAACTGCCACCGACGAACAAGTCGGTCCGGGAACCTATTACACTCTGGAAGTGAACGACGGCTCAGGCTTTGTTTTTCTCGATGCTTGGAATGCGAATAACGGCACGGGCAACGACATACTCTTCGACGGGACGTCGGGTCAGATCGATTGGGACCCCAACAATGCGGATGTGGCCACGTATACATTCCGTGTGACCCATTATGATAACCACAATACTTCGAGCAGCGACACGTTCCAGGTAAGGGTGGACAACGATCCGTCTTCTTTTACGATACCGAGCCAGTGGACGCTGCACGAGGACGATGGCACAAATAATCCCGGCAATCCGTCCTTGTGGACACTGGATGAGACTCTGGTTAATTCCAGTGACGAAGGTGTCGGACCGACTCAATACAGCCTGTACATAGACGGCGTTCTCTGGACACCGGGATACCGGCCGAATGGGGCTGATGGCGGAGAAGTTGTTTTCAATTCTTTGACCGGTGAAATACAGTGGCAGACCACGAATACGGACGTAACTATCGACACGGGAGGCGGACAGTTCAGGGCTCCGTATCAGTTCACTATCCACCTGGATGACGGTCATGGCGGCACTGCAGATAGAACTATGGACGTGAATGTGACCAACGAAGTCACCGTGATCGGCACCGTCCCGGATCAGGTGATCCAGGAGGACGGTATATCGCTCGATCTCGGTGACGCTGCTGTCACTGCCAATGACGAAAGCGTGGGCCCCGGCACTTTCTACACCTTGGAAATTGAGCGTGATGGTGACCCGGGATTTGTCGATGTCATCACGTATAACGCGACGAACAATCAAGGATCGGACATCATTTTCGATGCGATAACGGGCTCCATGAAATGGGATACCACCAATCGGGATGTGGGAGAGTATACGTTTCGGGTAACGCATCATGATGGACATCAAAGCTCGTCAGCCGATGAATTTAACGTGTCGGTCGAGAATACCGAACCGGTGTTCATAACTCCCGCTCCTGACGGGGAAGTGATACGCGCTACGCTGTGGTTCCAATACGACCCGAATACAACCGATGAAGGACAGCATGATTGGCGCGGTGACGACAACGTGACGTACTCGCTGTTTCAGGCTCCTCCGGAAATGACAATCGATCCGCATACAGGCTTCGTGCAATGGCAGACAGATCCTGCGTTTGCCGGTGACGTGCCCGTCACGATACTTGTCTTGGACGGAAACGGCGGTTTTGCGCTGCAGAGTTTCACGATCGTGGTGGATCTGCCTGCCGGCGATATGCCGTACGAACCCAGAAACCCCGAGGTTTTCCCGATCGACAAAGGTCCTGACGAGTATCGGGAATATCTGGAACGGTTCGATATAGCATCTCCCGATTATAAAGAGTTGTTAGCCAGGATCGTGTTTCCGGAGGATTTTTTGCGTCTTCCCGGTGGCGGCGCAGTCGGGGACATTCTGCATCCGAGTGACGACAGTCTTGAAGCCATGTTGAAGAATTTGAGCAATGGCAATCTTCAGCAGCCGACTCCTGAGTACCACGGGAGCGTTCCCCCTGTGACAAAGCTGGAAGGCTACTCCCGTGAGGTATTTTTGGGAAAGCGGCTTTACTTCAATGCGGAAGAGATCGGTCTGTGGGAACGAATGGAAGATTTGGCTCAACCCGATCTGGGTGCGGCCGGGAGTACTGCACCCGAAACACCTCTGGAAGGTTACTCTGAAGCAGTTGAAGAAGGAAAAAGACTCAATTTCGGGTACTTCCCCATCCGAGAGGCCGTATCTCTGAAACTGGAAGATCTTAAGATTGCGGACATTCTGGGGTTGTAAACGGCGGGCCTCAAGTTCCGGATAATACACGGGTTCCAGGGGACCGCAAAGAAGTTCGGCTGTCCCCGAGAATCCTCTGACAACTGGGAAATGTTTCATGATAGAATTCCCGAACCGTATGTCGGACTGATCGGAATACCAGATTCCGGAATAGGGCGGCTGATCGTGCACCGAATCTTCGGCCGATCGCATAGTTTGGAGGAATGATGAGAATTCTTTTTAGACTTGCACTTTTTGTGGGAGTGATTGCGTCGTATATGCTGATTCATTCGGTTGCACCGGCTGATGTTGCCGAAAACCAGGATAATACCGTTGTTGCCGCTTCTCAGGCCGAGGCTAAAGATGTGCCGGATTACGCTGGATTAGGTAAAGAAGATCTGGGGATATCATCTCCCGAGAAGATCAGTGCCGTCATTTATCCTTATCAGTCCTGCACGGTGTCCACGGAAGTCCGGGGAATCATAGATTTTATGAAATTTAAAGAAGGCGATACAGTGGACCACGGTGTAGTCATCGCCGAAATCTCGCGTGCTCGGTACGAAGCGCTTGTTGGAGAATTCCGGGGCAATTATGAGGCTGTGGAGCGCACTCTGGAACGAGCAAAGGAAAACGTCGCCATTCAGGAAGAGCTTTACAGCAAGCGAGCTTGCATGTACGACGACGTGGTAAAAGCCCGGTCAGAGGTAAGCATTCTCTCAGCGAGAAAAGAAGAAGCCGATTTCAAGCTCAAACAAGCCAAATTGAATCTGGAAGCCTGCATCATACGGGCACCTTTTTCGGGAAATATTTCCGTTCTGTACCACGAGCCGTACGAAGCAGTGGAAAATCTGGAAAAGCTTTTTGGAGTGATCGACACAAGCAAAGTGTATGCTCGGGTCAATTGGCCTGAAGCGAGGCTCGGTGAACTCGAAATAGGCAAGAAAGCCGCTTTCCATTATGACGGCCGCACATTTGAAGGAAAAGTGGAAAAAGTGTCGAGCCTGATCGACCCTGCATCCAGAAGCAAACGCGTGCACGTCTTATTGGACAACCCGGATGGCAAGCTTCAAGTGGGTATGTCGGGCGTGGTGAGCTTACCGGACAAGGCAAAAGCTTCTCTCGAAGAAGAAACAGTCAACAACTGAATAGTCAGGAATAATCGGATATATTTCGGGGGGAGGACCTTCTTTTGAAGAGTTCCTCTTCCAATCCCGCCACATGAACTCTGAGCTGCAGAATCGCATGAATTCTCTCCATGTGTTGTCCTGGCAAATCCAGCGTGCTACAAATAGTGTCCCGGAAAAATGATTACCGTGTCGGAGCAAAGCAATGACTCTGGAAGTAAAAAGCCTCGCCCTCCTCGGGAAGGCACTCGAAAAACTGGAGCAGGGTTTCGACGGATTACCTCAATTTGACCGCTCGGTTGACACAGCCGCTCTGGAATCCATTCTCACCGAGGTTGCAGAACGGATGCAGGACAACTACCCCTACGAACATCCTCTGTACGTCGGCCAAATGCTGAAGCCTCCCCATCCTATTGCTCGACTTGCCTATGCGCTTTCTCTGTGGATTAATCCCAATAATCATGCTCTTGATGGCGGTCGCTGCAGTTCCCACATGGAAAAAGAGGCAGTCGCGGAAATAGCACGGATTTTCGGATGGGATATTCACCTCGGACATCTCTGCGGTGGCGGAACTATGGCCAACCTCGAAGCGCTATGGATTGCCGGTTCTGTAAATCCGGGTAAGAAAATTGTGGCTTCCGTGCAGGCTCATTATACGCATAGCCGGATCTGCGGGGTACTGAATATTCCCTTCGAGGCCGTGCCGTGTGACAATCTCGCACGCATGAAAACCGAAGATCTGGAAGCATTGCTAAAACGAGGCGATGTAGGAACCGTCGTGGCCACTCTGGGGACCACCGCGACAGGTTCCATAGATCCGCTTCCGGAAATCATTGAGCTTCGGAAAAAATACGGATTCAGACTGCATGTCGATTCTGCGTACGGCGGCTATTTCATTCTGACGGGAAATCTTCTGGATTCTTCCAGAGCGGCATACGATAGACTGCACGAAGTCGATTCCATCGTTGTGGATCCGCATAAGCACGGACTTCAACCCTACGGATGCGGATGCGTGCTATTCAAAGATCCATCCGTAGGAAGATTTTACAAGCACGATTCTCCGTACACGTATTTCACTTCCTCCGAGCTTCACCTGGGAGAGATAAGTCTGGAGTGCTCGAGACCGGGTGCTTCAGCAGTAGCGCTGTGGGCTACACAAAAGATGTTTCCTCTCGTTCGTGGAGGGCAATTCGCTGACGATCTCGAAAGGTGCCGCAGCGCTGCACTTAAATTCTTTACATTCCTGAGTGAAGATTCCCGGTTCATGACGGCCATGGAACCCGAACTGGACATCGTCATCTGGGCAGTAGCTGCTCGATCCGCTTCAGAGGCGTCCAGGTTGGCTTCGAAACTGTTTGACGGCGCAGCGGCTGAGAATCTCCACCTCGCAAAAGCGAACCTCCCCGCTTACCTGCTCGCGGATCACTGGCCTTCTCTGGAATGGGATCAGGACTATATTACGTGCTTACGGGCATGTATGATGAAACCGGAACACCTGGACTGGATTCCACAGATTACTTCCGCTCTGAAACGGGCAACAGAAAAGATCCTGTAATACCATTTTGCATTCAAGATGCTTACTCCACTGACCTGGCTCCGCAGGTCAGTGGCATCCCTGTACCCAGGGGCTGGCGTCGAATTTGGGTGCCATGGACCTGCAGGGCAGGTCCGTGCCGCGGCTCTATAGAATCATCTTGACCGCAAATCCGTGCGGATCGGTAGGGGTGCCCCTCGTGGGTGCCCGGTGGTGACCGGCCTCCGTGCCGGTCATTCCGGGAAGGGCAGGCATCCCGCGTGTTCGCGAGACCCCTACGGTGACTGCGCCGGCAATGTAAAAATCATATATTTCATACCTATTCGCTTTTATGAACCCAATTTTGGCCGGCACAGAGGCACGGCCACTACCGGCTGATGGTAGGGGCCGGCGTCTCTGCCGGACCTTCCGGTTTTTGTCAAATCTATTGGCGAAATGGTATCAGACGATGAAGGCAATGCTTTCAATTCGGACCTGAGCTAAAGGCACAATCCATTTGAAAAAAGGTTCCCGCACCTTCTAAATAACTTCTAACATTTTGGAATTAAACTTGATTTGTTGGGGTCTCTTTTTTGTCTCGGATAAAATTGAGGAATTCCGAACATACAGGAGACAGTTGCCGGTTTTTGCGATGCACCAGAAACAACGGTCTTGGGAAGCGGATTCCGTCCACCGGAACCGGGGCGAGTGTGCCGTAGCGGAAGTCCTCGGCAACAGCTTCACGGGAGAGAATGGATACTCCGATCCGAGCTTTGATTCCCTGCCGTACTGCTTCGGTACTCCCCATCTCCGCCACAATGTTCAGTCGGGATGCATCGAAACCCGCCTGTTCGAGAATGCGAGTCATAGCCGTTCGGGTGCCGCTACCGTTTTCCCGCATAATGAACGGTTCTCCAGAGAGTTCTTCCAGCTCGATACTTCCTCTTCTCGTCCAGGGGTGTTCCGGGGATGCTACCAGCACAAGCTCGTCCAGAAAGAATTCTTCCGACGAAAGCCTCCGATCTCCTGGTTTTGAGCCGACAAAACCTGCTTCCAGATCGTTTTCCACCACGCTGCCTGCGATCTCTGCGGTATCGGAAATACGAAGTGTGATCTGAATTGCGGGATGAAGAGTCTTGAATAAACCTACGAGCCTCGGAAGCACGTACGTACCGGGGATAGTGCTTGCCCCCAGCACAAGACTTCCCGCCAATTTTCCCTTGAAATGCTCTAGAGCCTGGATTGCGTCATCACTGAGCTGAATGATGTTCCGGGCGTACTGATAGAGGATTCTCCCTGCAGGAGTTGGAAGCACGCCTCTGCTAAGACGATCTATCAGCTTTTCCCCAAGCGATTCTTCGAGGCCGCGGATGTGCTCGCTAATGGTAGGTTGAGCGAGTTTGAGGCTTTCCCCAGCTTTTGTAAAACTTCTCAGCTCGACCACTTTGCAGAAAACTTTCAGCCGATGGATTTCCATGAACAGACCTTATTTTTAATATCGGAGCGTATCCTTCAGAACAGGGTTCGTGGAGAATAATACCATTTTGCATTCAAGATGCTAGCTGCACTGACCTGGCTCCGCAGGTCAGTGGCACCCCTGTATCCGTGCCAAACGTCAATCCTGGGTGCCACGGACCTGCCGTGTAGGTCCGGGGCACTGCCTCAATGAGAAATATCTTGATCGCCAGTCCGTAAACAAGGATTTCTTGGAGCGCTCACGTTATTTTCCGGTGTCTTAGTCCGGTTGGGACAGAAGAAAATTGCCCGATGATTTGCATGTCAAATGGCATTAATCCTCATCCCAATCGAGATCCAGCGAATTCATATAATGTTTGAGTGAGTAACGGGAAATCCCGAGCAGTCGAGCAGCTCCCTGGCGGCTTCCACTGGATCTGCGAAGGGCCTCGTTCACGAGAGCACTCTTCACTTCCCGAGTAATATCATTCAAGGTTCGATCGTGCGGGAAGTTGACGGACATGGACCACTCTTTGCTGATGCTTCCATCCAGTCCCAGATGGCTGAGCGAAATATTCCTATTATCGGAAAGCATGAGGGCCCGTTCCAGAACATTCCGCAATTCCCGAACGTTTCCGGGCCAATGACAATTCACAAGCGCATCCATGGCAGCCTGGGAAACATGCGGCATGGCCGTAAGCTGAATTTCACTTCGCAACTTGGCGACAATTTCTCTCACGAGAACAGGGATGTCCTCCCGCCGTTCACGCAATGGCGGAATATTGATGGAAATTACGTTGAGTCTATAATAAAGGTCCTTTCTGAAACGGCCGCTTTCGACTTCTTTTTCCAGATCCCTATTGGTGGCGGCAATGAGTCGAGCATTAACGGAAATACTCTTCTCGCCGCCAACACGATTGAATTGCCGTGTATCCAAAAATGTCAGGAGCTTTACCTGGAGCATCAAGGATAGCTCACCAATTTCATTGAGAAGAAGGGTGCCGCCTTCCGCTAACTCCAACAGGCCTCGTTTTCTTCCATGTGCACCCGTGAATGCTCCGCGTTCGTGCCCGAAAAGCTCCGATTCCGCCAATTCAGGCGCAACTGCCGCACAGTTTATGGCGAAGAACGGTCCATCAGCTCTCTTCGAGTGAACGTGGATAAAACGGGCGAGGTAATCTTTTCCGCAGCCGCTTTCTCCCAGCAGAAGGATAGTCGCCTCGCGTTCGGCAGCCATGGTGAGTCTGGCCATGGTTTGCTTCATTGACGGTGAGGAGTACTTATCAACTTGATTCGGAGGTACAAAATCGGTTTTCCTGCGTTCGGTAATATCTCGCGCAATTCCACAGAGACCGATTATTTGATTATCGGCATTGCGATTGGGAACTCGGACCTCAATAAAGGTCACCGGTGCCCCATGTATTCTTCTGGTGTGCTCTTCTTCAATCATTTCACCTTTGAGCACCCTGGCTTCAATGTCCTTCGTATACGTGGAGACATCTTCGCCCAAGATTTCCTGTTCCGTTTTGCCGACAAAAGCGCTGGCAGGTAAATCGAAAAGCCGTTCCATCGCAGGATTCACCTGAGTATATCTCAGCGAACGATCCTTGAGGTATATGCAATCCATAGCGCCTTCGAATATCGTCCTGAAGCGCTCCTCACTTTGTCTGAGGGCGTACTCCGCTGCTCGTCTGTCATTGACAAGCCTCTGACGTTGAATGGCATAATAAATGGCTCTGGCAAGGACGTAGCCATCCGTCTTTCCTTTGACCAGATAATCCTGTGCCCCAAGTTTCACTGCTTCAACGCCCAGTTGTTGGTCATCGAGTCCGGAAAGAACAACAATGGGGAGATCGGGTGCGAAGGTGTGCGCCTTGATAAAGGTACTTATTCCGTTGCTGTCCGGAAGGCCAAGGTCCAGCAACATAACATCAAAGTTCTGCTCTTCTATCCGTTTGACTGCATCTCTGAGATACTGAACGCGATGACAAGAAAATTCACTTCGTTCCTCTCTCAAAGCTTGTTCCAGGACCAGCGCATCAATCGGATTATCTTCAACTACCAAAATATTCAGATTATCGGTTTGCATGTTCGGACCTCAATCGTCAGGTAATTTTACCACGGTAAACCAAAAGTCTTCGATTGATTTCACCACGTCTGTAAACTGATCGAGATCCACGGGTTTTGATATGAAACAATTTGCATGTAACGCATAACTTCTTACTATATCTTCCTCTGCTTTTGAAGTCGTTAGCACAACAACCGGGATGGTCTTGAGATCTCCATCACTTTTTATTTCCTGAAGCACCTCTCGGCCGCTCTTTTTGGGTAGATTAAGGTCCAGGAGTATCAAATCCGGGCGCGGGGCTTTCTTGTACAAGCCTATTCTCTTCAAGAACTTCATGGCTTCCACCCCGTCAGTCACAACATTCAAATTGACCTTGATCTTTCCTTCCAAAAGAGCCTCTTTGGTCATCGTCGCGTCAACCGGATTATCTTCAACGAGCAGGATTTCCACTGGCTTGGAATTCAGAGTGACGATAGGCATGTCATCTCCTGTCGGGTATGGTAAAGAAGAAAGTCGAACCTTTTCCATACTCGGATTCTACCCAAATCTTACCCCCGTGATGATCGAGTATCCTTTTTGTCAAAGCAAGTCCGATGCCGGTGCCCGGATACTCCGCTCGTGTGTGAAGACGTTGGAAAATAGAAAAAATCCGTTCAAAAAACTCGGGTTCGATTCCTATGCCATTGTCATGTACGGAAAACACCCATTCACTGTCCTGTTGTTTTGCTGAAACATGAATCTGTAGATCGTCTCTCCCTCTGAATTTGAGAGCATTGGAAAGCAGGTTTTGAAACACCTGGATGAGTAGGATATCATCTGCAAAGATGCGAGGCAAATCATCGCGCGTAATCACCGCCCCACTTTCAATAATTGCAAGTCGAAGATTTGCTGTTGCGGAATCGAATATCCGTGCGGTATCTGTCACTCGGAATTCTTTCACGCGTGCTCCCACTCTCGAATAGACCAAAAGATCGTTGATGAGATCCTTCATGCGATTTGCCGAATCCACCGCATAGGCAATGAGTTGTTTCCCTTCAGTTCCAAGATTGTCTTTGTACCATCGTTCGAGCATCTGCATACAGCTCGAGATGTTCCGCAGAGGCTCCTGGAGATCGTGAGAAGCGGCATACGCGAACTGTTCCAGGTCGGCATTCGAACGAGCCAATTCCGCCGCCTGTTCCTGCAACGCCAGTTGAGCCTGCCTGCGCTCTTTAATTTCCTGTTCGACCTGAGAAATGGTTTTCTTGAGGTTCGCTGCCATCTGATTGAACGAAGAAGCCACTTTGCCCACTTCATCCTTGCTTTCGATATCAACGGTATGATCCAGGTTTCCACTGCCGATAATTTCCGCTCCATGTGCAAGGATGCCCAGGGGATATATTACCGCTCGATCTACCTGTATCCAATTGCCGATTATGAGCAACAGCATCAGAATGAGAAGCACCAGCAATGCGTCCACTGACGCTCTCGTGACGGTCAGGACCGCAGATTCTGAGACTCTGTACGTACTCGATGCCTTACTTGCCATGGACTGGAGCTTCACATTGAGCATCTGCTTGAGATCTCGCTCTACCCGGCCCATTTTTGGATTTGAGACCTCTCCATTTTCCTGTCTGATCTGGACAATATCGCCGAAAATTGTTCTGATTCTGCTGTGGTCCTGGTGCAGCTCATCTATTGATCGACTTTCCGCCCGGCTCGATTCACCGATTTGTCGCAGAAGCTTTGCAAGGGTCGCATTCTTAGCGTTCCATTGCAGCAGGGCACGTTCTTCTGGATCGGATAGCCACTGATCGGCAAGAACCTGTAAATCGAAAGCGCTTCTTACTATCTCCGCATCCAATCTCAGCTCGTTCAATGCTTGTTCGGTATAACGAGCATCCAGACAGACTTTCCCCACAATGAGCAAACAAAAGACTGCGAAGAGAAGCGAACTGACTTGGAGTCGTCTCCTGATTGTCATGGCGATTCCCTAATGGATAATGGGGCTCTTCGCTGTTACGTGTGGGTAACGTCAATTTGTAGTGTGTTGCGCATGGGTTCGGTTTTTGGTATCGGGTATCGTCCAGGAGGGACTCCCGATGCAAGATACCGACCTTTTTCA
>JBGSLQ010000047.1:0-41492 GCA_041740635.1 Desulfomonilaceae bacterium | reverse complement strand
TCTGGTCTGTGGCACCCGGTATGTTCATTGATAGTTGTCGCATAACACGAAAGCGCGGGGCCGGGCTGGATGCATCTGCCTGCCTCTGCTATCCCGGCAAACAATCATTGGAGGAAAAGATAGTAGAATCAAATACTCCTCCGGCACGGGTGACGAACAGTGAATAGCGCCCACGTCTAGGAACACGGGCAATTCGTCGAACTACAGCCTGGATCGGGCTCTGGAGTGGTCGCTTGAGGATATATTGCCTAAATCAGTGTCCCATTGAAAACAGGAATATTGGTGGGTGCCGTGCCTCCGTGCCGGCACATCTTCAATATGATCAATGATATCGACAAAATGGACCGGCAGGGACGCCGGTCTCCACTAGTATCTTGTATTGAAGCATGGGATAAACGTCAGAATTTTTGGCAATCGCTACAAGCCTCTCCTTGTGTTGGAAAGGCTGTGTGCGGGCTACGAACGGGCCAGCGACCGACCACGGAATCTGACATGACTTCCCTGACGCTGACAATCTTGGATCGAAAAACAAGATCCAAAAATTCATTGCGAGCGCGAGGTCCGCGGAAATCTCCGAAATTTGGCTCCTGGCAGATGTGACCTCGTTCGCTGCTTTATTATTCACGATCCTTTTGTTTCTGCGCCTCCGGTACAACGATTTCGTTTCTCACCCATACTGCTTCCGTGTACTTCGACAATTTTCGACGAATTTGAGCGTCCGCGAAATCTTTTGTGTAGAGCAGTTCATTCGGATGATCCGCATTCCAGTTTCGTCCGGAGTTCTTCAGCTCCTCGCGCACTTTTTCTTCGAAGCCGGCAATGGGCCGGATTTCCAGACTATAGATCACATATCCGGTCCTTTCCCTGCAGACATAGAAGACTCGTCCGCTGTCGGTGATTTTTACGGAGACGAGCTTTCCTGTTGTCGGGACCTTGGTGTAAACACTTTCATGGCGAACGGCCCGGTAATCGTTCAGGATATTTTCGGGAATCCCGAATTCTCCCGCGTATGCAGGAAATGCAGCAATCAGAATCAATAGAACGAACGCTCTTCTCATTCCTTCTCCTGGATTGGTACGGACATGTGGGCTTCTCCTGAGCCGTTCTCTCCCCGACCTACGAATCATATATCGAAAATATCTTCTATGAGCGTGATCAAATCCATGAAATTGGCCTGGAGTTCCAGGTCCACATCACGGCTTTCACCGGAAGCGTAGCTCAACCCGAATTTCTTGTTGATTCTTATCCCCCGGGTGCGACAATACTCCGAAAGCGATGATTTTGTCATGCTGCCAATGAGATACGCTCCTACGGATGCTCCCCATTCGAAGTGCGGGCCGTCGCCGCCGCTGTCACCCATGATAATGAGCTTGTTTGCCGGAAGACCAAGCGATTCTATCACCAGGCGCGTATTCTTCGCCTTGTCGTCGATCTCCAGCACGTGATGTGTGAAATCGATTCCGTCATAATCGCCCGGAAAACTGATGAACGGGTTGGCCGAGACAACGGGAACTCTAGGGAGCAGATTCTTGGCAAATGCACGCTGAAAATAGCCCTGAGTACCCGTGGTATTAATCATGAAGAGAATTCCCCGTGACGAGCACCATTCGATAAGCTCGGGAACCCTATAGTACGTCTCGAAACGAGCGTCAAGATATGCATCCATCCGGTCGCTCGTGAATTTTTCAGGCAGAAGCGATTCTATCTCCTGGACAGCTTGTTTCAGAGAGATGCGGTTTCCCGTGTACTCCCGGAAAATTCTCTTGAGCGACTCTTCATGTTCAGGATAGCTAAACGCAATAGGATCAAACGGGCCGTTTGGCGAAAGACATTCGCTCCAGTCCGACGAAAACACCGCTATGTAATCGGAATGCGGCATGAAATCCTCCTGTGTCGGTCTCGTTCGGGGTTCGAGAGTTCCCTGAACTGTGTCGTATGATATAGTAGTCCGACTCATTTGAGAAAGGCCGAAAAGCAAGTGCAAACGCATATAGGAAAAGTTATTTGGTTTACGGGACTTTCCGGTTCCGGAAAATCTACATTGGCGAGAATGGTAAAGGATGCTCTTGAGCTGGAGAATTTACCGGTTACCATTTTGGACGGAGATTCCCTGAGGAAAGGGCTGAATAGAGATCTCGGGTTTTCCTCCGTGGATAGAGCTGAAAACATTCGACGGGCAGCAGAAGTTGCGAAGATATTGTGTGAAACCAACTACATTGTAATCGCGGCATTTATCACCCCCTTTCGGAGCCTCCGTGCAGCAGTACGGGGCCTTTTTCGCGATGAAGAATATGTTGAAATATTTCTGGATTGTCCTCTGGAAGTCTGCGAGAGCCGTGACTGCAAGGATCTCTACTGCCGGGCCAGAAAAGGAGAGATTCCCGAATTCACTGGCATTTCTTCGCCCTTCGAGGTCCCTCAGAATCCGGATTTTGTCGTTCGCACCGGTCAGGTCTCTCCGCAAGAAGCTTTACGGCAGATTCTGGACTATTTGACAATTCGATTCCCCGACTTGCAGCGGTGCACGCCACGTGTTCCACTGTCGAGGCGATCGAAACCCAAAGTGGCTGTCATCGGTCTGGACTGCGCTCCACCGTCTCTGGTCTTCGGACGTCCCGATCTGCCGGTTCTGCAATCACTCGTGAAACATGGAGTTTCGGGAAAATTGCGCTCTACCGATCCACCCATAACGGTTCCCGCATGGACTACCATGACTACGGGAAAAGACCCGGGTGAACTGGGACTTTACGGGTTCAGAAATCGAGCAGGGTACGGCTACGACAGCATGATCACGGTGAATGGTTCTCACGTTACCGTCCCCAGAGTGTGGGATTATCTCGAAGAAGCCGGGCATTCGTCAATTCTCGTGGGTATTCCCCAGACGTATCCGCCCAAGCCGCATAATGGAATTACCGTCGCGGACTTTCTCGCTCCTGACGGATCTCGCATTACGTACCCCGATGAATTTTCCGAGGAACTGGATAGATTGGCTCAAGGCGAGTACATGATCGATGTGAACGATTTCCGGGTATTAGAGAAAAGCGCGTTGCTCAAGAATATCTACACCATGGTCGAACGCCGTTTCAAAGTCGTCGAACATCTCATCTCCACGCAACCGTGGAATTTCTTCATGATGGTTGAAATCGGTCTGGACAGGCTTCATCACGCTTTCTGGGGATATTGTGCTCCAGACCATGGAGATTACATCCCCGGTAATCCTTACGAAACAGTTATCCCTGATTTTTATCGATTCCTGGATCAATGGATAGCCCGTCTCCTGTTAAGGTTTGACGATGAAACGACGGTCATGGTCGTATCCGACCATGGTGCCAGGAGCGCGGTAGGTGGTTTTTGCGTGAATGAGTGGTTGATCCGAAACGGATTCCTGAAGCTCAAAGAATACCCCAGAGCGGAAGTTCCGCTTACTCCGGATCTGATAGACTGGTCCCAGACACGGGCATGGAGTGAAGGAGGCTATTACGCACGGGTTTTCATGAATGTAAAAAATCGAGAACCATACGGAATTGTTGAGCCCCATGAGTACGAAGCTGTACGCAATGAACTTTGCAGCGCATTGGAATTGTGCCACAACGGGAATGGCGTGAACATCCGTAACCAGGTGCTCAAACCGGGCGAAATCTATCGGGATTGCCGGAATTTTCCGCCTGACCTGATGGTGTACTTTGACGATCTGGGTTTGCGGTCTATAGGAACCGTGGGAAGCAACACACTATTTCGAAAACGCAACGTCAGCGGTATGGACGGAGCTAATCACGATATTCACGGGATCTTTATCCGGACCCGCATGAGTGACCTGAGACAAGGCAAAGTGGTGAATGAGATTGTGGACGACATTTCATGCCTCGACATTACACCCACAATACTCGGAGAATTCGGCCTCACGGCCCCTGACGGTGTCGGGGGCGAGCCGATAGCATTCCCGAACCCGGGCACATCGATCTGCCATGGTAAGAAGATCCCCTCCGTGGCGAACACGGATTTTCGACAGGAGGGGTTTACTTCCGAAGAAGAAGAAATCGTAAAGAAACGCCTGATCGATCTTGGCTATCTTTAAACCGGTCGAGAATTCTCAGCACAAACTAAGATTTTGATTTCTTAGGGCATTTCTCTGTTTTGGCTTTCTGGGCGTCGGCCTTTTTGTCAAAAGGGCCTGCTACGGGATTTTTCGGACTGGCTACCTGCTTGACATAACAGACATTATTCTTGTCTTTTGTAACGTACCATTTCTTCTCGGCAGCAAATCCCAGTGAAGAGACCAGCACAAACACGAGAACTCCTAAAACAGCCAGGGTTTTTTTCAGCATGGAGTACGCTCCTTTCTCGAAATTCTGCTGAGTCTCTACCACGAAATCATTACTACTGCAATAACACAGGCGCATGATTTTTTTGACAATGCAGAGTCTCAGAAGATTAAGTAAGAAAGATTTGGAAAAAGCATGACTTCATTCCGAGAAATCGAGCGACAAACTTGACTGAGGCGTTGCAGTCAGATAGTCTTCCTCCGCAAAGATTCCTGATACTCAATAAGGCTCATCCCAAGTAGATGCCTGAAAGTTCCTCTCAGTGAAAAGTTCTGCGAAAGATCGAGATAACGTGAATCAACCGGCAGCTCATATTGAGGCGGAAGGGAGTCTCGTATCGACTGCGAAGAAGATACGGAAGATAATTATTGAAGAATCCAAGAGAGCAAATGTAGGGCACATAGGCTCTGCCCTTTCCATAGCAGACATTATCGCGGTAATCTTCCGAAACGAATTGCGCCTTACGGGCACCGACGACCCGTCACGAGACCGGTTCATCCTTTCCAAAGGCCATGCAGCGCTCGCTTTGTATGCTGCTCTTCATCTTGAAGGCATTCTCACCGAGGATCAGATTCAAACGTACTGCAAAGACGGCAGCATGTTGGGCGTTCACCCCGAACATCGTCTTCGGGGTATCGATTTTTCCACCGGATCGTTGGGTAACGGGTTGAGCATCGGAGCTGGAACCGCTTTGGCTGCCCGTATGAAAGGTCTCGATTATCGAACCTTCGTTCTTGTGAGCGACGCCGAATGCAATGAAGGAGCGCTGTGGGAAACCGTTATGTTTGCAGCCCATCAGAAGCTCTCGAACCTTGTTGCCATTGTTGACGACAACGGGCAGCAAGCGCTTGGCAAAACCAAGGACGTACTGGATCTGCAGCCGCTTGCTGAAAAATGGGACGCTTTCGGCTGGGAAGTTCATGTGACTGACGGCCATGACACGACTTGTCTCAGAGAAGTCTTTTCCGGCTTGGATACTGCCCTGGGAAAACCCAAAGTTGTCATCTGCAAGACGGTGTGCGGCAAAGGTGTATCCTTTATGGAAGGCAAGGTGGCGTGGCATTATCTGCCGCTTTCGGACGAACAGTACCTGCAAGCTCTGGGTGAGATAGAAGAGGCTCCCTTCGTATGAGGCGCGCATTTGCACATACTCTGACCGAGTTGGCGCACAAAGATCCCCGAATTGTGCTTATGACGGCCGATCTCGGATTCATGGTGCTAGAAGAATTCTCGGAGGCTCATCCCGATCGTTTCTTTAATGTAGGAGTCGCAGAAGCGAACATGGTGGGCCTTGCCACAGGACTCGCAGCATCGGGCTTTATTCCCTTCATCTATTCCATTGCCACGTTCGCATCCATGAGGGGGTACGAGCAGATCAGAAACGGCCCGGTGCTCCACGAATTACCTGTTCGCATTGTTGGAGTGGGCGGAGGTTTTGAATACGGCCACGCTGGAATTACGCATCATGCGCTGGAGGACTTGGCTTTGGCTCGGGTTCAACCGGGATTGACGGTCATCGCTCCGGGAGATCATCGGCAAGCTGCTGCGGCACTCACAGACACATACCAGCTTCCGGGACCCATTTACTATCGCTTCGGAAAGCGAGACGATTACGAGCTTCCGCGTTTGGACGGACGATTCCGTCTCGGTCGAACCGAGATCTTGCAGGAAGGCGACGACCTCCTCATTATTACTCTCGGAGCTTTATCGTCAGAAGCCGTCCTGGCTGCTCAACTGCTTGGGAATCAGGGAATCCAGACGACGGTCGCGCTGGTATCTTCTCTTCAGCCTGCTCCATGGGACGATATTCAATCACTCATCGGGAAATTCCCGGTTGCACTTACGGTAGAAGAGCATTATCCCGAAGGCGGACTTGGTTCTTTGGTCTGTGAGATAGCTGCCGGCATTGGAGCATCATGCAGAGTAATTCGATGTGCGGTCGGCATGCCACCCGGATCGTGTTTCGGTGGCGAACGATATCTCCGCGAGGCGAATGGATTGACAGGACAAGGAATCTGCGCAACCGCTCTCAAAGCTCTTGGAGTTCACGATGCCTGAGTCGGAGATTTCGGTTGTTCTTCCCGTGTACAATCAGGCCGATCATATCGGAAAGATTGTCCAGGGATATGTGGAGGTCTTACGAAATCTCAAGCATCCGGTGGAGCTGATTCTGGTAGTAAATGCCAGCCGCGATGCTTCGCTGGAGCGTTGCCGGGAACTCCTGGGAACCTATCCGGAGGTGCAGGTTCTGCACGATCCGAAACCCGGCTGGGGCCGTGCAGTTCGGACAGGATTGCAGGCAGCGAGCGGCAATATTGTGTGCTATACCAATTCCGCTCGTACAAGCCCGTATACGCTGGCGCTCCATCTCATGATTGCTCTGGCGAATTCGGGAATGGTAATCAAAGCAAATCGAAAAATGCGCTACCCACTCATGCGAAAGATCGGCTCGGTCCTGTACAACTTTGAATGCAGAATGTTGTTCGACCTGCCTGTCTGGGACGTGAACGGCACCCCCAAAGCGATTCCACGCGAACTCCTCAAACAATTGAATCTGAAGGAAGACGGCGATCTCATCGATCTGGAACTTGTGGTGAAATGCAGCAGTCTCGGATTCCAGATTCTCGAGCTTCCCATAGTATCGACTACCCGTCATGGGGGCGAATCCACCACCAATTATTCTTCCGCGCTCAAGATGTATTGGGGCGCATTGAAGATGCATCTGAATGCTGGCACGCGGTCGATTCAAGAGCCTGGCGAACGATGACTGAGGCTCCCCGCAGTGAAGCACTGCAGGCGATGCATGATCGCGCATTTCGTGATCCTGCAGAAGTGCTTGCGTGCTGGCAAAGCGCTCGCGATGTAAATCCGAAACTCCTGGAATTCCAGACAAACGGAAGATGGTGGGAAGTCCTCGGTGAGCTCGGCATTACCCTGCTCGTCAGTCGTGAGTACGAACATGTGCTGCTCGCGCTGCGTATGGATGAAAAATCCGGGCCGGATATCTCCATGATGAGGTTGCCGCACCCATCCGGAATAGCAGTGAACCGGGAGAGTGGCGTTGTGCATGTAGCCGCGACCCGCAACCCGAATCAGATCTTCGACCTCATGCCGGTTCAAGGACGGATTCCGCGTCTTGATGTGGAAACGAAGCTGACGGAGGACCGCTTTCTCGTGCCCGTGCAGTCACGGTTTCTACCCGGGTGCTTGTACGTGCACGATCTGGCAATTATCGGAGGAGTGCTTCATGTGAACGCGGTGGGGGAAAATGCGATTGTCGAAATTTCTCCAACCGGCTCAAGGCGTGTCTGGTGGCCGAAGTGTATCGAGACAGCCAACGGGCCGGTATTCGGCCAGAACCATCTGCAGTTGAACTCCATCGCAGCAGGAGATACTGTCCTGAACTCTTTTTTCTCTGCATCGACCGATGAGATTACGGAACTGAGACCCGGAAATCCGGATTTCCCTGTTGACCGGCGGGGGGTCATTCTATCCGGCGCCACCCGAGAGCCGATTGCACGAGGATTGACCCGGCCTCATTCAGCCCGCATGCATGCCGGGAAAATCTGGGTGGATAACAGCGGTTACGGAGAGCTGGGATTCATTGAGGGGTCCCGATTCCAGACTGTGAGCCGCCTGCCCGGATGGACTCGCGGCCTTTGTTTTTGCAATGAAATCGCGTTCGTGGGGATTTCCAAGGTACTGCCACGGTTTACGAGCTATGCTCCCGGCCTCGATCCCGCCGTTGCGTTATGCGGCGTTCACGCTGTGGACACCCGAACGGGCGAGACCATCGGAAGCATTGTCTGGCCTTTCGGGAGTCAAATTTTTGCAGTAGAATGGCTCCCTTCCGATTTTGCAACAGGATTTCCGTTCCGGCCGTTCAAACCGCTTTCGGAAACGGAAGAAAAATTGTTGTTTTATTCCTATCGGACATCCGGAACTCAGGAGGATTAATGGATTTTCGACTTCTCATGTTATCTGCCATGTATGAAAACGGAGGGAACACGGTCCATCGATTCCTGGACGGCCATCCGCAAATGTACGTGTATCCCTTCGAATCCCAGGTTGGGACACATCTGGTTCGCGATCATCTCACGTCCATGTTTCCGGTGAAGTACCGATGGCCGGTGTTCGACCTGGAAGCTTCGCCGGTGCAGGATTACCGCTCTATTATAGATGAGGAATGCAAAGTGCGGGCGCGGACTCCGAAGGTGAGCAAGTTTCGCCACATGGCGTTTGCCATGGATGATGATGAGCGATGTGAGCTGTTTGTCAAAAATGTCAGCCGCCACCCCCGGTCGACGGGTCGCAATATGGCGGCATTCTTCCAGGCTACGTTTGAAGCATGGAAGGACTATTCCCGTTCCGACGAAGAACAGGTGTACGTGGGTTACAGCCCGATCATTGCGGTGGATGCCGAGAAGATCCTGAGAGATGTGCCTGAGGGAATCGTTGTGCATGTCGTCCGCAATCCCTGGTCCGCCTACGCAGATACCAAGAAACGCCCTGTGCCCATGCCGCTGTTCAAGTACATCACTGCATGGACCTTGGCCCAGTACCATGCGCTTGTCTTCAAGAGTCTCTTTCCGGACAGATTCTTTATTATCAGGTACGAAGACGTGATCGAAAATCCCGTCCACAGTCTGGGAAATATCTGTAACAAGCTCGGATTAAAGGCCGCGAAAAGCTTGGAACAGCCCACATGGAATGGAAATCCCCTGGAAGAAGTGTACCCGTGGGGAACCATCAGAAAAGCTTCTCCCCAGGCGAACAGGGCTACGGCAGAAGAACTGACCGGAGAAGAAATCGACCGGATCCGGGTGTGGGCAGGACCCTATCCGGCAATATTGGAATATTCGAAATTCATGGACTAGTACCTATGCGCTTTCACAGCATTCAGGTTTGGGGAACCTCTCTCGTCCATGGAATGCCGTTCGCAGCTTCGAATTGAAGGCATTGGCTTTATCGACTGACATTCATATGTGATCTTTGGCAAGTACTGAGATCGTGGCACGAAGTTCTCATCATCTTCCCGGTCTGATTGTAGGGGCGGACCTGTGTGTCCGCCCAAATGAGGGCAGACATCCCGCGTGTTCGCGGGACCCCTACGAAGATGGAGAATCGTGGCACGATTCTGTGCATTCCAGAATTTTGAGACAATCTCCTCGTGCCTGCCCTTCCTCGGAATGACCGGCACGGAGGCCGGTCGCGACCGGGCACCCACAAGGGATGCCCCTACCAAGCGCATTGTCGTGAACCTAGTGATCAGGAATAGCTATTTGCACTGATCTTCAACTGACTCTTACTTGATTTTTCGGGGAATAATCTACTTTTCTCCCAACACCTTTCTCGGATACGAAACACCAGTCATGAAAAGGGTTCTCATCACAGGAGCTTCCGGATTTGTCGGCGCCAACCTCGCCAGGACTTTGCTCAAGTCAGGTCATGAGGTACATCTGCTCCTCCGAGTGCACCACCTGGATTGGCGGTTGCAGGATATACGAGAACACGTAAGCGTAACAGGTGCGGATCTGAGAGATGCCGACTCGATATTCCGGGCAGTCAAGCAGATTAGACCTGAATGGGTATTTCACCTCGCCGCGTACGGAGCCTATTCATTTCAGACAAATGTTCAAAATACCCTGGAAACGAATGTCCAGGGAACGGCAAATCTTGTTCAGGCCTGTCTCGAAACCGGATTTGAAGTTTTCGTGAATACGGGCTCTTCGTCGGAATACGGCTTCAAAGATCATGCTCCCTCGGAAGATGAGTTGCCTGAGCCGAACAGCTACTATGCCGTATCCAAAGTGTCCGCTACCATGTTTTGCCGATTCACTGCAGAGAGCAAGAAGGTTCGAATCCCGACGCTGCGGCTCTATTCCGTGTACGGACCCTATGAAGAACCGAAACGCCTGATGCCTACCCTGATACGCTGCGGGCTGGATAAAAAGTTTCCTCCTCTGGTGAATCCCGAAACCGCCCGAGATTATGTATATACTGACGATGTAGTGCGTGCATACATTTTAGCAGCGCAAACTTCGGGCATAGAGGTCGGTGCGATCTACAACGTCGGCACAGGCAGAGAAACGAAATTGCGCGAAGTGGTTGAGATTGCGCGTAAGGTGCTCGATATACCCGGTGAACCGCAATGGGGCTCAATGAAAAGTCGGATCTGGGACACAAGCACCTGGGTTGCGGATAACAGCAAAATCCGCGATGAACTTGGATGGTGTCCCGAATACTCGTTTGAGCAAGGTTTTCGATCCATGGTACGATGGTTCGAGGAAAACCCGAAAATGTTGTGTGCCAAAGAATTCAAATAACAGATTATTTGAATTATTGTTTAGCTTATAGCAACGCCCATGGCGAAATTTTTTGCAGATCGCTCTCGTTTTAACCTGATTCCGCAATTGATCCTGAACGTGCACGTATATGGCCGCTAAAATATTACATTCTTTTTTTTGACTCTCATATTCCGCGATAGTATGATATTTTAAAATATCCATTTTCTCACCTTGCATAGGCGCTTTGCTCTCTCGAATGAGCTCTGCCTTATCGAGGAAACACCATGGACGAATATGAAATACAGGGCGAACTGAACGCACTTCGCCGTAAGATCGCCGAGTTGGAAGAATCTGAGATAAGATACCGTATGGTGTTTGAAGCCGCTGATGAAGCCGTTCTGGTCACTCAGGACGGGAGCATCAGATGGACCAATTCCAAAGCTACGCATATGAGCGGCTATTCCGAGGATGAACTCCTTTCCATGCCTTTCATGCTTATCATCCACTCGGATGATCGCGATCGAGTAGAGCGTTATCACACGCAGAGAATGAGGGGTGAACTCGACAAAAAAAGCTATCGGTTCAGAATTCTGACCAAGGACGGAACAGTGAGGTGGGTTCAGAACAACACTTCGACAATCTCCTGGAAAGAAAGACCGGCAGGACTCAACCTGTTGGCGGATATCACTGAACAGAGGCAGTTGGAAGAAAATCTGCACAGGGCACACGATGAGCTTGAGAAGCGTATCGAGGAACGTACGACTGCCCTGCGTGAAGTAAATGAAAAGCTCTGCCTGGAAATTGCCGAACGCACAAAGATTGAAGAAGCCCTGAGACTTGAGAGAGAGCAACTACTCGCTATTTTTGACAGCGTAGATGAAGTGATATCGGTTATAGACCTGGAAACGCACGAAATTTTGTATGCAAACAGGTTCGTGAGGGACCGACAAGGAAGAGAAGTCGTTGGCGGTGTTTGTTATAAAGAGCTTCACGGTTTAAACGAGCCTTGCGATCACTGCACCACCCAGATAGTGAGTTTGTTGGAAGGGAAACCCTATCGGTGGGATTATCATAATCCCACGATAAAGCGGGATTATCTTGCAACTGACAGAATTATCAAGTGGACTGACGGACGTGCTGCAAAATTTCACTTGGGCATCGATGTCACGGAACGTAAAAATGCGGAGAAGGCTCTCCGGGAAAGTGAAAAAAGGTTCAGGGAACTTGCTGAATTATTGCCTGAACCGGTAGTCCAACTTGATATCAGCGGGAATGTAACATTTGCCAGCTACAGGGCACTCGAAGTCTTCGGTTACACCCGGGAAGACCTGAGTCGCGGAATCAATGTCCATGATGTCATTGTGCCGGAGGATAGAGCCAAAGCACGCGAAAATATAGCAAGAATCCTGAAGCCGGAAGATCTGGGAGGGTCGGAGTACACCTGTATTAGAAAGGATTCCACTAGATTTCCGGCATTTATTCACGGTTGTGCAATAATCAGCAACAATACCGTAGTGGGCCTGACAAGTGTGGTCATAGATCTCACCGAACGGAAGAGGGCAGAAATCGCATTGCGTGAAAGCGAAGAACGTTTCAAGCACGTTGCCGAGAACACAGGCGAGTGGATCTGGGAAATAGATGAAACCGGTTTGTACCGATACTGCAGTGCGGCAGGGGAAAGGATCCTTGGATATTCCCCCGATGAATTGGTCGGAAAGAAGCATTTCTACGATCTGTTTGCTCCGGATGTACAACAGGATTTAAAAGAAGCGGCACTCCCTGAATTCACACGCGGAGAAGCATTCCGCAATTTTGTTAATCGCAACGTTCACAAAAACGGAGAAATACGCCTCCTCGAAACCAGTGGTTCACCAATCCTGGACCTTGAAGGGAATCTTCTGGGATATCGGGGAGCCGACAGGGATATCACCGACCGCAGGAAAGCCGAGGAGGCGCTTCGCACGAGTGAAGCACAGCTCTCCAGCGCTGTGATGATGGCTCATCTCGGACACTGGGAATACGATGTCATGAAGGATTTTTTTATCTTCAACGATCATTTTTACAAAATTTTTCGCACAACGGTTGAACAGGTTAGCGGTTACACGATGTCGTCCGGTGATTATGCACGACGGTTCGTCCATGTCGATGACAGATTTATGGTGGCTGATGGGATTCGAGAGGCAATTGAGACCGACGATCCCTCATTCAGTCGTCAATATGAACATCGCATGCTGTATGCAAACGGAGAGGTTGGTTATATTGCAGTCAGAGTTTTCATCGTTAAAGACGACGCCGGCCGGACAATCAAGACCTATGGAGTAGTTCAGGATATTACAGAACGCAAACGAGTCGAGGAAGCACTTCGTCAAAGCGAGCAACGCTTTTCTTTGGCAATTGAGGGAACGCGAGTGGGCATAGTGGATTGGAGTGTTCCCACCAGTAAAATGTTTTGGTCACCTGGTGTTTTCGCTCAACTTGGATATGAACCCGATGAATTTGAGCCGACCTTTTCAATTGTTATCGAGAAATTAATCCATCCTGACGACATAAACGATCTATTACGCAAAATTCTGATTCATCATAACGATCGCAAAACCGCTGAAGCCGAATGTAGAGTCATTACAAAAGATGGAAGCTCGAAATGGCTCCGATTACATGGTCATTCTTCATGGGACGATCAAGGTCGTCCTCTCAGGACTGTGGGAACGGTTGAAGATATCACGGAGCGAAAGAAGGCAGAGGACGAAATACGAGAACTGAATCGAGATCTTGAGAGAAGAGTGCAGGAACGAACCGCTGAATTGATGCAAGAGATTGAAGAACGAAAACGAGTTGAAAGAGCTTTACTGGCAAGTGAGTCCGACTTGATCAGGTCGAACGAAGATCTCGAACAATTCGCTTACATAGCATCGCATGATCTACAGGAACCCATGCAATCGGTTTCGAACGCTTTGCAGTTGCTTGAGGAGGAGTATAAGGGCAGACCTACCGACCATTCCGAACTGCTGATTTATTTTGCGGTGGAGCAAGCAAAGAAAATGCAGGCGCTCATACGAGACCTCTTGGAGTATTCTCGTATTGGAACAAAAAGAAACTCTTTCAAGATGGTGGATCTTCAAGAAGTGCAAAATCAGTCTGCCCGCAACCTGAAAAAGCTCATAGAGGAAAAGGGTACGAAGGTCACGTGGGATGAATTGCCCACAATTTTGGGAGACTCTACCCAATTGTTACAAGTCTTTCAAAATCTTATCGGAAATGCTGTGAAATTTGGCAGCGAAGATTCACCCCAGGTACATGTTTCAGCGGAAAAGAAAGAACACGAATGGGTATTCTCAGTACGAGATAATGGAATAGGTATTGAAAGAGAATATTTTGATCGAATCTTTGAGATCTTTCAGCAATTGAATAGGACCGATTCATTTACAGGAACGGGGATAGGACTGGCAGTCGTCAAAAAGATCGTGGAACGCCATGGTGGACGAGTTTGGTTGGAATCCGAACTTGGCGTGGGATCCATCTTTTATTTTACTATCCCCGATGCCACCAACGTATAGTTCTTTTCGATAACCCGATCCGTTTGGGATCGGATTCCGGAGAGGAAAGAAAAGTGTTACAAGCGCACGGAGTCACTGTCTGGAACAATTGATTTATCTATATATTGTCCACCGGCACGGAGGCCGGTGGCTACCAATTTCTTGAATTGCTCTGCAATCCGCGATTACTTTTGAGAATCACCAGGCATTCTTCACGAACTGTACATGAAGAAGACTCCACATACCATTGTGGATGCGCCTGTAAGGCGATAAACCATGTTTCGTTCACCGAAGAATATCCACCCCAATAGGACCCCGAAGACCAGACTGAGCCTCTTCACGGAAATCATGTACGCGACTGGAGCCATACTCACTGCAACAAAATGCGTGAGTTCCGCTCCGGCCATAAATACTCCCGCGGTGAAGAGCAACGCAAGAGTGCTTTTGGTCATCTGTTTCACCGCGGTGCCACGATGCACGCGAAACAGGGTTATGAGAGCAAAAATGATGAGATCGCCTGCTACGAGCAAAAAACTGAAAGGAATCGGGTCGTACAGCAGGACGCCTTTCTTGCCCAAGCTTGATGTCACTGCCCAGATGACTGCTACGAGAAACATCCTTCTGGAACCGGGATGTGAGAAAAGCGCTCGTATGGGAGCCCAAAAGCTCTGATTCGCCAGGTTGCCGTTCAGGATGTACGCTCCGACAGTCACCAGCGATATCCCAACGGCGCCTGCTGTGCTCACCTTTTCCCCGAGAATCAATGCTGAACTCGCAATGGTCAATACCGGTGTAAAGGCAAGCAACGGGACGGTCAGCGATAATGCAGCCATGCGTATGGAAGAGAGAAAAAGATAGTACGCTACAATTTCCAGCGGCAAGACAACCGCAAACAGTACTGCCAACTCAGGAGTAAATGGTTTGCATTCGCACGACAGGAAGACAGGCAGCATGAAGACCAAAGAAATCCCCAGGATTGCAGTCCCGGTGATCCATTCATCGTTGTCCCGCATTATATATTTGGAAAGCGCATCGCAGCACGCGGTGGAAAAGGCGCAGGTCAGGGCAATAAAAAACCAATTCATAATAATTCGTGATGCTCACGTCTTGGCGAGGACACCCGATTCCTCCAATCTTCTTTTTATTCTGCCCGCATGGGTTCCTTCCCAATAGAGCTTGCCACATGACGGACATTCATGAAACGTCGAATTCCTCGAAAAAACCGAATCGGGCACCCTCCCTTTAACGTTTTGCTTTGCAATCTCACGGACAGGCACATTGCAGGAGAGACATCTGCTCAAAAAAAGGTTCGGGCTTGGTACTATTCCGGTCAGATCGAGTATCTGTTTCATCTGCTCCAGGGGGCTTGCGTTCTGTACCTTAATTACCTGCGGATTCTTCAGCTTGCGGTTCGTTGTCACGAAGTAACGTTCCTGAGCAACCTTCTTGCACGGGAATTTCGCATCGAAACCCAAAATACGCAACCATCTGGCAAGATTTCCCAACATCCCATCGAGATCGAATCCCTCTTCGGTAACATGTGTCTTTTCTCCGGGAAGTTCCGTTTCCATATGAGGGGCCATCATCGATATCCGCTCGGAGAGCGCTCGTTTATCAGGAGATTGTTCCGCGAGGCATGATCGGCGACTGTCTCAGAATACCGATTCCAACATTTTTGATATTGATGTGTCGTGATTGCCTAAATCTGGACACACGGGCAGGTGTGCCTATTGCTTCACAAGCAGTATCGGACCCGTCCATTTAGCGATTCCATCAAATATATCATTGCGAGGGGCGCAGCGATCCCGCTTCTCGCGGGACAATCGCCAGGGACTCAGGCGCTTAATTTCAGGCGATTGCTTCGCTTCGCTCGCAATGACAAGTCTTGAAGTCCCACTAACCATGAGGACTCTCAGGATTCTCGTCGTTCACTGTCCAGTCGATTGATGTCTGCCTGCTCCTAACGGATGGCTTCTTTCTTGTCCGAAAGATGTTCCTCTTCCATACTGGTGAGATGATTCTTCAGGCTGCTTCTAATCTCCTCCATGCGGTCGAAATCCATGATTTTATTCCCGAGTTCATCCTGCACATAAAAGATATCCGCTGCCTGGTCGATCTCCGTGGTAATTTTCGTCAGGCTTATGTTAAGTCCGAGCGAAGTAAGCTTGCGAGTGATATCGTACAGCAGGCCCGGCCTGTCATGAGCGTACACCTCAATGATCGTGGACCTGTCAGATGCCGCGTTGTCCACCTGCACTTTCAGGGGAAAACGGGGAACGGAACTTGCCCCGAACGGGCGCCTCGATCGTCTCCGTGTCAGGACGAGCTCATCCACATCCACTTCGCCTTTCAGGACCTTTCTGAAATCTGACTTGAATCCTTCCCAGCGGGCAGGATCGTTCAGCGGCCCCTCCGGTATGTCGTTCACGTGAAAAGTTGCCACGGCAAGGCTGCCTATGGAATGCGTCCAGGCGCTCAAGATGTTGATTCTGTTAGCGGACATGGTCCCGGCGATCCTGAAGAACAAACCTCTCCTATCTCGTGTGAGTAACGTGATGGCACTGTAACCCGGTCTCCGATGGTCGGTTTTTTCGGCTATTGCATCTCCCAAATCCAGTTCGGTTTTTCCTTCGGCATCGAGGTATTTTCGCATTGCAACATAGTGTCCGGCGATAATCCCCGGATAAAAATCCAAAAAATATCGAGAGCCCGATTCCTGGAGAAATTTGTCCAAATTTTCATCGCGCAGGTCTACCGGGACAATCTCCCGGATTGCTCCTTTTATTTGCCTGATCCATTCAGCCAGATCTTCCCCTTCCAGTCCTTCTCCTTCAATGACGTCCAAGGTCCTGTAATAGAGTTCTTCCAGCAACATGCGGCGCCAGGAACCGAACGCTGTCGGGCCGACCGCTCGAAGATCCGCATGGGTCAACAGGAGGAGGAGGTCCAACCTTCGCTGTTCCATGACGTTCTCGGCGAAGCGCCCGATGAGCGAGGAATCGTGCAAGTCTTTCTTGAAAGCCAGGTGAGTCATTGCCAAATGGTTGCGGATCAAGAAGCATACTTCCTCTATGTGTGGCTCAGGCAATCCGAGTCGTCTGAGTACAGGAGCAGCAATCTGTTCTCCGCGAATCTCATGGCCCGGACCTCGTCCCTTGGCGATGTCGTGGAATAGTCCCGCCAGACTCAGAACCTCCGGATGATCGAGCCTGGAGCTGATGACACGCAGGAGATGGTCATCGGGGTCCCCGGTTTTCCGCGCAAACGAATCGATATACTCAAGAACCGACATGGTATGAAGATCGACAGTGTACTGATGATAAATATCATGCTGAGGCAAAAAGCGAATCCATGCGAATTCAGTGATGAAGCGTTCCAGGAAGCCTATCTTCATCATGGCATTGAGTGCTTTGGCAATGGCTCCTCTGGACCTGAAAATATCGAGAAACATCCTGTTGGCTTCGGGATCTTGCCGTAATTCTTCGTTCACAGCATCGAGCCGGCGTCGAATGAGATCTACCAGACGAATGTCCAGCTCGCATCCGGTGGCGGCCACCTTCTGGAACACCCTTATCAGATCCTTCGGGTCGGTTCCGAAGTTTTCCGGAAAATCATGATTGATGCCCCCAGCTCCTAGGTGAAACGAATCGTCCAGTTTGAGGCGCTTTTCCTCCATAGCAATTTTGGGTCTCAGGAATAGTCGAGCACGGGCGAGGACCCTACGCCCGAAAAAGTCCATGTTGGAGGCGTGACGATAGTACTCCCGCATGAAACTTTCCACAGCCTGTCGTTCAGGGGTATCCACAAGCCCCGTATCTCGGGCAATAACTGATTGTGAATCAAATTTCAGCCGGTCGTCTCTTCTGTCTGCAATAAAGTGGAGGCGGGTGCGGATTTCAGCCAAAAACGTTAGCCCCGCCCTTGCCTCAAGGACTGTTTTTTGACCGCAGATACCGGCCATTCCCAGATCGTCTATGCTGTTGCAACCGAAAATCAGCTTGCTTAGCCAATTTATCAATTGCATGTAACGCAGTGAACCAGGACCCTCTTTTAAGTGAGGCTCCAGGACGTAAATGGTATGACCGAATTTATTCGATGATTTCAGAATTTCTGCCTCAATCTTGAGGTACAACTCGAGAGGATCCGTCTCCCGGATCAACTCCCCCCGCTCGATGAGCAACTGTCGGAAAATCTTTTCATCACCCCAGACGAATCGCATATCCAGAAGAGAGGTCAGGACCGCCAAATCTTTGTCCGCCTCGTGCTTGCACTCGTCTATAGTCCTCACCGAGTGACCGAGTTCCACCCGAGCATCCCAGAGGAGATACAGCAAGCTTCTGATACCGCGATAAACACCTTCGGAAGCATCATCCGGTCTGAGAAAGAGCAGGTCAATATCCGAAAACGGACTCATTTCTTTGCGGCCGTACCCCCCAAGTCCAAGAAGCGCAATGCTGTCTTTCCAATGCCCCAGAAAGTGATCCGCGAGCTGCCTGAGTATTTCATCGTACAGCGGGTGCATGAGAAAATTACCGGGATCGGCCTTACCGATATCGCGAAATTCCGCTATTCCTTCTCGAATGGTCTTAATGTGGAAGGTTCGGTCATGCTGAGCGAAGATGTATCTCATAAATGATTGCCCCGGGAGTGCAAGATTTCAGTCCGCAACGAATACTAATTCCCCCGGCTCGCCGGGTCAACTGTTCCATACTATTTCGGCCTGAAAAGGATGATCCAGCCTAAGGATTATCGAAAAGAGCTGTATACATTTTCTTCGAAGGGGAGTTGGTGAGAATCTTACGACGAAAGCCTCTCAGGATTCATCTGTGAATGCGAAGTTCAAGCGGCGTGAATATCGGCACATGGATCGTATGAGTGACCATACCAAATTAGTGGAGAACAAGATTCCGAGAAGAATTTCCGTTAGGAGCCGAATTCCGCCAGCGCCTTTATTATGGTTTCTTTGGGAACCACACCGTAAAAGGCGTTCTTTATTTCTCCATCTCGAATAATGAATATAGCGGGAATCTTCGTGATGCCGAATCGACGAGCTACGAGGTTCTTGTCAGTATTGACTTTGCCGACAACCGCCTTACCATTCAATTCTTTTGCTACTTCTTCGATGATGGGGTCCAGCATGCGACAGGGGAAACACCATTCAGCATAAAAATCTACGAGGATGGGTTGACGTTTGGAAGCTTCCACAACATCTTTTTCAAAATTGTCATCACTGAAGCTTTTTACGTATAAACTCGGCTGACTGGCAACGTCTTTCTTCTTCTGGTAAACAGACCATCCGATGATAACCGAACCGATGAGAATAAAGACGGCGATGGTAATGATTATAGTGGTTGCTTTCTTCATGGTGCCTCCAATGCCCGTTCACGGACTATCATAATACATTCTTCAGTTGATTGTCCATGTGATCTCTCAAGAATTTGGCCGTGGCTTACAGAAAGGTAGGTTAGAAATTGGTGAAATCAGAACAAGTATCCATTCGGAGTACCTTGTGTGGCATCTCTCTTTCAAGAATGTGATTACATCAAGTCCACGGGATCCACGTCGATTACTATCTTGAGACCGCGACTCTGCAGGTGGTCGCCTGATTTAAGCTGTTTTACGAGACCGCGAACATCGGACCGGTTGGCAGACTTGAACAGGAGTTGCCATCGAAAACGTCCTACCATTTTCTTTCTCGGCGAGGGAGCAGGCCCAAGTATGGAAACTGCGGAGAATTCCTGTTTGGCCATGCGAGCCGCCCGCCCGATCTCCAATGCTTTGTTTTCCACCCTTTTCTCACTGTTACCTTCCACCCGAATCAGGATAAGATGACCAAAAGGTGGATAATACAGCTCTCGTCTCATCTCAGTATCATACTCGAAGAATCCGGTGTACTCGTGTGATGCCGCGAAACGGATCACTTCATGTTCGGGATCGTACGTCTGCAGCAGGACCCGGCCTGAATCGGATCCCCTCCCTGTGCGCCCTGCAACTTGCGCAAGAATTTGAAACGTGCGTTCTGCAGCACGGAAATCCGGAAAATGGAGCGATAAGTCTCCGCACAGCACTCCGACAAGGCCTATTCCGGGAAAATCATGACCCTTCACGATCATCTGGGTGCCGACGAGAATATCTATTTCACGCTTTCGGAAGCGATCGAGAATGCGCCCTAATTCTTCCCTTTTCCGCGTGCTGTCCCTGTCGAGTCTTCCCGTGCGTGCTTCCGGAAAAATCTCTTGCAGCTCTTCTTCCACTTTTTGCGTCCCAACGCCTCCGAAAAAAAGCTTTTCGCCCGCGCATTGAGGGCACAGCGGGGGTGCCGCCCGTGAGAATCCGCACAAGTGGCACCTGAGATCCCGTGCTTTCTTATGATGCGTCAGACTTATATCGCAGTTGGGACATTTGAATACGTGACCGCAGGCATTACACTGGGCAAAGGTATCAAACCCGCGGCGGTTCAAGAAAAGCACTACCTGCTCGCCATGTTCCAGAGTGTGTGTGATTGCTTCCAGGAGCGTTGGAGTAAGAAAAGCTTTTTTGATGCTCTTGCTTTCTCTGAGGTCAACGAGTTCCACGTGCGGAAGTGCGCCTCCATGATATCTTACAGGGAGATCTATGCGGGTAATCTTTCCATGCCGGGCGTTAAGGAATGACTCGAAAGACGGCGTAGCGCTTCCGAGAACTACGCAAGCCGATTCAAGTTTCCCGCGGGCAAGGGCCATGTCGCGGGCATTGTACGGACAACTATCTTCCTGTTTGTACGACGGATCATGCTCTTCATCAACGATAACGAGCCCCAGATCGTCCATCGGCAGGAATATCCCGGATCTCGCGGCTATAGCAACGTCAACCTTTCCCGCTTTGACTCGCCTCCATTCATCCAGGCGCTGGGACGGGGTCAGCCCACTGTGGAAGATACCTACTTTGCCTTGTACTCTTCTCAGGAACCGGCGAGCGAGCTGAGGAGTCAGAGCTATTTCGGGAACGAGCACTAGAGCCTTTTTCTTGCGGTCTATGACTTCCTGAATAAGACGAAGGTAGACTTCAGTCTTGCCCGATCCTGTCACGCCGAAGAGTAGGAAAGCGTGAAAACCTCCGGCCGAAACCGCACTTTTCATCTGTTCCACAGCAACAGCCTGATCTCCCGTCAGAGTAGGAATAGATTCTATGTCCTTGGGATTTTCACTCCGCCCGTAAAGAAGTTCGGGAATTTCTTTTGTTTTGAGACTGATACGCGGCCGCGCTATGCGCTCTTCAAGATTAAGCCATCCTCGAGAGATAGCCTGCTCTACGGACGTCGGTCCAATAAGTTCTTCCAAATCCTTGCGAAGCATCACGCGTGCTTTCATAAATGAGGCGGGAAAGGAGCATTCTTCCGAAGATAGACCTTCGCGGGTAATGATTGCCCAGGATCTCGATTTTCTGTCCGAACCCGGAGGCAAAGCGGTCCTTAGAACCAGTCCCCAGGGCAGCATGTAATATTCTGCCATCCACGACAGGAAAGACCACAATGCAGAAGACAGATATGGCGGTTCGTCCGGTATATCCAGGACATCTTTGATTTCATGACCCTGTGGAGCCTTATCTGAAATCGCGGCGATGAACCCGGCTCGAATTTTTTTCCCGAAAGGTACCAGGACTCTTGTGCCCACATCCGCCCGGACCTTTAATTCCTCCGGTACGCGATAGGTAAAAGGTCCATCCAGAGGTAACGGGACTAATACGTCGATGTACAATTCCGAATTCGCCATCCAGCGGCTCACATCCATTTCGATTGTGTCGGGAATGATTTTCGGGCAAAGGACATGTACCAGAGCAACGGAAGAATAACAACCCCCCGGGAACAATTGAATCTTGAGAGGAGTTTGATGTTCAAGTTTTTGAAGTGATCCGGTACCTGGAATGAAAACTATTAGTAGCACACGGCGTCCTGCTCCAGCACAATTGACTAATTTATTGCCCTATTAACCATCGGCACGGAGGCCGGTGGCTACCAATTTCGAGGAATCGCCCTTCTCTCAGGTCCGTCCTTCCTAAGACATTCTCATGCCTTTTGGTCGGACGCTATAACCCTTATTCTCACACAGCGAGTTCCGGGAGCTTTTGTTTAAGTGAAACCACTTCCGCAAAGAGATCGCCTTCTTTGTCGACTTGCTTGAGTACCTGTTCGGTATCCAGGACCAGGCCGGAAACACTTTTCTTCTTATGGCAGGCTTCAAGAGTAGTCCACGCTACAGGAGCAGACACGGTCGGCTTTTCCCGTGCTCTCAAGGAATACACGCACACCGTCGTTTTATGATCGTCGTTTTGGCTCCAATCCACGAACACTTTTCCTTTGCGTAAATCCTTTCTCATGTTAGCAGTGACGAGTTTCGGCATGCGTTTGGCCAGTGACCTGGCGAGAGCCTGCGCAAATGTTTTTGTATGATCGTAGTCAGTTTTTGTGTTCAATGGAACGTACAGGTGAAGCCCTTTTCCCCCACTGGTCTTCGCGAAACCGACCAGCCCCAAATCCCTCAACATATCCCGAAAGATAAGCGATACTTCAACGCACTGAAGCAATCCTGCAGGCTCACCCGGATCGAGATCGAAGACCATCATGGAGGGCCGAAGCACATCATCGGAATGAGAAAGCGACGTATGCAGCTCAAGAGAGGCAAGATTGGCCACCCAGATCAAAGACGCGAGTCCGTCGATGGTGCAATAGTCTACGAACGTTCGGCGCTGACTCGCAACACGGGTGGTTTGTATCCAGTCCGGATGATGTGACGGACACATTTTCTCGTAAAAGAATTCTCCGTCAACACCGTTAGGATATCGTTTCAAAGTGAGAGGTCTATTCTTCACGTGCGGCAGCAGGACTTCGGAAATTTTCGCATAGTATTCGATCACCTGGCCTTTGGTGAAACCGGTTGCAGGATAAAACACTTTATCGAGATTCGTCAGGTCGAGCTTTTTACCCTCGATGGTTATTGAAGATTTGGCATTAGGAGATCGTGTGTTTTTCACTGTGCGGCAACATCTTCCCGGACAACTTCTTTTGGATCCTTGTCTTCACGAAGCCCTTTGAATGATGGATGCCTGAGAGCTCCATCAGATGTCCATTCTCTGAATTCTATTTCTGCGACGAGTTGCGGCTTCACGTATATGGCCTCTTTAGAAGGTTTGGTCGTAAAGGGACTGCTTTCCTGCTCCAGCGTATCCAACATATTCATTAGTTCGATTCGACACGCGTCAGTGAAGCCCGTTCCTACTTTTCCGGCAAATACCAGATTGAGGGCATTATCGTAATATCCCACAAGCAATGCGCCGACTCCTCGGCTTCTGGTACCCTTCTCAGGCACCCAGCCGCCGATGACCAATTCCTGCCTGTTGCCGGTTTTGATCTTGATCCAAGCGCCGCTTCGTTTTCCCGTTTCGTATCGACTGTCCAGCCGTTTCGCAACAATTCCCTCAATGTTATTCTCTACGGCTGCTGCCAGGGTTTCCAAACCGCGACCCGGGAACGAGGGTGGAACCTGCAAATGATTGGAGACCAGTCCCAGTTTTTCAAGGAACTTCCGTCTTTCCACGTATGCCAGACCCATCAGCGATCGATCGCCGTAATAGAGCAGGTCGAACATCATGTACACCGGAGAAACACGTTGCATGAGTCTGGGCGAAGGTTTTTTTGAAAGGTGCATCCGTTCTTTCAGCAACCCGAAGCTCACTTTTCCTTCCTCATCGAGGGTTATGATTTCCCCGTCAAGTACAGCGGGACTGTCTCCCAGGAGTTCTCCCAATTGCTGAAGCTCCGGCCACCGAAACGTGATATCGAGCAGATTACGGCTTTCTATACGAAGCGTTTTTCCATCCCAGTAACAGATAGCCCGTATACCGTCCCATTTGAATTCAAATCCATACTGCTCCTGATTCGCGGGCATCTTGGAGAGAAGCGCCATCATGGGCTTTATGCTGCTCGGAAAAGGATCTGTGGGATGAGGAGATTTTCGTGTTTTCTTCACGGAGGCCAAAGCAGCTCGAGGTGTCTCTGACATGGACTCGTTTGAGATATCTTCGAGAGTCCGGCCGCTCAGAACCGAATCCTGAAACTCGGTCACAAGATCCCGATCCGCTGCGAATTC
Source organism: Desulfomonilaceae bacterium (assembly GCA_041740635.1). GTDB lineage: Bacteria > Desulfobacterota > Desulfomonilia > Desulfomonilales > Desulfomonilaceae > Desulfomonile. Next base: position 17,226 of record JBGSLQ010000047.1, on the reverse strand, counting down.
ATCTTTGACTTTGACCACAAGCCACTGCTCTTTGGCACCGGATTGGATTCGACTCAGCGAGTAAGCGCCTTTCAGTCTTTCTCCATCCAGAAGAACGGTCACGTGCCCGTGCTCTATGGCCTGTTCAATGGAGAGCGCCCGGCCTTTTTTTTGGGTAATGTTGGAATAGAAGCCTCTGTCCCATATAATGACAGGGCCTGCTCCATATTCCCCGTCCGGAATGTATCCTTCAAAGTCTGCATATTCCAAAGGATGATCTTCCGTTGCCACTGCGAGTCTCTTTACCGAAGGCTCAGGAGAAGGACCTTTCGGAACTGCCCAGGATTTCAGCACACCATTCACTTCGAGACGAAAATCGTAATGGAGCTTCTTGGCATCATGTTTCTGCACTACGAACCGCGGGACCTTATGGTTCGATTCCGCTTCTCCGGCTGGTTCAGGAGTCTTCGAAAAATCCCGCTTGTCGCGGTACGATGTCAGAGGTTTTTTCATGACTGCATTCCCTCAAGAATAAAATATGCACTCACAAGATGGCAGCTCAAGTATGAGAAGAATCCCCGGGTGATCGTTGCTGGTTCAACTGCACACGAGGAGGCTGTCTAAAAACCAAACCCCTGAGCGTTTAAGTGTGGGCAAGCAGAAGAGGCCGACACCAGAACGACTCGATGGTGGACGACGAGAATCCTTCAGGTTCTCATGGTTAGTGGAATCTTAACACTTGTCATTGCGAGCGAAGCGAAGCAATCGCCTGAAGGGACAGGCACGCATCAGGAGATTGCCACGTCGCTCCGCTCCTCGCAATGACATGTCCCCCAACGTCTCATCTCCGTGGGTAACTGAAGGAATACTGGCTCATGTCTTTTGACATAGTATCTTCTCAAATTCTATGCTATGGCTTCTTTCAAATGCGTGTCGGGAGGCTCCCGAATGAAGCCAGTCGGCGTCGGTGTTCAAAAGGAATTGACTGCTGAAGAGATACTGCACCTTACCTCCTTGCGAGAGATCTTCAACGGTTTCACGCATGAGATTGCTCAACCGCTGCATACCATTATGATTGCATCTCAGGTACTCCAGTTAAAGATTTCACGCACGAATTTTGTTGAAACGGATAGAGATTTTCTCACGCAACGTTTGGATATCGTCGTAAATCAGGTCCAGCGAGCCACGCAGATAATCGAGAGCATGCGCAGATTTGCAAGGGGCGAACAGCACGATGGTTACCCCATCAATGCGAGGGAACTTTTGAACCGTGTGCAAACGTTGATGGGGCAGCAATTCGCAGGCCGGGGTATCGATCTTGTAATAGAAAGTGAAGAAGGACTGCCTAATCTCGGAGGGAATCCCGCCATTGTCGAAGACGTGATGGTCCATTGTCTCGCGTTCGCGAGGGATACGATTGCTGCGCTTGAGTTTTGGTACAAACAGAATGCCGAGACCTATGCAAAATGTCTCCAGATCACAATCGGTCAGCTCGATACTACGGTAATGAAGATAGAATGGAACGGCCACAATGGAACGGCAATCGATGGAATACCCGATCCGGAAGATCGCATAGGATTGACTGCTGCACGTTCGATTCTGGCCCAAATCGGCGGTCATCTTGAAATTGCTCCCCCCAGATTGGTTATCCGTTTTCCGGATACACAATAAGTCCTGGGCTTGATAAGAAGCTCCTGAAGCGAAAGTGCTTTGTCCGCAATACACTATGTGTTATCATGATTTTTGCCATGATGTGGAGTTCTCTTCATAAAAGAGTTAATGCGGAGCGTGACAGGTGACGCCCCGAGGTGCACTCGGGGTTGCATCCGAGGGTCCGCGGCATGCGAGAAGATGGGTTTGGTGCGTTCTTTTCGCAGCAAGTCAACTCCTCCTCGTCGGATGTGGATCAAAAGGCGCTCTGGTTAAATCGGACCTCGATTATCGACCTGCTGTGGCAAACGCCCTTTCCCGAGCAATCTCCTTTACTTCTACCTCAGACAAAAAGAAACCTGCTCCTGCGAAAAACGGCTATCCCGATGTTCCGATGGATTATACAGCTCCGAGGGTACGCCAGTTTATCCGGGAATACGCCTATTCCCAGCGGGAAACAATGAAACGGTATCTTTCCCGGGCTGAGGAATACCTCCCCATGGTTAAAACAGCGGCGCGGGATAACGGCCTGCCGGAGGATCTCGCTTATCTGTTTGTCCTGGAATCCGGTGCGAATCCTGAAGCTCGGTCCCCTGCAAACGCTTTAGGTATGTGGCAGTTTATGCCTGCAACTGCAAGAAGTTACGGCTTGAGGGTGGATAGTTGGGTCGACGAGCGGCTCGATCCACGCAAGTCGACCAAAGCGGCGATGCTTTATCTCAAAGACCTGTACGGAATGTTTGGTTGCTGGCGTCTTGCGTTAAGCGCATACAACTCCGGTGAAAACAAGCTCAATAAAGTTCTTTGCCAGGAAGATGCCAGCGAGTATGATGAAATCTGCTCGAGCCCGCGGCTCAAGAGGGAAACTCGTGAGTTTTTTCCGCGTTTTCATGCAATAGCCGCAATCGCCAAGACTCCTGAAAAATACGGCTTTGCATCCTTGCGGGAAAAAAAGGATGACGAGAACCACGAGTTAGTCAATGTCGAGGGAAGCTATAGGCTTGAAAAAATAGCGAAGGTCACGGGTGTTTCTCACGACAAGCTTGTGGACTTGAATCCTTCGCTGGTTCGAGGAATGACCCCGCCGGGAATGGAAAGCGGCATTCGGGTTCCGGCCGGTAAGAGAGAAGTGCTCCTTGCTAAATTGGACCAGCTTAGAGAAGAACCCAAGCAACACCAAATAGTGCATGTCATCGACCGTGGAGACAGTCTCCCCAGAATACTCAAGCGGTATAACATTCAGAAGAACATCCTGGCTGGTCTGAATCCTGATGTTAATCTGAGAAAACGGCTCAAACCCGGCGAAAAACTGGTTGTGCCCGTCCACAAGGTGGAGACTCAGAAGGCTGCCCGCAAATCCAAGCGCTTCTCGTCCCTCGGCAAATCCGGATCGTAGCCCGGTCCGACAAATCCTCTATAGTTCTATTCAAGAGACCTGAAAAAACCCTTATTCTAAAGTGATCTAAAATTTTTGAAGTAATCCGATACTTGAAATGCAAAGCATTGGTGGCGCCCCGCGTCGCTGCCGGTCCATTCTATCGATATCATTGATCTCAAAAAAAAATGTGCCGGCACGGAGGCCGGCACCACCAGTATTTTTAATTTTCAATCGGACACTGATTTTGGCATTCTTACAAGAGGAATTTTCGATTATTCGGAGACCTTCCACTCTTTCCACACCTTTCCGACCATTGCAGGATTCGGTTTCAATGTGGGATCTCCGGGGTTCCATCCCGCGGGAGTGGCTTCGGAGCCTCCGCTTTTGCGGACATGCTGGAATGCTTTTACCTGACGAATGAGTTCTGAGAAATTCCGTCCTACCGGCGGAGTCATGACTTCCATTGCCTGGATGACTCCATCGGGATCGATAAGGAATCTGCCGCGAATATCGACTCCTGCAGATTCATCATACACGCCGTAGGCTTTGCCTATTTCTCCACCTGGATCTGAGAGCATTGCGAAAGGAATTCCGGAGGGAACCATTTTTGACAATTCCTCTTCGTCCCAGATCTTATGAACGAAGCGGCTGTCTGTGCTAATAGAGAGAACCTGAACATCCAATTTCACCAATTCATCGTGTTTTGCGGCAACTGTCGCTAATTCGGTAGGTCAAACAAAGGTGAAATCACCCGGGTAAAAGCAGACGATCACCCATTTTCCTATAAACTCCGACAGTCTTATGTTCCTGAATCCATGCTCTATGTATGCACTTGCTTCAAAATCAGGCGCAGGTCTTCCCACACGAGCGATAGTCATATTCGGTTCCTCCTTCCTTTCAGCGTGACCGGTGGCTTCGGTATTTTCTTTCGATCGGATTGGACCTTTAGCAGGCACGACGCAACCGTCTACTTTCTGTGTCACTGCCACTTCCCTCCTTCCGGTGTTTTCCTTTCGGACTTATAAAGACAATATGTTCAGCATATTCTACGGTTCGTCGCGAGTCAATGAGTAGGACAAGTCCGAAGCAGACCCATTACTTTCCACCTGCTGCACTTAACAGATCGGCTATTTCCTGATTTCTTGCTCGGCTCAAAGTCGTTTCTGCCGGTTTGCCTCCCTGGCGTTAGGATCAGCCCCTTTTTCCAAAAGAATTCTGGTCAATTCCAATGACCCTCTTTCGCATGCCAACATCAATGGAGATACGTTTATATAGTCCTTGGCATTCACGTCGGCACCTTTCTCCAAAAGAAGCTTAGCAACTTCGAGATTGCCTTCCCGCGATGCAGCCATAAGAGGTGTTTCCCTTGAGAGACTATCTCTAGCATTGACGTCCGCACCTTTTTCAACCAAAAGTTTAACAGTATCCCAGTGGTTCTTCCGTATTGCCGAGAGTAGGGGTGTTGTTTTGTACGTGGTTCCTCGATACATGATGTCACCATTCACGTTGGCTCCACTTTTCACCAAGAGCTCAATAATTTCGAGATTATCAGTATAGAGAGCTAACGCGAGAGGTGTCCGCCCATACATGTCGGGACGATTCACATTAGCACCGTTATCAATGAGGAACTTGGCAACCTCGTTGCTTCCGACTTAATGCCCAAAAGAGAGCAGTCATGCCATCAGAATCACGTGCATTTATTGAGGCGCCCTCTCTGAGAAGTTGTTCCGTTCTCTTCAGATCTCCTTCTCGAGCCGCTACAGTAAGTGGACTATGCGGGCCTCGAAATGGCACGGAATAAAAAATGCGATCGCCAGTGTGACTAAGATTATGAGGCAGCCTGTGAATGAAATAATGACAAGCCTACGCATAAAGCCTTCATGATTTCATGTCTGGATGGGTGCCGCTACTTCCTGTCACAAGCTATGCGGCACCCGGTGTCCATTGAGTTACTGAATAGCTGGACCGGATACGATTCGCCTTCGGCACATACTATGTTTATTGCACGGGCAAAATTGTAACTCTCTTTCCTAACGTCTTGCCGAACCGTTCCGGATGGTACATGAGCGAAATCCTTGACCCCCGCATCCAGAATTCGCCTTCGGCAGTTGCACGGGCCAGGTAAGAATACTTGTAGCGACCGGTCCAGGCCGTGTCTTTGAAAACTCTGACGCCGTCGTCTCGGAACTCAAAGTAGCTCGGAGTGAAGTTGTCCATCCAATCCGGTCCGTAACCCTCGGGCTTGGATTGAGGACTGTCCACTCCTTCTGTCTTCAGGTCGGAATTGATGGGGACTATACCCGCAGGGACCGGGTCTTCCAGCGCTAGATACTCGAGCTTGCCGTAATCCTGTTTCTTCGGATTGCGGAGATCCATTTCCAGCGTAACCCTTATCACGTCACCCACACGGATCTCATCCTTGCCGTTCAGGTTTTCTATCCGTTTGGTGAGTATGAATCCATTGCTCAGGTGTGCAGGATCGGTCACCACGTCCGGGTACTGGAAACTCAACGTATAGCCGACCAGTGATTTGGAATCGCTCTGGATGCTCAACTTTCCTGACTTGACGAGCGCCTTGGAGTCGAGTTCCAATGATTCGGAGGCCTCCGAGAGAGTGAGTTCTTTGGTTTTATCGCCGTAATCCAGAATGATTTTTGCCTTATGCTGCTTCTCCTGGTGCAAGGTTCGATAATACTTGCTCAATGCGAACAGGCACCAGCCCGTGTCCGCGGTGGAAAACCATCGGCCTTCGGGTTTGAGACCCCGTATCAGGAGACCTGCCCACGTATTTGCTTTTTGCCGGTCCGCCTTGGTTTCTACCTCAGCCAAAAGGCACAAAGCGATCTCACGGTACGAAGAGTCTGTGTAGTTACTTCTGTGAGCATCTACTTTTGGCTCGAGCTGTTTGACCATCTGCACAAGCTTTGCATCGGGCAGAAGCTTGATCTTCTTTGCGGAGAGTATCAGCAGGGCTTTTCCTTCGTTCGAGAGTGAACCGTAATTGGCCATGAACCGATCGAGATTCTGGGCCGTCAACTTGCCGCCCTGAGAAAGATTGAAGACTGCAAGCTCTCTGGTCCATGCCGAGCCGTGGTACCGGTCTGTTTCATTCTTGTCGAAAAGCTTGTCCTGGAGGAAATGCAATGCCTTCGCAAGTCTGTCTTCCGGCACGGCAAACCCGCCGTCCTGTGCTACCATTAATGCAAAAGTAGCATACATCGTGCCCCACCAGGAGACTTCCGTCTGGCCGGGCCAGTACACGAAACCGCCTGTAGGCAACTGCATGGAAAGAAGCCGGTCCACGCCGGATGTCAGGAATTTGTCCACTTCGGCAATGCGGATGCCGGGAATCGTCCCTGATTCTACAAGTCCTCGCAAAGCCGCAAGCGGAATTACGCCGGAACTGGTCTGTTCGATACAGCCGTACGGAAAACGGAGTAAATACTTCAATCCCGGAGTCAATTTGCTCCAATTGGTCATGCTTAAAATGATATTTGCCTTGAAATCCGCGGGATTGATGCTATCGGGGTCCATGTGTTTGATTGCATCCGGAAAAGACACATTTACCTGTGTCTTGTTCGTGAAATCCCCGATCTGGGTTTTGTTTACCGGGAGAAATCGGGAATGGATGGGCAGCGTCAATTCAATGGCATCAGTGAATTTGGCCTTATCCGCGGTGAAATTCCCGGAGAATCGCATAACCCCTTTTGCGGCAGTTCCGCCCAAAGCGTGCGCTGAAGCCTTGATAACAGCGCTGGACCAGGGTTCGAGTGAAATGCCCGGTTGCAGGACTCGCAACTCCAGATCGCCTGAAGCCTCGGAACGGACTTGTGCGTGCCCCTTATCGGCGGTCTTGTTATGCAGCACCAGAGGGAATGTGACCTTATCTCCGGGAACCAGGAATCGCGGCAACGAAGGTTCCACGAAAAATTCCTTGGTCACAACCATATTCCGTTGTGCCGAAGCAAACCCCGCCTGCTTGTCACAGACCACGGCGTACACGCGGTAAGCAGTGGTGGTGTCCGGCAAGGTGAACTCTACAGTAGCTTTCCCCGTTTCATCAGTAATTACTGACGGATTGAAATACGCCACCGGCCTGAAATCTTTGCGCAGCGTGGGATTCACTTCACCCAGCCCCATGCCGCCACCCGTGAGCGGTTTGGTGGAGAGTAGGCGATAGAGATCCTGACTCACCAGTCCCATGCGCAAATCTCCGGAGAAAACACCGAGTGGAAGAGTAAACTCAGCTAGAGAAGACAGGGTCGGTGTCTGGAAGCGGGTAAGTGCGAGCACTGCTTCGTCCACGACACAAACCGCCATTTCGGACACAACGCCCTTGTTTGCCTGATCGGTTACACGAAAATCGAGAACCTTCTTTTCTCCGGGTCTCCCTTTGAGATCGGCCGTGGACGGCTGAATCTCGACCCGAAGACTCTGGGCTTCGCTCCGAACCGAGACATTCGTATAACCGAAGTAGATCATGGGGATATCGGAATCCACTTGGCTGGAGTAAACCGGAAACCCTGCCCTTCCAGCGGGAGCAAACACGGAAATGTATGCATTCGGCTGGAACTCTTTGGTTGTAGCGAGTTGGAAGCTTCCGTTCGTCCCGTTCACATCCACAACCCGGTACTCGAGAATTCCGCTCTTTTCCACAGTGACCAGACACTTCTTCACCGGTCGCGGAATACTGAATTGCGCGCTGAGCTGGTCGCCGACCTTGTATTCCTTTTTGTTGAGGGAAAGGAGGATTTCTCGACCGGTCCGCGGCCCTGTTTTCAGGTTTTCCCTTGCCCAGGTGTCATATTCTTGCCAGCCTACCTTGAATACAATCTGAGTCGTGTATTTTCCCTGATTGTCAGCGTACGTGAAGGACAGCATGTAGCTTCCACCCTCGTTGAATTCAGGCTGGAACACTGCCTGTCCATCAGTGAAGGGAATCTGAGTGGTCAGGGTTTTTACCCATCCCTCATCCCACGATTCGCTGATATTGCCTTCATCATCGCGTTTTTCCGTGTAGTAGTAGTCCTGTTTCAGGATGCCGACTTCAAGAGCACCGCTTTTGACAGTTTTTCCCTCACGGTCCACCACGACAACCCTGAGAGGAGCTGAATATCCTGTCTGCACCTGTTTGGGATGATCCGAGACACCGACCATCACGTTTGGAATGGGATTGTATGTAGTGACTTCCGTTGCAGGTTCACCGTCAACGTCCAGCACGGTCGCGGAAATGCTTACTCCGTATATCCCTGTCAGCATTCGTGAATCGAGGGGAATTGATACGGTCAGCTTTCCCTGTGCATCCAGCATGGATTCGCCGGATTCCATGAACTGCGTTGTGTCGCTCTCATTACCGAAGAAGAAGGCGTCCCATTCCTTCACTTTGTTTACAGCCGGGACCAGAGTAGCTTTCCACCGCACTTTTCCATGCTTTACGGGCCCGCCGGTGTAGTACTGTCCGGAAATGTCCGCAACGAGGAAATCCTCGTCACGTTTAATCCCGACGAATGCACCGGTCACCCGTTTCTGTTTCAGGGAGAGCGTTGCGTAATGTTTGATTCTCTTGAATTCCTGGACCATAAAGGTTGTGGAGAAGGTGTTTGTCTTGTCCTCGGACCGGGCAACCGATGCCTTGAGATTGTACGTTCCGACGGGGAAGAAGCTTTTCACTTCAAACGTGTCCCAGCACGAACCATACTCATTCAGCTCCAAATCTTTGCTGTAGCTTACCTCCTCACGCGGGTCCGTTATCTCGATATGCACCTTTTTGCCGACAGGCGAGATAATTTTGTTCTGTTCGTACCCGCGAGAAAGAAACTTGAAATGTACGGTCTCCCCCGGTTTGTACACTCCCCGTTCCGTAAAGGCGTACCCCGTGTACGAGTCCACCGAGTCTTTGACAGCCTTCACGGGAGTTACGGTAAAAGGCTTGACTTCAAATCCGTTCAATTGCAGACCGCAGGAATCCGTTGGCGTCGCGGCTACGGCCCACCCGACACTGGCGAGCAGAACCGGCCTTTTTGTCATGGTGCCGGATGCTTCCACAGAGGGAACTTCTTGTCCGTCGCTGATAATGAGACAGCCGTTCTCGTCCGTCTTGCCCGGGAAAAATTTGGAGCCGTCAACAGTGGAAAGAAGCACCTCGGCTCCCGGTACAGGTTGTCCTGCATACAGTGTGGTTACCCATAACAGGAGATTCTTGGGAGAAGACTTGTACGTAATGGACAGATCGGTTATCTGGACCAGCCGTGAAGCTGCGCCGTGGAAATTGTCGTCCGGGTCTTTGAACGATACTAACCAGGCACCGCCGTCATCAGGATTCTTCCTGAATGCAAGGGGTACGGAAAAAGGATACACATGATCTTTTCCTTCCCTGGCAAAGAAGACTTCCGAATCCTGTGACGATTCCGCGAGGAACAGCGGACTGATGCCGGATAATTTTTTCAATTCCGCGATTTGCGATTCCAGATTAAATTTTTTGCCTTGCTTTCCTCCTGAATTTTGCTCTGATGCTTCGGGCAGCAGAAAAGCAGGAACGCGGGTTAACTCACACCTGACCTTGTCCACATTGGAGAGGGTCAGGGACATGAGCTGACGGCCACGCAATTCTACAATCGAGCGGTCGGTCTTAATGCTTATTTCAGGCTTTATCCCCGGACCGGTGAAACTGAATTCTTTGGCTTCCATTACAGCTTTTCCACCGCTGATGGTTACCGGAGCAATTTTTAATTTATAATTGCGGCCGAACTCGAAATTCCCCGTGATTTGATAATTCTGAAATCCCTGACGAGAAATCCTTGTACCCGGTACATTCGGCTGAATTTCGACTGCTTTGGAGATTTCATCGTCACTCACCGATTCCGTTGTGGAAAACTTGACCCCTTTTTCCGCTTTGGATTTATAGAATGTAGTGAAATTGGTTATGTAAGCCGTCGTAACAGATAAAAATTGGTAACTGAACGGTTTATCGAGCAAGAAACGGCCTGAAGAATCGGTAAGGCTCTTTTCAATGGCAATGGTAACGGAAACGGGCTTGGTAAAGCTTTTCTTGCTTACCACAATGAATCGTTTGGATGGAGCCGATGCCGGTCGATCGGTGGCAGGATCCACCAAGTCGAATTGTTCCCCTGCCTTCTCTGCAGTGACGGTCGTTGTTCCGGCTACATTGGAAGGAAAAACCGGATGATTGAAGTTCAACATAACCGCCCATCGATTGTCGGCAAAGTTATACCTGTACGCGTAAACAGTGAGGTTGCGATCTTCGGCGACCGCCTGCCCCAGCAGGACCAGAAATACTAAACTCAGGAATAAACCTGCTAGACATCCTTTTTTCATGGCAACTTTCTCCCCTCAAATGCCTTGAGACCAATTGTCTCCGGGTGAATTCATTAAAGTGGTTCGAATAATCTTCTGCGTGAAGAACAAACCGCATGCGTACACAGTGCACGGTAGAAACTGACCTGCGCGTCAGAATTGACTTGTCGACGCTACTTTGGAGGATGCATCTTTTCCGGTCCGCAGATTTCCTTTAACGCCTTCTCAGCTTCAGCTTTGGAGCGAAAAGGTCCCTCGATGATTGTGATATCAGGCTTTGTACGCATGATTTCACATTTGCCGGATTTGTCTTTTACCAGCAGCCACTGCTGAGCAAAAGCAGGAGTAGAAACGAGACAGCCTGCAATTATAATTGAAAGGATGATTCTCACACGACGCCTCCCATAGGTACCGATTCGCAATCGAAGCAGTAAAAGCGGGGCAACCCTTTTTGTAAAAAGGTTCCCCAGATGTTACGGCTTCCACTGCGCATCGATCTAAGTGGACCAATTTCGACGGCTCACGTCAAGTTTTTTCAACTTCTTTACAGTGAGCTCACTTTTTGTCAATACAAATGGAAAACTTGTATCGGACGGAGGCACCTCTCCTGAATTTACACTTGGCTCCTGTCTATATGGCTAAACGAAACAAATTATGTACCCGGACTACGCTTCTGCATGCACTATCGTTTCTTCAGTTCTTCAACTACATTCCTGTATTTTTCGTGAATCATTGTCCTGTCGAATTCCCAAAATTCACTAAGCATGTGCTCCTGTTCCGGTTCAGGTAAGTATTTCATCATTGCGGGGAAGAATATCTTGTCTTCTTTTTCGATATGCCGGGGATAAAAGCTCACGAGAAATTCGAGTTTTTCGACAATAACGTGAAGGGCTGAAACATCCCCTGCCAGGTGGCGATTCTTAGCGTCCACCAGATCTCTTACCATCTTGCGGCCCAATACGTGCTCTTCAATGAGTTCGTCCATAATTCTCTTTTCATCGTCCGACATGGGCTTTTTGGCGAGATCACGAAAGAGAATCTCTTCCTCTTTTCCGTGATGAGTCCTGTCTGCGTAGACTCGAATGAAATCAACGACATTATCGATAAAAACAGGGTCGATCTCATTGGTTCGATGAATGCCGGCAATCTCTCTTTTCACGAGTTCAAGCATTTTTTCGATGAGACGGTGTTCGATCATCAGGGGAGCTCTTACTTGCATGAATTATTTCTCCTTTTTCAATTGTGTAGTTCTACAAAATTGTCTCACATTGATCCAAGATAAAAACGCAATAATCTTTCGGAATGGTTGTTAGTAACATTTTAATCAAGAAACATCGCCATGTCGTGTTTCATTCCGGAAAGGCATTCATCATGGCCATGAGCAGCAGCCCTGCAAGAATGATGTCGAGCGCTATATGCGGCAATACTCCCCAGCGTCGGCGAAAGCGGCCTCGCGGAGATGATGCGCCTAACCTGGACATGGTTACCAGGGACCAGAGGCATCCGCCCACAATCACGATTTGCTGTACACGCGTGATGAACGATCCCGATACTGAAGAAACCGATCCCGCAAGTGCATCTACACCCGAGTATTTGCCCAACAACTGCAAAAGATCGGGCCAGAGAGTAAAGAAATAATACAGATGGAATGCGAGAAACCCTGCGCAGGTCAGGGGAAGAAGCGACAGAGCAAACCGCGAATAATTTTCCCAATATCTTTCTCTAAAAGCATGGTGTGACAGCAGGGAAGCAATCAATGCTATCGCATTTACTGCCGCAATGAATCCGATATAGATAAGAGTGAATTTCAGAGTGCCCGATACGGGAAGCCAATCCGTGAGTTTATCGTACAGTGGTGTTCGGGTGATAATGTCGCTGAGAAGCGCCCCATTCAGCGCGAGTACCAGGAATCCTGTTCCGGTTCGTACGTGACGCACTTCTCCAAGCTCATGACCCGGTATACGCACATTCAGATTTATCGCATTGTACGGACAGCTCTTCACGCAATTGCCACAGATTTTACAGAACTGATTGCTATGGAGTGTGGCAACAACCTGTCCGAACGGACAGCCTTCCGTTTTTCTGCTGCCGTAATAGCACTCGTGGGAACTGCACTCAGAAAGGCATATGGCACTGTCGGCTCTCAATTCGACCATGGAAGTCCTTGCGAAAAGACCTGTCATGCCACCCAACGGACATAAATATCGGCACCACGTTTGACGTGCGAAGAGCGTATTAAGCACGAATGCCACCAGGAACATGGTTACCAGGAGCATTCCCAGACTGGACGGGGAACTCCTCATGTTCAGGACGGATTCCAGCCATATAATGAAGAGAATGCCGCCCGCGATAAGAAAATCGCTGCGCATCCTGAGGCTTTCAGGGAACTCCAATTCCAGGGAAACAATCCGTTTCGCGAGTGTGCTCAAAGCTCCAATTGCGCAAATGCTGCAGGAGATTCTTGCGCCGAAAAACGCGCCCAGAATAACGGACGGCCAGGCAAGGGACCACATGATAACGGCAGCCAGGTTTTTCGAAGCATCGGCAGGTCCAAGGAACAACAGCATTACTATGCCCAAAAAAACAGGCAAAAAGGCACTTTGCAGAACAGCGGGAAACAGAGGACTGGCCAGCGCTTGTCGAATCGGTTTGAGTTTCAGCAGATTGTACCGGGTTCCACGTTCGGTCCTCTGTTTGTCGAAGGTCAAGTCTTGTCGACGCACCGTGCTGCCGGGAGTGATCAGAACCGCTCTTCGCATGGCATTCGCGAGTTCCAGGTCATTTCCGGGCCAGGAATAATCGACCATGGCCTTCAGAGTAATGTCCTCTAATTCAGGAGGACGCTTATTCACTTCCCGAGCGTAATGGGACAGATAGTGTGTTGCAAGTGCAGGGATAACCGTGCGTCGCTCTCTGAGTGGCGGAATGATGAGAGCAGTCCGCTGAAGCTCATAGAGCAGAGGGTGACGGTCCGGACTAAATTGTGACGGGTCGAGTTCCGTCGTGCATATCAGACGAAAATCCGCCTTTATCCTCTCACTGCCACCCATTGAACAGTAAAACCCTGTTTTCAACGCATCGAGGAGCTTTTGCTGAGCCACTGCACTCAAAAGATGCGCCCCCCGCACAAAGAGCGTGCCTTCCCGAGCCAGATCCAAATATCCCGGTAAAACTCTCGTTGTGCCGTCGGCACGGAGGACCATTTCTCTACCAAACAGTGCCCATATTTGATCCGTCGTGAGGCCGCGCTCCTTTGAAGGGGGACCGGCTTTTTTCTGGAGAAAGAAGGACTCGGTGCCGATCTGTTTCACGTTGACCGGAACCAGGACCTCGTTATCCTTATCTGCGGCGTCGAATATGGCGTACGCCAGCACGTCCTTTCCGACACCGGTCTCACCGATGATCAATACGGATTCGTTTGAGATCGCCAGAGCCTGAAAGCGTAATTGCACATCATGGGGAATACCCGGGTGGGAGGGATACGCACACACCGATGCAGGGCCGGTCTCGGTTATTTCGGCTGATGAGAATTCAAGCCGATCGACCCGGATTGTCTTCTTTCCCAAAGATTTCAGCAAAGCCACGGTAAATTCGGGGTTTTCACGCAACAGCCGCTGAAACGTGTTCACCGATATTTCCAGCACTTCTGTGGGCTCTGTGGCCACGAGACCCGCATCGACCGGCCAGCGACGTCCTGTAAGAAATCCGAGGTCTCCGAAGACATCCCCTGGCTCAAGGCTCTCTACAATCACTTCCTGGGTTGCGCGGTAACCCAGCACAACCTGTGCGCGGCCGGACAATATGCATAAAATGCGGTCGTTGGCATCGCCCGTTCGGGTAATGGGATCTCCGGAATCGACCGTACGAACCACTACACCCTCTGTCAAAAGAGGCCTAAAGAGGATCGGAATATTTTTCCCGAACTCGGTTCCGGATTCGGTTGAGGAAGCGCTATGTGACATCCAGGGTCCTAAAAACAAACATTCTCATGTGTGCGTGCTCGACAGCAAAAAACGCCAAATTTTAATTATACCACCATGAACAAAATTGCATAGGGTGCTCAAATGCCGGTCTCGTCTCCTCGAAGTGAGATGGTCATGGGATGAATACTTTACGCTACAATAACGGGAACAAAACAATCACATCGTTTTATTAATCAAGGCTTCTTTTAAACCTTCAGCCATTCGGGAGCAAAGCCGACTTGTCATTGGAAAGAGCGCTGCATTAAACGATTGAAGTGCGTGTTCATGAGAACATTTTTGCAGGATTTCGTCAATAAAGCGGCCGATTCCGTTGCCCGCGGCGACACCGGCCTGGGCAATGGAAGCAGGTCAGCAGCCGAAAATGCAGGTTCTGCAGGTGCCGAGCAGTCCATACTTGCCGGACAGTCCATTCGATCTCTCGCCGGAACTCTCACAGGATCTGCGGACACCATAAGTGCCATTGAATCCTCAAGTAACCAACAGGTCAAAGGTCTTGAGGAGATCTCGTCGTCAATCACAGGAGTTCAACAAACAGTGTTACAAAATGCCGAGAGCGCACGAGACCTGGAAAATGCCGCCCTGGAATTGCATGGGCTTGGCAATGAACTCACGTTCCTGGTAAGTCGGTTCAAGATCGATAAATAGCGATTCAGATGAATTCACTTCATAAACCTAATTAGGTGAACAAGACAGTCCGGATGGAAATTGGCCACCGACTCGAGTAAAAACTTCTTTACGTAAAAGTTCGAAGACGACTCTTCTCGCAAGAAGAGGGACTTATCATAATGGACCTCAACAGTAGTTATCCGAAACACACTAAAGTGTGAGCAACTGTATCAACTTTCGCAATTCCTCGGCATCTTTATCTGATATGGCGGTAATCCTGAACCCTGAAAGTGAATCACGCGGATCGGCTTCCGTTTTCGTCCATCTGCATTCTGCTTCAAACGAGAAGGGTGCAATTTCGATGAAATCTTCGTGGCTGATTTGAAAGCTCACCACGTCTGAAACCCTGGTAGAATATCCTTTGACGCCGAGTCCTTTTTCAGAGATGTCCAGTATTCTTCCGCAACTGTCGGTGGACCCCTTTAAACTGAGATGAAGCTCGAAATCGAGACAAAGTCGCGCTTGTTCTCTCATTCTTTCAGGTGGCACAGATCGGAGATAGCCGCAGAGTTCGTTTGAAATCTCAGAAGCATACAATTTATTAGCCTGAATGAGTTTCCTGAGAGCATTTCTTAACATATTCTGCGACAATCCGTGCATTGTCATCAATTCTCCGGGCGATACGCCGGACTTGATGTCTGCCACGAGATCTTGCGCTTTAATCGTCCGCTTCCTGGGAGCCACAGGGAGAGTTGGAGTCGCTTCGAGAATTCCTCCATCCACCAGTTCGGACAGAGTTCTCTGCAATTCTTCATAAGACTGCTTGAATTTGTCGCTCAATTCCACATCGGTCAAGCCGGTCTCAATGTACAGCATTATTTCATTAGCTACATCACGGGTCATTGGGAAACATTTCCGTATCGAATTGAAAACAGAAAAAAAGCCGTTAAGACAAGGTGAAGCATCCCCCTTTCCTACGGCTTGTTATCGTAATTTGCTTTATAAGCCTCAACCCAAAGGATTTGTATTTTTCATATACTTGTACCCTGATTAATAGAGATTCACAAGTTATTTTCTCCTAACATTTCCGCGTGCAGTAGTTCGCAAATTACCGAAAACCATGCAAAAGAGCGGTCTTTCTATGCCCGGCTCGTTTAGACAATTCTCGAAAAACTTATCAGCAGCTTCGATAGCGCAAATGCGAATTCCATTCATAATGATGGAGAATGAGTCTCGAAATTGGCTCCAAGTTTTACGACCTGTCAGAAAAATTGACAGTTGCCGAGGTACCGCGTTCGCAATAGATCCTAAAAAACCTATAAGTTACGCAGTTGTACGAGATTAGCAGAGGACCGGTCCCTTGGCACAACCATTGCTTGTCGATGATAATCTGGAAGGACTAGTCCAATGGAAGACCCTTTTACCCTATTAATTGCAGACCGCAATCGGCACGTAAGGGAGTTTCTCCGCCGAGAATTCATGTCAGAGGGGTACATAGTCCATCTTGCAAAAGATGACCGAGAATTGCTTTTGATGATTGAAGCAGAAGCAACCCCTGATCTGTTGATTCTCGATCTCGAGATGCCTTATGCCGGCGGACCGGAAGTGCTCCAACAACTCTTGGATCTAAAGCCGCTGCTGCCGGTAGTAATTCACACCTTGATGACTGATAACGCAAACCATGAATCGGTTCGGAGAGCCGCGGCATTTCTTGAAAAACGTGGAAATAATATAGATAATCTCAAAGAAGTTGTGGTATCCGTGCTCCGAAAATCCTACCCTCACCGTTTCGACGCAAATCCCGAGATTTTCAAACCAAACGAAGATCAAAAAAGCGCTGGTTGACTACTGGTGTGCAGCATTTCAGGTAAGGAATCTTCAGTCAGCAATTAATTTGCGACGAGCAATCACATCTCGGCGAGCCACCAGATGTTGCGCGGCACAGCCGTTGACGATCCGCCGGATGCGCCAACGCATCACCGCGGCATTAGCGCGAACACACCCCAGCCCAGGTATTCACGCGTGTAAGCGGCGTAGCGCTCGGGTTCCGAGGTCAGTTTGGCTCGAACATCTTTCGCTAACTCGTCGTCGGGATTGGCTTCAAGCCATCGGCGCATGGTGAGCCATTGGGCCGCTTCGTATCTGTCCCAGCCGTCTTGGTCAGCCAGAACCATTTCAACGACGTCGTAGCCAAGGTGGCCGAAAGACGCGAGAAGTTCTGGGAGCATGAGAAAGTCGGAGATTGAGTTGGCAAGACACCCCTTGGCAACATCTTCCGTGGGCGGTAACTGCCTCCAATAGGGCTCGCCGATGAGG
>JBGSLQ010000046.1:0-88075 GCA_041740635.1 Desulfomonilaceae bacterium | reverse complement strand
TTGAAGGAATCAACAGCCTGATCCAGGCCGCCAAGGCAAAGGCCAGAGGATACAGGTCATCCAGGAATCTGATCACTATTGTCTACCTCATTGCAGGAAAGCTCGATCTTTCCGTTACCCACACACAATAGCGAGGAACCAAAAAGTTTTGAAAGAGCAGTGGCGGATTCGCCCCTTCAGCACATTTCGGAAGTGAAGAGTTTCTCCCAGTTGAAGCAGTCTATCAACGGAACCGGTCACGGAATCAAGAAATTGGGTATGGAGTTGGACGTGCTTCCGGTGAACAATTTCCGCATCTATCAGGAACTCTTCCCGGGAACCGAAATCGAAGACGTGTCTCCCCTCATTAAGATCAACAGGATGGTCAAATCCCCGTACGAGCTTGCAATCATGAAGCGGGCTGCGGAGTTGAATACCCGCATGTTTTCGTTCGTCCTGGAAGTGCTCAAGGAGGGAATGACCGAGATGGAGCTTTCTGCTCACCTGGAGGCCTTCTACAGACAAAACGGCCATCAGGGGTACGTTCGAGTCAGAAGCTTCAACCAGGAGGTCTTTTACGGGCACGTCATGTCCGGCAGCAATTTGGCTGTGCCGAGCTGTTCCGTAGGGCCGACCGGAGGACCGGGCACCAATGCTTCTATGCCTCAAGGCGCGGGACTAAAGCGGATCGGAAGACATGAGCCGGTATCTATCGACTACGTCGGCAATGTTGACGGCTACATGGTCGATCAGGCGAGAACCTTCTATGTGGGTGAACCGCCCGAAAAATTCGTTCGCGCTCACAACGTTGCAATTGCCATCCAGGAAGCTGTCGTTAAGAGAGGCCTTCCGGGTGTGGCCGCTGAAGAATTGTACGACATTGCATTGGAAATGGCGAAAGAAGCGGAACTCCTGGAAGGATTTCAAGGATATCCGCCTGTCCCGTTTCTCGGCCATGGAGTGGGGCTTGAACTGGATGAGTTTCCTATCATCGGCAGAAAATCTCCACACATACTTCAGGAAAATATGGTTGTAGCGATCGAACCGAAGTTCATTTTCCCTGGCGAAGGATTGGCAGGCATTGAAAATACTTTTGTAGTGACAGCTTCAGGCTTGGAGAGAATTACGCATTTTGACGATTCCATTCAAATTGTGCCCTGTTGAGGTCACAATGGACTTGTCTTCTTAATTTTAAAGTGGAGTTGTTTCTCTTGATACACTAACAGCATATGAATCGTTGCATTTTAGGATATTTTTTTTCCGGCTGGATAAGTGCAGTGCTATACTTCACCAAATGTCACAAGGAGTCCTCATGCGCGATTATACATTGTTGGCCAAGGAAATTCTTGAGGATCTTCGTGAGGAAATGGATGAAGAGACTCTCAGGAACAAATATAATCTTGCTCCGGAAAATCTGTTAAATATTCTCATGGCATTGGAAGAGCAAGGACTCATTTTCAAAATTAATGGACGTTTCATTGCTCCGGACATGCGAAGTATCTCTGCAATTGATATGGTTCGCGATATCCAAAACGGTATGGATGAAATCCAGCTACAGGAAAAATACGGACTCAGTTTACAGGGTCTGGCGAATTCCATAAGGCTGCTGGTCGAAGGAAACCATTTGACGCGTTCCGATCTTGCCGAGCGAGACTTGTTGTTTCAGGAAGTCATGGACCCGGGATTTGCGAGGGAATCTCGCAGGTACTATCTGGATTTCGATCTTCCCGTGTTCGATATGGGACCGCCCATGTTGAGGGGAAGAGTGAACGATCTTACGGAAAAGGGTCTGGGAACTATAGGTATTCCTTCCCGCCCAGATGAAATTAAGCAGTTCATGATTAATCACGAGAAATTCGTCTTGTTGAAACCCTTCGCGTTCCTGGCACGCTGCCGATGGTCTCGTCAGAACGCTGCTGCGGGTGATTTCATTGCGGGTTTTGAGATTTCGGAGATTTCACCTGAGGATCTTGCCGAACTGCGCAAACTCTGCAAAATGGTCACGTTTTACGTGTCCCCCGAAACACGGGTAAAATTTGGTTCGTAAGATGTTGGATGTCTATACGTGATCCGTTGTCCAAGTACTCGAGAGATCGCTGCAAAGAACAACACTCCGTCCACGGAACCACATAGGGTGCTAGTACATGGATCCGGGTACAATCGGCAAATGGGTAATCATTCTAGGCCTTGTTCTTGCCGCAGTGGGAGGAATCATCTGGATCGCAGGAAAGATGGGGATTCCTTTCGGTGGCCTTCCTGGAGATATTTCAATCGACCGACCGGGATTCTCCTTCAGGTTTCCTTTGGGAACGAGCATCCTGGTGAGCATTATTCTCACCATACTCTTGAATGCGATCATCTGGATATTTCGGAGATAATTTCGTCTTCATCGGAGGAGTTTGACGCAAGGACTCGTTCCACGGCCTCATGAAGAAAGAGTTCGCAGTAATCGCAGAGGTAATTGAGCTTCTCGTCCACTTCGTTCAGGTTATTCGACGCCCGCATTACGCATCGACCCGTATGACAGTGAGAAAGACCGAACGTGTGACCGATCTCGTGAAGCGCGACTTTGACCACACGGTCCAGAAATTGTTCTCTGGATACAGGATCTCCGTCAGGTCCCTGATGCAGCCGATGATACGACATGACTGCGCTTGCGCCATCCATGTACGCTTCACCGAAGACATAGGTCAATATAGGATTACAGAGGTCTTTCCCGGTGATCCCGATTGTCTTCATGCTCTTCGTATGGTTTTCCTTCATGAATCGTATGATTGCCATGGCATTGTACTGATTCCTGAATTCCATGAATGCATCATCCGGAATGGGAATGGCCGCGAGCAGGTCGACCGGCAGCTTGAGCGATCCCTGGAGGCTGTCCGCCACGACGCGGAGAATATCCTGCCCGACATTCCCTAACGGTAATACAGCGATTATTCCTCCGCGTTGCGGTTCAGGCTGGGGTTTCTGTTTTTTCACCGTGATTCGCCTGCCCCGTCTTTGGAGTTTTGCTGTTGAATACCATATTTACGGATTTTCTTGTGGAGGGTGGTTCGGTCTACCTCGAGGATCTTGGCAGCTCGAGTGATATTCCAACCGGTATCAGCCAGGACATGGGCGATGTGGTCCGATTCCGCTGATTGAAGAGACCTGGAAAATCCCCTGACCGGAATGCATATCTCTTCGGGCGCGAGATACGAAAATGCCTCGGCAGTTATCATGCGTTTGCGAGCAGTTACCACCGCACGTTCGATCACGTTTTCCAAGTCCCGCCCGTTTCCCGGCCATGAATAACCCTGGAGAAGATTTATGGCGCTCTCGTCTATGGAATCGACGTTCCGATTGGTGTCCAGGGCAAATCGTTTCAAAAAGTGCCTGGCTAGAAGAGCGATATCCTCTTTTCTTTCTCTCAGGGGAGGGACGCGAAGCGTGATCACGTTGATCCGATAGAAGAAGTCCTGACGAAAACTTCCATTGGCGATCATTTTGTTGAGATCCTGGTGAGTTGCGCTTATCAGTCGAAAATCCGCCTTGATCGGTTCCACGGAGCCGACTCTGTAGAATTTCCTGTCTTGAATGACTCGAAGCAAGTCCACCTGCATTTTCGGCGTTATCTCGCCTACTTCATCGAGGAACAGGGTGCCGGTTTCCGCAACTTCGATAAGACCTCTTTTCGGACGGATTGCTCCGGTAAAAGAACCTTTTTCATACCCGAAGATTTCACTTTCAATGAGCGATTCCGGGATTGCTCCGCAATTTATGGGAACAAAGGGGCCTCCCATTCTCTTACTCAGGGCATGAATTGCCCGGGCAATCAGCTCCTTTCCTGTTCCGGTCTCACCCAGGATGAGGATTGACGACTCACTTCCTGCAACTTCGTTCACTGTCTCAAAGAGTTCGCCCATGGCCGGTGATGTTCCGATGATTTCATCCAGCCCGCCCTTGCATCGATTCACTTCCGCACGTAAATATTCCGTCTCTTCCACCAATCTCCGATGTTCGAGCAATTTTGCTACGAGCAGACCCAATCCTTCAGGATCGAAAGGTTTAATCAAAAAATCGTTTGCACCGAGTCTGAGCGCCTGCACAGCGTGATCGACAGTACCATACGCAGTAATTATGACCACAAGTGTGGTGGGAAAGAGTTCCTTGACTTTCTCAAGCAGACCGAAGCCTCCTATCCCCGGCATTTTTATGTCAACAAAGAGAATGTCATAGAAGCTCTGTTCCATGAGCTTCAAAGCATCTTCTGCCGATTCCGCCTTGTGTACTACCGAGCCCTCTTGTTCCAACCACGCCGAGAGCGACTCTCTGACGATCAGTTCGTCATCGACTACCATGAATCTGTGTCTTCGGCTCATGGAACAGCCTCCCTTACTCAGAGCATTGCGGAAGTTTGTTGTTCGGAATCGATCTTTTGAAAATGGGGAGAGTAATAACGAAAGTAGCGCCCTCATCCGCATCCTTCTGGAGTTCGATAGTGCCTTCGTGCTGGATAACAATCCCGTACACCACGCTCAATCCCAAACCGGTCCCTTTTCCGAATTCCTTTGTCGTGACAAAAGGTTCGAAAAGATTATCGTGCAGACTTTTTGGAATGCCCGATCCTGTGTCGCTGATTCTTATTTGTACTCCGTCTACATCCGGTTTGTAGTAGGCTTGAATGGTAATAGAACCTCCATTCGGCATGGCTTCCACGGAATTCAGCACGAGATTGAGGATTGCCTGCTTCACTTGATTACGATCCCCCCGCACGGGCGGAAGATCTTTGCTTAGATCCTTATGAAAAGATATGCCCTGAAGCTCCATACGATTGCCCACCAAAAGCTCGACTTCATCCAGCACTGAACTTAAGTGCACCGGCGCTTTCTCCAGTGTTCCGAGACGGGCAAAAGACAGGAGGCTTCGCATGATGTCTCCGCATCGAGCGGATTCCACTGATATGAGATCCAGATACGTACGAAATTTGTCAATCTGTTTTGCATCCAGTCTGCCGGCATCCAAAAATGATTTCATTAACTTGGAAAAGGTGAGGATTCCCTGAATCGGATTGTTGATATCATGCACAGCGGCAGCAGCGAGTTTGCCGAGAGCTGCCATTTTGTCATGATGCAGGATTTGGGAGAAATTATGCTTCATGGAACGCGCTTGGCGGTCGAGAACGGGAGCGAAACCTCTGGTTACATCTTTCCACACCATCAGAACACATTTTTTGCCCAGTTCATCCATTCCCAGAGGATATGCACTGATTGTGAAATAACGGTTGTGAAGTTCTCTCCGTTCTTCTCTAACCAGATGAGTGGAGTGATCGGTAAGGAGAACTTGTGAGGCGGGACAGCCGGCAATCTCGCACGGTTCCATCCGACGATGGATTACCCAGTGACACGGACGGCCCAGACAGCCTTGCTTCGACATTTTCGTTCGGCTTAGAATGGCATTATTGATATCAAGCACCCGAAAATCTTCATCAATGACGAGGATACTCACGCCGGAACCTGCCATGAGCACCTCTTTGATCAATTCCACATTGCGCAGCTTGGTCTGGGCGGTTCCAAGCTGTCCCGAAACTTTCTTGAGGGCTCGCAGAGCTTCCACATCAAATGGTCCCATGATCTGCACTTCTTCCGGTAGAGTATTCAGTAAGTTCAGGTGAAATTTTCTATCGTGGGACGTGAGAACGATAATTTCCGGACTGCATTTTTCCATGGCAATCCGGTAATCCGTATAGAGAGGGACTTTGCACACTTTTTTCGTAAGCCGGGCAGTGGTCTCATCGTAGGCAAGAATGATAATCCCTGCAAGTTTCAGTTTGTAGCCGAGCGTTTTCAGGGAATCGATGGTTTCAGTGATAAGAGATGGAAGGGGAGTATCCACCACGACCAGGGCTCTAAGGTGTTTTTTCCGTGGAGCCTCTGCATTGCGCTTCTGGTATCGGCCATCTTGATTCATGTGTGCACCACCCCGTGATGCTGATTAATTCTAGCAAAAAAAAGACTTTCTTACAAAGAAGGTTAATGAGTAAGTAAGAAGAAAGGGATCGTCAAAATCCAGCCTTGAGGTAATATTACTAAACAGGTTCGACGGATTGCTCACTCTCCTTTTTCGAACCATAACGCATAGCGTACACTTTCGTAAGCTCTGCCCCGAAAAAAAACACCTGAGCAGAATAGTATACCCAAATGATAAGAACCACGAGCGATCCTGCCGCCCCGTACACGGAGAGAATCACGCTCATTCGCAGGTACATCCCAAAAGCGAACTTGCCCACAAGAAAGAGCAGCGAGGCCACTGCCGCACCGAGCCAAACATCTTTCCATGCAATGGGTGTTTCAGGGACCAACTTGTAAGTAAGTGCAAGAAGTGCCGGAATCATAGCGAATGTGACCAGCACATTAAGACCTTCGATCAGGTACCCGGGGATATGCACTAGCCCTTCGAGTATGGCATTTGCTCCTGCAAGAACTGCCGATGCTGTTATCGAAAAGATCAGGAGAACGCCGAAACCTACCACGAAGATAAAGGAAACCGCCCGTTCGTACAGGATGCGAAACCCTCCCTTGCTGTGCACCCCCCAAATGTTGTTGAGTGAACTCTGTAGCTCCACAAAAACGGCTGTCGCAGACAATAATGCAGCTCCGAAGCCGATTATCGGGAGCCGATTTCCTTTTAATTCTCCCCAGAAACTATCCAGCACTGCAAACAGGTAATCTGCAGAATCCGGGCTGATCATTTGCTGGATTTGATGTGTCAGTTCCGATTTCGCAGTGGCGGCGCCTACGAAGAACCCTGCGATCCAGAGGCCGAACAGGAGCACGGGACCTACGGAAAAGGTCGTATAAAAGGCAAGTGCCGCAGCCATTCTCATTGCATTGTCGTTGCTCCAATGCTCAATCGTTTCGACCAGGACGGCCCATATTTCACTTAGCACAAAACCGATTTTAGACACCGGACGCTCACTTTGGCCACTCGCGGGCAACTGGCAGATTTGCCGTTCAGTTCCAATCCAGTGTAGCAGGGCTGTAATTTTTGTGAAAGTCAGGACTTCTCCCATCCGCTGGATAGTTAGGAAGCAATGTTTCTATTTCATTACTAATATATGGGAGAGCGCCGCCTGCAGATCAAGCGGGCGGAAGAGTCAATTTCTGGAGCACCTCATGATCTTTAAGGATAGAAGAGATGCCGGTAAGCAACTTGCTAAAGCTTTGATCCACTATGCGAATCAACCGGATGTGATGGTATTGGCACTGCCTCGAGGCGGTGTTCCCGTTGCTTACGAAATTGCCGTGGCTCTAAACGTGTCGCTTGACGTGTTTGTTGTAAGGAAGCTGGGGGTCCCAACTCATGAAGAATTGGCCATGGGCGCGATCGCTTCCGGGGGAACGCTCATAGTCAATCGCAATATCGTGGAGGCGTTTGGTGTTGGTGAGTCACGCCTGGAACAGGTTGCGCAACGTGAGTTAATGGAACTCACCCGAAGAGAGAAGGTATTTCGAGGGGAACGGGAACCGTTCGTCGTGGAAGATAAGAAAATAATCCTCGTGGATGACGGCTTGGCAACGGGTGCAAGCATGCGAGCTGCAATTGCGGCACTGAAGAGTTTAAGGCCTGCCCGGCTGATGGTAGCGGTTCCGACAGGGCCACAGGAGGTCTGCCGGAAAATTGAGGGTGAGGTGGATGAGATTGTGTGCTTGACTCAGCCCGAGCCCTACGAATCAGTGGGCACGTGGTACGTCGATTTTACCCAAACCGACGATAGCGAAGTCCGAGAACTTCTCTCCAGGGTAGAGATGCGATTTATGCGGTCTCATCATACGGGAACTGAAGAGGGAACAAGCTATGAGCACATTTTCTGAGAAAACCATTCATGTCCCGGCCGGGCCTCACGTGCTTGAAGCAAATTTGAGTATTCCGGATGAAGCTCATGGCGTAGTGGTCTTTGCACATGGAAGCGGAAGCGGCCGGCTGAGTACCCGGAACAGATCGGTTGCCCGAACACTCTTCGACCGAGGCATGGGAACGTTTCTTATAGATCTTCTTACGGAATCTGAAGAAAAAATTGACTTTGTTACAAGACAATATCGATTCGATATCGATTTATTGGCAAAGCGGTTAATCCAGGTTATAGACTGGCTCGCCTCTCACTCGGAAACGGGCAAACTCCGCATCGGATGCTTCGGATCGAGCACAGGCGCAGCCGCGGCTCTCATTGCTGCGGCAGAACGCCCCGAAAATGTCTGTGCGGTGGTTTCACGCGGCGGACGGCCTGATATGGCAATGCATGTGTTGTCTAAGGTTAGAACGCCTACGTTGTTCATTGTGGGAGGCTGCGATCATGCAGTCATGCAACTGAACGAGACGGCATATAACCAACTTCAAACGAAAAAGCGGCTGGAAATTGTTCCGGGAGCATCGCACCTGTTTGAAGAACCCGGAGCCCTCGAAACAGTTGCTTCACTGGCTGCCGAATGGTTTTCCACTCACCTGAGTGGTGATGAATCGTATTCTGCGAATGAGCCGCCGTGTGACTTTCATTCGGAACATCACTCTCTTTGACACCCGGGCAACACCAGTTATCGCGGGTGTCGCGGAAATATGAGGGCAGGAACATGCAATCTGGTGTCGCGTCAACTTGCCCGTGAGAATCAGATTGCAGGCTCCGAATCAATGTGCTAACGTTTGACGGATTGTTGTGTTTTCCGGTCCCGAGTATCAAATCGTTAGGGATATCGGGTTATTCTCAAGGAGGCGTTCCTCATGGGCGGCGAATTCAAAGTGAAATGCACAGCTTGCGGCTTCCCCAATAAACTGAAAATAGGTCGAGTATATCAACGATTATTGTGCGAACAGTGCAATGCAGAAATAGACATGGACGCCTCAGGCACGCTGGAACTTATCATGGACCCCAAGCCGGTTACTCTTCGCAGAGACACTGTTGTAGTAGGCTTTCGCTCTCGGGAAGACGAGGATCATACGAGATGCCCCTTCTGCGGTTCCGAGGCAGACCTGGAATTCGAAGACGTCCTGGGAAGCAAACAGCGATATCGCTGCAAGAAATGCCAGAAGACGTACGAAGCAAACCCGAAAGATTAATCCGCAGCCTGTAATGACTCGACAATATATCACCCCCGCTGCTGCTGTAAAGAATAGCGATCCCGCAATAAAGTATCATATTCCGTAAGCTGCTGTCACCCGGATGTAGAATGATGCGCAATCACAACTATATTGTATCATCCGTTAACAAGTGAATCTCAAAATACTACCCGCCACTCAAACCCTCGTTGATTGAATTAGATGAGAACGGCGCTCCTTCCTGGCGTTGCAGGGACGTACTGAACAGTATTCATCTGCAGGCATTTTGCTGTGAAGAGCATGCTATGATGTCTTTCCCGGTCCTGAAATTTCCTTTGTCGTCCGTCACGCGTATATCTGCTTCCTGATGAACCGATCCTTTACACACTGTAAAAAAAAGTGACATCACACGATTGCATGCGGTCAATTCATGTGCCGAAGTGTACCTGATGACTCTCTCTACCTGTGCGATCACCGTCATTCTGACCCATGGCATAGACATTGCAAATTTGGCTGCGAGTCGTAAGCAAAAGTCGAAGGACTTGTAACACGATAAGGAGGTTGCGTGGAATGAAACGGATCTATGCCATTTGGCCTGCAGTAGTAGCACTAGTATTGCTGTTCGTGCCTGAATTGGTCATGGCCGCCGGCGGCAAAGCATCGATGCTTGTAGTTGTTGCAGACAATCGGGTAGTCGAGTCAAGCTGGTTCAAGTTCTGGGTGGATACATACAACACCGACCCGTTCATGTTCGGATTATATTGCACGCTTTTTACGGCTTTCCTTGGAGTCTCCCTGGGGTTTATCACCGACCGGCTCATGGGACTGACCGGTCTGGATCTCACATCCAGAAAGATCGTAGAGCACTAAGTCAGGAGAACAGGTAAGGAGGACTGACTCATGGATTTTTGGTACATGTATATGCCCATAGCCGGACTTGACATATTCTGGCCGGGTTTATTGTTAATAGGATTCTCTGTCGGCGTTATCGGGGGATTCTTCGGAATGGGCGGGGCATGGATGGTCACCCCCGGTTTGAACATACTCGGTTTCCCCATGGCATTCGCAATAGGAACCGATATCGCTCATATTGCCGGTAAATCGATGGTATCCACGTTCAGGCACTCAGAATTCGGCAATGTCGATTACAAACTCGGGCTCGTCATGGTTGTCGGCACCGTCATAGGTATTGAATGCGGTGCTCAGATCGTTATGTGGCTCGAGCGAATCGGCCGAGTCGGACCGGTAGTCCGCTGGGTATACGTGGTCGTGCTCGCCCTTATAGCTCTCATGGTGTTCGCCGATTACCGAAAGGCGATTCAAAAGAAGAAATCCGGTATTGTGGATGAGCACGGGGCAGTGGGCTATACATGGTATAAGACGCTGCACAAAATAAATATCCCCCCGATGATGCATTTCCATGCGGCAGGGATTACCTGCTCTGCGTGGCTTCCTATCATTGTGAGCTTTCTTACGGGTAGTACTGGCAGGTTTTCTCGGAATCGGCGGCGGATTGCTCCGCATGCCCGCACTGGTATATCTGATCGGATGTCCCACGCACATCGCCGTCGGCACGGACTTGTTTGAGGTCATGATCTCAGGACTCTACGGAACGTTCACCTATGGTGTCAAAGGCCGTATCGAAGTCTGGGCCGTTTTCGTCATGCTATCCGGAGCAGCCATCGGCGCACAGATCGGAACTGTGGCAACCAAGTACGCGAAGGGATACGGAATTCGTATCGCTTTCGGTCTTGCCGTTATCGCCTGTATGATTTCGATCATCCTGAAGCAGTTCAAAATTGACACGGCTGCCACAGTGGTCATTCTGGGTGCTGTTGGTTCAATCTGTGTTTATATTTGCGGCATCATGTTCAAAGGCGCTGCAAATGAACTGCGAGAAAAGAAAGCCGATGCGGGACGCGCGGCCGCATAAGTCGACGGATCAAATGAGAGGAGAGAGATGCATGAAGACCCGGATTTTTTGTTGCGTTGCCGTGTTTCTGCTGGCTGTTGCTCTCGCGCCGTCCGCTATGGCGGCTGACGTAAGCCACGGAAAGACAATCAACTACGATGAAGCGAAAAAACAAATAGTCATAGAAGAATACGACATCAAATATAGCAAAGAAAATAAATACGGAAATCCCACAGGAAAGCAATCAACTTTTGACTTAACGAACGCCCTTATTGGAATAACTCCCAAGCCCGGCGACGTGGTCAGAATCGCTTATCAAGAGAAGGACGGCAAAAAGACGGCGATTCGCCTCATGAACATGACAAGACAGGACCTGATGAAACGATAAATCGCAAACCGGGCAGCACACGAATGCGCCCCGGTTGCGGTCCCCCACAATCCGACCACCGGAGGCCGGTTATGAAATGCGTAGCCGGCTTTTTCTTTGCCTTAAGGTGTGGAGCGGCTTCAGTCTCCTCCGGGATTTCGCCGCATTATGAGCACATGAGCAACGCATTTACAGCATAACCGATTCGAAAACTACGCTTCAAAGGTTCCTCTGCATTGCAGGTGATTCACGGTTCTGATAACAAGAGGGTTACCCTTAAAGCCACAAGCAGAAGAAAGGAGCCGCCATTGCTTCAGGACTATCCCAAAGCTGTAGTAACCTGCGACGGAACGTCATTACTGTTGCGGCCGGCCCAGGTGTCGGATGAAACTGCTTTGACAGAATTCTTCGCAAAGATACCTGAACCCGAGCAGTGGTTCCTGAGAGAAAAGCTTACAGATCCTGAACAGCTTCACAAGTGGCTCTTAAAGATAGATCAAAGGTTTATCCTTCCTGTTATAGCTGTAAGAGAAGACAATGGATCGATTGTGGCGAATCTGAGGCTCTACCGACCGGCAGCAGAATCCCTTCGTCACATCGCACATTTGAGGGTCATGGTGCTTCCGGACTATCGTCACCTGAAAGTCGGAAGTTGGATGATTCTCGACTCCATGAAATTGGCAATGGACCTCGGGATCGAGCAGCTCATCGCCGAATTCATTGACGGCCTGGAACAGGCGGCAATACAGGCGGCACTCAAGCTAGATTTCGTTCGACAAGCCGTGTTACCGAATTATGTGAAGGATAGACAGGGGAAGTACCGCGATCTCATTATCATGGTCAGAAATCTTCAGAGGGAATGGAGTGACTTTTGACGATCAACTCGGGGAACAGCAGTGAATTGGAATTCCAACGGTAAGATCATACTGCAAGAGACCGTCAGGGGAACGGTAACCGTGAAGACCAAGTGCGCTCCAGGGTTTTTCGGTAATCTGAAACTTGAACAAGGTTTGGGCAGCTTTGCCCACTATTCGTCCATAATTAAGAACGTGGAGGCATTTGAGGCTATTGCCCATAAAAAGCAGGGCATAGTCACGCTAAGTCTCAAAGAACCGGATGAAATCGTAGGGTATTGTGTCGGTTGGTATCCCGATCCGGATGAACGGTGGAGTTCTCTGGGTGAATTGATGTACGAAATGGCCGCCATAGAGGTGAGTCGCAACTATCGGGGGGCAAATCTTGCCGGACTTATGCTCGGAAGCACGCTGGACGACGACTTCTTCGAAGATAAAATAGCCTATATGGTGGGATTTTCGTGGCATTGGGATCTGGAAGGTGCAGGACTTACTGCCAGCCAATACAGGAATAAGATGATGGCCCTTTACAGTCGGTTCGGCTTTCGGGAAGTGTACACGAATGAACCGAATGTGGCGCTGAGGGTTGAAAATTTGATGATGATTCGTGTAGGCTCCAGAGTGGCGGCGGAAGATCAAAAACGATTCCGATACCTCCGTTTTGGAATAAAACCACCAAAATAGAAATTTCGTATCCCCCTATCCGGTCCTATATCCAGGGCAGGAATCGGGTTTCGTTCACATTATCGTCGGCAACGATTTATAGCGATTGTCATAAAAAATGATCTCTGTGCCAGTCCCTTGAAAATCTGCCCAGTCCCCCCTGAAAAAAAGGAGGGGGTAAAGACGGCATCTCTCCCCTGCGGGGGAAAGGGGATTTTTGTTCGGACAGAATTTCTGACAACTGCTTATATGTATCGTCTATTTTGACCTTGTTCGCTCGGCGAGGAAGCGCCGATCAGTGGCTGGTACGAGATCCTATGCCTTTCGCCCGAACGATCTTTTCGTCGATTCATTGGCAAATGGTATGAGAAGGTTTGCACAAAAAAACATGGAGGCATTTATGAAAAAAATTGCAGTGCTATTCTCGATTGCATGTTTGTTGGGATCGGTTTTTTCCTGGGCTGCAGGTCCGGCTGCAACCGTATCTCCAGAAGAAGCTGTCAAGCTTCTCAAAGAGGGTAATGGCAGATTTATCGCAGGAACATCTCAACATCCAAACAGCGACTTGCAGCGTCGCAATACTACTGCTGCCCAAGGACAACACCCTTTTGTTACGGTTCTGTCCTGCTCGGATTCCAGGGTTCCTGTAGAAATGCTTTTTGACAGAGGTGTCGGCGATATCTTCGTGATTCGCGTGGCAGGAAATGTCGCCAACGGTAATGAAGTCGGTTCCATCGAGTACGCTGTCGATCATTTGGGAACGCCGTTGCTTGTGATTCTGGGGCATACGAAGTGTGGGGCTGTCACGGCAGTTGTGCAATCAGCGGAATTGTTCGGAAACATAATACCTATTGGAAGGAGCATATTTCCGGCCGTAGTCGCTGCAAAGAAATCCAATCCCAAGGCATCCGGAGATGCACTTATAAACGATGCGATTAAAGCAAATGTGTGGCAAGCCATTGAAGATATCTACAGAACGAGCCCGATAACCGCAGCGAGAGTGAAAACAGGAAAGCTGAAAGTAGTCGGTGCTCTCTATGACATTGAAAGCGGAAATGTCTCTTGGCTCGGATCCCATCCCAAAGAAGGAGAACTCCTATCCGACAAGGGGCACTAGCAGACAACTTCACGTTCGGAGGGTGGTAGCCGTAAATCTGCATTTATTGCATCAGATGAATGCTCCACCCCCCTGACTTTACGATATTCCTTACCAATGGATGAAACCGGAAAAGCCCCTGAATTGCAGGAAGTGTCTTCCCAATACACCTCAACAATTTTTCACAATTCTCGCCGACATGGATCTCTCAAGACGAAGCAGGCGTAGTCGGGCAAGCAGTGTCTCCACAGGTGTCACAGGACGAGCATAGGGCTCGTTTCAGCACCGTTCCATCTTCGACAAAAGCCGGGCCCATTTCCCGTACATCATCTTTCCCACACACAGGACATTTGCTGGGGGCGTGCAAAGGACTTAGAAGAAGTTTGGCAAACTCCTTCCCGCATTCTGCGCATTTATAGTTCATTACGGCCATAAGATACCTCCTCAACTTTCAGAAGTCTTTTCATTATCGGAAGCGCGGCTCGATTCCATCTCAGCTATTCGTTCTTCACGAAGTTCGTTCACCGCAAGTTCATGACGCGCCGCTATTTTGAGACGCTTCTTCCATTTGGGATCTTCGTCGAAGCTTTCGAGATCCGCAGCATATGCAATCAGCTCATGTCGGGTAGGTTTTCCGAGCTTTTCCCAAACAGCCAAGTTGATGAACTCCCACAGTTTCATACCATTCTTAAGCGATTCCTCCTCGGCCCTGGCTAAGATATAAGGACTCATCGTAAGTTTGGCCGATATTAGGCCTTCCGGCCAATTTTCAGCTTCACGGGAAACAGTTATCTGACATTTGGACATGACTTCCTCCTATTACGGTATATAGATGCGCGTACCGGTCAAAGAATTCAAGTTCGTACGGCGGGAATTCCACCGTACACTATTGAGCTTGGATTACCAGCCCGGAATCCTGACGTTTCTCTATTGGTAGGCCAGAACGCATGAAATATTCGTTCAAAGAATGAAAAGGAGAAAGAATCCAATCATGAGGGTTCGGCTTTTGGCT
Organism: Desulfomonilaceae bacterium; assembly: GCA_041740635.1. Lineage (GTDB taxonomy): Bacteria > Desulfobacterota > Desulfomonilia > Desulfomonilales > Desulfomonilaceae > Desulfomonile. The sequence continues at coordinate 73,123 of JBGSLQ010000046.1, read as the reverse complement.
GACAGAGGAAAAGAAGAACATAGCGCGACGCGCTAAGTGACCCAGATTGCGACCAGGATACCGGAGAGATTAATGCGGGGCTATCTCACTGCACTGTAAGTTACTTCGGATTTTTGGGCGCAATCACAGGAAAAGTTCAACGACGAGATCTCTCAAGCAGGAAGCGATGCCGTAACTCCTTAGAGTAAGCATTCGGCTTCCCGCTTGATGAAAGTGCGGACCGCAACTTGGTAGTGTGTGGCTAGATTGATATCTATTTGACCGATTCTTTGAGTGCCTTGGCTGCTGAAAACTTGGGAGCATTTGTGGCTTTGATCTTGATTTTCTTTTTGGTCCGCGGGTTGATTCCAGTTCGCGCGGCTCTTTTCACCACCGAGAACTTCCCAAATCCGGGAACGGAGATCTGTTCGCCCTTTTTCAGCTCCTCTGATATCGTGCTGAATACCAAATCCAGTGCTTCAGCCGCCTGCCTCTTGGTAGTTTCGCCCTTGAGCGCCAGTTTTTCGATGAATTCGGCCTTTGTCATGATGCCTCCTTGATTTTCTGCAGGTAAATTGTTCAGAGGTGATGTTGTAGTTCTATAAACATCTCAACGCAAAGCTAGTCAAGAAAAATTCGCAGTACTTTTTTCTGTATTTTCAGAGCTTAAGACCATTTCGGGGCGTAGACGGGACTTCCAATAGTAATAATATCAAGTGGTTGCGGTAAAGTTGTTTATCTGAGCCGTTCCCGTGACCCTTTAATATTTTCTTATTCAAGTTGCTATTCCAGGCGAAATCCGACGAAAAATTACGCGCCGTAAGCATTCGTAATATGAAACAGCCGAAATTGGCCGTACAGGGGGGGTTGAACCTCCGGCGACTTGTGCCGTCTTAGCAGATGGGCGAAATATTTCCATCGGGAACTCACCGTATTTCAAATTCCTCCATGAGTCGCGAGAAATATAGGTGTTGACTCGGAAAAGAGGACGTTGTAAATCAAACAATCAACGTGCGAAAAATTTCCTCAACAGAAGAGATTAAGGAAGGAGAGACAATGGCCAGAACACCTGTCGTCGATCAAGAAGCTTGCACCGGTTGCGGTACTTGCGCTGCTATAGCAGAAGATTGTTTCGCTCTTAATGAAGAGACGGAAAAAGCGTACGTGGTAGACGCGACTGCTTGCTCCGAAGATGACATCCAGGAAGCAATTGACACATGCCCGGAAGAGGCGATTTCCTGGCAGGACTGATGGATCAGCTGTCAGGGGTGTTGTATACGGGCGTCCAAATTCCTATTATCCGGCCCAAAGACCGGGAATAGCATACATATGTGCGCGGATGCTGTGGAAACATCCTGGAATCAGTTCATGCTAACCGGGGAACAATTGATACCCCGTCTTGCAGAGCTTTACGATACTATAGACTCCACCTATAAAGCTGTTATCGATCAGGCCGGGTTTTCTTGTGCCGGCTGCGATGGAGTAAAATGCTGTACAGTGGATCTTGTACTGCACACGTCTATCGAAATGCTCTATCTGAGGCGGGGTTTCAATACCCTGGAATCCCCTATTCGCGCGGAGATAGCGCAACGATCCGATCAAATCGTCAGGTACAAACGCCAGAACTCTGTGGGAGAGGAATACCGGTCTGCTGTGTGCGCAGCCAATTTCGACGGCCTGTGTTCACTCTATCAGCATAGACCTATGATATGTCGACTGGCGGGAATACCCCATATCATCTTTCGACCGGACGGAAGAGCCATAGAAAGCGGGGGGTGTACCAGGTACGAACAGGATGTTCGCCCTGGCTGTCCGGATCTACAGGTGGACAGGACTCCTTTCTACCGAAAACTGGCCCAGATGGAAATGGAAATGATTGAAGCGCGAGGGAGTCGCACGTCTGCTCGCACCGTTGCAGAAGTGTTGTCGGGCAATACCGAACATTTTATCTTCTGATCAAACCTAATTCTGCAGCCGGATCACCTGTCCTCGGTTGGTGTTCATGGACGAAAACAATTCCGGCGCTAAAATTCCCGTTTCAAGACAATCATCTACTTTTGCCGAAATTCGGGATCATCTTCTGCTCATCCTCGTGTGGTGCGCAGCGATTGCTCTGGTGAATCCTCGCGGGGATTTCATGATAAACGACGATTGGGCGTTCACTCGAGCAATGGAGCGGTTCATTGCCGAGGGTTCAATCGGCTCGACCGGTTGGGGACCGAGTTGGGCTCCAGGCGGACCTTCGCTCCTGGCACATTTACTCTGGGCTCGTTTGTTCACGTTTTTTCTGGGACTCTCGCCGACTGTTCTCAGAATTTCGGTTCTCGTTGCCGGAATTCTCGGATCTCTCGCGTTTTACAGGTTGGCACTTGTTTCCGGAGCTTCAAGAAGCATTTCTCTTTTTGCCACATTTACGCTCATCTTCAATCCGCTCTTCTTTTCGCAATGTTTCACGTTTATGACCGATGTGACTTTCATTTCATTCGCGATGGCGTCCATGCTATTCCTGTACCTCGGTCACGAGAGGAATGTTCAGGCGTACACCATACTGGGATTTGCATTTGCCCTGAGTTCCGTACTTACCCGTCAGATAGGTTTGGTCATCCCTGTAGCGTACCTTCTCGTATCAGGACTGCAAAACTCATTTCGCGACAGTAGATGGAGCAAGCATCTTCTTTACTGTCTTGCCTTTGTTGTGCTTCCTTGGATTCTGTATGAAATATTTCTCTTTCGAACAGGTGGCACATCGTTTATCGAACACCAGATTATCCATGAAATCTTTCGCCGTCCCCTGGCAAAAGGATTATTCGATTATTCCATAAAGCTTGTGGCCGAATTGGGCATCGGGATTCTTTATGTCGGAATTTTGACATCTCCGGTCATAGTAATCCTTAAAGAGCATTTCCTCAGTTTTAAGGCTTATAAAATCTTCGCTCTTACAACGGCCGCGATTTTCGTTGCATTGTACGCAGGTCGACTCACCGGGTGGATCTATTTTCCCGAGGTTTTCCACAGAAATGTCATCTACAACTTCGGCATAGGCCCTATATTGTTAAAAGACGTATATATTCTGGGGATGGATGGCAATTGTGCCTTGCCCCTTTTTCTTTATCTGATTCTGCTGTACTGGGCCGTATTATCCGGAGCAGGTTTGCTGTGCCTCGCATGGATCTCATGCGGGAGGCTATTTTCACGGCATGAGGGGCAGGACCGCCCGTCGGCTTTTCTTCCGGCATTCACTGCTGTTGCTGCACTCTTGTATACAGCAATCATACTCCTCACGGGATTTCACGATCGATATTTGATACCGCTGTGCATGCTCGTCCTCGTCTGGCTGATTTCCGATCCTTCGCTACAATTCAAGAACAATATCCGACTGAAGAGTTTAGTACCCGGTCTCACTCTTCTCGTCTTGACGGCAGGCTTCTCCATCGCAGGAACGCACGATTTTCTCTCTATGAAACGTAGCTTGAAGCAAGCACAAGATTACGTCCAGTTCAAACTGGGAAGCTCACCCTGCACATTTGACGGGGGATTGGAGTTTAACGGATACCATTGCTATAAATCCGACGCAAAACCCGGTGAGGGGTTGAGCTGGTGGTGGGTTGGACGAGAGGATTACCTTCTCACCCTGAATGCGTTAGCAGGATACAAGAGTATAATGCAGTTTCCATTCAACAGGTACCTTGGTGTTGACGGCCAGATTCACGTTCTTGTACGAAAAGACAACTCTCCTTGAGACCCCAAAGGCAGCCGTGATGGAACAGGCAGGGTCTTTCCAATAAAAGTGTGGGAGACTACATTCAAACGTACAGGGTTCGATCTGTTTCGATTCCCGGAATGAAGGCAGCGCATGCAAAGCAAGACAGTAAGTGAGACCAGCATAACTATGGCAGTGCAGATGAACCCGGAAGACACCAATCCTGTCGGCCACGTACATGGAGGAGTGATCATGAAGTACGTGGACACTGCAGCGGGAGTGGTTGCCATTCGCCATGCACGCAACAATGCCGTAACAGCGTCCATTGACCGGCTGGATTTCCACTATCCGGTTTTCGTGGGGGATTTACTCATCCTAAAGGCTTCGCTCAATTTTGTGGGCAAATCCTCGATGGAAGTGGGAGTAAGAGTTGAGGCTGAAAATCTGCTGACCGGAGAAGTCCGTCATACGGCATCTGCCTATCTCACGTTTGTGGCGTTGGATAAAAAGGGCAAGCCCATTCCTGTACCCGCTTTACAGCCGGAAACCGAAGAAGAACGCCGGCGTAATTGCGAAGCCGTTGTCCGCAAGAAGCATCGGATGGAGCAGAAGCAACGGGAAGAAAATGACTGCCTCACGTGATGAGCATCTTGACATGCGCCGACAATGGTCGATTACCGATCTACAATCGAGTGAGCAAGATCGGAGAACCCCTTCTTACAAAGAAAAGGTTCACCGACCTTACCACTCTGAAAACCAATGAGTGTGTGACCATGGATCCTGAGTGCGAACCTCGTTGGTGGAGAAACCGATGAGCACGCGGCATATCTTAACTTCCTCGATTGTTTTGTTTGCAGCAATATTTGCTGTAGTTGGTCCTGTTTTTGCCTCTGCCGCGGATGACGAGCGCAATCTACAGGAAATACAACAATACCAGGAACGTGTTGCTTCCGCGGAAATCGATCTTCATCAGCGATTCCTCGATCGGGCACGCCAGGAATGGCTTTCCGTTTACAGAGCCGTCTGGAAGTCGAGGCGCATGGATGAAGTCCTGAAGAACCAGGTGCATGCGGCGGTGACTGAAAACATCCGTAAAACGCCTTACCTCGAGCGAATCCGCGGTATCTGGGACGAAGAAGTAATCGGCAAGATTCTAAAGGAGTCGGTGACGGATGCCCAAGAGAAGTTCGGGCCCGAATACCGCGCGTTTCTCGACGATCTTGACAAGCCCTATTCCGAACAGTTAAGCCTGCTGCTCTCCAATCTCGCAAAGGATCTGGGAGAAATCCGTAAAGAGGCTGCCAAATCGCTCCCCGGATATCAATCCCTGGTCACTATTTCTCTGGAGCCTCTCATTAACGAAATCCAAACCAAATTTCAGATCCCCGAAGCTCAGGCTCCGGTTCGCATCGAGAGTGGTTCCGGTCTTGCGGTAGGAGTCGGAGTGCTTGCAGTCCGGAAGCTGCTCCAAAAGAAAGTCATTGATAGTCTGGCAAAACGGGTGTTGGGCGCGGCAGGGAGAAAGGTATTTTTTGTATTCGAAGGACCTCTTGGTTGGGCGATCGGAGTGGGACTTATTGCCCATGACGTGTACACCATCGGTCGCGAAATCAAAGATGTTCCGGAAAAGATAGAAACCTCGGTTTACGATAGCGCACGAACACTCTTCTATTCCCAGGCGCCTGATGCCGCATGGTCTGAAGAGTTGAAACCGCAAGTTCAAGCCCAGATGAAAGATGTTCGGGATTTGGTGGGGGGCTCGTTTGATGCCGTATTCGCGGAGTTTCGATCGTGCGGCTCGTACGGGACTATTGCGTCCGATCTTGACGAGAAAGAGCAAAACGAACTTCTGATGAAACTCTACGTGCTCCGCTCCGGCACATCGCTCAATCTTTGCCGTCTTTCCGATAGTCTTGCGCCGATGATCCTTCAAGTGGGAACCGAGCAACTCACATGCATCCAGAAGGCCATCAAACAGCTCGGTCTCGGATGGGCAACAGAGTGGCTTAATCTGAGCCGCTCGAAAATGTGCGATCTCATGCAAATACCTCCGGAGTACTTGGCCGGGTATGAAGCAAATGCTCGAAATCTTGCGTTCCTCTCCTGGTTGGCATATTTGCCGGAGCAACAGAGAAGTATTGTCATGCGATTGGACCGGGATGACGCTGAATGGATTCAAAGCCTCAATAGAGAAAAGCAGGTTCAGCTTCTCCGAAATAGCACGAAGGAACAGGTCCTTGAGGAAATGAATCGCATGAGGTTCGGCACGTTGCCGGCACGCAGCCAGGATTCCGAAGGATACCTGACCGGGGTGACGGAGACTCTGAACAAGATCTCGGAATCGTTCCTTCCGAAAGAACTGAGACTCATCGGTCTGCTGGTCGTTCTCATCTTTGGCTCAGTAATTGTGATTCTGTTTATTCTTATGGCTGTGCGAGTATTCAGGTTCTTTTTGAGGGTAGGTGGTACTCCGCGGAAGTGATACCAACATGCTTTGAAAGCAGATTCGTATGAACTCCTGCGGAAATCTCACTTCTTGATATGCGGACTGCGGGATGCAATTTCAAGAAACGTCTCGTAAGCCTGGGATTTTCGCACTCCGTATCGCTGGTGCGCTTCGTTCGCCAGGCGTTTCCCGGAAAAGCCTTCGCTCATAAGAGTCTCGACGATCTGTTGCAGGTCCGGGACTTCGACGGTCGGTGTACCGCCCTCTACAACCAGAACGATTTCCCCTTTCACGGTTTCGCGTTGCTGCAAGGTTGCGAGTATTTCCGCTGCCGTTCCGGCCAGAATTTCTTCGTGCATTTTAGTCAATTCCCGCATCAAACTGATTCTGCGGGTTCCCAGAATGTCTGCGGCAATCTTGAGTGTCTGCTCGATACGATGAGGAGTCTCGAAAAAGATTGACGTTCGTCCCGATTTTGCCACGGAATCGAAAAAAGAGCGGCGTTCCTCATCTTTTCTCGGTACAAAACCCAGGTAATGAAAGGTGGAACAATCAACTCCGGAAACGGAAAGTGCTGCAGCTACGGCTGACGGTCCCGGAATAGGGACCACCTTGTATCCGGCATCGAGTGCCGCCCGGACCACCCGAGCTCCTGGGTCGGCTATAGCTGGAGTTCCCGCATCGGAAATGATCGCAACATCCTGACCCTGTTCCAATCTATCCAAGACGAGCTGCATTTTTCGAGCTTCACTGAACTTGTGGAAGCTTAGCAATCGCTGCCGAATTTCCCACCGATGCAGCAAAATGCGACTTTTCCGGGTGTCCTCGCAGGCAATGACGTGCACATTGCGAAGCACTTCCAACGCGCGCATCGTAATATCTTCGAGATTGCCGATGGGCGTTGCTACGACGAAAAGTGTTCCTTGCACACGACGTTCCTTATTCGCTTACATGATCGCTGTACAACTGAGACTCGCGATAAGCCTGAACTGCTGCAACGAGCAGCACCTTAAGGACTGCGGTAACGGGAATCGCCACCAGCATCCCTACCAAGCCGAACAAATTTCCTCCCACGATCAAGGCCAGTATGTACACTACAGGGTTTAGCCCGATAGCGCTACCCACGACTTTCGGGGTAATCAGATTGCCTTCGATAAGCTGAACGACTGTGATCCAGCCAAGCACATAGAGCACGTGCGTTAAATCTCCGAACTTTGCCAGTGCCATAAGCGATCCGCCGATAATTCCTATCAACGTCCCGAAATAAGGAATGATGAAAAGAAGCCCGGAAGTGACCCCCAGCACAATGGCAAGATCGATACCTATGAGAACAAAGCCTATGCTGTACAACACAGCCAAAATGAGACTGACGGTTACCTGGCCCCGTACGAATGCAGACAGAGCGATGTCAATTTCATTCAGTCGACTCAGCACCACAGGCCGCGAGTATGGAGGAATCAGATCTTTTACCCCAGTCCTGATATTCTCAAAGGAGACCATCAAATAATACGTCAATATGGGAACCAGGAGAGCGTAGAAGAAGAATGATATGATACCCATTGTAGATGAAAATACGGTAGAGGCGATTTTAGCAGCCGGATTGGCGATCTTGGGGAGCACCTGTTGCCACTGCTCCAGAATCAGTTGCTTTATGTCATCCGGAGTTTGCGGAATAGTGATGCCGAAATATCTGATTACCTCTTCAAGCAGTTTTTCCAAAGTCTTTAAATAAGAAGGGGCATACTTCCCGAAGGATGCAATTTCCCGAAAAATGGCAGGCACGAAGAACACGAGAAACAAGACAAAGAACATGATCACTGAAAAGACAATAATGACTGCTGCAAGAGACCTGCCCAATCCCCAGGATTCTAATTTATTCACGAGTGGATTGACCATGTAGGCTAGAATCAAGGAAATCATCAGGACCGTGGTGACCGTCTCCGTGACGCTTATGAGCCACACCAGCACATAAACCAGAATCAAACCGGCAGCTATTCTTATCAGTGCTTGTTTTGTCACCGGTTTCATGGAAACCTCCCAGGAATTGCGAGATAAGTATTGCAGATAGTTATACTTGAAAACTATCGAGTTCAATGCACAGAAATGAAGAATTTACTCAAATCAGACGCAGCAAACCCGAGAATCCCCATGAATCCCAGGCACCCTATTGCGAAGACATCCCCGAATTTTGTGTAGAAGCTTCCTGGATTATCGGTTGGCTGAAGGAAGACCACTGCAGCTCCTTCCTTTCCAAGGGAAATTTCTGTTACGGTCCGACCTGCAGGGTCGAAAACAGCGCTTATGCCTGTGTTTGCACAGCGCACGAGCCATGTCCTTGTTTCGATGCTACGAACCTTAGCCATGGCAAGATGCTGATACGGAGCCGCGGTTTCGCCAAACCAACCATCATTGGTGATATTGATCAACAGGCGAGCACCGTTTGCCACAGCTATTCTGGAGAGTTCCGGGAAAATCGCTTCATAGCAAATTAAGACGCTGAAAGGAGGGCCGTTTGGCGGTTGCATTACCCGCATGACAGTACCGGGAGTGTAATCGGCTTCCCTTGCGGCAATTCCGGGTCCGAGCGGCAGAAGCCACGATAGAGGCATGTATTCACCGAAGGGCACGAGATGCATTTTGTCATAGCGCTCCCGCAAAATCCCGTCATGAACGAGAAAGGCACTGTTGTAGTAGTGGATTTCATTCGCAATCATTTCCGCAGACGGTGCTCCGATCAGCATGGGAGTTCCAAGAGTTCGAGAAATCCTGCCGGGACGCTTCCAATCCTCATTCTTTTCGCCTAAAATGACCGGCACACTTGTCTCAGGCCATACGAGCAACTGTGCACCTTTCACCACAGCTTCCGCACCAAGGCGTTCGTATGTAGCGAAGGTATACTCCCTTGCTCGTTCATCCCATTTGATTTCTTGTGGGATATTCCCTTGAAGAATTCCGATCCCGAATCCTTGTTCGGTGTGACGATGATCCGGAATTCCGGCCAGAACAAGGTAACCGTAACCTGATGCTAGCCCCAAGAGGGCGAGTGAAGAAGCGGCAAATCCGAGAGGAAAAGGCTTCCGCTTCGCAAAAGAATGTATCACTTCCCATACTGCGGCATTCATGAGCACGATCAAGAAGGAAACGCCGTAAACACCGGTGATGTCGACGACCTGCATGAGCGCGGTCCAGTTTGCCTGCGAATACCCTGCAAGATCCCAAGGAAATCCCGTGAACAAGATTGCTCTTAGATATTCGACGGCAATCCAGAGAAACGGAGCAAACACCATGAAACGAGGGATCTTTTTGCCGGTGAGAGAAAGCAGGAAACCGAACAATGCGCCAAACAGGGAAAGTGTTGCGATAAGTCCGACAAAGGTGAAGAAAGCCAAAACAGGATGGAAATGTCCATGAACCACAAGCGTTCTATAGATCCAGGAGATATCAACTGCAAAGAACACCGCGCCGAAACATGCGCCACTCAGTGCGGCCATTGCAGGACGCTCGTCACTTTGAATAGCTGCGAAGAGAGGAACAAAGGCTATCCAGGCCAGGATCGATAAGTCATAAGGAGGAAATGCAAGAGCCAGAAGCAGGCCGCCACCCGCAGACAGCGCAATGCCTCCGTTCATGGACCGTTCCCGCGTTGTATCGTAGGGACCTCCGACTCTTCGGATTCATCAACCCGCGTTACCTTAACTCGAGTGATTCTTTTCTCATCTCCGCCCTGTATTTTCATATGCAGACTCCCAAGGGTAATTTCTTCGTCTTTCCTCGGGACTCTGCCCATGAGTTGAATGATGAGCCCACCCAGAGTGTCGTATCCACCCCTCGGGAAGGATACTCCAAAGTATTCTTCGCAATCATCCAAATTCGCCAGGGCTTTTACCATAACGGAACCGTCTTCGTGCGGGACGAAGTCTTCTTCCTCGATATCGTGCTCGTCTCTAATTTCACCTATGATTTCTTCGATAATGTCTTCTATGGTTACGATCCCCGCAGTTCCGCCGTATTCGTCCACAACAACTGCCAAATGAGATTTTTTCGTGCGTAGTTCCTGGAGCAAATCTTTAATGCGTTTTGTTTCGGGAACAAAAAAAGGCTCCCTCATGATGCGTTCAATTTGCAGTTCCGTTGTTCCATCGAGCCACAATGGCAATAAATCTTTGGCATTCAGTATTCCGATCACATGATCTATATTGCCATTGTAAACGGGGATACGGGAGTGCCCCGATTGAATGACGCTCTGCAAAACTTCTTCTAATTTACTGTCTTTTGATACGGAGACAATGTGTGTTCTGGGGATCATAATTTCCCGGGCAACTGTCATCTTCAGATCGAAGATTCCTTCGATCATGTCGCCCTCGTCTTCGTCTATGAGGCCCTGTTCCTCACTTTCATCAATAGCTTCTTGAATGACATCATGAATTTGCTTGGGCCTTCGCTCAAGGCCGACTTTTAACTTCAACCACCGCATGAGACTTGGCTGCGATTCTTCCAAGAAGAATAATGCTCCCTTCGTTTTTATAGTCATAATGTAATCACTGATACCGATTTACCCTGCCGATCACATAGCAATAGACCGGACGACTGTCAAGAACTTGCAGGACCGGAGGTAGGCCAAGATGCGGTTGTATGGGCTTTCTTGCGGGTTCATTCGACTTCGCGCAAACTTGTACACTTGATGAAGAAAAGCAACTGGTATCCTGGAAACTTAGAGAAGCCATTTTACCAGCAGGCTCACTCCAATTATCGCCGCCGCGGCGAACACGAGATACGGGCCTGCCTTTATCTCTTCCATGGTTTGCTCGTCGGTATGTCGTCCTGTACACCCGCTGCACTGTTCACATGAACGGATTTCAGGTTCCATGATCTTCCTCCTTGCCATAAATAATTATACCACATTCATGAATTGGCAAGTAAAGGAATGTAACGAATCATTAACCTGCGAGACCGCCATCTATAGACTCAGACTGCGCCTTGTTCTTTTTTCTGCTCAGGCGTAGTCCCAGATAACAGATTCCCACAGCTATAGCCGGCACGATAATAAAATGGAGCATAAAGGAAAGTACGCCGTGACCGCTGAATCCGACGAATCCCAGCATCAATAGCAACACGCATACGGCAATCCCGGCCGGCACTTCCCACTGAATGTACGAAGGGGCGAGCTTGCCACTAATCATTCCCGTAAAAAAGTAGCCGGTAAACGTGGTGGGAATTCCAAAATATGCTGGTACCTGTAGGCCCATATATCCGAGAAGAGCAGCAATAAGTAAAGTATCTACGAAGCCCAGAAAAAAGCCGAGCACTATACTACCCCCTACCCACTGCAGCCGCGTCATTCGGCTTATAACGGGGGTGACCAATTCTTCTGTTAAGCTCATATGCCTTTATTTAACCGTAGTTTCCGATGCTTGCGTGGTCAATAAATAAGACCCTGAATCGTTCTGAAGTTTGACCGATCTCACTGCGTTAGGGCATTGGCATCGATTCTATAACGATGTTTCCGAGAAGGATATCCACTCGGATCACTCCAGGCAAGGCTAACGTAATCCTCCTCCAATCCGACGATTACATAATCGCCGTCAGGCAGGGTACACGACGAGAATCGATCTTTTCCAAAGAGGCTGTACTCAGCTTTTATTCCGTCCAAATGAACAACGTCTCCGATCTGCATGACATCCTCCTTACCGTCAGCCAGAGCATTCATAAGAAATGGAACCGATTTTTGGGATTCGATTATTCTTAGACGAACGGAATACCGCTCACCGCAGAATTTTCTTGACTCAAGTGTTGTTTATAAGAGATACAGAAAAGTTTGTCTAGAAATATTCTTCTTCCGAATTCTTCATACGCGGTAGCCGTACTGTTCGTAAATTTCTGACCAATTGGCTCGGACCTTGTCCTGCACTGCGTCACTTATCTGAAAGTTGTTCTTCCGGTAGTCTCGTATTGATTCAAGATAGGCCGTAATCCTCGGAGTCAATTGTTCAAAACCGGGAAGCTTCAAGTTTTCGTACATGGTTCCAATGGTTTCTAACGGAGCAGCCTCAAGATCCTCGAAGCTCAGCTCATGGAGTTGCCCTGCAGGAATTTTGTCGCGATCCCTGAAATAAAGAGCAAACAGTTCCTTGTACCAGGATAGGATCAACTCGTCCACGAGTTCCGGCGAAGGCACCTGAAGATGGGCATGGGCGAGAGAATCCCTCCACAACTTGTGGGTTGACAGGTACACCATACAGGGATCTCTCATAATATGCACGAATTGTGCCTTGGGAAAAAGCTCCAGAAGGGTCGCCACCCGTCCGAGATGTGGAGGAGATTTCAAGGTGATCCTTCCTCCCTCAGAGAGGGTCAATTTCTTCATAAACAGGATCAGCGACGCCTTCCATTGTTCAAGATTCCTGGAACTCAGTTGGTTGCAGTCCAATTCCGTGAATCCTCTGTCTCCCGTTACGGGAAAGAGAATCCTCATGTACGGGGATACGGTTGAATGCGCAGCAAGTGCAAATTCATCTTCGTGAGGCGTACCCGAAGAGAAAGCCATGTTGTCCATGGGGCGTTTCTTCGGAGCGATGAGATCGAATATGGGGCTGCCTGCCTGCGAGAAAACGAAATGACCGGGAAAAGACGCCTGATATGCAGTAGGACAGGTGAGAGTGTCGTCAAGGCTCAGGAGATTATGAAGATGTGTCGTGCCGCTTCGCCAGTGACCGATGACGAATAAGGGAGCCTCTTGAATTTCGACAGATTCGATTTCTCCGGCATTAAAGAATTCTTCGCACGTCGCATACATGGAGTTCAAAACACCCAAAACCGCAAGATGTGCGAGCCTTCCGAGACAAGGCGTATCAACCAAAAATCCGTTCCGCGCCAATACTCGCAACAAGGTTGGCAATGTCATTCCCGGAATAATTTGGGGGCGCTTTCTCATGCGCTCCAACAGACCCATCTGGTGCTCTCCACAATTCCGACCGCAAAAATCTTTCAGCCGGGATATTCTTGCAGGAACGGGCACCAAGGCTGGCAATCCGTGTAGCCGTCTTGAACCCAAGGACCTTGCAATAAGTTTCGGATAATGTCACAAATTTCATCGAACGAAAAGTGCCGGCAGACAGGCACCCATGCTGATGCGCAGCCTGAGCCGGAAATAGAGAGTACCTGGAGGCATAATGGTTTTCAAAGGCCGGACATGGAAATTTGGTGACGACGTGAACACGGATGAAATTATTCCGGCGCGATATTTGAGTCTTTCGCATCCGACGGAACTGGCCGAACATGTGATGGAGGATGCTGACCCGGAATTTCCTTCCAAAGTGAAGCCGGGAGATATCATTGTAGCGGGAAAGAATTTTGGATGCGGTTCATCGAGAGAACACGCGCCGGTTGCGATAAAGGGAGCAAAGGTTTCTTGTGTCATAGCGAAGAGTTTTGCGCGGATCTTTTTCCGGAATGCGTTTAACACCGGATTATTGATCTTTGAGGCTCCGGGAGCTGCGGACTCCATTCAGGAAGGGCAAGAGGTTGAAGTTGACCCGGATCAGGGAATCATTCGCAATCTCAGCACGGGTGAAGTATTCAAGGTTGCAGCTATTCCGCCTTTTATGAAAGAGCTTCTGGATGACGGCGGACTCATAGCTCACATCAAAAAAAGCGCTGATGTAACAAAAAACGCATCCGAATAGACTTTGCTCGAAGAAAGCTGCACGTTAGAATTTGTTGAAGGGCAAAGGTACGCATAGATTTTTTTACCTGAAGCATGTATCGGAGATAGTGTGCCTACGTATGAAGCGGGAAAATTCCGGAGGATATAACAAGTGCATGTCTTAATGGTAACACCTGAAGCTACGCCGTTTGCCCAGACCGGCGGGTTGGGCGAAGTCATGTCCGCTCTCCCGGCTGAACTGATCAGTCTGGGGGCGGATGTAGAAGTCTTCATGCCCAAGTATCGCAATATCACTCCTGAAACCTTACCGAATCTCAAGAAAACCGATCTCACGGTGGAAATTTCCCTGAATGCAAAGCCAGTGAAGGGAGGCATTTGGGAGCTTATTGACGAACGTAAGACGCGATATTTATTTCTCGAATGTGACGAGTTCTTCGATCGGGATTACCTGTACGGAACTCCGGACGGCGATTACGAAGATAATGCAGAACGCTTTGTATTTCTAACGCGAGCGGCATTAGAGATGGCACTGCTGAGACGCAAGCATTTCGACATATACCATGTGCACGATTGGCAAGCTGCTTTGACGCCTGTTTATCTTCGGACCTTATACGCGGGAGAAAAGCTTTTCGAAGACAGCGCTGCAATTATGACCATACACAATCTTGGGTACCAGGGAATCTTCTGGCATCTGGATATGCCTCTGGTCGGTGTAGGCTGGGAATTCTTTACTCCCAAGCACATGGAATTCTATGGGAAACTGAATTTCCTCAAGAGCGGTATAGTATTTTCGGATGAAGTGAATACTGTCTCACCGGGGTATCGCAACGAAATACTGACTCCTGAGTTCGGATTCGGCCTGGAAGGGGTACTTCAGGAGAAGGGAACCCGACTCTCCGGCATACTCAATGGTGTTGATTATTCCATATGGAATCCGGAAACGGATCGGCTCATCACAGCTCGGTACGGGCCTGACGACCTCTCCGGTAAAGCCCGCTGCAAAGCGGATCTTCAGAGCATTGCAGGATTGCCCGTGTTGCCGGATGTGCCGGTGATCAGCATGGTTACCAGGCTTTCGAGTCAAAAGGGAGTGGACATCCTTGCTGCAGCAATCCCGACATTGATAGAGAAAGACATGCAGTTCGTGCTTCTCGGCTCTGGAGATGCACGCTATCAGCAATCCTTTCAGGAGTTCGCTCGAAAGTATCCGGACAAGATTGCCGCTTTTCTTGCGTATGATTATGAGTTGGCTCACAAGATTTTTGCAGGATCGGATATTCTCGTTGTGCCATCTCGCTATGAGCCTTGCGGACTCAACCAGTTGTACGGCTTGAAATACGGCACCGTGCCTGTAGTCAGGGTTACGGGCGGGCTCACGGATACGGTGGAGCAGTTCAACCCGGAAATGGGTACGGGTACTGGTTTCAGGTTTGTTCCCCCTGATTCGGATGCTCTCATCGACGCCATTTCCAAAGCTGTCAACGTGTACACGGATATGCCGGAGGCCTGGACAAAGCTCATGCGCCGCGGTATGGCCCGCGATTTTTCCTGGAAACGCTCTGCGCAGGAGTACCTGAAAATGTACGAGCGCGCGAAGACGGAGAGAATGGGTTATCTGAGCCAGTTCGCATGATTCAAAGAGAGAAAATCCGGTCCCGCTGAAGCGGGATTGTAACCCCGCGTCTGGCGGATTTTACTGCTTTGAGAGCACGCTGGTATTAGATCTTCGCCGCAAGATGAGTGAATCGCGGTTCCACAATACGGTTTTCTACAGCCATTTGAAGCGCCTTGAGGCTTCCTATTACCACCACAAGCGATTTCCCTCTTGTCAGAGCAGTGTACAACAAATTTCTACGCAAAAGTACATAATGCTGAGTGGTCATGGGGATTATCACGCACGGATATTCGCTGCCCTGGGCTTTGTGGATCGTAACTGCATAAGCAAGCGTTATCTCGTCCAATTCAGATATGTGATAGATGACGGCTCGGCCATCGAATTCGACGAGAGCTTCTTCCTCCTCCGTATCGTAATTTTCGATTCGGCCTATATCCCCATTGAAGACCTCTTTATCGTAATTATTCCGAGTCTGCATGACGCGGTCACCGACACGGAACCGATCTCCACGTATTTTGGTTCCGTACGGGTTGAGAACTTCGCGTAACTCACGGTTGAGGTTCTCCGTTCCCAAGCTTCCTTTATGCATAGGGCTGAGAATCTGCAGATCGTTCACCGGATCGAACCCGAAACGTCCTGGTATGCGGTTACTCACCATTTCTTTTATTAACCGGACACATTCGTCCGGATCGTCTTTCTCGATGAAATAGAAATCCGAAAGCGTATTGCCGTCTCCTGTGGGAGCAGGAAGCAATCCCTGATTGATACGATGCGCGTTCATGACAATCATGCTTTCGCTGGCTTGTCTGAACACTGTTTGCAGTCTTACAACGTGAATCTTCCCGCATTCGATGAGATCGCCAAGCACGTTTCCCGGTCCTACCGAGGGTAATTGATCTGCGTCGCCCACCAGGATCAGGGTCGTCTGCGGATGTATGGCTCCCAGAAGATAGTGCATGAGGGAAATGTCTACCATGGACGTCTCGTCCACAACGACTGCCTCTGCATCAAGAGGCCGCGACGGACCTCGTTGAAATCCACCTTCAGAGGGCGAATATTCCAAAAGACGATGAACCGTACGCGCTTCGCGACCTGTAGCTTCCGCGAGCCTCTTTGCAGCTCTCCCGGTGGGAGCGCAGAGGAGAACTCGCAACTTCTTGCGCTCCAAAATTTCAATGAGCGATTTAAGTAGGGTCGTTTTTCCTGTCCCAGGACCTCCCGTAACGATCAACACCTTGTATTCGACTACTGCATGCAATGCTTCACATTGGGCTTCCGAAAGCGTCAGACTCTGCTGCTGCTGAACCCATTGAATTGCAGCGTCGATTTTGATTCCCGGTAGAAACCGGGCTGCAACCATGAGTTCTCGTATATTCCTGGCCACCGAATTTTCTCGTGCCGACATCGTTGCGAGATACACACGGTCATCGCCTTCTATAACAATGGCACCTGCGGCGGCGAGATTCTCCACGCATTTTCCGAGAGTATGATTATCGATTCCCAGAAGCTCCCGGGATTTTTGTAGAAGTGCGTTGAGCGGATAATAAACGTGGCCTTCGGCTTGAGCAGTGTCCAACACGTGTAGAATTCCTGCATTCGCCCTTAGAGGGGAACGCATGTCTATTCCGATGCTGCCCGCAATCCTGTCCGCGGACCTGAATCCGATGCCGCGTATGTCAGTCGCGAGCACATACGGATTTTCGCTTACCACACGTGCAGACTTGTTCCCGTATCGCTTGAAAATCTTGTACGCGTACGTGGTGGAAACGCCGTGAGTCTGAAGAAAAAGCATCACGTCTCTGATGCTTTTCTGCTCGACAAAAGCTTCCGAAATCTTCTCCGCGCGTACAGGACCGATTCCGGGCACATTCCTGAGCTTTTCCGGCTTCTTCTCAATGATATCGAGCGTCTTCTCCCCAAATACGGCGGTTATGCGTTTCGCCATCTCAGGGCCGATTCCCTTGATGAGATCTGAGGAGAGATACTTCTCTATACCTTGAACCGTCGAAGGCACTCGCGCTTCTGCAGTGTCAAATTTGAACTGTTCGCCAAATTTTTTGTCGAACTCCCATTGTCCGTGAAGCAGGAGAGTCTCGCCGGGCCGAGGTTTCGGGAGCAATCCGACAACGGTGACCGGGTCTCTCCGACCCCGCACAATTAACCGCCCCACAATGAATTCACTGGAATCAGAAGCGAAGACGAGCCTGTCGAGCACTCCTTCAAGAGCAATGGCACGTTCCGCGTGTTTTTCTTCATTGCCGGCCATGCATATACCAGTCGATCGTCATGGATTGGACCTGCGAAATCAAGTGCAAGTCTTTTTGCCATATATCCCGTCACTTGCCGAAAAAACTCACCTTTTCGCGATTTTCTGTGACGGGCAGGTTGCTGCGCTTGGCTTGCTCGGAGCCGCTTTGATTTGCGGGACATCGAAGCTTCTACCGAACACGTCAACTATATCATCTGTGAGGCATTTTTCAGAATCCCGGTTGATAAAAGCGAACTGGCGTGAATCCAGGAAAAGAACCGGGCTTCGGAACTCACAAGTACAAAAAAAACGGGGACCGAAGTCCCCGAACTGCAAGGATTGGGGTTAGGGTAGCATTAATAAAGAATTCCGGTTCCCGAGCCGAAACCCAGGAGGCTGGCGCACAGATCGAAACAGGGGAGCCCGCCCAGAATTCCACCACTACCGGCCGCCTGACCATAGCCGGGGCCGCATGCAGGGGGATAAGCCGGTGGATAAGGCCTGGGATAAGCCGGTGGGCAAGGGACAGGGGCAGGAGCAGCATACCTCGGAGGGTACGGAGCTGGAGCATACTTGGGGCCATACACCGGAGCATTTGGCACAGCGGAGTTCCCGCCGAGAAGACTTCCGCAAACAAGAAAGGGAAGAGCGATAATCCCGCCACAAATGCCAGGAATCGGCGCATCGCCCCAGTAGGCTGAAGATGGGCCGGCTGTCGGTCCACATGGTTGGGCAGGATAGCAGGCAGGCGGTGCCATGGGCGCCGGAGGTCCTCCGGCCAAACTCAGGGATGCGGATGCCAGCATCAGAACACAAAGAAACACACTCACAACTCTTTTTACCATTATACCCTCCTTTTATTGAGTCAGCTCTGTAAACAGTAGCGGTCTGCCGTAGGGAAGCACCATCGGGGCAATTCCTATTCGGTTCTGGGGCCTCGGGGTATCATGCTCATAAAAGTGTGTCAAGCAAAATATTCAAATGTTGGGATGTTAGAGAATAGTTGCCACAACTGTAATCAATGAAAATTAAAAACCTACTGATAAAACACAGAAAACATGAACAGCATGACATTGCCTTGACGGTTTTCCCTTGACTCAGGCTGGTTAAGAAGGAATCATAAAGCAGCGGGTGTCATCCATGCCAGAACCCGCGCGCTATAATTGGAAAAATCGCTTCACAGAAATTTTATGTTAAACTTGTCAGTCCAGGAATTTGGCTGGAGGATGTATGAAGAGATGGCTCATAGACTATGCTTTCGAGCGGAAAGATTGCTCGAGGCCGATGCACGTACTTGACCGATTTCCTTCCGTAGTCGCCGGATTCCCCTCGCCAGCCTCCCGCGGCCGATGCGTCCGGGCATGGGTTGTGCGTTTTACGGGAATCATCATGGTGACGATGCTGTTGTTCGGACTCCCTGGCAGTTGCATGGGGAATGGAATCACTCCGGAGCAGATTTACCAGCCCGAGATTAAATTGAACCATCTCATTGGGACGTGGGAAATTTTACCTGAAAATAACCCCCTGGAAGAAGTGACGAAGACCAATCCCTCGGCTTCTCAGCGCACACTCATGACTCTCAGAGTAGACGGAACCTGCAGAATATTCGATAAAGCACATCCTGAAGGTTCGGACGGTCTGTGGACCTTCGAAGATCACGCAATGTTTATTACCTTCAAGAATGCACCTGGAATCGAATTCTACGTGTACGGGGTGAAGGCTGATTTCATGGTCACTCGCAGCCCGATAAAACAAGGCAAAGATCAACTCTGGTCAAAAATAAAATAACAGCAGAGTACTGTTGCTCGTAGATTTCAAACAAGTGGTACTGACAAATTTTGTTGTGCTTTCAGATGGTCGCGGCGCGACCCAATTTTGTCTCGCATTCTTTTAAATCTTTACAGCGATCTGCTGATCTCATAGAGTCCCGCACGAATCGAACTGAAATTCCTGTGGACACGCGAAATCCGGAAAAAAGTACTCTTTTTCTTTGTCGCGCGGAAAGTGCAATGATATGGGCTCATACCTCAAATAGCACGTCAGGAAAGGAGATTGACATTTCAGTGTCGATTGGATATACTTCAGCCAGCCCTAGGGCTAACTGAAAGTGGTATTTAATAATGGTTCCGTTTCGTTAAGTCGAGCCCCATAAAGCGGTTCTGGAAAGTGGGCTTAGGGTATGG
Organism: Desulfomonilaceae bacterium; assembly: GCA_041740635.1. GTDB lineage: Bacteria > Desulfobacterota > Desulfomonilia > Desulfomonilales > Desulfomonilaceae > Desulfomonile. The sequence continues at coordinate 53,289 of JBGSLQ010000046.1, read as the reverse complement.
AAATCACGTGGCAAGGTTAATGGCGAGGGCTGTGAAGCAATCCCTTCGTTTTTCTGAAAGGGCTGCCGCTCTATCTGCGCGAGCGTCATTTCGGCTTGCACTGACAGTCGTTGCAGTCATTTTATGTACTTTTCTGGCCCCCCAACCCGGATTAACATCGCCGGGAGGGGAACCCGAGTCGTACGGCCATTTCGATTTTCCCACTTGTGTCCGCTATGCCCTTGTTCATTCAGAGGAATTCCTTAAGAACCGAATAGATGTTCAGATGAGATCCATAGACCTGAAGGACTCTCATTCGGAAATCTTTCCCACTATTCAGGTAATCACCCGTTATTATATCGACCGTGCTCAATCCAAAAATTCTGTGGACAACTCTCACGGCTCCTTGAGCGTATCGATGTTCATGCTGAACTGGGATATTTACTTAGCTCTTCTGAAAATCAAGTCCCAGGCCATTTTGGTGGATATCGGCCAGATGAGCCATCTGGATAAGATTGGCGAAAATATTACCAATATGGCAAAAATTTTCTACCGCATTTACATCCTTGAGCGCTTGATCAAGTCAAAGAAGCAGTCCACTGCCTTCCATAAGAGTCGCGTGGATTTCTTTAAAACAAGGTTGGATCAGGGGGCCATCGATACCGTAGATTACAAATATTGGGCGGCTTCCTATCGTGGAGAGCTCCTGAAAGTGAAATCCATGGAAAGGGAGCTTGAAGAGCGTATTGCGAGCCTCAAGACGATCATGGGATATCACCCGGACTACTATTTGCCGCTGGATACGCGCGACGCTGCGAGCCAGGTCCTGGGCGGATTTAACGGCCAGATGGTGACATTTGCAGATATTCAATCTGCAAATTTGAGTCTGCAGATATCCGCGAAATACGAGCAACTACAATCCAACCGAGTGACCGCGTCGTATGTGGCGCTCATCCCTAAACCGATCATAATCATGGAGCAAGTAGAGAATCAAGTTGACCGCGCATCAGGCTTCAACTTCGCCCTGGGCTTCGATTATACGGTTTGGGACGGTTTTCGTAGAGTGCGCGACATAAAGAGACAGAAGCTGAGGGCCATGCAGCTCAAAATAGACCGTGATCAGCTCTCCAAGAAGTTGTACGAGAATTTTCGGCGCTTCAGAGGTGAAATCGACCTGAGCGGAGAGAGGGTCTCAGTCAATAGGGAGTACGTGAAAACCGCGGAGCTGGTTGAAGAAAGAACACTTATGCAGTACAAGGCAGCTCAGGTTCCATACGACGTTTACATGCAAAAGCGTATAGATAAAATCGAGACGTACTCCAATTCGCTTCTCAGTCTGCAGGAAAGGGTGCAAGCTCTCATCGACCTGGCATCTATTGCGGGAGGTTTAAGCAGGTACAATGCCAGAATCAAATATTGAAAGATCGGGAAGGCGCACCAAGGCAACAGGCGTGCTTTTGGCCATCTCAGTGGCAGTGGCGTCACTGGCACTCGTTGCCCTGACACATGAACCCAAGCGCGCGGATTCGAGTCCTGCGCCGGCCAAGGCGGCTATTGTGCCTCAGCTTGCCGATGCGAAATCCGAAGCCGAAATTATCTTTCGCGGAAAAAGTTTTCCATCTGTGAGACGAAACGGACTGTTGCACTACAGGAGCACCGTAACAGACGTTAACAGCAATGTAGGCGATCCCGTAACGGAAAATCAGATCCTGGGAAGCTTCAAACTGGAAAAAGATGCGGTCAACCATATTCAAAGAATATTATATCCCGAGGCAATTCTTAATCTGAAGAAAAGCATCGCTGAAACCAAGCTTAATCTGCAAAAGGTTCGTGAGATCTATCTGCCTTTGAAGCAGACAGAACTCGAAAGGGTGGAGAAAGAACTTTCCGATGCAAAGGAGATGCTGCAAAAGGGAATGGGTTCCAGCAATGCCGTTCAATTCAAAGAACAACAGGTAAGTTCGGCGAAAGGCGGGGTTCAGGAACAGGAAGATGCCATCAAGAATCTTGAGCTGACCTTAACGAGGCTCAACGAAGATCTTCGCTTCCAGGAAGGCCGTCAGAAAAGAGACATAGAATATCTTGAATGGCAGAATCAGAGATCCTATACGGATAAAAGCATTCCTGTGGATATCGGATACATAAGGGCTTTAATACCAGGCCGGGTCATGTGGATTCACCCGGATTTTGAAAAGAATGCAGAACTTCCGGCCGGCGCGCATGTCGTCACAGTCGCGCCCACAGACAGTATGGTCGTGAGATGCAGAGTTCACGAATTGGATCTGGTGAAGCTCAGGGCAGGCGACAAGGGTACCGTGACATTCGATGCTATTCCGGAGAAGAAGTATGCCTGCAGAATTAGTAGACTGTCGTGGGTGAGCAGAAATCCCGCATTGGAGGTTCCGGCGGACTATGATATAGAATGCGTGCTGGAAAACCCTGATGATAGCCTCAAGGATGGATTGACCTGCAATGTGAAAGTCACCGTAAAGCAATAGCAAACCTGATTCGGAATCCAAACCCTACGCTTACGATTGATGTGAACCGACGCATGTCGACAATGGTGTGGCCATTTTTAGCGTCGGCACTCGAAAGGGCTCCAATCCCGTGAATACCGTATGATCTTCTGGTTCATCATAACTGCCGTCCCACTTACTTTCCTAGCCCTCTACGGCCTCATAAAATCCAGCTTCTTCAAGCCTTCGTACGATTTTGAATCCGGGCCTTTTCCGTTTGTGGAAATTCTCATTCCCATAAAAGGCATATTTCCCGATCAGAAGACCGTGTTGGAAGGGTTCCTGAACCAGGATTATCCCGACTATCGTGTCGCTTTTCTGATTGAAAACGATCGAGACCCGGCTGGGGAACTTCTCCGGGAACTGGCACGGCAGTACGATAATTGTACGATCGTTGTGAGCGATCTAGCGACCAACTGTGCTCAAAAAAATTTGAATCTGGTCGCAGGTTTGAAACAACTCCAACGAAAAACTGAAATCGTAATTTTCTGCGACAGCACCAATGAACCCGACGCAAAGTGGCTGGCACGTTTCACGCATCATCTGCGTCACGGCAAGGCTCAGGCCGTGACGACATTCAGGCAATTCAGGCCGAACCCCGAAACAATAGGCGGAGTATCTCAGGCAATCTATGGCACTTTTGTGCTGACACTTGTGCTGCTCAATCCCAAGCCCTGGGGAGGCGGTACTGCAATGCGGCGGGAAATCCTGGACCGGCTGAATGTTGTTGAAGTGTGGTCGCAAACAGTTGTCGACGATCTGGTTCTCGGGAACCTCCTGGACCGCCACAAAATTGGCATTTACATGGATTCAGCGAGCATGCTCCTTTCCCCGCTGAGAAATCAGACAGTGGGAGGATTTCTCGCTTATTTGGATCGCCAGATTCTGTTTCCCAAATTCACCAATCCGGCCATCTGGTGCGCCACACTGCTGATTCACCTTAATTTGACGGTAGCTATCGTGCTGAGTATCGCAGTACTCTTGCTGTCTCTTGCCGGCATGTGTTCATTTGTATCCGGTTTGGCATCGGCAATCTTTATAATCGGCCTCAGTGTGATCGCGTACTTGCTTTGGAGACTCAGTTCCTCGTCAATTTCGCTCAAAGCCTGGATGATCGCTTTTTTGCCATGCATTTTTCTGAGCGCGGGGGTTTTTCTTCGTTCTATTTTCAGGAACTATATTGATTGGCACGGCCGGAGATATTACCCGGGAAAAGGCGGTCGAGTGTTGAGGATCAGCGTGATCGATCCCTCATGACCTGCAGGACTGCCTTTGCTTTCCTTGATTCTTTAACTCGAAGGGGGCCACAAGGACATCAGGTGATTTTGTGCGGGGTTTATCGGGCAGTTCTGCGATCCCGAGGACGCTCGTCCACGCGCGCTATTTCCGCGATCTGCCATTAATTCACGTAGTCCGAATTCTCCGGGCACGAAGTCCGGATGATGCAGGTTAATTCGCAGATACCTGGTGCTTGCAATGGGTTATAATCAGGATGGAAACCAGCTACTGAAGTAATACCTGGGATGCAAGCACGGTAAGAGTGATGGTGGTAACGCCCAAAGCAGCTATAGCAGATACTAATATGGCGCATAGCACGAGATTTCTGTTCACGGTCATACCCTCAAATAAAAAGATGATAATTGAATTATAGCACAGGAATGACTTTTCGGGCCAGAAAATAATAATTCTATAATGTAGTCCTTGAGATCACAGTCATTTTAGGCCAGAACCGCCCCTTTAAGACCCGGTGATATGGACTAGCAGTCAAGATTTCTCATTGAGGAGATGCCATGCACGTGCAGGTGAAGTCCGTGGCATCCAAGATTGACATTCAAGCCGAGACACAGGGGTGCCGCTGAACTGCTGAGCCAGGTCAGTGCAGTTAGCATCTTGAATGCAAAATGGTATGAGTCACTTCGGTGTGCCACCACCGGGAACTTACGTCGCACTCTCAAGATTCGGCAATTTTCACAATTTCCATACGATGGTTTGCCTCGGGATGTTTTCTTGAAGGACCTTCAGTGAAGACGACCAGATCGCCTTCTATCCCGTTTTTCTGGAGCCAATCCCGCGCGAATGCGTTCCAATCTTCAGGATGATCGGGTTCATGTATGGGATACACCCCATAAGAGAAGAGGAGCCGTTGGCATGTCGTGTCTTGAGTGCTTACTGCAGTGATCCACATGGGATATCTGAAACGCGTGATACTGCGGGCCGATGCACCGCTTCTGGTCGGGATTATGACAGCGGCAGGACACACCGCCTCCACTGCTGTTGTAACGGTAAGGGCGAGAAGATCACGCGGACTGATTCCCCCGCGCTTCTCATAATTCCGCAGTTTGTCCCGAACAGCTTTGGAAGGTCTTTGATGTTCGATTGAGGCTGCGATTTTCGCCAGCATGCGAACTGATTCAACCGGATATTTACCCAAAGCCGATTCTCCGGAGAGCATCACGCAATCTGTTCCGTCAAGAATGGCATTGGCCACGTCCGTTGCTTCTGCACGTGAAGGCCGAGGATTGAACGTCATGGATTCGAGCATTTGTGTTGCTGTGATAACAGGTTTGGCGCGTAAATTGGCTTTACCGGTCAGACTCTTTTGCACGAGAGCGATTTCCTCGATAGGGATCTCCACTCCAAGATCACCCCGGGCAATCATTATTCCGTCCGCAGATTCCAATATTTCACTGATATTATTAAGCGCTCGAGCCCGCTCGATCTTGGCGATAATGAAAGGAACGCGGCCCAGTTCTTCAGCCGCTTTTCTAACTGCATCCAGGTCTACTCGATTTTCGACAAATGATTGACTGACTGCGTCAACTCCGTTTTCCAGGGCAAATTTGAGAATCTCGTAATCCACATCAGTGAACGCGCTGATACCCAGATGAATGCCGGGTAAGTTCAGGCCTTTCTTGGAGCGCAATTCTCCACCGACGACCACCTGACAGAGGATATCGGTTCCGCGTACCTCTGTGACTTCCAGTTGGATGATTCCATCGTTCAGGAATATCGTATTCCCGGGAGTCACCACAATGTTCAGTGTAGGCATGTTCACGGAAATCAGCTTCTCGTTTCCCAGCACATTCCGGACGGTCAACGTGAATGAATTCCCCGATTTTAGTTCTATAGGCTCATGCTCGAGGACCCCCACGCGAATCTTGGGTCCGGGGAGATCCGCCATGATGGCAACTCGGATACCGGTCGCCTTGCTCGCTTCACGTATCTTGCGGATATTGTCCCCGTGATAGCGGAAATCTCCGTGCGAGAAGTTCAATCGCGCTATGTTCATCCCCGCAACGATCATTTTTTCCAGCATTTCGGGAGAATCGCAGGCAGGCCCTATCGTGCATACAATTTTCGTCTTATTCGGCGGAAGAAGCATCAGTTCACCTTTTCACGTGCAGATCAGACGCTCCGGTCGGAGGAACGACTTTCCAACACGACGATACTATGAGGTTCCACAATATAGTACTCCGATTTTACGGGGTGCTGATCGTTCGGCGCCGCAACATCTTCGGGAGACCGTCTCCACGTATCTACGGCTCTGTACCAAGTCAGCCCCGAAAGGGCAAGAATACCCATTCGCAGAGGTTCATCCGACATGTTGAGCATCACATGAAGGTCCTCTTCTCCATTTTTAAGTGCGGCAAGCGTAAAGCCAAGTGCCCGAGAGTCGAAACTCTCCCATTCGGGTTCGTTCAGCCTGGTCCCGTGCCAGACTATATCGGGGACCCGAGCACCGGCACATTTGATTCCCGTGAGAAAACGAACACGTTTCAGACTTGGATGCCTGTTTCTAAACGCTATCATCATCGTGACGAAGCGAAGCATATCCTTGTTTTTCTCTACGAGAGACCAATCAAACCAGCTCGTGGGATTGTCCTGGCAGTACGCATTATTATTTCCATGCTGCGATCGCAGCGCCTCGTCTCCTGACAGGAGCATAGGAATGCCCTGGCTCAGCATAAGTATCGCAACAAAATTTTTTACTTGGCGTAATCGGAATAATTGTATTTGTGGGTCGTCGGTTGGGCCTTCTTGCCCGCAGTTCCAGCTCAGGTTGTGGTCTGTTCCGTCCCGATTGTCTTCACAATTCTCAATATTGTGTTTCCGGTTGTAACTGACCAGATCTGCGAGCGTGAATCCGTCATGACAGGTAACGAAATTCATGCTGTTAATGGGCAGTCTTCCTGAAGCTGCATAGAGATCGCTGCTTCCGCTCAATCTGGTCGCGACGTCACCAATGATTCCTTTATCGCCTTTGATAAATCTCCGAATCATATCTCGATACTTGCCGTTCCATTCCGCCCATCGAAAACCGGGAAACGCTCCCACCTGATAGAGTCCCCCGGCATCCCATGCTTCGGCAATGATTGGGATTTCAGACAGGATCTCGGAAAATTCGATGCTCCATACCACCGGAGCCTGCTCCATGGGAATTCCGTCCACTCCTCGTGTGAGTACGCTTGCCAAATCAAAACGGAACCCGTCCACGTGCATCTTTCTCACCCAATATTCCAGACACTGAAGAATGAAAATTGACACGAGCGGATGATTGCAGTTCATGGTATTGCCGCATCCGGTGAAGTCCACGTAAACGCTCCGGTGCCGCGGGTCCAGGTGATAAAAGGATTCATTACTGAATCCCTTGAAATTGATAGTCGGACCGTCTGCACCCCCTTCCGCAGTGTGATTCAGCACGACGTCAAGGATTACGCCGATTCCGGCTTTGTGGAGTGCCTTTACCATGTCTCTGAATTCTGTCACCCCGTTTTCGGGGGAAACACAGTATCCAGGGTGTGGGCTGAAGAAACTGTGTGTGGAGTATCCCCAAAAATTGCGAAGCCCCAGATCGAATGCGCAATCGGGCAGGTCCTGGGGATCGAAGGCCATCACGGGCATAAGCTCTACGTGAGTTATGCCAAGATCTTTCAGATAAGGAATTTTCTCGATAATTCCCCAAAAAGTCCCCGGATACCTTACGTTGGATGATGGGTGCCGGGTGAAACCACCCACGTGCATTTCATAGATGATGGTATCTTCAACCGGGACTGCAAGAGGTGAATCATCTTCCCAGTCGTAACTATTTGAAATAACAACAGCGCGAATCGGTCGTGTAGTCGGTGCCTTCGCTCTGGCTTTCCGACGATCCCAAAGACAGTCGGAAACAGCCACAGCCCAGGGGTCCACCAACTCCACACTCCTGTCGAATCTGCATCCGGATTGTGCGGTATCCGAAGGACCATCCATGCGCCAGGTGTAATAAGTGTTTTCCGGAAGTTTTTCCACGAACACATGCCAGAAGAAATATGTTCTATTTGTTCCCGGATCGAGATTTATGATTTGAAACGGCTTCGATCCATCTGGCGAATCATAGAGCAGCAGCTCTGCCGATTCGGCTCTGCGACTGAACACGGAAAAATTCGTGCCCTGATTGCTGAAAGTGGCCCCGGTTGGATACCGTGAGCCCGGTCTCGTTCCGTACACTCTGTTTTCCTTATCTGAGATGTTCATGAGATGATTGTGCAAGTTTCGCAAGAAAACACGCATCCTGACAGAGGCAAAACGGACAGATTCGTTTCACTGCATTTCATGTGCATTCTATTCACCCGAACACTGCGGGAACAACACGTAAAAGTGTCTGGTGTTCTGCACCCGAACCCAACCTTCATCGCTGAGATCCCCATATTCGGAACCTTGTCCGATTACGGCTCTGATTCCCGCTGTTTTCATGGCATTGACTGCCCGGGACCGTTCAGCCCGTGTAGCGGACAGGAATTGCACGCGGTCAAGAGCTTCGGCCGTGATCCTGATCTCCGCCAACCTTCCCCAGTACCAGAGAGGCAAGCCGATTATTCCGAGCTGTGAATTCTTGGCAATACCTTTTTCCGAGAGGAATGTGCTCACCGTGACCATATCGGAATAAACTTCCTGGAACGAAGGCTTTTTTGCGTCGAAGGATAAGCCGCGAACAGTCTGATCCACAACGGTGTTGCCGATGAATCCGAGAATGGTCAGCGTCAATACAAGGGACGGGATGAACGCGTACCGCGAAGCTGGAGTATTCGCCGGATTCCAGCGAGCCGAAATGAACAGAGCCGTAAACCCAAGGAACAGAAACGCGGCGAGATATCTCATTTCGACGTGAACCAGGCAATAAAGACCGATTCCGGCCGACGAGACGGCCAGCAGAATGAACGATGTGGAAGGAGGAAAAATCTTTCCGAATTTCAGACCGCCGAGTCTCCAGTGCGCCAGAAGCCATAACCCTGTTAACAGAAACAGCCAGGGACTATCCCACACTATATTCCGGATATGTCCCGGTACAACCGCCAACAAGGCAGAAACCGTCACTAAAGGTCTGATACCGAGATTCCAATAGCACAAATCGAAACCTGCAGGACGCGTGCATGAAACAAAAGGATCGGTGACGTAAAACAGCACCTGGGGAATCTTGCTCAGTACCTGCGGAGGATGCTCGAGGGACCCTGTCCCCGCAATCAGCGTTGCGTAACAGAAACTTCCCACTTCTCCATAGGTGAACCGTCCGATGCTCATGGATAGCGGAACAATCAATACCGAACTGACGATCAGCATCGTAATGGCAGCTACTATCGTACGGGGAACAGCTTTCTTGAATGATCCTGAGACTGCCGCTGCAAGCACGAAAAAGACCGCCGAAAACGGGAAAAAGAAAGATTTGAAAAGGTACGCTATCCCGGATAACAGCCCCAGCAAAAAGAAATTGCCATACGGTTCCGGATTATCCCGGATCCGGAGAATTAAGCTTACGATGGCCGTCACGAGGGCCAACACCATCATTTCAGGCGCAACGAGTCTCAGCTTTACCCAATTGAGCGCTGAAAACAAGAAAACGCTGTAGCACAAGGCGGAGATGACAAAGAAGGGTAGGGGTTGCTCGTGTTCGAAACTGATGCTTTCCCCGTTCTTTCGAATTCGAGCGAGAAACGCATCGCATGCGATCATTGCAACCAACAAAGAAGCAAAATTCATGATCTTGAGCAACGGAAGCTCATTGGAACGGCTCGTGTCCAAAAGAATCTGGCCTAATCCCAGAAGAAAAGCATAACCGGGACTCTCGGTCAGATTGACGAGACCTCCCCAGTTTCCGTTCCTGAGGGCCTCTCCCATTTCGATATAGTTGATCCCGTCTCCATTCAGATAGAATCGGGTAGTATAGGTAAGAAAACCGCCCGCACAAATCCCGATCAGCCAAAAAGAGATTCTGATCCGGGTCTGCCATACGCTGGGAAAAGAGGGATCTTGAAGTGCCACTGTTTCTGAATTATCCGTGTCGTTTTCTCCGGTGGAAACGGTGGCAGTCTTTTAACATGCAACCGCCTTTTATGAAAAGGGCATTCCAGTGCCGTCACACTTCACCCATCGACTACTTTGCTCAGAGTCTCGCTGATTTCCTTGATAGTATAGGGTTTACATACGACTCCTTTGAAACCGTACGTGAGGTAATCGGCCAGTATAGGATCGTTCGAGTAACCACTGGAAACAATTGACTTCACATTTGGATCGATTTCCAGCAGTCTTTCCAGTGTGCGACGGCCCCCCATTCCTCCAGGAACCGTAAGATCGAGAATAACCGCCTCAAACGGATTGCCGGATTCCATGGCCGCCTTGTACAATTCCACGGCTCCATGGCCGTCCTCTGCCACTTCAATCTCATATCCCAGATAGGACAGTAGCTCCGTTGCCAGTTCCCGGATTATGGCTTCATCGTCCATAAGCAATATCCGACCCTTGCCCGAGGAAATATGCTCCGTCTGATTCTCGAGGGGGGCCGCGGCCGGCTGAGTCGAAGCAGGGAGAAATACCTGGAAAGCGGTTCCTGATTCCGGGTGAGATTCCACCGTAATCAGGCCGTCATGATTGCGCACTATGGAATAAGATGTAGCCAATCCCAGGCCGCTTCCCATTTTTTTCGTAGTGAAATAGGGGTCGAATATTCTGGGCAGGATCTGCTCCGGAATGCCCACACCACTGTCACGGATGGATATTTTCACATAACAGCCCGAGTTCAGAGGAAGCCCGGAATTTTGAATAACCTGTACGTTTTCGGCGGAAATACAGACAATTCCTCCCTGCGGCATAGCGTGATCTGCATTGATAATAAGATTGTTCGTTACTTGACTGATTTGCGCTTCGTCAGCCTCAACGGTCCACAGATCGTCGGGTATTGAGAATTCCGGCCGTACATTAGAACCGCGGAGCGAGAACAGAGCCGCTTCTTTCAGAATACCTGCTATTTGAACCACTTTTTTGACGGGAACGCCGCCTTTCGCAAAAGTGAGTAATTGGATCGTAAGACCCTGGGCCTGGATGCAAGCCCGCTCGGCTTCCTGTAGTCTCTTGGCTGACCTGTCTTCAGGTCCGCAATAGAGTTTTGCGAGAGAGATGTTTCCGAGAATCGCCGTTAGTATATTATTGACATCATGTGCAATTCCTCCCGCCAAGACCCCTAGGGATTCCAGTTTTTCCATCTTGATGAGTTCGTCTTCCATTTGCCGACGGGCGGAAATGTCATTTGCAAAAATGAGAACTGCGGGTCTCCCTTCCCACGTGATCGTTACGGCGTTTATTTCGAGCCATTTTGAAATGCCATGCTTGTCAATCATACGGAAATTGTGGTGAGTCGAAGATTCCGGCGACTCCAGTCCGTTGCGGTACAATTCAGACATTCTGGCACGATCGGCGGCATCAATAAGGTAAAGAAACGGTTTAGTGAGGAGTTCCTCTTCCGAATATTTGGACATTCTTGTTGCTTTGGGATTTACGAAACGCAAATAGCCGTCCTGCGCCACGAGAATCGCTTCGTTGGCGTTCTCCACTACACGCCTGTATTTTTCTTCGGATTCCCGCAGGGCGTGCAGTGCACGTTTTCTGTCAGTAACATCGGCTACATTGCCCAATTCCTCTTTACCGTTGCGAGCATCGGTAACAGTGGAATGAATCTCCAGCCATTTTATTCGACCGTCGGCACACCGTACCCGTGCCTGCGCGCAGCGCGTGGAATGATCATCTGCAATCAGACCCTTGTCATCAGGATACACGAACTCGAGAAAACGTCTCCCGATCAATTGATCCTCAGAATATCCCAGAATGCGCGCGAGTGTTTTGTTGACGTAGGTGAGGACCCCTGAACGACTGAGATATATTCCCGTGAGCGAGTTTTCCACAAGCTGTCTGTATCGCTTTTCTTTCTTCCTCAGAGCGCGTTCGGCTTTCCTTCTGTGCGAGACCTCAAGGGTAAGCTGTTTATTGATTGTCTCCAATCGAGAGGTTCGTTCATATACTCTCTCTTCAAGCTCATCCTGCATTGACGGCAGATTGTCGCTTTTGTCCCCGCGGGGCTTCGATTCATCAAACATGATATTGAGTTCACCCATCGGTAACTAGAGATTTACTATCGACACCGCGGCCAACAGATGGTTTGCAGCAATTCGCTGCAACACCTGTCAAACAAAACCTCAAACCCTGAACCACCCACCAATTTACTGCTCCTCAGTATTCAGGTCAAAGGCATTTAGAGATACGCATAGCAACTCGATCAATTTAAATCGTGCTTTTCTCTGATGGCAAATTGATCTATAGGCGTTGCATACAATCATTATTCCGCAAGGAGAGAGTCCGGCCTGTTTTGCCGTTAGCCTAAGACTGTGTTAAAGTCACAGTCCTTTACTTGGAGAATTTTCAATGAAAATATTGCTCGTCAATCCGAGATACCCTCAGACATTCTGGTCATTTAATAAAGTCCTCAGAATGTTGGGCAAGAAGGCCCTTCTCCCGCCGCTGGGTCTTATTACGGTTGCCGGCCTGTTTCCGAAAGAATGGGACCTCCGCCTCGTTGATATGACCATACGGGACATATCTGAGGATGAATGGGCAAACTGCGACGTCGTTATGATAACCGGCATGATTTCACAATGCGCGGGGATTCTGCAAACGATTCGGGAGTCGAAAAGGAGGGGAAAGATTACCGTGGTCGGAGGGCCCTGGGTTTTTCATTTTCCCTCGGATGCTCTTGAGGCGGGCGCGGATATTGTCGTGAGGGGGGAAGCGGAAACAGCAGTTCTTCAATTGACGAAAGCATTGGAAGAACGAAGCTCGGGGGTCGTCATCGAGCCTCTGAGGAAAGCAGATTTGACCCTCACTCCCGTCCCTCGATACGATCTCCTGGAACTCCACAGTTACGCGGATATGCCGGTGCAGTTTTCGAGTGGCTGCCCGTTCCAGTGTGAATTTTGCGATATTACTCTTATGTTCGGCAGAGTTGTCCGTACAAAATCGCCGGAACAGATTCTCGATGAGTTGCAGATTCTGTACGATTTGGGATGGCGGCGTTCCGTCTTCTTTGTGGATGACAATTTCATTGGAAACATAAGCCGGGCCAAGAAGTTGCTCAAAGTACTCATACCGTGGATGCGGGAGCGACGAAATCCCTTCGCATTCTACACCCAGGCTTCCGTCAATCTTGCCGCAGATGCCGACCTGCTGGATCTCATGGTTCAGGCGGGCTTTTATAGGGTTTTTCTCGGCATAGAGACTCCTGACGAAGAGAGTCTCAAGCTTGCCAAGAAATTCCAGAACGCGGCTGCCGACCTGGACCAGGTTTGCAACTCGATTACTCGGGCCGGGCTTCAGATAATTGCCGGTTGTATTATCGGATTTGACGGAGAAAGAGCGGGTGCGGATCAGCAACTTATAGCATTTGCCCGGAGAAACAGTATCCCGGAGATGTTCGTGACTATGCTTCAAGCCGGTCCGGGAACCGACCTCTGGCATCGACTCAAGCGTGAACACCGTCTTTTTCAATCCGCCTATGACGAAAATCTCGGAAGTCAGACCGGTCTGATGAATTTCATCCCAACGCGGCCGATGGAAGAAATCGTGCGCGAGTTCACGGACCTTTACGATGAACTCTACGCCCCCGAAGCTTTCCTGGAGCGACTTTTCAACCATTTTTCACTCATGGAGACAGTCCCCCCGGTTCAGGATGGCGGACTCCCCTACGCGGGAGAGATCCGCGCCGTCGCTATCACGCTCTTTCGACAGGGAATCTTGTATCCTTCACGATGGAAGTTCTGGAAATATCTGCTTCTCGCAATCATGAAGTTCCCCAAACGTTTCAGACATTTTCTAGCATCGTGCATAACTGCCGAGCACTATTTCGAATATCGCCGCACTATACGAAAACTGGTGCAGAATTCTCTTGCGACCCACAAGAGAACAGAATCCGAATATGCTCACTCCTCCGCTGTCACAAAACAGACTGTCGTAGAAGAGGGATGAAAAATACCGGGTCTCCTGCCCCTATCAGCTTATTGGTTCAGGGTGCTTGACCGCATAGCATCGGGACGTGAAAGCATCTGAACGGCCCCCCTCGTGAAAAAGTCTGAATGAGTCATATTCCGCCCGAATGCACCTGCGCATTACACCATCCTGTCCGGGAATTACACGAAAACAGAACCCGATGCCGAAATAACTTGCGCATCTTTGCCCAATGCTTTTATATGACTGACATTGTAGTAACCACCCAGAACTGTTTGAAAACCATGCGCATCACTATTGCTTATATGAGAGTGTCAGTTACCCCTGCAAACGCCAATGTCTGCTGGAGCGCTCTAAAAGTGGTGGAGCGATGAAGCGTAACGGCAGAAACGCGAGTGGAATTTACTGTAAGTTCTTTAGAACAGGCGTTTACTGCCGGAAAAAACACAGCAATGATTTTCTAAGCTACCCAATCGAGCCAGATTTTTCTTGACACTAGCAGTTCGCTAATGTTAGAAAATTACCAAACGGAAAAGTGTATGTACGCCAACCATTATGGTTCGGTTACGAAGCCTTGCAGCGCAGCAACTATCCCCCGATCGACAGCGCATGCATGGGCTTGGTTGTCGTAACGGTTGTGAGGCGATAACTGCCGCAAGGCATCTTTTTTGATTCTTTTTTTGATTGGGAGGAAGAGATGAAAAAATTTTCAGTGATTCTTCTGGCAGGGCTGCTGTTAGTGGCTTTTGCCGCTCCCGCATTCGCCTGGGAATTCTCGATGAAGGGCGAGTGGGAGTATCGTTTCCGTTATTTTGGTCGAGCTGGTGATGCGGATCTTTTCGGTCAGCAGTTCCAGAGCGAAGTAGGCTTTGCCGGCCAGAATATCTACGGAACCGCCGATTTTCAACCTGCAATTCCGCTGGGCCCCATGACGGTGCCGCCGTATAATAATTTGCCGACTACGGCCACGGTTCCTGCGGGACTTGGTCCGGTACTTCCTTTTGCGGCATTGCCGGGAACTATCGCCAATGTGAACACCACAGCCGGCTTAGCAGGTATGAGGATCGTCCGGGGCGGTTTTTCCTTGTACAGCTCCGATGCCATCTATCATGATTCCAGGCTTACCTTCTACCCGGAAATCCGTGTAAATCCCGCTATCAGGGTGCACGGTGTCTACACCGTCGGTGGTCTTCGCAACAAGTACGCTCAACACAACTGGCCGCTGATTCCTGGGCCGGGTTCTCCGTACATGCAGGGTGCCGGTGTGCCGCCGATCGAGCGTTATTACGTTCACCAGACCAGTGACAATGCATACGATACTGCAGCAATCGGTAGCTGGGAACAGTTCCGTGCAACCATCCAGATTCCCTGGGGCATTTTGTCCTTGGGTGTCAAAGACTTCCCCTTCGGCACGGGCGCGTCATTGTCTAACGGCCTGCGTTCGGAAGCATTCCTGCTGGTTGTTCCTTACGGTCCCATGCGTTTCCTCTGGGGCGTGTGGTTGGCTCGTAACGCGACCAACGCCGGATATGGAACCGTCCCTGATTCCGATCGCAAACCGAGCTTCTTCGAAGGCATGCTGGCCACGTATGATGCCTGTGACTTGAGCATGGGTCTGGGTTACATCCTGCAGAACCTTCATGCCAAGAGCTACACCAATCCGAACTTTGGATTTTTTGCGGGAGCCGGGAATCCTTACGGCAACGCGTACGACCAGAATCTGCAGTTTTGGATTGCCTTCATGAAGTATAACAACGGCCGCTTCTTCTTCAACGCTGAGTATGCTTTCTTCCAGCAGGACCGATATCATCATATCGGACCGAACGGTCTTGGCGGTCTTACGGCTGGAGCAGCTCCTCTCTTCTTCGAAGGTTATCACTGGTTCACCGAGTTTGGCGTGATGGCCGGCCCTGCAAAAGTTAGCCTGATGAACGCCATATCCTCTGGTGGTGTGCTGAACACGGGCAACCCAACCAAACAGTATCTTGGCTATCCTATTGACTACCAGGCAATGTCCCCTTACCAGTTCCTGATGTTCGAGACCTATGGTGGTGGTAACGACGCTTTCGCAGGCCCGCTGCTGCCTGCTGACGGCCACGGTATGATGTCTGACGCATTCTGCTACGCAGCCCGTTTGGACTATGCCGTAGCGTCGAACCTCAATGTATGGGGTAGCTACATCTGGGCCCACAGGCTTGAGAAAGCCGGTTACCTCTTCGGTGGAAAGAACTCCTTCGGTGGCGCAGCTTCTGCTGCCCAGATCGCAGCGTTCAGAGCATCCGCTGGAAGAGCAGCTCCCCCGAACGGCGATCCGTTTGTGACCGACGGTTTTCTCGGCTGGGAAGCTAACGCTGGTGTGGATTGGAAACTTCTCGAAGGTTTGACCGCATACCTCCGTTACTCCTACTGGCAGCCCGGCGAATGGTTCAAGGAAGCCTATCAGGCTCACGTGCCGGTTCCCGGCGGTGGCGCAGTCAACGACTTTGGCGTACTGCAGAGCCGTGACGCAATCCAGGCTTTCCACGGATCACTGATGGTCAACTTCTAACCTGAATACGATCAGAGAAACCAAGCCCGAAGGTGCAAGCCTTCGGGCTTTTTTTTGCTCATTAAACAGGTGAATAGGATTCAGTGTCACCTTGACCCAGTGCGCAAGAAACTTACTCGTCCCCACGCTCGTATCGAACTTATATAGGCGTCAACTCCTGCAGACATAGAGCGATTGCCAAAACCTCTCATGTTTATCCCATGCTGCAATATAAGACACGAGTGGGGATCGGCGTGCCTGTCGGTCCATTTGACCGATATCATTGATTATATGGAAGATGTGCCGGCACGGAGGCACGGCCCCCACCAATATTCCTTACTCTTCATCGGACACCAATTTTGACAATTGCTATAATGCTGTTGCCTTACGGCCCAGCCTTTTCTTCGTCGCCTCCCTTCTTTTCGTGAAACGTTTTCGGATTACCCGCGAATCCTCTCATGAAGTCTTGCCAAGTGAGACAAAATCAGAGGAGCGAACCATGCGAAAATTCAAGTCCCCATCTGTTCTTGTCCTGTTCATTCTTATGAGCGCTGCAGCGCTGGCGTGTGGTGCCGATGCAGCAACCCGCGGCCAAGGAGCACTTACAATCATTGACCAGAGCGGAAAAGCAGGAAAAGAGTGCCCCCTGGAACGTACATCGGTGAACGCGGACGTTTCCGGGTTTCTGGCGAGAGTGACTGTCAGGCAGATATTCCGGAATTCTCAAAGTGATAAAATCGAGGCTGTGTACACGTTTCCCCTTTCTTCAGAGGGAGCGGTGGACAGCATGGTCATGAGAATAGGGGAACGTGTGATCAAAGGGGAAATAAAACGACGCGAGGAGGCTCGAGCCATCTACGAAGCAGCGAAATCCCGAGGAAATGTTGCTTCCTTATTGGATCAGGAGCGCCCGAATATTTTCACGCAGTCCGTGGTCAACATCATGCCCGGAGAGAAGGTCGAGATAGAAATCCAATACTCCGAGGTTCTCTCGTACGCTGACGGCGCCTTTAAATTCGTGTTCCCCATGGTGGTGGGTCCACGGTTCATCCCCGGGAATCGGACGGGGAAGCAAGGCTCAGGATGGTCTCCGGACGCCACGCAGGTCCCCGATGCAAGTCTCATCACACCACCCGTTTTACCTGCCGGAACGCGGGCGGGACATGATGTGGATCTCACTTTCACGTTAAATGCGGGAATTCCAGTTCAATCCATAAAATCGGAACTGCACGAGATAGACGTTCAGCGGGACGGAGCGGATCGCGCTGTAGTATCCCTGAGAAACAAAGACGAGATCCCAAATAAGGATTTCGTGCTGTCGTACACTGTAGCTGGCGATGAGGTACGCTCCGGCATCCTGAGCCACAAGGACGGAAAAAACGGATACGTAACGGTCATCATGGTGCCTCCCAGGAGGGTCACCCCAGACAAGATCTCACCCAAGGAGATGATTTTTGTGATCGATTGCTCCGGTTCCCAGGCAGGGAAGCCCCTGGAGAAGGCAAAGGAGACCATGCGATACATCATCGATCGTATGAATCCGGATGATACTTTTAATATCGTCGACTTCAATTCAGGTGCGCGTGTGCTCTTTGAGGAGGCTCGAAAGAACACCCAAGAGAACCGCTCAAAGGCACTTAGGTATCTCTCCAGCCTGGAGGCTCGGGGCGGAACCTGGATGGGGCCTGCGGTTGAAAAGATCTGTAACATGCCCGCCCAGTCAAACCGACTTCGCATCGTCACCTTTATGACAGACGGCTATGTTGGAAACGATTTCGAAATTATCTCCCTCGTAAAAAAATACAGAGACAAGAGCCGTTGGTTTCCCTTCGGGACCGGAAATTCAGTGAACCGGTTTCTCCTGGACCGTATGGCCCGTGTCGGGGGCGGAGAACCGGAATACATTCTTCTGAACAGCCCTGGAGAGGAAATAGCGAGGAAATTCTACCAGCGTATTGCAGCACCCGTGTTGACCGACATCACCCTTGAGCAAGAAGGTATAGCTCTTGCGGAAGTCTTCCCGGAGTCCTTGACAGATTTGTGGTCCCATAAACCTCTCATCTTTAAGGCCCGCTATCATTCCGCACGAAAAGGGGCAATTACCATAAGGGGATTTGCTGCCGGGAAGCCTTATACACAGACTCTTCATGTGGATTTACCCGAAAAAGAGACAGCGAACCCTTCCCTGGCATCTCTATGGGCTCGAGCCAAAGTAGACGAATTGACGGGCCGCGATTGGTTCAAAGTTCAACAAGGCACCCCGGATAAGGGGCTCAAAGAAGAGATCGTGCGCGTTGCTCTGGAACATCAAATAATGACCCAATACACAAGCTTCGTTGCTGTGGAGGAAACCACCGTTACCATTGGTGGGCAACCAACACGCGTCGTGGTACCTGTTGAACTGCCGGATGGAGTCAGCAGGGAAGGCGTATTCGGGGAACAATCAGGTGCTCCGGCATCAAGTGCCGCAGTGGCGTATCGTCCAACCACTCCCGCATTTGCAGGAGCGGTGGGAAAGGCAGTTCCGGCCCCTCACGGATTAGAAGGCCACATGCGTGTCCAGGAGAAAAAAGAAGATCGGCGGATACTCAACGAAACGACCCGGAGCCAGTCCCCAATCAAGGAGAAGGCAGATGAGAAATTGGATTCTGCACTCATGGAACTGGTCGACTTCTTGAGAGCGCACGGGAAGGAATCCCTCGGCAGGTACAAGAAGGTTGCACTGGAGGATGGGAGAATAACCGTGTTGGTATGGCTGAACGAAAACACTGAAACGATCCTCGGGAATCTTAAACGAGTCGGGCTGCACATCATTTTCGTTTCAGCCGGAAAATCAGTCATTGGCTCGATTTCCGCAGAAAACCTGGAGCAACTCACTGCCCTTCGGGAAGTCAAACGTGTCGAACAGCCCAAGGAAGCTGCAGGAGTATTGTCCGGTAATAAGAGAGGTGGATTCTGAAAGGAATATTCGGGGAATCTTCTTGGAACTGACGTAGTTGAAACTATTACGGCCGGATGCGCCCACTCACGATCCGGCCGTAATTAATTCGGGAGAGGAGGACGATCAATAATCGTCAAAGTCCAATCTGAGGTCATCCTCAAAATCTTCGTCGTTAAGGGAGGAAAGGAAATCCGCGGAACGGCCCTCCAATGGATCCTCGAAATCGGCTAAGGCGTCGGCCAGCGATTCGTCATTCATGTGACCGATGTAGTAACCAATATTGTGTGTATGAGGCATGCGACCTCCTCCCGGCTTCTATTTAGTGGTGTTGCCAAGCAACGAAATTACTAAAACATAACAAGTCTCTATTGTCAATCTTTAAAGTAAAAGGTGAAGAAATGATTTTAGAGCAATACGCAAGGCAGTTTTAGAGCCAAAAAATGCACTGCAAAACATGAGCGAAATAAGAAGAAACTATAATAATAGTGACTTGCATCAAATAGTTAAAATAACATCGCGGGGGATCATGGGAAATATCGGCTCACGTCTTCAGCATCAAATTCGACGTATCATGGAGTAGCTCAGACAGTGCGGACCAGTTCGTGAAAGTTTCGGCCGTATTCGCCATACCTGGACAGGTTGATTTGATGGAAAGCCTTTTCCGCTTCTGTTGGTTTTCTCGTGGGACGGGCTGGAGTGCCCATGGCCACGTGGTCGGCAGGAATGATGGTGCCGGGAGTAACAACCGCTCCAGCAGCGATAATTGCTCCTTCTTCTATTATCGCGCCGTCAAGTACCAGCGCGCCTATACCGATAAGCACGTTGTCGTGAACAGTACATCCGTGAAGGACTGCTCTATGGCCTACAATCACTCCATTACCTAATGACAACGGGTATTTGCCTCCAGTCACATGGAGCATGCAGAGATCTTGAATATTGGTGTTAGATCCGATTTTGATCCAATGAACGTCCCCCCTCACAACGCTGTGAAACCAGATATTACTCCCGTCGCCAATTTCCACATCTCCCAGGACCACCACATTTGGCGCCAGAAACACGTCTTTGCCTAGCCTCGGTCTTATCCCTCGATATTCGTAAATCATCGCTGAGCGGCCTCTCGATTTCAAGCAGGGGTATTTCCTGCAGTGATGATGGCTTTGAAACTTTCACTGGAGAGGGAACGGGTCCGCTGAGGATTGAATGACTCGTCCATCGTACGAATCTCCTCAAGAGGAACGGTTCTCTTGAGAGGACGGTACCAGGCAAATCGTATAACCATGACTTTTCCGGATTTAGGACCGGAAGATGCGGCGTACTCCTTGACGTCTTCCGGGTCGAAGTAACCCATTTCATCAATTTTATTATAAAGATTCTTGGGCTCATCCAGGTACCACTCTTCGATTCGTCCCGATCCTACTGCGCCCATGCGATTAACGTAGAAGAGGATGGGGAGACCTTTCCGGATTTTTTGAATTCCCGTGGGATAACTGTACGTGAGATTGTTTATGCGAAGATCGCGTTGATGATTAAGTGGAGTCGCCCCAAAAAGGCTGTCTTGCTGTGAATAGGCCGGTGGCAGATCGATCAGAGTGACTGCGCGTTTCTTTTCCATAGGGAGCAGGAGGGGCCTGTCATTCTTGGTGCGAATGGTCAGAGGAAAGAAGAGTGTCTCCAATTCATGGAGCTCGAGTATTCTTGCGGGCGGATGTACTATAATATCAGGACCGTTTCTTGTGATACGATGCCAGGAGCTGTGGATAAACGGTAACCGATATTCATTTTTGACTCTGTATCCAAAATCTTCACCTTCCGGTCTCACTTCATATCCCAGGGAGACGAGCAGTTCTTTCAGGAACTGCATTATTCCTGAATATGGAACGGAGCGATGCAAAAGGTGTTTACACATGCGGATTTCAGGACTTTCACCCGTGCCGAATCGTGAGGAGATTCCTTCGAGCATAAATCCGCAGGACTTCAAATTCGTGATAAAGGAGCTTGCCATTGCGGCAGGTATTTTTATGGTAACTTTGGTGATGTTCTCTTCAGACCATTCCAGAATCTGCTCCTTGAGCAACCGTTCGGAAGCATCGAGTTCAGAGGCCCCCGGGCCGGTCCCCAGGGCAACGACGCGCACTTCATTGATTGCATACGTGTACCAGAGTAGTCCTGCACGAATTGTTTTTGCAGCTTCCAGGACCGCGCATCGAAGATTTTTGTCCTCTCCTCCCGATAGGGAGGCGTTCAGCATATCGAGGATGCCCGGATCGCTCTCGGCCCAGGACCGGAAAATCTTCTTAAGTGCGGGGAGATCTTTTTTGGCTGCGTGCCTGAAGACAAGTTCCATTGGAATCCTTATCCTAGAAGAGCATCCGGGTGGATGGATACATACGTTCACCCGGTGAACTCAACCTTTCCGCTATAATCTGATGTGGCGTAAGCCTTCCAGAAGGAGTTTAGAGTGATCATAGGCAAAATGATCGGTAATATCAACTGCCAAGTTGTGGAGGCACTATGGAGAAACTGAGGGAACCCGTGCTCCTCGTGGGGTACAGGGGGATGTTGGGAACAGAACTGTTGAAGATACTTCAGGAGCAAAGCATACAGACCGTGGCAGTAGACCTGAAAGAAATGGATGTTACCTCCCGGGACTCGGTGAATTCTATATTTGAAGAGTTCCGCCCTGCAGTTGTGTTGAATGCTTCCGGGTTTACCGATGTGGATGGCTGCGAAAGTCAGGTGGAAACGGCATTCGCTGTGAATGCCGAAGGTCCCGCGAACCTCGCAGCGGCTTCCATGGAAGCGGGAGCATTTCTCATACACGTAAGCACCGATTATGTCTTTGATGGGACTTGTCGAGAGCCTTACCGGGAAGACGACCCCATCAATCCTCTCGGTGTGTACGGCAAATCAAAAGCTGTCGGCGAGATTCGGGTCAGAGAAATTATCCCCGAAAATCATTGCATTGTGCGAACCCAATGGCTCTTTGGGTTGCACGGGAAAAATTTTGTGGATACCATAGTCCGGTTGAGCGGGGAACGTGATGTCCTCACGATTGTAGACGACCAAATAGGCTCCCCGACATATGCACCGGATCTCGCTGAAGCTCTCGTCACGCTTGCACGCATGCGCGGTCGTGGCACATTTCATGTGACAAATTCGGGTAGTACAAGCTGGTACGGTTTTGCCGCGAAAATAATCGAACTGGCAGGACGTTCAGCAGTTGTGGAGCCCATGAAAAGCAGCGAGTTGCAGAGACCGGCCCCGCGGCCCTTGTATTCCGTGCTCGATAACACACGGTTCCACGGTTTTTGCGGTTATATTCCGCGAGAATGGACAGCAGCCTTGCAGGCCTATCTCAAGGAACGGAAAGACAGCATACAATAACGGTATTCGATGAAACGCAGACAAACATGATCACTGACAGATAAAGATCGAAGCAGAATTCCAAGCTCCTGTTTCCCGGAATGAGGAATCAGATGACTCTTCTGCGCTGGTACGAATAGAAAGTCGAAGGAGTTCCAACAAGACATGGGAATGACCATAACCGAAAAAATCCTTGCAGCCCACGCTGATGTAAGCAGCGTCGAACCGGGCCAACTGATATCCGCTCGTGTCGATATTGCCTTGGCAAACGATATCACCCTGCCGCTTGCCCTTGAGCCGTTTCGCGAAGCAGGCGGAACCAGGGTGTTCGATCCGGCCAAGGTCGTCGTGGTGCTGGATCATTTTAATCCCGCGAAGGACATAGCTTCTGCCCAGATGTTGAGCAAAGCCAGAGAGTTTGCCCGAGAGTTGGGTTTAGTCCATTTTTATGATGTGGGAGTCATGGGCATAGAACACGTGCTGCTTCCGGAGCAGGGCCTTGTCGTCCCGGGAGACCTGATTGTGGGCGCGGACAGCCATACGTGTACGTACGGTGCTTTGGCTGCATTTTCCACCGGAGTAGGGAGCACCGATTTTGCCGCGGCTATGCTAACTGGCAAATGCTGGTTCAAGGTTCCGGAAACCATGCGATTCGTGCTCACTGGCAAACCTGGCCCGTGGGTCTCGGGTAAGGACGTTATCCTGCACATAATCGGAGAAATCGGCGTTGACGGAGCTTTGTACAAAGCCATGGAATTTAGCGGCGAAGGCGTCGCGGAACTGAGCATGTCCGACAGGTTTACCATCTCCAATATGGCGATAGAGGCTGGTGCAAAGAACGGGATTTTTCCGTTTGACAGGGCAACGAAGGACTTTGCGGATGTTCACGGCTCACGGCCGTACATCGTGCAGGAAAGCGATCCCGATGCCGTTTACGAGCAGACGAAGATCATCGATTTAGGTTCTCTCGAACCTGTTGTTGCCCTGCCTTTCCTACCCTCCAATGTTCGGCCGGTTTCGGAAGTAAAGGGGATGAAAGTCGACCAGGTAGTTATCGGTTCCTGTACAAACGGCAGGATTGAAGACCTGCGAATAGCTGCTTCAATTCTAAAGGGCCGAAAGGTTGCCAAAGGAATACGTCTCATAGTCATACCCGCTACCCCACAGATTATGTTGCAGGCTATATCGGAAGGACTTGTGGAGACCATTCTGCAGGCTGGTGGAGCGGTTTCAACTCCTACGTGCGGCCCTTGTCTTGGCGGCTATATGGGCATCCTTGCACAGGGCGAACGCGCCGTATCGACAACCAACCGGAACTTCGTAGGTCGAATGGGTCACGTGGAAAGTGAAGTTGTGCTGGCATCTCCCGCTGTAGCTGCTGCCACCGCAGTACAGGGTAGTCTGGGACATCCTGGCGATCTTTAACGGAAAAAGGGGCAGACGCGTTGTTGCTCAATACTGCACCACACTTTCGCCCACGTTTATGCTACAAAAGCACTGTAGCGAACAGTAGGGTGATAGAGACGGGCAATTTCGATGAAATCGAAAAAAAAGTTTGTATCGAGAAGAAATTTTAGTTATGCTCGATCAGACCAATGGGGTCGGTATCAGGCTTTCACAGGAAAAAATATCTTGACTTCCCGTGAGCGTTCTGATAATCAAAATGTCAAACGTTAATATATGTCTATAATTCCAAATGCGGTTCCCCGGTTGTCGGTGGGGCCTAATAAAAGGAGGATTTGGGTATGGTTAAAAAAATGATTGTTGTGCTCAGCGCTATGGCTCTGATCATGACCGCGGGTATCGCCTGCGCCTTTGTGTCGGGAATGCCGACCATGGCTGCATCCGGCGATATGATTATGGTCCCCATGAAGGTGAAGACGTCTTTCACAAAAACCACAAAGGGAACACCCGGTGGCGACAGCACCCTTATGTTGGATGGTTGTGAGCAGTACACCGGTGGTTTTCGTCCCTGGGGCGTTTGGAAGGGCACAACCTGCGCTATGAAAGTGCAGATCATTCCGCCGAAGTGCGTAGCCCCTGCATATGGTGGCCCCGTTGCTTGGGGTGCTCCTCCTTCACTTACCCCTGGCGGCAAGCTGGTAAGCAATGTTGAAAAATACAGCGTGAAGTCTCCCGGTTGCAATCCTTGCGTAACCCCCGGCCTGTCCTATGAAATGATCAAGAAACAGGCTGTTAAGTAAGACTTCGCTTCTGAAAGCAGACATTACGAAGGGATTGAGGTCGTGAACCTCAGTCCCTTTTTTTCTTATTGGAACTTCACTCCACCACGGCTCTTGACCGGAGCTGCGAAAGCAACGATAATCCTTGAGAAAAAGTGTTTCACATGGCCACTCGATTGTCTTCGGGTGGTTTTTATATTACTCATGTAAAAGGTGATGCACCTTACTCCACATGACGATATGTGGTGACTCCATCGCCTTTACCGAACATCAATCCACGGAATTTCCGTTGTGACTGGGAGGTTCAGTCCTTGTCAGGTACCGCTTACGTGCTGATTCTCGATTTTGGTTCTCAGTACACGCAATTGATTGCGCGCCGCGTGCGAGAAGCCGGCGTCTACTCTGAAATACATCCCTATAACAAAGGAATGGAGCTCATCTCCCGCAATGTGCCAGCCGCAATCGTGCTCTCGGGGGGACCGGCAAGCATATATGGTCAGGCGTCGCCTCAGTTGGAAAAAGAAATCCTGAGTGCCGGCGTGCCGGTTCTCGGTATCTGCTACGGATTGCAGGCGATAGCTCATACTCTGGGTGGCCGTGTCGAACCTGCTGACGACCGGGAATATGGAAGAGCCAATCTATCGTACATAAATCCGAATTCCTGGTTGCTGGAGGGGGTCCGTCCAGGCGCACAAGTTTGGATGAGTCACGGTGACAAGGTTATGATGCTGCCAGCCGGTTTTGAAGTCACGTCCAGCACCGAAGATACTGCTTTTGCATCGTTCGAAAGCCCGGATCATAGGATTTGCGGGGTCCAGTTTCACCCTGAGGTGGTCCACACACCGGACGGGGCAACAATACTGCAGAATTTCTTACGAAAAATTGCAGGGTTGGAGCCAGATTGGAGCATGGCGTCTTTTATAGAAACAACATGTGAGCATATTAGAGATCGAGTCGGGGATGCTCATGTGGTCGCGGCTCTGTCCGGCGGGGTTGATTCTTCGGTTATGGTTGTTCTTCTGCATAAAGCCATAGGAGACAAACTGCATCCCATCTTCGTCAATAACGGTTTATTGCGAAAAAATGAGGCGCAAGAAGTATTATCCACCTTTCGGGATCTCGGAGTGCAACTGGACTATGTGGACGCAGCGGACCGTTTTCTCGGCCAACTTCGGGGTATCGCCGATCCTGAAAAAAAACGCAAAATTATCGGCCAGGAATTCATTCGTATTTTTGAAGAAGAATCCGCTCGATTTCCGGATGTCAAATTCCTGGCTCAGGGAACTCTCTATCCTGACGTGATTGAAAGCGTGTCCTTCAAAGGTGGACCTTCGGCCACCATCAAGACCCACCACAATGTGGGCGGTCTTCCTGAACGCATGGACCTGGAGTTAATAGAACCCCTCAGGGAGCTATTTAAGGACGAAGTCCGATCACTGGGCGCTGAATTGGGGATCCCCGAGTCAATCCTATGGAGACATCCTTTTCCCGGACCCGGACTGGCTGTACGTATCCTTGGTGAAATAACCCCGGAACGAGTGGCGGTGCTTCAGGAAGCGGATGCAATTGCCATTGAGGAGATTCGTAAAGCAGGATTATACCGGAACATCTGGCAGGCTTTCGTTGTCCTGTTGCCCGTTCGTTCAGTGGGCGTCATGGGAGACGAGCGCACGTACGAACATGTTGCAGCTCTCCGGGCTGTTGAAGCAACCGATGGAATGACCGCGGACTGGTACCCCATTCCCCATGAAACGCTGGGGGTGATTTCCAGCAGGATCATAAATGAGGTGAGAGGCATCAATCGCGTGGTATACGACATCTCTTCAAAACCGCCCAGTACTATTGAATGGGAATAAGTTCCAGTTGATAATTCTGATTTAGCGAGCACTGAAGCTTCTCATCAACCGTTTTCCGCCCATTTCGTTACAATAAGCGAATGTATACGGCATGTATGAAGATCGGATCCCATGAATGCATGACACAGCGACAACACCGACGTTTTCTTTTGGACGGAACTGGCAGGAATTTCTGAAAAGCCTTAGTGAAGAGCGGATAAAGATTGCCGAAGACTCCCTCCTTGAATTTTTAAAAGTCCCGGATCTACGCGGTAAAAGCTTCCTGGACATCGGCTGCGGAAGTGGACTGTTCTCCCTGGCTGCGTTTCGTCTTGGCGCTGAAAACATTGTGAGCTTCGATGTAGACCCCTTCAGCGTCGAATGCTGCAGGTATCTCCGTGCAAATGCGAACCGTCCCGAGAACTGGAACGTCCTGAACGGATCTGTGCTGGACGAACAGTTTTTGGCGGGGATGGGAGAATTCGATATTGTGTATTCCTGGGGGGTGCTCCATCACACCGGTCGCATGTGGGACGCGATCCAGAATGCCGCACAGCTCGTCAAGCCGGGCGGTTCGTATTACATTGCCATATACAATCGAATCCTCAATAGAAGTGGTTCCACGTCTTGGATACACCCCTTTTGGCTCAAGATTAAAACTATTTACAACAAAAATCCTGCAGTGGGAAAATATGTCTTCCAACCTCTCGCAATGGCAGCATACATCGCGATAGTGCTCGCCAGGCTGGAGAATCCTGTCACTCACGTGAGGAACTATAAATCTCACAGAGGAATGAGCTGGAAAACGGATGCTACAGATTGGCTCGGCGGTTATCCTTACGAGTTTGCCACTGTAGAAGAGGTCTTCACCTTTGTGAGAAACCGTTTCCCGCAATTCAGCCTGACAAACTTGAAAGTCACGAGCGGCAGGGGGTTGAACTGGTACCTTTTTGAGAGAAGAGAGACATAAGAAAAGAATTTCGGAATCCCCCCTGTCCCATTTCACCCAAAAAACGACAAAAATCGAGAGGTCCGGAAAAGGACACGACCCCAGCAGAGCCGGTAGCGGCCGGCGTCCATGCCAGCCGAAGCACCTGATTTCTGAGACAGCCTCCAGCGGTCGGAGGCTATGGGTTTCGCGAATCGCCTGGGTATTGTGCCGATCGGACCAAATAGTAACTGCCAGTCCGAATTGAGGACAGGAGTATTGGTGGGTGCCGGCCTCCGTGCCGGCACATCTTTAATTGATCAATAACCGATACAATGGACCAGCAGGGACGTCGACCCCTACCAATAACCCGTCATTCACACGCGGGATAAACCACAGTATATTTCGCACTGACCATAAAAAGATCGGGGAACTACTCATATCGTGTTCCCCCAATCTCATGGTTTCAGCGGTGCAAATCCTTCACAACGCAGATTGCATGAACATCCGATTGCGCTCTAAGCACTCTATATCTATTGAAAAGCAAAAACTTTCTCTTCGCCTCCTGGAGAAGTGATATAGAGCTGCAACGCGCTCGGCCCGGTTCCTTGCATATAATCCAGGAACATTTCATGACTCCCTCCAGGCAGTGCAACGGACCCCGATACTTCCTGGACTTTGCCTAGCTGATCCGCGTTAAGCACCATTTTCTTGCCTACAATCAAGCGAGCAACGTCATCACATACCAGACGAAATTTATAATTGCCTGCTTCCTGGTCCGAAAGCGTAAACTTCACGTAAAACCGTAGACCTAGCCAGTCTTCCCGTTTCGGCACTCCCGCGAATTCTCGTGTCCCTCTGTTGGCCGGATAATCGATGGCTTTGGTGAAGAACATCCCGGCCGGGGTCATTTTGTTGTAATTCGGCAACGTCTTGGTATTTGGCTTGATGAAATATACGAATGCCGGAATAAGGCTCAGCTCACTGGATTCCGCGGAAAACCCTTCCAGCTCCGCAGCCGGAGCGAATAACTCTTCCTTTTTGGTAGGTGCCGTCACATAGAGCTGTAGCTTGGGATCCCCTTGAGGATTGAAATAATCAACAGTGATAGGATAACTTCCTTGCTGGAGAAAGGCCCAGCCAAGCCTACTCTGCTCTGATTTACCCGAAGACGCCGTCTCTACAATGGACTGCTTCCCGATCGTCAAACGTGCAAAGCTGTCGGCAACGAGCCTGAACGCGAAGATTCCGGCTCCCTGAACGTTGAAAAAGCCCTGGTACCTGACCCCCACCATCTCCTTCTTTCCCGGCAAACCCACAAATCCAGCCGTGCCGGTAAGGTCAAGGGACGGAGTAATGAGACGTCCTATAGGACTCAACTGACTGAAATCAGGTCCTTCCGGATAATTGCCTTTGGGAACGAAATATACTTGTCCCCACAAGACGTCATAGGGTTTGTCAGGTTCTTTCCAGCCAACTGCGCCGGCAGTGGAACTAAAAACCTGTTCAGGTCCCATCGGAGGCTGGAGGAACAGTTTAAGAAGGGGCGCCCCCTGGGAATTGAAGCTGTCGATAATTACCGTGTGGATGCCTTCAGCAAGATGGACATATGCTGTTTTCGATGCGGATTCGTGAACACCGTCGTTCTCGATCACAGTCTTATCGTCGATATGCAAGCGGGCTCCGTCCTTGGATTGGAGGCGCCATTTGAAAATGCCTTCCCCACTCACCATGAACATTCCCATGAATCTCAGACCGAGACCGTTCGTATTCTCCGGCAAGCCCCCTGGATCGTTCTCGCCTTTGGAAGGCTCCAAATTTATCCGGTCACAGGTAGTTGTTCCTACAGGCGGAAACGCGCTGTAATCGGGAAGGGCTTTGATATTATCCGGCAGCTTGTAGATATTCACACTGAAACCTTTGCCGGGATCCGGAATGGCTGCCTGCTCCACCTTCTTGGGCCCGGCAACCGGCGCAACTGTCCTTTGCCTTTCCTGGGCCGGCGGCTGGGTTCTTCCAGCCCCTTGATCCATTGCGGATTCTTGTTCCTGCTGTTGGGGCAATCCTCTGACCGGAGCCTGTCCTCCCTGCCTGAGAATCATTGGAGCAGTGGGAGCGCCCTCGGGTTCCTCGGGCCGAGCCGCTTCCGGTGGCTCTTCGTCCTTGGCCGCAGGTACGCCGGGCTGACCGGGTTCGACATGGAGCGACTCGATCTGGTCAGGATTGAATTTCAGAGGAACTCTCTGTGAAGCACCGTCTTTTTTCTTGATCACGAGGTAATCGTCCGCAAAACCGGTGACTACCAGCAGGAGGATCAATCCTGCCACAACGGCCGCAAAACGCACTCGGGAATGTCTCATCTGCTCACCTCTTCCCGGATAGAGCAGGAAGGTAAACCCCTTGTCTTCCGGCGTGAGACTACTCTGTTTATCTTTCGAGCCGGAACGGGACTGCGGCTCGCCAATTCCTACAATCTCATGGGAACGCCCGCAGATACTGCGGATTCGGCCATGATAGCAGCTATTTTTGTCCCGTCAAGGTACGAAGATTCCTAATCGTCTATAGAGTAGACTAGTTAATGCAAAACATTGATCTGTCTTGGAGAGTGTTAATCCAGTTTCCTGAAACCCACAATCTTTAGTGTTACAGCCATGTCTCCTATTTATGAATTTCTTGCAGATGCCGACGTTAAGCGGGGTGGCCGAGGCATCACCAGAATCGGTTTGTCCGCATGCCTGTTGTATATCTGCAATACCTTGCCCACAAAACGCCGCGCAGGTTCCGAGTCCAGGAGCTTCTCCTGTGGTGCGGGCCCGACATTGTACGCTGCCAATGCAAGATAGGTAGAATGCTTGTGCTTTCCGTATCGTTCAAAGCAGTGACGAAGATATGCCGCGCCTGCCATAATGTTCTCGTGAGGGTCCCACGGGTCTGTTACGCCCAATACCTCCAGAACTATGGGACGAAGTTGCATCATCCCTTTTGCTCCTCTACCCGATGCGGCATTCGGACGAAAACTGGATTCCACAAACGTCAGTGAAGTCAAGAGAACCGGATCGATCTGGAATTCACGCCCAGCCTCAAGGAGGCTTTTTGCGTAGTGCGGTTTTCCGCCGAGAGAAGCGACGATGGCTTCGAGTTTTTCCATTTCTCTCAGCCGTAAATGGTCTTCCACGGATCGCTGCACTTCCACGGATACGAAAGATGCCCGAGGCCTGCTCAATTCAGGTTTCGACAACGCTGTTTCATCCCAGGATGTCATGATGACACTGCTGAGAGAAAAGCAAATCAGTCCATGCCATATCATCTGCAATTGTCCTGAGAGGCGATGGGTTCAGGAGATATCTCATCGGTCAGAGACAGAGGATCTCCTGTGACCTGGACTATTTCTTCATCTCTGTCCGAATCTTCAGGGATCCAGGAAGAAGGATAGCGTTCTACAAAATTGACCTGGAAAGGCATAAATTTGAGTCGTGCAACATCTTTGGCCAGTCTCCCGGACATTTCGAGGCCTACCAGTTCACGCACGCCTTCAGGGGTAATCGCTTCCGAAACAGCTTCAGCAGAAAAATATCGGACGTTAAAAGCGCATTGTGTCAGCGGATTGAACAACCGTTCTGCGGATACGATGCCCTTCAGATCGGGAAGCACTTTGCGGTCGAATTCCCCTTTGGCTTCCGCATAAACGAGACTGGACCTGAATCTGTACACAGCCATGAGTGCGCGGGCCTGATCCAGGAAACTCTTCCCGAGAAGAATCATCGCCACGTACAGGAAGATATCGCTAACCATGCTCAGGGCGTGCAGTCGAAAGAACTCCTCGTACGTTACGGAAAAAGCGGGATACTGCATGAGGATTATCTGCAGAAAGCCTACCAGGACCATGACGGATCCTATGAGAAGACTGAGCAGAGCGGCAGTTTTGGAGGATGTTTTGATGTACTCGGGAAAACTTTCCACCAGCGTGCCGATCATGCTTTCACCGTCCTCACAGACCACGGCTCTTGAGCGGGAAATACGATTCGAAAATCCCTTGTGCGCAAAAATCTTGGAGCCTTCCTCCAGAATGGCGAAAAAGACCGATGGATGTCCGCGTCCTTCAACGATCATGGAATCCATTTCTCGCGTTGCGCCCGGCTTTTTCAGCGGTATAAGCGAAAACGCTATGATCAGTTTGAGAATGCATACCGCCGCGAGAAGATTGTAAAAAGGCATCGGGCTTGGAAGCACGTAACCGGTTCCCAATCCCAATCCGGAAAGGTATTGCGGTAAGAATACCAATGACTTGAAAAGAAAATGGAGAATGATGGCAAAGGCGAGGGCAGTCCAGATGAATCGGATGTTCCAGCGCACTATTTGGCCGGATATCTCTGAAATATACTTGGCATTGGACCAGATTTTACCGAGTATGAAGAATAGCAGCGTCGGGGCTTTCTCGTATGAGCGCAGCTTGCCCTCTTTCAATCCCAGAGAGACCGTTTCGGGTTTGTAAAACTCTCCGGGCCAACGAAGTTGCACCCGCAGTCTGCACATCTGCTTGAAACCTGAAAAGAACCAGTTCAAACCCACAATCACACCCGCGAGGGCGGCAATAGTGGTGACGAATGTCCCGAGAATGAAAGGGACATAATTGAGAATGAACTCGTTTACCTGTTCCGGTACTCTCAGCGGAAAAAATTCTCTCAGTTCGTAAATCCGCGTCACGGACCCCAAGGTGACAAAACCCCCGAGCGCCGTAAGTATGACCCCGTACAGGAGAGTGTGATTTGGAAGCTTCACAATATCACTGAATTTTCCCTTGGCAATGGAAAACATGTACAACTCCGCATCTCGTTCTGCGGGATCCATAACAGATATAATATCTCGGGTCAAATGAAAATGTTAGGTAGGTTTGTGAAGCTGTTGCTTTATTTTTAGTATATCTCGCGTTACATGATGCCGATTCCAAGCCGCTCACGCCTCGAAGACTCGTGTGGAGAGCTTTCAGAAGCAGTTTTGCGGGCGCTCTTTTCCGTTGACATCTCGATGCGCCTGGACTATGAAGCGGACCATAAATGCTTCAACGGATAACCAGAGGAGTGGTGGAGATGCGTGATATGGATTCGTCCCAAGGAAAGACTCTTCCAAAATCTCGATTCCGTGACGACCCGAATTATCTGGAAATAAAAAAAATGATAGAGAATTTTCCGGAAGACAGAATGAAGCAGCTAAAAATGTACATTGAACGTTGGTTGAGGAACTCCTGAGAAAGATCCAGGAGCCGTGCGGGTTCTAAGTGGTAGGTATTGCCTTTATAGAGTTTTCAAGAACACACAAACAATTTCGGGGAGCAGAACACTTGTTCAGGCTCCCCGAATTCGTTCTGGGACAGAATCCAAAGACTACTTCCCGATATTGACCACCCACCCGAAGGGGTCGGATCTACGGCCGGTCTGCATCGCGGTTAACTCATCGAAAAGCTGTCTCGCTACAGGACCGGTTTTTCCGTCTGCTATCATGTGATCGTGGTCTTTATACCTGAAATGACTCACAGGAGAAATCACTGCTGCTGTTCCGGAGCCGAATATCTCCTGGAGTGCTCCGTTTTCCGCCGCCTTGACGATCTCCTCTATGGATACCTGACGCTCTACGACCGGATGCCCGAGCTCGCGAGCGAAACGGATCACCGAATCACGAGTAACACCCGGCAAGATGGTTCCTTCCAGTGCAGGGGTGACGATCTCGTCATTCATCCTGAAGAAGATGTTCATGGTTCCCACTTCTTCGATGGAAAGCTTGTCCACGGCATTCAGCCAGAGGACCTGAGTGAACCCTGCGCAATGAGCTTCTTCTGCAGCAAGCAGAGACGCGGCGTAATTTGCCATTGTCTTGGCCTCACCGAGTCCGCCCCGGCACGCGCGAATATACTTGTCCGTAACCATGATTCTCACCGGCTCGAAACCCTCAGGATAGTAGGCTCCAACCGGAGAGAGTATGATATAGAAAAGATACTTCCTCGACGGCCTGACCCCGAGATGTGTATCCGTTGCGATGATGGTCGGTCTCACATAAAGAGAGGTGCCGTGCTGTTTCGGAATCCAATCCCGCTCCAGACGAATGAGCTTGCTCATTTGTTCCATGAACAGGTGTTGATCCGGAGCCGGTATACACAGTCGATCGCAGGATTTCGTGAATCGCGCTATGTTCATGTCCGGTCTGAAGAGAAGAATGTCATCCTCATTCGGCCCGGCAAAGGCTTTCAAGCCTTCGAAAACTTGCTGACCATAGTGCAAAACCATTGTGGCGGGATGTAGGGCAAGATTCTGTAAGGGAGTAATTTCAGGAGTCTGCCAACCCCCGTCCTCTTCCGAATATACCATTTGCAGCATGCGTTCCGTGAAAATATTCCCGAAACCAAGCTGGTCCTCTTCATATTGAGATCCCGGCCTATTGCGCGGTACTTTGCCCATGAAGCCTCCTCTGTACTGATCCAGACTGAAATGTGGTTTGCCCGGGACCTTTAGGTAAGGCTCGGTAAGCCGATCGAAGCTAAAGAGATTTAACTACCAGAGCAGACGAGCAGAGTCAAGATAGAGCGCGCACATGGCGCACGACCGACCACAAAAAGGCTACGAGAGCAGTTGCCAAGCCCAGCCCGAACACAGGCCAATTAAATGGATTGGGATATCCTCCTGTCGTAATGACACGGAAGTCGAGACAAAAAGAAACGATGACTATCAGGCCGCCGAGAACGATGAAACCCCAAGCGCTCCAGGAGACGTCCAGGGGACGACCGACCCATTCGAACGCGAGGACCGCGAGGCCAGCCGCAATCATCGTCACGGAAACAAGAACAGGCGCCAATAGCGGAGCAACCCAGGGAACAGGAACAAGGAATAAAAGATCCCACGTCATGATTCCTTGGGGCCACCCGAGAAATAATTTCAACCAAAGGTAATAGAAAATATCCCAAGTTCCGAAAGCGATCAGAAAATAGGCCCACGCCTCACGACGATTTCCGGCAGCCGATAGACTGATCGCGACGAGCATGACAAGAGTGGAGATTTCACGACCCAGCTCTATTATCAGTCGTCGGACGTGTTCCGGACCCATACTCTCCAACTGCTCCAGACTGAGCACCGGAAACTGGAATCCTCCCCGCTCCAACGGATAGTAGATGCATCTCAGATATTCGACTACAGCCGACTCCACATAGGCAAAAGCGATTGCCCACAATACAATGGCGGGTACGCGGATCACCCTCGAATCCAAAAAAGTAAACGGCCTACCAGTAATCGTCAGATCCGGTGGCTTGCTCTATAAATCGTGTTCTCGTGTAAGCACGGCACTCGCAACAAGAAAAATCAGACCACCGGCTTCTAAGCGCCGTGTCCAGACAATCACCGTAATGATCGCAGTCCACTTTCCTGTAAGGCCTGTCCGTTTCTCTGTTACCTTTCACCAGTACAGGACACGGTTCCATTCAAGCATAACCTCCCATCCGATTCTGGATGTTTTCAACAGAGTTGCAACTAAGATAGTACAGAACACGCCAAACAAAACGGCACGTTCAGTCATTACATTAAAAAATAATTGCAATCAAGGAAAATAATTTGCGAAAACTGTTGCTTAACGCAAAAATCACAATTCCCGCCCCCTCGAAATAGGAATGTTTAAACTACTCGGTATAGCTTGTCAAGTCAAAAGCTGTTCGTTCAGCGGGCTGAAAAGCCTCAACCTGCCCTCTCGATCACTGTTGTCCTGTGCACGAACCGGACCTGGAGCGGTTGCCCGTGAGTCACTCCTCCGGCTTGGTTGGACAAAACATGCCCTCACGGCTGGACAGCATGCGCGTAAATTGCTACGATACTAACTTCCGACGATTACCACTGATAGCGGGAGACGCTTATGATCATCGTCGCTCATATTTCTCATGAAGGGACACCAGTTGCTGACGCGACCTACAGAGCCGGTCTTCACGTAGAAGTCAGAGTGGCACTGGATTTTCAGCAACAGCAAGTCTGTTTTGAATTGTGCCATTCACCGAATTGCGAGCTGAAAGGTTGCTGGGAAGAAGCGCTCGACAATTATTTCAACGAGGGCAGGTTCGATTCGAAGGAAAGCATGTTTCCCGGAGAAATGAGGCGGATAGGGAGTGCTCGGGAACACAAGGCCCTGTTCCGACAGGCTGCCCACGCTTTATTGAAAGATCTTCAGCCCCATGGCTACTTTGTTGAGGTAAAGTACATGTAATCCGAGGGGAAGTCTTATAGAGAACGCAGGATCTGTTTCGCCATTCAGGGAAGGATCCAATCAGGATTGTCATGGGCGAGGAGACTATCTGCGAATTTGTGTATCGCCAAGCGTCTGGAATTCGCAATTTATTATGCTTTTCCTTAATTGGCGATGGATGCCAGCCTATTTTCCCGCGTTTCGCGAAATTCTGCGGAAAAGACCAGGAACACTCTAGGTCAGCGGATGTAGTGATTGTGGGAGAGGCTCTCCGCCTCTTACGGCCGGAGAGCCTGAAATGATGGAAGTTAACCGATAGGAGATGCTACGAAGATCTTCGCGCTCCCTCGTTGAATTTTTAAACGAATGACCTTGTGTTCTCGGGCTTTCTTTACTCCAGCACTGAAGTCGGACGGACTCGTAATATTCTTTCCGTCAACTTCCAGGATTATATCTCCTGTGCGCAGGCCCATCTTTGAGCCAAGACCGTCGCCTTTTACATCTTTGACCAGCACTCCCTCGCCTTCTTTCAATCCCATCTTTTCGGCCGCAGCCGCGGGAACACGTTCAAGTTCGAGTCCCAGTTCTTCGAATGTTTCGCCTGCGGGCTGAGGAGCTGCCGACCCGAGGGCTTTTGCAGTGCGTTCCCCGATTTCGATGCTGAAATCCATGGTTTTGCCATTGCGCCATACATTGAGCTTCGACGTAGCTCCCGGTTTCACGCGACCAACCAAGTTTTTCAGTTCGGCTGCACCACTGACATCCTGACCGTTAAACTTGAGGATAATGTCTTCGGGCTTGATTCCGGCTTTTTCCGCAGGGCTTCCCTCCACCACCTGGGCTACCAACGCGCCCTTCGTGTCGGCACGACCGAATGATTTGGCAAGAGATTCATTCATATCCTGGATGTTGACTCCAAGTAGTCCTCTGCGAACTTTTCCGTCCTTCAGCAGATCTTCCATGATGAGATTTGCCGAATTGGACGGAATGGCAAAGCCGATTCCCTGATAACCGCCGCTGCGAGTTGCAATGGCCGTATTGATCCCGATCACCTCACCACCGATATTTACCAGCGGACCTCCGGAATTGCCCGGATTGATCGCTGCATCAGTCTGGATGAAGTCCTCATAATCGATAATGCCCACGTTTGTCCGACCCGTCGCACTGACAATACCCGAGGTCACGGTACGATTCAGGCCGAAAGGATTTCCGATCGCCATGACCAACTCTCCAACGCGCAGTTTGGATGAATCGCCGAGCTTGGCAACCGGCAAGCCGGTAGCATCGATTTTTATTACCGCTATATCGCTTTCCGCGTCAGTACCGATGACTTTGGCTGTGAAGGATCTTTTGTCGGAAAGATTTACCTGAATTTCGTCAGCATCTTTCACCACGTGGGAATTGGTAAGGATGTGACCGTCTGAGCTGATGATCACGCCAGACCCTAATCCTTCTTGCTTGAAACCTTCTGGTTTGGGTCCCTTCTTGAATCTTTTAAACAAATCGTCGAAATCCCGGAATGGGTGTTTGAAAAAAGGATCGAGTTCGCCTGGTGCTCCAGACGGTGCTGCTTCTTTTTTGGAAGATCTGATGTTCACTACCGCTGGAGTTACCTTTTCGGCGACCTGCACGAAAGCCTCATCCAACTGCTTCAGCACCGATGGGGCCTGCGCTTCAGCGGAATGAGATATTAAAGGCAATCCGGCAAGAATAACGATGGCCAGGACCAAAAAGATCGCCCGAATTCGAACGTTGAACATGTACATTTCTCCTTCTGAAGGGGGGACTTGATTTAACCTATTCGTTTGACTCACTTGGAAGCATTTAGTTCTGTACCTTGCTGGAAAATTTTTCAGTTCGATTACAGAGCGTGGCCTATAGCACACGAGCGGGCTCATGTGAAGCCGAACTTTAAATATATCTCTCAATGAGTCAAAGTTTAATGGAAATGCAAAATCTGGACAGTTAAAAAAGACATAAGGTTTCGGCGGGAACAATCAAGGATCTTACGGAGCCCATTGACTTGAATATTCCGGATCTGTTGCTAATGAGCGGATTCTTCGGGAGCAGTTACCTGAAAATATCCCGGGTCGGATTCCACATCCGGTTGACCGCGATCCGGATCGGTATTTATGACTATCCAGCGCCAGTTCCCTGGCATATCCGGAGCAAATTCAAACGCGGTTCGTTGTTCCGGTACCTTCAGTAACACATAAGTACCTACCGGTCTGACAAAAACGATGAAATAGCCGTTTCCCTGCCTGCCCGGTTCCGGACAGTCCCAACTGAATTGGCCGGCGCTGCCAAGAGTGATAGTGGAGAGCTGTTGGAGGTTCGGCTTGCAGATGGCCTTTTTCAGCTCCTCGGAACCGCACACCTCACATGTAATGACTCCAAGAACAAAAGCTGCCGCAAATAACGATCGGATTCTTAATCCCATGGTCATTTTTTCCTAGAGTTTGAAAGTGTGCGAGTTTCCAGAAGAAATTAACCGAATCCGGGGACTTTTGCAAGAAAGACGAATAAGACGCGCTATCCCGCAGTTTAGCAAAAGAGACGGGCAATCCTTCTTTCTAGACGCGAATAGCCGCACGCGTAGCCCACAAAGTCCAGGAAAGGCACTAGCGACGCCAATTTACGAACAACAGGAGCGAGGGCGGGGGTTGTTTGAATTAAACCATATTCTAGGAAATCAAGATAATACTTCAATTTATAATTGTTTTTTGAGTAGGATTCTGCTATAACATGAACGCACTGTACACTTGAGGTGAAACAACTATGAGCAGTATCCAGGCCAATCAAGAGAGAAGAAGCATTAGAGTCAAAGATTTTTTGGATGATTTTCGCGCGGGAATGACTGACGCGGACATGCTGAAGAAATATCATTTGACCCCCGTGGGACTGGAAAAATTCTACAACATGCTCGTGGAACGAGAAATCGTCTCGAGTTCAGAATTAGAGGAACACTACCGTCTTGAGAGCCTGCGGGAAAGGCAAGACACTGAAACATCCAGTTTCATTTGCCCGTGCTGTCTCGCTTCCCATGAAGTGATGTTCGATATTTGTCCAAGCTGTGGGGTTTCTTTCCAGGAGCTGATCAGTCGTGAAAACGTCAGCCCCTCGCAGATCTCGGAAGACGCTGAACCCACCGCGGAAGAAGCATGCAAAGAGGACTATAAAAATCAAGAATCTTTGGCCGATGCTTCGGTGAAAGACACGGAAATTCCACCGGCAATTGTCGAGCCTGATGAATTTTTGGCTCCGCAGACAGCGCGAGAGGAGAATGATTTCCTGAAATCCATGGAAACGAAGCCTGAATTCGAGAATTCACTGGATGACATCCTTCCTGCTCTGGATGAAATGGAGCAGGATCATGTAGAAGAGTCCGGACCGCGGTGCGACGGCTGCGAGACAGTTATGCATTTTGGAGTCCGAGACATATACGATCGATCCAGAAGCAAGCAAGCGCTCATTCTGGCAGGTATTCTTCTTTTCCTCGGATTTTGTGGATCTGCGGTTATCGGGTTTTTCGACGGCTTCTCATTGCTTCGATTGGTAACCGTTTATATCACCGGAATACTATTTCTTCTTGGATCGGTTTTCACGGGCGTTGCAGCATTTATGTTCATGGCTCGGGAAAAGGTTTTCTACTGTCCATCTTGTACCCGGATTTTCCCCCGCGCTTAAGGAACAGAGACTTTTTTGTTTTTGATTTGTCTTTTTCTTTTATTTGGTTTTAGTATCGGAAGGATTGAGCATGGAAACGCACGTACAGTATACGCTGGCCGGAAGGCTTAGAAATATCGACAGCGGCCTTGAGGAATCCATTCAATTTTCAGACGACGCGGGTTTGCTCTTGAAGCTCTTCCCCGAGCCCCACATGCGAGACCTGGTAACAAACCTGACACACGCTGTCAGCGAGGTGGAACGTTTCTTATCCGCGTTGTAGAGAAAACAACTGGTTCGGCACTGCAGACCATCAATCACGTTCGGCCCCCCAAGCAGGGTTCCGAAACCCACTGATTCGTCTTCAAAGAAACGAGGAAGCACCCGATACAAGAGGGTTTTCCTCGTTTCTTCTTCGCACTCGAGCTCACATCGTTTTGTTGACCAACCACGAGCAAATCTTGGAGGCCTCTCGAACGTTTCTACGCATTCTCGTATAAGAAGAATGCTGTCATGATACTTGGAATATCGTTTCATATCTGCCAGACTCCTGAGGCTCGCCTGGTGCGAGTCGAGTTTCGTACGGGCCGATGAGTCCGGAGGCAGAGGAGGTCTATTCTGTTTCATGGAAAGTAATTTGATCAAAATCTGGTTCGCCAAACTGTTGGATGCACTTCGTTTCAAGACCGGGGTCCAGAAGATCGATACGGTCGATCCTGAAAAAAGGAACAGAAAGCCATTTTCCATCATTTCCGATGGCATCCCTATCCGGGGAGAAGTCCTGTTTCCTTCAGAACATCCTGCACGGTTGTACCCTGCCGTGGTGATCTGTCATGGGATTCCCGGAAGCGGAGCACCCAGACCTGAAAAAGACCCGGGGTATGAAAGGCTTGCAGAAGAATTCACGTCGGAAGGGCTCGTCGCTGTGATCTTCAATTTTCGTGGTTGCGGCGATTCGGGCGGGGATTTTGAAATGATGGGGTGGACCCGCGACCTCGATGCAGTGATGGACGTGGTCGTAAATACCCCTCACATCGACCCCACGCGAATTATGGTGCTCGGATTCAGCGGGGGTGGGGCCGCTGCGATACGCGTTGCTGCTGAAAATTCCCATATTTTCAGCATGGCAGTTGTCGGTACTCCTGCCGATTTTTCCGTCTTCAATAAGGACCCGGAAGAGATTATCGCGGACTTCAAGACGCGCGGCATTATACGCGACAAAGATTTTCCCAAAGATGTGAACCGCTGGATTTCAGGTTTTATGGAAATAGAACCCAAGCGCTGGATCCGGCACTACAAAGGAAAGCATTTGCTCATCGTTCACGGCGACGAAGACGAATTGATCCCGTTGGCCCAGGCCCGTCAACTATATGAAAACGCTCCCGGAGGTATCGCCGAATTGGAAATTATCGAACATGGAGCCCACAGATTGCGACTCGATCCCCATTGCATACAATTGCTGAAGAAATGGTTTCTTCATACGCTCGGCTGGAAGTAATGATCCTGATCGTAGTTTGGCGTGAGCAGATCGCGTAAAATACCGGATAGGTTCGATCACACCTGATAGAACTTCATCCTGGGCAGTTCCACAGCAGTCAGCTTATTGCCGTACACCGCACCGGTATCGATCCCTATTTTGCTGGGTGTGACAAACGGCGTTTCCAGAGCCGTGTGACCGAAAATCACTCTTTTATTCCAATCATACGCAGAGTAAATGAATTCTTCACGTATCCAGAGCAAGTCTTCCTCTGATTGTTCCGCGATCTTGATGTTGTCCCTGAGACCGGCGTGCACGAAAATATAATCCTCTGTCTGATAGTAGAGGCCCAGGGAAAGGAAAAAATCCAAATGCTCCTCAGGAAGTACGAAAGCCTTCCTGCCGATGCCCCCCTCAACATAGCTCGCTATGGTTTCCGCACCGCCGTTTGCTACGTAGAGCATCTGATCTTTTTGTTGGATGTAATAGTCCAGAAGCATTTTCTCGTGATTTCCTTTGAGGAACACGAACTCGCCACCCTTTTTGCGGAGCTGCACGAGAAACTCAACAACATCTCGGGACCTTGGGCCGCGATCAATATAATCGCCGATGAAGAGCAGCAAATCGCCATTTTCGCGGCTCCATGGAAGTATCTTCATCATTGCCGTCAATTTGTCGTAACAGCCGTGAATATCACCGACCGCGAAAATCTTCCTGCTCATGACTCCTATGGAACTCCTCTGAACTGTGTTTTCCTGTACCCTGTATTTGCGGAGGCGAATGGTTTTTCGGTATCTAGTCCTGCAGGAAAATCCGAAAGACCCCACGCGGCCGACAAGACTTCAGAATTGCAGTATTCAAGGCATCTGTCAAATATATAGTAAGCATGATATGACTGAACAGCCAAACATTTTTCAATCGTAACTGTTTATTTATGCAGAATAAGGACGCGCACGCGGAGGAGGTCCCGGCAATGCGCCCTTGCAATACCAAATCATTTGGTTTATTTGAGTTACTTCCAGCACATCGGATTTGAAGCGGACTGAAACAAGTGATGAAATAATTGTGGAATTGTCCATGTTATTAGAATCTATAGGTACTTGGGAGAAAATATTCACAATCTATCGAGACCTCTAGCCGCGGAGAAAGTGCCCATGCGTTTCAAAAGGCTGTCGGTAATCATTCCGGTTATAGCCGTATTTCTCATTATAGCAGTGCTGTTGGCCCTGAGATTCCTTCCGGAAACCGAATTCATCCGGTCTAACGTCCAGGATCGACTGCAAAAGTTAACCGGGCAGCAGGTCAGTGTGGGCTCAATTACGATATCGCCGTCCTGTTCCGGAGCGCTTTGTCTCTACATAAAGGGAATAGCCGTGGTCTCCCCGCAGGGCAAATTGCTACTTGCTGCTGATGAATTGACCCTGAAGCCGGATATTCTACCGTTGTTCAACAAGGAAATTGCTATTGAATCTATTTCCGTGCACGGACTGCGCGCTACAGTGAAGCGCAATCCGGACGGAACAATGGCAGCAGTGTTTATCCCCGTACCCGGATCTTCGGAACCCGAGAGGGCAGGGGATCAACCACCTCAGGATCAACCCCGCGCTCAGGACGGACAACAACCGGAATCTGACAAACGGATAAAATGGTCGGTGGATACCGTCACCTTGACCAATGCTCGCATCGACTGGATCGATCAGCAAATTCTTCCCGGACAGGAAATGCAGGCCAGTCTGAGGAACGTTAATGCAAGCTTGGCCAGGAATAAGACCGATCAGAAGGTTGACGTCAAAATTGAAGCAGATTTTTCCTTTGAAGGAGAAAAGCGCTCCACTCTCAAATGCAACGGCTTCATACAGCCTGCTCCCTCCATGGAGAGCATTGAGGCAGCGTCTCTTAACATTACTACAGGGAGCTTGAACCTTAGACCTTTTGATTTGTATTTGCCCGCATGGCTTGATCGGCGGCTGGCTGTCGAGCATTGTGCAGCATCGCTGAACTGGGCAAAAAACGGAAAGACTGACGTTAAATTCAAAAGCGCGCTCAGATCCGAGACAAAACTTCCCGCGCAACTCAAAATGCATGGGGATGTGGTGGTTTCGTCCGATTTTTCCTCAGTGGAAAGTGCAGCCATCACCACCGAGACCGACAATTTTCCCATGAGTTTCCTGTCAGCGAGCTTCCCGAAAGACTTTCCCCTGGACAGGGAAGCCGGGATCATCAAGGCGCTCGTACAATCGGAATGGAAGAATTCTCGCAATTGGTCGGTCCAGGGTACGGTTACGCTTGAGGATGTTGTGCCGTCCGGCGTTCTCAAGGGACTGACGGAAAAAAGCAGGATATACACTCAAGCACGATTGGAGCCGGATGCTCTCGCATTGGAATCTTTTGAAATCTTCGAAAAAGAGCGCATTGTCTCGGTCAGGGGTAGCGTCACCAAACCTTTCGTCGAGGAACGCAATTTGGAATTACAGGCAGAGGTTCTCCTCAGACCCGAGTGGTCTAAGAAAGTGGGAGTTCATCTCCCTGCAGGAGTAGCCGTGAAAGGGACTATACCCGTCTCGGCAACTCTCAGAGGCAGGCTCGAGCGTCTATGGGTCGATATGAAAGCCGATTTGAGCGGTCCGGAGATTGAATGGCTGCCTTACATCGAAAAACCTTCAGGACGTAAAGCAAGCATTTCGGTGAAAGGCAATTTTCTACCCCTGAAGCAACAGATGAGCGTAGAGCCTGCAATCGTGAACATCGGCCTGACCGGAGTAAATCTCAGAATCGATCCGAAAGGAAAATGGATTCCCGGAAAATACGTGGCTTTTGAATCAAAATTCATGCTTCGTCCCAAACGAATTGATTTGAAGGAAGCGAGGCTCTCGGTACGAGGCGGTCATGAGACCGGTGACATTCTGACATTCAAAGGTGACCTGAATGAACTCGGATCTCCTGCACCGAACGTGGATGGAACGGTTGCTTTACAGTTAGATACAGAGGTAATCGCAGTACTTTTGGCGCAGAATCAAGATATTACAATCAAAGGAAGCGCTCCGATCAAGGCCAGGGTTTCGGGTTCGCCGTCCGATTTGAATTGGTCGGTTGCCATGCCGCTCGCCAATCTTGACGTGACCGCCGGTCACTGGTTTCGAAAACCGGGAGGTCTAACCGGCCTCATTAAAGGTTCCGGCAAATTCTCCGGGGGACAACTCGACATCACCGCGGGGCAAGTGACGTTTCCGGGAGTGGTATTGAATGCAAAGGGCAAAGCGCTGGATCGTAAAGGCGATTTCGGGGACATCACACTGGATCTTTCGAAAGCCGATCTAAAGCAATTGGCGAGACTCATTCCTGCAGCAACTCAGTTAAAGGTAGCCGGTCCGGTGGATGCGTCCATTACGCTCAACAAGAGAGCTGACAAAATAGTTCCTCATGGAAAGGTGCGTCTGAACGGAGTCGATTATCATCCCGGCAGCGGCTTGGAATTGGATCGTATAAAAGGCGAGGTAGACATCCACGGAACTGCTCTGGAGACTGCGGA
This sequence comes from Desulfomonilaceae bacterium, assembly GCA_041740635.1. Lineage (GTDB taxonomy): Bacteria > Desulfobacterota > Desulfomonilia > Desulfomonilales > Desulfomonilaceae > Desulfomonile. The sequence continues at coordinate 8,833 of JBGSLQ010000046.1, read as the reverse complement.
ACTCTCATGCATTGTGCGAGGAGCCCTCGAAGGACCGCTCAAAGTAAAAGGTGCAGTGAAGCACGTCGATTCCATTCCCGAACTCAACGGGAATTTTTCCATCGCTATGGATTCAGGAAAGATAAGAGCCGATCGTCTGAAGGGAATCCTTGATAAAGCTAATCTGGCTCTGAACGTGCTGTTCAATGTTCAGGAAGTGCAGCAAACTAAACTGTTGAGCTTTAAGTCACTCTCAGGTGATTTTCGCATACGACAGGGTGATGTGGTTACGAACAACCTGTGTGTGAAAGGATCTGATGTTCGTGCCGGTGCTTTGGGGACACTGCGACTGAATTCCATGAATCTCGACGCATTTGCGGGTATACAAACCTACACTGCTGTCGGAAGTGCTCTGAACAAAATCCCTGCTGTTAATGAGGCCATAAAGAAACACGGAGATCTCCTGAAAATAACCGGATTAGATAGAGAACTGAAACGATTGGGTATCGGTGACGATTCGGGAGAAGCGAAAACGCAGGGCGATGCTGCGGTCAAGAAGACTCCGGTCACTCTGTTGCTTAAGATTCATGGAAGAGCCGAGCAGCCCGATATCGTGCCTGTCCTTGAGAATACGTTGTCAAAAGAAACTGTGACCAATCTAAAATCACTGATAAACTGAAAATTCGACAGACTTCCGTTGTGTTTCTCCAATTTGAAGTAATCCGATACCGGTGCTGAAGAGTTTGGTAGCGCCCGGCGTCCCTGCCGGGCAAAACTAATTGACTGATTTTGTTTACAGATTATCCACCGGCACGGAGGCCGGTGGCTACCAATTTCGGGGAGACGCTATTCATAATCCGGAATCAGTTTATCCGTACACTGTTTCATCAGATCGATATAATCTAGAATTCACTGGTCTGAAGGTTCGTCTTGACGATGTAACCGGCTGACCAGCGATCCCCGGTTACATTTTTGTCTTGACTGTTTAGGTCTCTATCCAATAAATATAAAGAACTACGCCCTTCCCGCTTGTCGTCACCGCGAAAAATGAAAGAATCATCGTCTAGGAGAAACTGCATGGCTAAAAAGTATTGGGATGAGAAGTTCGAAATCATGAACGAATCGGACATGAAGGCTTGGCAACTGCAGCAGCTTAAGCAAACAGTAGCTTGGGTCTACGAAAGAGTTCCTTTCTACAAGAAAGCCTTTGACAATGCAGGGGTAAAGCCGTCCGATCTCCAGAAGCTGGAAGACATCGCCAAGTTCCCCTTTTCGGTGAAAACGGATTTACGTGACAATTATCCTTTTGGATTATGCGCGGTCCCCATGTCTGACGTGGTTCGTATTCATGCCTCGTCAGGAACGACGGGTAAACCCATTACAGGACCTTACACGGCAGAAGACCTCGATCAATGGGCCAATCTCATGGCACGAGGATTGTGGGCACAGGAAGTCCGGCCGGATAGTATTCTGCAAAACGCTTATGGCATGGGCCTATTTACAGGTGGCCTCGGATTTTTACAGGGAGCCATGCGGATCGGATGTGCTGTAGTGCCCTCAGGTGCGGGAATGACCGAGCGCCAGATCATGTTGATTCAGGATTTTGGCACAACCGCACTGTGCTGCACGCCTTCTTACTGTCTTACCATTATCGAAAAAGCGGAAAAAATGGGGATAGATTTCAGAAAGACCAATCTCAGGACGGGTCATTTCGGCGCCGAGCCCTGGACTGTGGAGATGCGGACTGAAATCGAAGCACGCAGCGGTATTCATGCGTATGAGCATTATGGCCTTACGGAACTTATGGGACCCGGGGTTTCGTTCACCTGTGAATACTATAACATTCATATCAATGAAGACCATGTCTTACCTGAGATCGTGGATCCGGGCACTCTTGAACCTGTGGATCTCGGGGAAGAGGGCGAATTGATATTCACCTCTCTTCAGCGCAGAGCAATGCCCATGATTCGGTATCGCACAAGAGACATCTGCGCTCTCCGGAGAGAGAAGTGCGAATGTGGTCGCACACTCGTTACCATGGACAAGATTCTCGGCAGGTCCGACGATATGATGATCATCAGTGGCGTCAACGTGTTCCCCTCACAAATCGAGACGGTTCTGATGGAATTCGAAGAAGTTGAGCCGCTCTATCAAATTCGGCTTAAAAAGAAAGGCTATATCGATCATATCGGCGTAGAAACCGAAGTGAAAACCGCTGTATATCAATCAGGCCAGGAAACTCTGGACAATCTTTGCAAAAAGATATCCAGCAGAATACAACAGGTTATCGGCATCAATGTGCCCATCATCATTCTTCCGCCTGAAACGATCGAGCGCAGCATCGGAAAAGCAAAACGCATAATTGACGAACGATAGGAGTATCTACTTCACGTGTGGCGCAGGGCACGTCGAAAATTCGCGTGCCCTGCTTTCATCTCCCGGTGCAGCATAATCGCAAATTTTGACTTCCTGTCTCTTTCGTCCCGCAGAGGCTTCAAAAAAACGTACTGATAATTCATTGCCTCCTTTCCGGGCAACCGAGAATGGCAAACGGTTTTGGTTGACAGCGTACGATCCTTATGCCATGCAGAAACACTTGCTGTGAATTTCATTCTTGGGGGTTGGTCATGTCAGTAGTAAAAATTATTGAGCTCGTCGGTGAGTCTTCCTTCGGATGGGAAGATGCCATGAAACAGATTATAGCAGAAGCTCAGAAAACACTCAGGGGCATTACTCGCATCGGCGTAGTGGAGCAAGATGTCCGAATGATAAACGACAAAATCGACGTCTGGCGTGTAAGGGCTCAAGTCTCCTTCAGGATCGAAAGGTCTGATAACGAGAAAGACTGATTCCAGGCTCTTTGCTACTCCTGAGGCAAGTCTCGGAGAAACGATTTCATTTCCCGCACCAGAGCATCTTCCTGACCGAAATGAAAGTGATCGTGTCCCGCGAGAACGATCCCTTTTTTCGGTTCCGGAATAGCTGCCACCAATTCCTGGAAACTGCTCACGCTGCACACGAAATCTTTATCACCGACAAGAAGTAGTTTTGGGCGTTTCTCGTGCTTGAGAAAACTGAAATCCGATGCTTCAAGTGGCGGTGATATCCCGATCAGGCTAACCGGCCTTGGATCCCGGGAAGCAGCATTGAGTCCAACCCAGCTTCCGAAGGAGTACCCGGCGACGCCCAAACGTTGCGAGTCGACCCGCTCTTGTCTTTGCAGAAAGTCCAGTGCCGCCAGCACGTCCTGAATTTCGTCTATTCCTTCGCCGTACGTCCCCCAGCTCGCCCCGGTGCCTCTGAAATTGAAACGAAGCGTCACCGCACCGTATTCCAAAAAGGCCGTTCTCATGGCTCGCACTACGCTATTGTGCATGTTGCCTCCGTACAGCGGATGAGGATGGCAAATCACCGCAGCCGGCAGCAGTCCGTTTTCATGAGCAGGATACTCCAGCACTCCTTCCAGAGTCAGAGTACCACACGGGATTGAAACATCGAATCTCGATTCGGGATTCATGCGAACGCCTTTCTCGAATAGACTATATTTCCAGTTCGGTGATGTGTTTGAGGCCTGAACGCATTGGCTGAATCATGAGAAAGACTGCAACCAGCAAGGCCCCTACGAAGCAGGTTCCCATCAAGAAGTAATCCTGCATTCGCAATGACCTATGGAAGAACTGGGCGAGCAGATACTTGTACACGGGGAACGCTTCGAGCAAAACCACTGCGGCTACTCCGAGAGCTGCGTACAACATGGTAAGCAGACCGCCGAACCCCGAAAACGCCTGGTTCGGGTCTGTTTCCTTGAAATCTGCATAGAGCACTCCCATGCCTATGGAAAGCGAAGTAATTCCCATAGTAAGCAATGCGACGGTTGCAGTGCACAAGACGAACATAAAGGTTCCCAGCCCGAGAAGCCAGTTTGTCATTATCACCAGAAGAAGCCCCAAAATCAGCATGGGAACAAGATAAAAGAAAAACTTTACCCAAAGAATTCTCCGAAGGCCTATGGGAGATCCCTTGAGTATCCAAAAGGCCCTACCTTCCGAAGATATCGCGGGAAAAAGGAATCTTACCCCTAACGAGGCCAAGACAAATCCGGCCAAACCGATATTGAGGAAGGCCACAATGCTCTTTAGGGACATTGTGGCTTCGGGTGAATCCAAAGAAGGGAGAACGCTGAAATTGTACAAATAGACCAAAATAAGAGCCAGTAAGAGCAGTAGCTGACTCAACCTTCCCCAGTCTCTGGCCATAAGCAAAGTCTCTTTGACCACGAGTCGGGATGTGGGAGGATCGAGAACAGCATTTAAAATCCTGCTGAATGCCACAACCGTCCTGCTTTTGCTGAGGCGGGCGCCCTTGGATTCCATAGCTTTGGAGTAACCGGCGAAATGAACCAGTTCGTGATTGTGACCCGTTATTCGGAATGCCGCTAAAGCAGTGAGAACCAGGAGGGCAAGATAATAAGGTATTTGATCGTGACCGTACCCGGTGATGTAAGGTTTCAGCACGAACATCACCCACGTAGTGGGCAACAATGGTGAAGACGACTCGGACATTATGGACAAGTAATCCATGACCGAAGCGAATCCCTCAGGATTGAGGAACTCCTCGGGGCGAATCATCCTGAATATCAGATACACGCCAATGAAGACCAGTATACCCACCAGAACGAAAAGGTCTCGCAACCTTCGCACGGGAAACGTTCTAACCAGATTCTGCACGATGAAGATGGACAATGAGGTGACAAGGGAGAGCAGGCAGAAGAAAGTCACGAAGCTTAAGACATAAAAGCTCCAGGGTGCTGAAAACACACGACCGTATGCGAGGAACACGGGAAATCCGAAAACCAGGACCATCCACGCAGAGTCACCGAGAGTCTCGATGAAGCGAGCGGTGTACAGCGACTTTGCGGGCACAGGACCTGCCATAATGAGCTCGAGATCTGCCGACAAATAATAGCTGGAAAAAGTCGTGATGATGTTACTGATCACCAGAACGAACGCGAAGGTCATCAGCAGCATAGAGAGAAGTTTAGTTGCTGCAATTGTCCCGAACATTTCCTCAGCGGTGAAGTACGTCAAAGCTTTTACGAACACAATGTAAATGACTATCCACAAAGCAATTATAAGACTGGCGAGGAAAGGAGCACGCAACCGATCACGTTTCGAGTTCTTAAAACGATTGACGGTTCGTCTCCATCGTGGAGTCAGCAGGAGGATTACGCTTGCGAAAAAACTCATGACACGCCACCTGATATACTGAATGATCCCAGCTCGGAGAGGTATTTATGGAGTAGGTTTTTCGGTTTCGGCGGAAGGGGCAGGGGGGGTTTTCTTCTCTTCTGTTTCGGACTTTTCCGGTTTTTCCGCCTCACTCTCCTCGCGGGATTGTTCCAGAAGCTCCGCGTAAAAGTCGGGGCCGGAACGCTCGGCCTGAGTTACCACATTTGGGGGTGGAGTGGAAGGGGCGGGAATATCCGATTTCGGAAGCAGAGGTTCGTAATGAGGAACCTTCGGAGGTGGCGACGTTATGGAATCAAGATCGATAGAACTCCGTACATCCCAAGCCATTCTCTGTATTTCTTTATAGATTCTGCCGACTATTCGTGCCGTCTCGGCCAGTTGCCTCGGGCCGAGCACAATAAGAGCTACGACAAGAATAAGGGCCAACTCCCACATTGATATTCCGAACACTAATATGCCTCGCTCAATCTTTTTTAAGAGTTTAGCGGATCCTCTTTTTTTTCACCGCCAAGGGAAGTCCGTGACCCTACTTCTGCAGTAACAGATGCGCCCACATCCTTTTCATTAGGATGCGAAGGAGGGAAACGGATGGATCAGATTTCCCCTTCAGTGGATACCACTTTATTCACGTAAAAGATGTCCATGTAATGGGGACCGCCTCCCCATGATTCAATGAGCAGAGTCACATTTCCAATCAGCGCATCCAGACGGGTATCCTGTGATGTAAACCCGGCATTTTCATCCTCAAGGTGCTGCATCCAATCCAGAGCGTTGGATCGCAAGCAGATTTTTACTTCGAATCCCTGGCCTGCTTTGATGAGAATCACCTGACCGCAGTGTTTGTTATTTTCATGACAATCCGGGTGCTTTATATCATAAAGTTCCACGTCTCTTCCCCGGATAGTACGGATAAGCTCTACCCGACGCATTTCCTCATCAAAGAGGACTTCCGATTTTTCATAGCATTCCGGGCACAGCGTCGCCTTGTCTTTAGGCAAGGTAGCCTCATTGCGGTCGCAAATAGCACATAACTCTGATGGAGGCGAAAAAGCCATGACAATCCTCATTTGACCTGAGAACGTCAAGTCCCAGGTATTGCGTGTTCGCGTCGGCCGCTCACGATTTCAACAGCCACGCAGTTCATAATTAATGCAACCGATACGCTGACTTCCGAACCGGGGTCGAAGATCCGATCCTGGTTTGAGTGGACAATCGCCGACTCGGATCATATGATAGCACTCAACCCAGGCATTGAAAAGGAGAACAACCGTTATGAGATTGAGGATTCTCGTAATGTTACCCGCTCTTCTGTGCTTTCTGGCCACGATATGCACCGGGGGCGGTCCCAGCATTCATTTCGATAAAGACACGCACGATTACGGCCGGGTCCTGTACGGGGACGTTGTAACGCAAGAATTCATATTGACCAATACTGGTGACGAGACCCTGGTCATCGATAAACTGGAAGCATCATGTGGATGTACCAAAGCAGTTAAGGGCAGTTCGGAAGTTCCTCCAAAAGGAACAACCAAAATAATGGCCGCATTCGACACCGACGGCCTTCGCAACGGAAGAACAAAGAAAACCATTACGGTACACTCCAACGACCCGGAAAAACCCGAGGTTAAACTGGCTCTTCTTGCAGATGTGGTCCGCGAGATTACCGTGGATCCGCCAAGATTGGTTACCAGACTGGCCAAGTTTACCGAGACTGTTTCGCTTCCCGTCAGAATCGCCAACTCCTCAGACAAACAGGTCGTTGTGCGGATCAAGGACGGCCAAAGTGACACTTCCAATCCAGGCTCCAATACCAAGGCACTCGTGGTTAAGGGGCGTTCTGTTGTGCCTTTTAATCTCAAGCTGGCATTGAAGAATGAATCCGGAAGATCTTCGTGGGCAGGAAGACTTACCTTGTTGACCGATCATCCAAAGGAAAAAGAACTGAACGTGCCTTATCTGGTGCAACTGGGTCAAGGCGACTCTTCAGAGCCCAAACCGCCTCCAACCGCAGTTGAAGAATAATTCGACTGAACTCAGGCTTATCGAACTTACTTCGACGGAAAAGCCGTTCGGACAAAAAATGGTTTTCATGTGATCCGGTTTCGGCTATTTTCCCGTGGATCAAATCTAGTGGAGTTCTTTTATGGGATTTGCATCACGCTCTGTCTCGATCATGAGATATCGCGTTCGTGGAGAAATGTCAGGATCTTTCTGGGACGCCGTAGAAGAGGGTGTCAAGAAGGGGGCCTTCAAGCACATCGAGTCACCCGGTGACGAGGTTGGAATCGGCTGGGTTTCGATTGATGATTTCACGGATTTCCAGTTCAGAGGAGCTTCATACGCTCGCGGCAATTATATCGCTCTGAGTCTAAGAATAGATTCCGTGCGGGTGCCGCCGAGAATTTTGGAAATACATATCAAGCAGGAGACGCGGAAACTACTGGAAGAATCAGGACAACAAAGGCTTTCATCGACCCAGCGGCGCGAACTCAAAGAACGGGTAAAGGAAACACTCAAAAAACAGGTCTTTCCGTCTATCCAAATTTTCGACCTGATCTGGGATACCACGAAATCAGTGGTTTACTACGGCTCGCTTTCCGTGAAAGCTCGAGACCGCGTGGAAACTCATTTCAAGAAGTACTTTGGTTTGATGCTGGTACCGGTACTCGCATACATTCGAGCCGAAGAACTCCTTGAAGGCAGGCTTGAGACTCAAATTCTCGAGAACCTGAAACCTTCTATCATGGCTCCTTGACCTCTGATGGTGACATAATATGGATTTTCTTGACATACTTCAGCAGAAAGCCTTTCTGGGAAGAGAGTTTCTCACGTGGCTATGGTTCAAGTCCGACCGGACCGGCGGACACGTGGATATTCCCGGAAAACGAGTAATCGAAATACTGTTTCTCGATCGCATGACGCTCGATCTTTCCGACGCGGAGAGCCCGCAAATAGTGGCGCTTAAGGGCGAGCAATCTGAGCTCAGAGAAGGTCTCGCCGCATTACGTGAAGGGAAGAAGATCGAAGAAGCACGTATTTCCATACGGGCGGGCGAGAATGATTTCACGCTGGTTCTTAAAAGCACATGGTTTTCCTTCGGCTCTTTCAGGACGCCTCCGATTCTCCCTGCACAAGAGGCGGATGAAGAGGACGGCTTCGAAGCAGCGTTTCTTGAAAAAGTGTACCTGATCGACGAAGGCATGCAGATCCTGGACGACCTGTTTGAATACTTCGTATCTCTACGGATCTCAGACCAGTGGGAGGCGGAGGAATTACCGGCTCTCCGTCGTTGGGTGGCATCCGGAGAATGAAATTTCCACGAAACGAGAATCAAATATCCGGGATCGTTCCCCGGAGTTTCTGCTTGAAAACGCAAATTTCCGGATTGACAAACATCCCGGATTGAGAGAAAATGGGGGTTCGTCTGATTCGGAGGGCGTACCAAAAAACCGGACGAGCCACTTTTCCCCGATAGCTCAATCGGCAGAGCGGGTGGCTGTTAACCACTAGGTTGTAGGTTCGAGTCCTACTCGGGGAGCCAAAATTCAATCCGCTGATTTCAGCGGTTCTTGTTTAACGCAAGACCCCGTGGGGTGATCCCCTCG
>JBGSLQ010000045.1:0-15398 GCA_041740635.1 Desulfomonilaceae bacterium | reverse complement strand
CCGGTTCCTATATGTGGCCGCAAGATCCTGCAATGCTTGTAATGTGTCCTGCACCTGGATCAATGTGGAGTCAGGCCAGGAGCCGTGCTGAAAGCAATCATCCCGGCTTGCCACAACAGCCCTTGCTCCGGCAGCAAGAGCATTCTCGACAAAATCGTTTCCATTGAAATGCTCGCCTCTGATGGCCCAGAAAATAAAATCTTCACCCATGGGTTTACGAGTATCGATGGATATTCCGGAAATCGGACCGGAAAGCGGCCCTTGAACTCGAATCGGCTTAAGAATCCCTATCAATTCACTCAGATCCAAAAAATCCGTGTTGGCAATTCCCTGTTTCTCGACGCTGTTGGATCGGGCACAAGTGGAGACTGGATCTACAGACTCTGCGTCTGCGGCGGGTGTTGAATTCTTCGTGTTTTCTGAAATCATGATCGAAATCATCCCCTCAGATCTTTCACCGCTGACAACAGTGAAAAAGAAGCGTTACGATGAATGTACAGACATAAGCCGCTCCTACGGGCAAGCCCTTACCATACTACCGCGGAAAACTCAATGTCTCGGCGCTTCGTCCTGCCAGAGCGACCGGAGAATACAGTGATTATGTAGGGGCAACCCTCGTGGTTCCCCAATGTGATGATCCAGGGCACCCACAAGGGGCGCCCCTACCAGCCAGATGCACTTTTCAGTTGATATGCTCTCATCGATGACATCGGCAGTCAAATGGGTCGACCAATTCGTGCCATTCTTGTCTAAGCAATATAGATGAAGCATTCTTTTTGAAGAGAGCACAGATGTTGTATTTGCAGCTTTTGCAAAGAATAGAGACAAATAGCCAATCTTTCTGAATGTTCGTGACTTTTTATCGACGAGAAGATCCAAAATGACCAAGACTCGAATGGAAGCATTCAGTGATGGAGTGATTGCCATTCTCATCACCATCATGGTGCTGGAACTGAAAGCACCGCACACGCACGATTGGTCTTCGCTGATCCCTCTCATCCCGGTATTTCTGAGTTATGTCATGAGCTTCATTTATCTCGGGATCTACTGGAATAATCACCATCATTTGCTTCAGGCTGTGAAGCACGTGGACGGCCGAATTTTGTGGGCAAATTTACATCTCCTTTTTTGGCTGTCCCTCATTCCATTCGTTACGGCTTGGATGGGTGAGACTCACTTTTCCTCCCGGCCGGTAGCCCTCTATGGAGTGGTATTGTTATTGGCAGCGGTGGCCTACTATATTCTGAGCCGCGCTCTGATTGCTTTGCACGGACGGGATTCCATCCTGGCAGGTGCGCTTGGTCGAGATCTCAAGGGCAAAGCCTCAATCGCAATATACGGGATGGGGATTGCCCTGTCCGGCGTGAACTCGTGGTTTGCCTGTTCGCTTTATGTTCTCGTGGCAGTGATGTGGTTGATACCTGACCGACGGATAGAAAAGACGTTGGCTCGTTTGGGGTCGTGAGAAGGACTGGAATGTGAAAGATTCGAATTGGCTTATAACGTTTCGTAATTGGTGAGCGAGGAGCGTACACATGGAAGATGTCTTGAAAATACTGGGTTTTGCAGGAAGCCTGCGAAAGGGTTCCTATAACAGATCGCTTTTGCGAGCGGCTCAGGAACTTGTTCCAATCGATGCCGAACTTGAAATTATCGAACTCGATGGAATCCCTTTCTTTAACCAGGACCTGGAAGATCGGCCCACTGAAAAGGTTAAGGATTTCAAAGCGAAGATCAGAGCTGCCGATGCTGTTCTTATTGTCACCCCGGAATATAACTATTCGATTCCAGGTGTCCTGAAGAACGCCATTGACTGTGCTTCCAGACCTTACGGGGACAATGCATTCGAACATAAGCCGGTCGCGATCATGGGTGCCTCAATCGGCATGGCTGGGACCGCCAGAGCCCAGTATCATTTGCGGCAATCTTTTGTCTTTTTGTCTTGCTTTGCTCTGAATCAGCCAGAGGTTTTGGTCCCCTTCGTGCATGACAAGGTTGATAAAGACGGCAACGTGACTGATGAGAAGACCCTGAACAGGATAAAAGAATTATTGGAAAGCCTGGTGGCCTGGACAAGGAAGCTGAAGAGTTAATTGTCGACATCTCCAATCGATTCGCTTAAAGACAATAAAACGGGTCGATTCTCCTCCACACTGACCTGGTTCCCCGGTCAGTGGCACCCAACAATTTCAAGATTTCTGCGGTTGCATGGCATTGACTGACGCAGGTCTCTGATTCTTTGTTCCGATGCCGTAAGTTTAGAGGACACCATCGGTATGAGCATTGTCGAATAAGATCGGAAAATGGTGTATAGAATAAAACTAAGCAGTCGAAAAGAGTAAACGAGCATGGATACGTTCGATCCGGAAGAACCGGTGCAGATTCCCATTGACGGGGTTCTCGATCTTCATACGTTCTCGCCCAAAGAATTGCCGGCTCTTATGGACGACTATATCGAAGCGTGCCTCCAGGAGGGAATTCGTGAGTTGAGAATTATTCACGGAAAAGGGAAGGGCATACTTCGGGATCGCGTGCGCAGTCTTTTATCAAAACATACATGCGTGGAATCCTGGTCCGAAGCTCCGATGGACGCGGGCGGTTGGGGCGCCACACTGGTCCGTCTCAAGTGCAGCAGTGTGGAAGAAAAATAAGGCTCTTCGCTGTGCCGGAAACATCATATGCTCCGATACAAGATACTAGTGCGGGACCGGCGTCCCTGCCGGTTCATGTTGTTGATATCATTGATGATAGTGAAGATGTGCCGGCACGGAGGCGCGGCACCGACCAATATTCCTAATCTTCAATCGGACATTAATTTTGGCAATCGTTGCAAATCGATGAAACGGAGGGGTCGGGCAGGAATGCCGGACCCAACCATGAGCCGGTAGCGCTCGGCTTCCATGCCGGCCTCATTAGATTGACAAAAGCGAGCAGTACCAGAACTCCGTTGTATAGGCCGTAATTACTTCGTTTGAGCCCTCGGTTTGCCATTATTGCATATTGCAGCCAGTCTCTGAAACAGGGATAGATACCTCATGAGCCGGAAACACCATGAGCGGATCAAGATTTCTAAAAGCCTTACGTCCTGCGTTGACGGACAGGGCGGATGCAGTCTTCCCTGCCACTGCGTCGAACTCGGCCTGATGGTCTTCCTTCCTGATCGTAATCATGCCGGCAGGAGCCTCGAAGCTCAAACCTTCCAGGGCGTTCACAATTGTCTCTTTATCTGTGGTCCCGGCCTTTTCCGCTGCTGCGGCATATGCCTTGACTGCAGCATAGGCAAATGCGGCTTGATATGCCGGCTCAGTTTTGAATCCCGCTTCGGCATGCTGCATGGAACTGATCAAAGCAAGCCTTTTTTTGGGAAGAGTCTTCCGGGGAACCTTTTTCTTCAGAAAGTGTTCCTCCTCCGGGGAAACCTCCCCAAAACTCAATCCTGTGGTTATATACATAGATAGATTTACGAGCGTAAATGTTACAACGTATTGTGCCTCATGCGGGATGATGCAGGTCCAACAGAAACCATGTCGCTGTCGTTGTTTCCGTCGAAAGCTCGATCTTTCCTTAATTCACATGACGAGGAGCCAAAAATGAAAGTCCGGCGAGCGCCGACAATGTTCTTCGCATTTATGCTATGTGCGGTCGCTGCTTTGGCGATCTTGTTCTCTATCTTTCCGAATCATGCAGCTTCAGTGGGATGGCTGATATACGGAATGGGAAGCATTCTGATCTTTTTGGTTTTGCTGAGGAGATATCGTGCCGAAAGAACGAACACCCCGAACGCCGAGACACATTTGCCCGAATCTGTCGATGCATACCGGAAAGAACTGGATGGAATCAGATCACGAATCCGAGGGCTAAAAGAAGAAAAGAGAGAGAAGCGGGAACATGATCGGCAATAGCCTGTATCAGGAAGTCAATGGAGGTCATGAGAAAATTCCTCCGATTTTCTTCTCAACGGATTTTGGAGAGAAGCATTAAACCGATAGTCTCTTCACTCACCCTTCTGGAGCGCTTCGGCCACCTTATGCTCGAGAGATTTCAGAAGCTCCAATTCTCTGCCGTATCTATTACCGATTTCCAGGATGGATTCGATCCATTCCCGAATTACCTTACCTTCAGTCGTGACGTATGTGATGCGGGTGTCCATCATGCGGGTGAGAGTACCCATGATATCCAGGAGCAGGTCGAGCTTGTGGCAATCGGATTCCATGCATACCAATGGCGTATGCAATTCCTGAGCCCCGTACGTGCTCCAGGCCATTTCATCCATAAGAGTTAAAGCAGCTTTTGAGAGAACCTGGATGGCTCGGAAATCCATGCTCCACACCTCTTGTAATCTGTAATGTTACCGATTCGCTTTTCTTCTCATAATCTGGGAGGCTGGAGGTATCCTTCGCTCCGGACAACGCAAAGCCGTCTGGCCACTCCGCTCAGAACACCGCAGCCTTCACCATCTTATATGTATAATGCGAAATGGTATAACTCCTCCAGGAAACCTTTGTTACTCTCGTGCCCGCTTCACCAGCAGTTTTGCACAGGTCATGATGTTGTCTTCCGTGTACATCTTGAGTTCGTCTTTATAAAACTCCTGGAAGATTTCCGCTGCAATTTCATTGTCCGGTCGGGAATCGTTCAGAATGCGATTGCGCATCTCTTCGGCTCTCGTACGTGACTGGTGGAATGCTGCCGAAATTTCATCTCCCAGGAGCGGTCCCTGATGAGCTACGCCCACTATCCTGGGCTGAAGACTTTCCAGACGGTCGAGTCCTTCCACATATTCGGCATAGCTCGTCAGGAAGAGGGGGAAGACGCCTCTACCGGGGAATCTGAATCCCAGCGAATCCGACAGAATGAGTGCTTCGATTTCAGGGATATGAACCACGATCTTTCCGGGAGAATGTCCTTTGATGGAGAGGAAGCGTAACGTCAATCCTCCGAGGTCCATTTCGTCACCGTCCTGAGCCACAAGAGCATTCTCAAGAGATGGGGGTTCCTGCACGGGCGGTCTTCCCGGCGGTAGATTGTGAGCTGCAAGAAAATCGCTCATATGGCCGTCTTCCACAATCAGGTTAGCCATTGCCTTGGGATGCATGAGAAAGTCCCGAGCGCCTTTACCGATCGCCACGAGGGCCTGGGGGTACTTCTGCTGCAGCCCTTCGAGTCCCGTAATATGGTCCGAATGCGGGTGAGTCACGATCAAAAAGCTCGGACTCAAGCGCAGAGCATCCAGTTGGGACATGACCGAATCGACGACTGCAGAAACTCCTACTTCAATGAGGGCGATAGCCTGCTCACCTTTGACGGCGTACAGGTTGAAGTAATAATTTCCCAGTACCCACAGGCCATCAGTCAGTTTTCGTGGAAAGCTGTTGTTCATTTGACCGTCCGTCCGAGCTTTGTGTGATTCACCGTGTACTTGGGACATGCGTTATAGTCAGTGCCAAAAATTCTGCCGTTTATCCCTCGCATGAATTACAGGATATTGGTAGGGACCGGCGTCCCTGCCGGTCCATTCTATCGATATCATTGATCATATTGAAGATGTGCCGGCACGGAGGCACGGCACCTACCAATATTCCTAATCTTCAATAGGTCACTAATTTTGGCAACTGCTATAACACGCACGGCTACTGATTGGGTGACCTTTCGGGTCTTGCATCGTAGCGCGACCGAATGCGTACTCGATTTCTCTGCCCTTTTGGGGAATCGGAAGCCATTGAGGTTCAACGTGGTCCCATTCTCCTCACATTGTATCCGGAACTATACTGATCGAGTTTCTTCTTGATTCTATCCCTGTGTTTAGCCGTTGCCTGTACAAGATTATCCAATGCCCGAAGATGTCGAGGATTATTCGCTTTCACTACGTCAAGATAGTCCAATTCAATGATTGTTCTTTCAAAATGATAAGCTATCAAGAGAGCACCGTACATGGTCAAGGTCCCGGCTGCGAGCTTCTGTTGATCCCCGTGTATGCGGGAAAGGATCGTGCGAACTGCTGACATGGGAAACTGCTTTCCAACTTCGAACTGATCGGGCTTGCGAGTTACCATTTCGGAAAGTTTGACAATCACATCAGCGTGCAAGAATTCCTCGTGTGAAAGTTTCGTCCAGAGTTCCGCTTCACTGTCAAAGGTTTCGGCGCAACTCGCGTAAAAGTATCCGATGGCTTTTTCAACCTCAGCCATAAGTTCGAAGAGACGAACAATGTCCTGAATCTCTTGCTCCCGCATGAAGTAACACCTCGAACGTGCAGGTCCGAATTATTTCCTTTCAGATGAGCAGCACTACCTTATCAGTTTTACCGCTTTCACTGTAGAAAATCTGCAATGAAATACAAACCAAGAAAGGATTCGGCCAGTATTTGTTTGAAATTGTTCTACATGCAGCATGACCCGGGACTGGTTCCCAACGCAGTCTTTCACCGTTATCCGGAATCAGCTTACCATGTTCCAGCCAAGAGGAGTGCCCCGCTCCAGGTCAGTGGCAGCATGACGTCCAAGGATTTCCGGCAGGTGTTTGGGTGCGAGTCCGTGAGCCGGTCGAATGGAGCGCACGTTTTGCTCGGTGAAAGTGTCACCTGCTTTCATGTCTTCAACAACGAAGAGAGATCTGCGAAATGCCCTGCTTTCCAGTTCTTTCCCTTTTACATCATAACTGATTCTGCCCAGCGCCTTTTCTGTTGTTCTCACTGCATTGACCATTGCCTTGAATTCATGAGGTTCGAGAGAGAATGCCCGGTCGGCTCCTCCGAGATTTCTCGAAAGCGTGAAATGCTTCTCAATGATGGAGGCTCCCAGGGCCACAGCAGTCACGGGAGGAGCAAGCTCGAGTGAATGATCCGACAAGCCCACCGGCACATGGAATGCCTCAGCCAAATGTGGGATGGTCCGAAGATTCATTTCTTCCGGAGGAGCAGGGTAGGCGCTGGTACATTTGAGTAGAGCCATCTGCACGTTCCCTGCTTCACGGAAAACACGAACCGCCTCATCTATTTCCGCCAAAGTGGCCATTCCGGTGGAAATGAACACTGGTTTTCCCGTTGCCGCGATTCCTGCGAGCAAAGGATGATCCACCAGTTCAAAGGAAGCTACTTTGTAGCAAGGCACATTCAGCTTTTCCAGGAAATCCACTGCTGTCAGATCGAAAGGCGTTGAAAAAAACACCAGCCCCAGTCCTTCGGCACAGCGTTTCAGTTCGGCATGCCATTCCCAGGGAGTGCATGCTTCTCCATAAAGATCATAGAGGCTTCTTCCTTCCCACAGTGTTCCTTTGATCTGAAAGTAGTCCTTGTTGCTGTCAATAGTCATTGTGTCAGGTGAATAGGTCTGGACCTTGACAGCATCGGCTCCAGCCTTGCGAGCTTCCTCAATGAGTCGCAATGCGGTGTCGAGACTCCCGCAATGATTTGCCGACAGTTCCGCTACAACGAAGACCGGTCGGTCTGTTCCTATGAAACGATCATTCACCTTGAGATGGTACATTGCCTGACCTCGATAATGCTTCTTCGATGCTGAAGGAATCCTTGCGACCCGATCTGATAATTTCGAGTGAACGTTCACCCTCGTTGAACAACAAATCGATAACTGAAGCATACGGAATAAAAGGCTTGAACAGTTGCGTGTACTCGGGATGCTCGTAGTGGTGAATCAAAAGCTTCACGCCATGTTCATTGAAAATTCCATATTCCTGAGAAAGGTAAGCCAGGGATCCGAAGGTGGAAAGATATGTCCCCGCGTGGACTTGCTTACAAAGATCGACCAACAGATGGGAACGTTCGCCGGTGACACCCAATTCGGATGCCAGCACCAACGAGGTTTTGATTCCAAGTACCTTTGCCACCCACGAGATAAGTTCGATGTTCAGGCGACAGAGAGATTTCTCAGGTGCACTCAACAGATCTCGCAAAGCAGGGAAGAAAGTAGCAAAATAGCGTGACCTTGCATAATTGAATTCAATTGAACGAATATGATCCTTGGGAAAAGCCGGCGACCTGATCACTTCCACTTCCGAGATGTGCTGCCTGGGGATTCCTTTATTCCGGACGGGAACAGTCAACCATTCCAAGCCTCGAGACGTCTTCACACGATTTCTCTGCTGCCAGGATTGTTTGGAAAAGAGAACATTATCGAGAAATACGAACACGGAACACTGGTCCATAAGGTCGAAGTAGCCAAGCCACGGAAGGTATGTCGGTTGCATGACAACGCAGGTGATTTCATTGTTCACAGATGTTCTCCCATCCGAAAGAAGGGAAATTGGGGTGCAGTCGTGTTGTTTGGGGAATCATACAGCGCCTGGGCCTCGAACCCCGTTCTCACGATTGCACATTCCGGAAAGTAGGTTTTTGCAAGAGGTTTCACTCACTTTCCGGGATGATTGGCTGTGAGATCACCTGGAAAATTTTCCTGCACGATGACTGATAAACGAGTCTCAGGTGAGGATTCTCCTTCAAATTCCCGGCTTCGCTCCAGTAAAAGTCCGACACCAGGATATAGTCGCATTCCGTTTGGCCTAATGTTCTCCAGGTTCGGCCGTCATACCAGTCCATGACTTTCTTGACGAAATGGGAGTCGACACGGCGGCTGTCCTTTTCAGCAAGAGAAACGCCATCGAGATTTCCTATGAACGGCCAGTATACAAGGCCGTACACAAACATTGCGCTCTCAAACGCTACCCGATCGAAAGAAAGCGGGCGATCCATTCCGTAGAGCGGCCAATATCGAATGAGATCCGAAGCATGCGCAACCGATTCATTCACGAGTCCTTTCAACCGGGAGTCCGGTAATCCAAGCATATTCCATGCTTTCAAGTAGCGAGCCACTTCCTCGGCCGGACTCCTATTATCCACGATCAAGTGCCCAAAGAACAAGTAATTATCAGTGTACAGGGGGACCAAATTAACATCGTCCCAATCCATTGCCAGGACCACTGAACCATTGGGGGTGTGCTCTCGTAACCATTGGTATGCCCCGTATTGTCCTTCTTCGAGATAATGACTGCGATCCTGAAGATTTTTCCATGCAAATTGGGAAAATCCCACGAGCGGAACGACAATGACCAAAAGGACCGTTAAAATAGTGACGGCTCTCTTGATTCGATTGTGCCATGGAACAGATCTCACCCATTTCACGGATGACCGGCTAAACCATCCTATGAAGGCTGCCGCAACAAAACATAGCCATATCAGGGAATGAGCCCTGTACAAAAGCCGGTACGAGACCAACGAGTTGCTCGCGAAAAGATCGAGAATGACAAAAACGAGCCCGACCAATCCAAGTACGATCAGCCAACGGCGCAGTTCCCGGTTACTTCCTGCGGCATATAGAGACAGAGCGGTTATCAAAGCGTATTTCACAAAAAGGGACAGAGCGTCGAAAAATGTAACACCCTCTCGGAGTCCCGAAAACGAGATGTTCCAGATAGAGCCGAATGAGTTCGTATCGTTCGAATAGCGAGCAACAAGATTCGGATAATTCATGACGGCCAGTGCTGCCAAAATACTCAGTCCCAGACCGAAGAACACGAACCCCTTTCGCAGTTCTCTCTCAAGGAGGAACATCGCTGTCAATCCCGTGAGTATCAAATACCCTACAATGGTCTGTGGCGGATAAGTGAAGGCCAGCGAAACCGACAACATAAGAGCAAGGAAAAATGACCACCATGCCTGCCATCGCTCCAGGGTGACGAAACTCAAGATGGTTGCGAGAAAAACGCAACTCGACACAGAAGTAACAAGGAACCTGAAATTAGTGCTGTAGTCGTACTCGTTTATCGTAAGAATAACAGCCCAATATCCGAGGAATACCTTGAGAGACTTTATAATTTCAGGGGAGGACGTAAAAATGTACCACGATGGCAAATAAAAGAGAATGAATAATGCCGCAAATACACATGCGCGAGGATTATCCGAAAAGAACCGCAGCAGTACATAACACAACAGAAAGATAATGCCCGGAAAAATGCAGCGGCTGATAAAGATCGAGATACGCCTGTCCGATGTGAACCAGGTGGGAGTCGCTGCAAGCGCGGTCGATACGGCCTTCAATAATTCAATGGAACCTCCTTGTGCTTTCTCTTTCGCTGTGGGACTGCCGCTCAGGAGGTTGCCTTTGACGGCTCCCACGACCAGAGCCCCATATTGATACGTGTCACCTGAACGGAAACGCTGCGAATTCACAGGGGTCCAGACATGACCGTCAACGGGTCGCATTATGGGAGCCAACTCCGGTAATGCGGAAACAAAAACGCAGAACAGAAATCCGAGCAAAGCCGGTAGAGGAATACGATTGATAATGGTGTGTAGTTTCCCGGGAAACGGTAAATCAATCATAGGATACAGACTGCGAATCAAAGCGATTGAACGATTGCAACTATGGATCTGAAATCCTTTGTTTTCATGCTCTTTCCGATATCATGAAGAGCATTCTGGAGATATGCGGGATGCTTTTTCACTGTCAGAAAAAAATATCTGAAAATGGCATTCAACAAATCCGAGAGTCTCGGATCGACAAGGTAACAGGTGTTGCACGCGGGAGGCAGATCCTGCTCGGAGCCCTTGAATGAAGCGTTTCTCATATTTTCGAGAGTTGGATTATTGTAAGCCGATTCCAGATCTTCATGTACCGTTCCGAAAACCAGTTCTCCATGGTAATCCCTGCAACACGCACTGATGCTCCCGTCTCTTAATATGTGAAATCCGCCCCAGAGCTGATGACACGGCATATTCAACGAGAAATCATCCAAATAGTTCTTTTCGAGAAAGTACTTATTTTCGGGCGCAAGTGAATTGATGAAGCCGAAGGAGAAATTTTCCGGACCGGTGAGATAGGAAAAAACCAGGGGAATGAACGCAAGTTCGTGAAAATTGTCCTTTGACACAATGCTGTGCACCGATACCGGAAAAGGCGATGAAGTCGCAGCATTTCTTTTGGAGAAAGCCAGCAGGGATCGTTGGAGTTGCTCCCATTTTCCGCCGCACCGGATTTTTTCGTACGTGGATTTGCTTGCAGCGTCGATGGAAGGACGAATGCTCACGATAACATCGCGAAATGCGAAGATGGTGTCGAGCTGCTTTTCACCCAGCAGGAAATTCGACGAAAGAAAGCCCACACGGAGCTTCTTCTTACGTAATATTTTCAGATAATGCGCGAGATTCCTGTTTGCCAGCGGCTCGCCGATAGTATGGAGCGAACTGATATTGATCCTCAGCTTTGAGAGCTTGTCCGTAATAGACTCAAAAAGATCCGGATCCATAAGACCTTTGGGTCTGGTGGAGAGTGACGTCCGGCACATAGCACAATCGATGTTGCAGGTATTGTTGATCTCCAGCACAATTTCCCGAGGCACGGGGATCGGCTTTGTCGGATCGTCTAGAGGGACCGTCTGTTTCATATATTCCCGAAGATTCAGTTCTTCGAGACTTCCTATTATGTCCTTAACTACGGTGAGGTTTGCCTGCTTTCTCATGTGGTATTGGGCATAGTACCGATACCATCGAGTAAAGTAGAATTTGTCTTTGACGGCTCTCGGGACGATTTTCTTGATCAGGTGCAGCAAGCCATTCCCCATTCTCATGGAAATCAGGCAATGAAATACGATTAAATCTATTTTGCCATTCAGAAAAAAGAATTCAGGAAGAACTTTTTACAAGTCATCCTCAAAGTTTTCTTCTTCAGCGTCATCGTTCGGAGGCGAAACGATGCCAAAAATACCATACGAAAATCATAGAATCCAAGCTGAATCGAATGTTCTCACGATGAAGGGTTGAGCAGCGTGCGGCAGAAATCCTGAATCGAAGCCATTACGTCGAGAAATGCATCCAAATCCTCAGGCTTGCGATAGAAGAGACTGGCTCCCAATTCAAAGCTGATCCGGGCATCGCTTTCCGCATCCGAAGTGGTCAAAACAATGACAGGAATGTCTGAGGTGACCGGGACTTTCCGTATCTCAGCCAGGACTTCGCGTCCGTTTTTTCTCGGAAGATTCAGATCCAATATAACCAGATGCGGCTTGACGGCTTCGGCGTAATCGCCTCTCCGGAACAGGTAATTCAGCGCTTCTTCACCGTGACGCACCACATGCAGGTTGATCTTGATTTCCCAATTCAGGATTGCCTGTCGCATCATGTGAACGTCCACAGGATTATCTTCGACCATCAGGACTTCCAGAATGTCGCTATCCGCTAGAGGAGAATCCATGGTCATGGCTGCCTATCCGGTATAGTGAAACGGAAAGTGGATCCTTTTCCTGGTTCAGACTCTACCCACACGCGTCCGCGATGCCGTTCGATGATTTTCTTGACAATGGCGAGTCCCATGCCTGTGCCATCAAACCGTTCCTGTCCATTCAATTGCTGGAATATTACAAACACAAGATCGAAGTAATCGCTGTCGATCCCTATTCCATTATCTTTGACCGAAAAAATCCATTCATTCTCCGAACGATTGGCAGACACATGGATTCTCGGTGGTTTGGAAGTTCGATACTTAACCGCATTCCCGATGAGATTCTGAAATACCCGTATCATCTGTATTGAATCGGCATGAATCGGAGGCAATGCATCGTGAGTGATCGTTGCCTCACTCCCATCTATGAGTGTTCTTAAATTAAGGAGGGCTTGCTTCAGAACTTCTTCGGTATCCAGGATTTCCAGTGACTCGCCGCGAGTAGAGATCCGAGAATACGCGAGCAGGTCTCTGATAAGAGCATTGGTTTTTTTGGCAGAATCTACTGCATAGCCTATGAGGTCATCCGAAGTCTTTCCTAACCCACTCTCATGTTCTTTCTGAATCAGTTGAAGACAATTCACAATATTACGCAATGGCTCCTGAAGATCGTGCGATGCAATGTACGCAAACTGTTCCAGATCCTGATTGGAGCGGGTCAGGTCTTCCGTCCGCAATTGCAGGAGCGCTTCGTCCCGTTTACGATCCGTCATATCCCGAATTACCACGACAGACCGTCCATCGCCTTTGGGATCGCAAAAAATGCTTTCGGATATTTCAGTGGGAAACACGGTTCCGTCAGCACGGCGGCAATTCAGTTCACCCACCGCTTTCCCTTTGTTTCTTTTCTCTTCCGAAAAGGAAGCACGTCTGGAATCGGATTCGTCGATTAAGTCGGTGAACTTCAGCGAACACATTTCCTGTTCCGAACGATTGAATATCTGGCAAGCGGGCGGGTTTGCAGCCAGGATTTGTTCGTCGCAAATCCTTGCAAGCAACAGGGCATCAATACTGTTTTCAAACACCAGTCGGAATTGCTGTTCACTTTCAACAAGAGCGGCTTCCGTGCATTCGTGTCCTTCTATTTCTCTTCTGAGTTTCTCGTTCAACACGGCTAACTGAGTCGTTCGTTCGACTACTTTTCTTTCGAGATTTGCATTGAGCAGCCTTATCTTGGCCTCTGCCTGCTTGAGTTCGGCAATATCGACATCAATGCAGTACATCTCTTTTTCGCCATGTATATTTTCGAACATGACGTGACTGGAGAATACGGGAACCACCGTCCCATTCTTGTGCATCAATTCCAATTCCCCAGGAGGCACGCGTTTACCGTATTTGACCCAGTTTTCGATGTCGCTGACGACCTGCTGGCGCATGCGAGGAGGAATAATTAATTCTTCCAGCTTCTTACCTATGACGTCTTCTCTTGCATAGCCGTAAAGTTGTTGACTGGCGGAATTCCAAAAAATCACCTCTCTGTGTGCATTATAACCTTGAACGGCAATATTGGGTATGTCTTCAACAAGAGAGCGGAAGCGCATCTCGCTCTCCAGGAGAACCTGTTCGGCTTTCTCCCGATCTGTAACGTCTCGAGCCGTAATTTGAACCAATTTGTCGTAATGCGTGATTACAGATTCCAGGCCCAGCACAAAATCCCTGACCTCGCCGGTTTTCATCTGCAGCTTGGTCTTAAAAGCTCCATGATGCTGACCTACCGTTTCAACGAAGTCCTGAAGAATCTCCTCTGTGGCAAAGATCGCCTGAATTTCAGGAATACCGTGCTTTGGCAGGTCTTCCCGACTACAACTCAAAAACGTCAAAGCCTTATCATTACAGTCCACAATTTTTCCGGAATGCGGGTCCACAAGAAAGGTCATGTGGGCACTTTGTTCAAAAAGGATACGATATTTTTCTTCATCCGCCTTGAGCGCTGCTTCAATAGTCTTGTTGGCGGTAATATCACGGAATGTGATCATGTATCCGGCAGGCATTCCTTCATCGTCTCTGAACAGTACGGGACTGAGCTGAACATCCAGTATCTTTCCTTCTCGAGTAATCCGTTTGGTTTCGATTGTCGGAACCGGGCCGCCTCTCATCAGAGTTTCGATGATTTCATCGGCCTGGGAAGCAAAACCTTCAGGAACATCCTCGATTATCCTTCCGACTACTTCTTCAGCGGACCAACCGAAAACTGCCGTAAAAGCAGAATTGTGAAACAGGACCCGTCCGTGTTTGTCATACAATGCCGATGGATCGGAGAGATCCATTATGAGAGCACGTAAGACCCTTTCGCTTTTTGCACTGGACAATTTTGCTTGCCCTCGATTCCTTTTCATCTTTTCATTTTTCTCAGGCAATCGGCGCAGGGCGAGTGGTTCCTTTGGGATTATCTCGTGTTCTTTTTTTCGGGTTTTCATTACTCTCCCCTGCCTGACGTTCCCATTGAGACGGCCAACCTTTATATGACCAGATTCGCTCTAGCTGCCGCTACTTAGCCTTTCTTCCCCTGAAAAAATTCTTCTGAGGCAAGCATCAGCGTGGACTAATTTCTGGTAAACAAAATTACCTTATTATTACTGGGAACATACCTCAACGAAGGTTCTCGATCAAGTGTCGATTCTCTCTTATCACACCCACAAATAATGCAATCCGCCCCATATCCCGATCTGTCGCAATGCGGGAGACTCTAAGTGTCTTTCCGATTCTTCTCTCTTTCATGGAATGTGGATGCTCATTAAAATAATCATCTTCTGCGGAAATTTAAAGAGAACAAGAGAGGCGCCAAATGCGTAATTTATAGAGTAGCCGATCCAGTATCCACTCAGTTACGTGTGGAAGAGGTTTTTACAGCCTCATAGGGGCTACCCAACAGTAGCCGTGGGTGCAAACCCACGGGAGCGATACGGGAAATCCTTTGTCTCAAAGACTCTGAAGCGCAACGCTATTTCAGCATTATTGCCTGTTGGTCGACCCTTTCAGGGTCGCTCAACTATGCTTTGGAGCGTGCCGCCGTCCACGAGTTGACGAAAGTGTCTCAAAACTGTTTTGACGCTCAGAATCGTGCCACGACACATCCGAGTAGGGGCAGACCCATGCGTCTGCCCTCATTTGGGCGGACTCGCAGGTCCGCCCCTACAGTCAGGCCGGGAAGATCTTGAGAAATACGTGCCA
>JBGSLQ010000044.1:0-146057 GCA_041740635.1 Desulfomonilaceae bacterium | reverse complement strand
ATGATCAGCTGTTGATGTTTCCTCCTGCAGTGGATGATTGGATAGGGCCAGGACACCCGGCGCGTTTTGTGCGGGATTTTGTGGATTCTTTGGATTTGGCGGCGCTGGGGTTCCGAGTTCGAGAATCCCAGATGGGACGTCCAAATTACGGTGCGGATCTTCTTCTGAAAGTGTGGTTATACGGGTATCTCAACAGGATTCGGAGTACTCGTCAGCTTGAACGGGGCTGTATGGAGCACATGGGATTGATCTGGTTAACGGGCAGGAAGACGCCGGATCATAATACGCTCTGGCGTTTTTGGTTGGACAATAAGAATGCCCTGAGGAAGGTGTTCAAGCAATCGGTTCGGATAGCGGTTGATGCGGATTTGCTTGGTTTGGTAGTCCATGCGGTTGATGGTACCAAAATTATGGCCTGTTCGTCCCGACGCACGATGTGGCACAAAAAAGATCTCGAGAAGGTGCTTGAGAAGCTGGAGGAATCGATCTCAGAGACCATGGCTCAGGTAGAGCGTGCGCAACGCAAAGAAATCGGGGAATATCGGCTTCCGGAGTCGCTGCAGGATCAGGAAGAACGCAAGAGGGTAATCCAGGAAGCCCTGCGAAAGTTCGAGCAAGAAGACACCGAACATCTGCATCCTGAGGAAACCGATGCCCGGCTCATCAAAGCAGGTCGGTGCACCGAATTGTCCTACAACGCTCAAGCTGTGGCTGATCAGAAGACGGGCATGGTGGTTGCAGCGGATGTGGTCAATGATGAGAACGATACAGCGCAGTTGGTACCGATGCTTGCTCAGGTGAAGGATACCCTGGGGCAGACGGCGCAAGAGTCTCTTGCCGATGGTGGATATGCGTCGGCTGCGCAGATCGATTCTGCGGAGAACGAGGAGTATTCGATCCTGACCAATCCTGGATCAGGCGAGGGATCGGAGGGAAAACCGTACCATAGTTCGCGGTTCATCTATGATGAAGAGAATGACCAGTGTATTTGTCCTCATGGTAATATCCTGCCTTATCAGAGGACCAAACGGAGCAAAGGGGATGAGTATGAACTGCGGATTTATCATTGTCGAGATTATCGGCAATGTTCGTATCGATCCCACTGCTCCTCGAACAAGCGTGGTCGAACCATAGAGATCTCACCGTACCACCGTGCAGTGGTGCGACAGCGGGAAAAGAGACAAGATCCCGCCAACAAGAAGCTCCTCAGGGCCCGAAAAACAATTATAGAGCCGGTATTTGGGTGGATCAAGGAGAACCTGGTCTTCCGCAGGTGGACCGTTCGGGGGCTGGAGAACGTGAAGACTCAATGGTCGTTGCTCTGCACGACCATAAATTTGAAAAAACTCTACAACTACTGGCTGGATGCCAGGCTACATCTGGCGGCAGTTTAAGGAGTACGGCAACAAAAGCCGGTCTGGCGTCAAACATGGAGGCGGAGGGGGTACAATGTGGCGCAATGCGGGTGCTCAGGCCGAGCAGTCTCCAGAAAACACCCCGATGACCGGCCCGCAGCCCCGTGTGCTTCGCGTCCGAATAACACTTTTGAGACAGCCTCACAGGTCCGCCCCTACAGTCAGGCCGGGAAGATCTTGAGAAATACGTGCCACGGTCTGAGATAAATTTCGATTTTTGAGACAGTCTCGGGACGACGGCCCCCAATAGTGTCTCGTATTGGAGCACGGGATAAACGTCAGAATTTTTCGCAATCGGTATAAATGAACTCCTCTGGTTTCAGATACATGACCTGTCATGGTCAAAATGGCGGTTCTACGCGTCGGGCAGACGTCACTTCTCTTCAGGGGGGCTCTCTCGGGGTCAGGTAAATCGCCTGGGGTGTTACGAAGGAAGGAAGGAAGGTAAAGGAATGCAGAAGGTTATCGCCTGTGAGGTGTTTGGGGTGCCACTGACCTGGCTTCCAGGTCAGTGCCTATGTGAGCTTTCCGCTTGAATCTGCCGAGGAATTCTTCGACAAACTGCAATCCACAATCACGCCATAAAGTGGTCCAGTGGATTAGATGAACATATTCTCACGTTTTTCCCGTGCAATGGTGGAAGTCGGCGTAGCACCATAATGGTGTCCGGGAAGAACGATCGTATCCTCGGGGAGCTTGAACAGTATGCTTCGGATCGAATCCTGGAGCACTTCAAAAGAGCCGCCGGGAAGATCGGTCCGCCCTACCCCGCTCACGAACAGGGTATCGCCGGTAATCACATAGCCGGGCCAGTACAGGCAAATCCCGCCTACCGTGTGACCGGGAGTATGAATGACCTTTACCGATTCGTTTCCGAATGTAATAGCATCGCCGTCCTTCAGAAGCACCGTAGGCTTGGGCGACGCTTTTGCATTGAACATGACCAGCATGGCCTGGTTCGGATTGGCCAGGGCATTGGCTTCCGATTCGTGGATCGCAATGGGAGCCCCCGTTGCGTCCTGCATCTCTTTATTTCCGGTAACATGATCCACATGGCTGTGGGTATTGACGATAAGTTTTATTTTGGTGATTCCGCGAGCTTTTGCCCGCTCCAGGATCATGTCTGCCCGTCCGCCGGGATCGACAACGATCCCTTCGCCGGTTTCAGCATCTCCCAGTACGTAACAGAAGACCTCGAATCCACTGATCTGAATCTGCTCGATAACCATCCTGTTCCTCCAACAAGAAACACATGCTTGTAGCTACATACTATATATGCACGTTGCTCGGTTCTGTCACCGATAGCCGAATATTTCTTATCCCTCGTGGCCCCTGAGTGAAGGCGGGACATGCGCACAATACGGTTCTTCAGACATGTACCGTCCGGTATGCTCGTATGCTCTTGCCCGGCAGCCGCCACAGAATCGCACATAATCGCATTTGCCGCATTTGCCTTCGAGAAGGCTAAATTTGCGAAGATTATTAAAAATCTCGGCATTCTCCCACAGGGCTGCAAAGCTCGATTCCCTGATACTTCCCGCTTGTACATCAAAATAACCGCAGGGCTGCAGCTCACCTATGTGAGACACAAAGACGAATGAGAGCCCGCCGAGGCATCCGCGGGTACGTGCGTTCAATCCGAAGGTCTGGTCTGAGACTTCAATCCCTTCGGCCTTTGCCTGCTGCCTCAGGATACGATAGTACTGAGGTGCACAGGTCGCTTTGGTTTCAAGCCGCGAGGATCTGCTCAGGTTATAGAATTCCACGAGCGTTTCCTCATACTCATCCGGGCCCATTTCCTCACCGGCCATGTCTTTTGCTCTGCCAGTAGGAACAAGAAGAAACACGTGGAAGGCCTCCGCGCCGATGGACTCCGCCATTTTCATGATATCGGCAAGCCGGTCGCGATTGCGCCGCGTTATGGTCGTGTTGATCTGCACCCCGACTCCAGCGGATCTCAGGTTCGCTATTCCGTTGAGGGAGGCCTCGAATGCCCCGGGAACTTTCCTGAATGCATCGTGAGATTCCGCGGTTGGACCGTCAATGCTAATGCTGACTCTCGGGATGCCGACAGCAGCGATGTCCCGTGCCACTTCCGGAGTGACCAGCACGCCATTGGTGGCAAGTACCGCTCGCAATCCGGCTTTAACTGCGTACCGTGCCAGATCGAAAAAATCCGGGCGGAGCAAAGGCTCGCCACCGGTCATGATGAGGATCGGCTTGCCCACCTCGGCGATTCCATCGATAAGGGAGCGACTCTCGTCATAACTCAGTTGTTCGGGATCAGCGTCGGCGCATGCGCCCGCTCGGCAATGTACGCACGCGAGATTGCACGCCCGGGTCATCTCCCAGGCTACCAGTCTCAATTCAAAACGATTCACTTCTTCCTCGAACCTTTTATGCCGTCCTGCAGGATGCGGGCAGCTTCAAGAGCATGGTACGAAATTATGAGATCCGCTCCGGCCCTTCTGATGGACGTGAGCGCTTCCATCATGCAGCGATCTCCATCGATCCAGCCGTTTTGGGCGGCAGCTTTTATCATGGCAAATTCGCCACTCACATTGTAGGCGGCGAGCGGCAGATCGAAGGCGTTACGAACCCGCCAGATAACGTCCAGGTACGGAAGCGCGGGTTTCACCATGATCAGATCGGCGCCTTCTTCAACATCCATAGACACTTCCCGAAGCGCCTCGTCCGTGTTGGCCGGATCCATTTGATACGAGCGGCGGTCACCGAACTGGGGGGCGGATTGGGCTGCGTCTCTGAAGGGTCCGTAGAATCCGGACGCATATTTTGCCGAATACGCCATGATGGGGAGCCACTCGAATCCGCTTTCGTCCAGTGCCTCTCTGATTGCGGCAACTCTCCCGTCCATCATGTCACTGGGAGCGACAATGTCCGCTCCGGCATAGGCATGTGACAAAGCTGTTTTAGCGAGAAGGTCCAGCGTGGGGTCGTTGTCCACGTCATTGTTGCGGATTACGCCACAATGTCCGTGATCCGTGTACTCGCACAGGCACACATCCGTGATCACCGCGAGGTCGGGGTACGCATCTTTTATCCTCTGGACTGCCTGTTGCACGACACCGTTTTTTGCGTACGCACCGGAAGCTGCAGAATCCTTTTTCTCAGGAATTCCGAACAGCAGCACTGCAGGAATGCCCCGATCCACCGGTTCACGTAATTCCTTTACGAGCAACTCCGCAGAAAGTTGAAAATGGCCGGGCATGCTGGAAAGCGGAGTCTTGATCCCTTTCCCGTGATGCACGAAATAGGGCAGAATGAAATCCTGTACATTAAGGTGAACTTCCCGCACCATACTGCGCAAAGTTTCCGTACGTCTGAGCCGTCTGGCTCGGTATTCAGGGAAGTGCATGGGATCTCCTGTGGTTTTTTGTGGCGTGATGAAGCTCTTTTTCTTATAATCTTACGTGGAGGCTCTGTCAACGAATGAGCGGTATGCAATGCCACCGATGCGGCTGTCTGTTGCCGGAAGGATGTACAAAGTATCACGTTGCGGTACGTATCCGCTCCATATTCGATGGAGCCCTGCCCGAGCGTGAACCCGTCAGTCCGGAACAGGAATTGGAACAGATCATGGCCGAAGTTGAGACATCGTCGGATGAGGAATTGAAAGGTCAGGTTTACGAAGACGATGTATTCATTTTGTGTCTCTCCTGCAAAGAGGCATTCCTTAATGATATCTACTCACACCTCCAGCCGACGGCAACTCCCGAGAACGGCAGAGTGCACCTGATACATTGATACGAATTCTTCTTTTTACTATTCTTTTGTACACAAGTGCCCATGGGACAGGAGTCGCAATGAGCAACATGGATACTCCTATGGAGTTGAATGCGTCAAAGACATATCTATTCGCATTTGCACATCCGGATGATGACGTGGGAATCGCAGGAACAATGAGAATGCTCGTGCGCAAAGGAGCAAATGTCCATTGTGTATGGGCCACTTCAGGAGATTACTTCGGTCAGGGCAAGAAAAGAGAAGCAGAGGTCCACCATGCCATGGATATCCTTGGCCTGGACCAATCCCACGTGCACTTCTTGCATTTTTCGGATCTTTCGCTGGTTGCGAAGCTGTCTGAGGCAACCGCGGCTATGACTGAACTGATGCGAACACTCAAACCGGATGCCGTTGTTTCGATTGCTTTTGAAGGGGGACATCCTGATCACGATGCGGTGAATTTTCTTGCAGTCGAAGGTGCAGCTCGCGCAGGCTTGAAACCGGAGTTATTTGAATATCCTTTATATAACAGTTCCGGTTTCTTCTATACCTTCGGATGGCGAATCAATGCGTTTCCTGACAGCACTATTCCTGTGCTCCACAACAAACTGGATAAGGATGCCGCGGACCGAAAGCATCGCATGATGATGGTAGCGTATACCAGCCAATGGATGTACATGGTCCCGGCAAGACTGGCTACACCAAAGCACTTTCTCTTTACTACGGGTGAGCCGTACAGACGTATCCCAAAGGATCGCGATCATACTATCCCGCCTCATTCCGGGACAATCGGTTACGAGCGATTCTTCAATTCTTTTATGCGCACCTCGTTCGCCGATTTCCGGGCAGCGGTTCTCAAAGCCCGAGCGAATAGATAATATGACAGTGTTCTTCAGAGGCCGAGCGACGAAACAGAGGGCGGAGTCCGTGGCAATCTCCTGAGCCATGGCTACGAATCGATGATTTCAACACATTCATTCTAATGCGTCATGCAAAGACAATATTGCATCTACATCTTAACTAACCGATACAACACTGTTTTGTATACAGGAATAACGCGTGACCTGAAAAAGCGCGTCCACCAACACCGTGAGAAGCTATCAAAAGGATTCACGAAACTGTACAACATCGAAAAACTAGTCTTCTACGAATTCACTGATGACGTCCGGGCGGCAATTGCACGAGAGAAACAAATTAAGGCAGGTTCCCGGCAGAAAAAGATTGACCTCATAGAAGACATGAATCCTGACTGGCTGGATTTGTATGAGGAGCTCTAACAGGTAGTCCCACTTGAGCCTTGCAGCCGAGCTATCTCTTCGTTCTGGTTAGGAGATTGCCACGTCGCTCCGCTCCTCGCAATGACAATCGTTTGTTTGTTCAATGACATCAGATTCCGTTGAGGGGGAGAAGTGACGAAACATTCGGAAAACTTCCTTATTATATCGGTCCTCGACCGGGCTGACGATCGTAGGTCAGCGAACAAGACTTGATGGCTGTCATTGCGAGGGCGAAGCCCGTGGCAATCTCCCGACGTTTGGCTGTAAGTCAAATGGTGACCGCAAATCCACAAGGAAGACCATGCTTTGCGAGGCATATCAGAGAAGCGCGGCCACCGAGGACTGTCAATTGTGATCGTCTGGAGATTGCTTCGTCGCTCCGCTCCTCGCAATGACAATCATCACATTCCGCGAAAACTTGGATGTCAGTCAGAAGCGAAGCCTGTCGAGAGTCCGGAAGACTTCCTCTTTCGTATAGTTCCAACCAAGTCTGACGATCTCGTAAGCGAGTCAAAGCACTGTATTCTCCCAAATTAATTCAACAGTTACCTCAAACCCTATGAAATTGGTTGACTTCCCCTGCAGTGGGTGATAGATTTTTCGATCATTTTCTTTTTTATTGAGGAGTATGGATTTTGCGAGTTCCCGCCAGATGTCTGTCTGTCCTTTTTGTCGTGGTGATTGCAGCCATTTTGTGGCCGACAATCGGGCTTGGTCAAACATTCAGGATCGGCATTCCCCTGAAGGACGGAAAGGTTCTTCCGGCTTTTCTCTTCCTCCCCAGTCACGGAGTGAAAGGGCGCATTCCCGGAATCATCTGTGGTGTGGGTGTGGGATCGCAGCATATTCTTCAGTACCACGATCATTGCCGGCATCTTGCCGAACGCAATTTTGCCGTTATTCTCATGGACCCGTCGAATTACCCTGAAAAACTGGTTCCCGATCCGTATTCATGGGATCGCGGCGCAGGATATATCAAGGGAAGCATAAATCAGGGCGTTGTTGCCGCACGGTTAGCTGTCAGTAGCGAATGGTATCTGAATTCAATCAAAGCGGCAGTGGATTATCTGTGCTATTCGCCTTTTACAGACCCGACCAGAATCGTGATTTCAGGTTTTTCCCAGCCAGCAAATGCAGCGCTCACGTACGCTTGCAGGGATCCCCGCATCAAAGCCATCGTGTGGAATTATGGCGGATCTCCGTGGGTTATGCCGTACGACGTGCTCAAGTTACCGCCCGTGCTGATTTTTCACGGCGAAGATGACGACGTGTATGACGTGAAATACGCGAAGAAACTGGCAGCGGAGTTGCACACGAATGCCAAATACTACGAGGCATACATATACCCCGGCCAGAAGCATATGTTTAATGTGTTTTACGACTTACGTACAGAAAACAGGTACATGAGACCCATCATCCAGGAGAGTTTCGAACGTCTCATTTCATTTCTGTACAGGACTCTGGAGCTTCGCCCGGATAAGAAGAAGCATGCGCCGAACTATGCCGTGCAACAGCATTTTCTGAATCCTAATTTCGCTTACTATCCTTTTGAGGCGCCCAAGATAACACACTAATTTCCTGTCAATTCACCAACCATGAGACGCCACCGGAAGACGAACCGGCAACGGGGCATGTGTTCGAACAGATTTGCGACACTTCTTACCCGCTCGGGATAGTTTTTTCCGGGAAACAAGCCTGCCGACATTGCGGGTACGGAAAAAAATTCCTTCAGAACCGCCTCGGATAATTGAAAATCCTCATTCCAGAATCGGTACGCCGGAAACATTCCGGAAAAAAACTGCTCGAACTTGCCCTGATCCACAGGCTTGCGGAGACTCACACCCTGTTTTGCCCTTTCCTCTGCAAGTTCGAAAAGATTGCGCTGCTGCGGATCGTATACACCGTCCATGAACGTGAGCCCGAGACTTCCTCCAGGTTTGAGAAGCTTTGCCGCACATTTGAGACTTTGTTCGTAATCCGGAATCAGAAAAATAGAAGCGCTGTAAATAACTGCATCAAAACTGAAATCGAAATATTCGTCGAGTCTTCCCGCATCCCCCTCTACATAAGTAATTCTGGAATTCCCTGGGGAAAGTTCTCTGGCTGTTTCCAGCATTGCCGCTGAATTATCCAGGCCCCACACTCGTCCGTGGGGCAAAAAATCGACGATTTGCCGACAACTGACGCCGGTTCCGCATCCGACGTCAAGTACATCGGCAGACGCTGATAGGCTCATACAGCTTACGAGTGTGCGGTTGAGCGATCTGAAGAAACCGTGCTTCTGCTCGAAGGATTCGTAAAAAGACGGACTCTTATCGAAATTACTTCGCACAGCCGATTTGATTTTTGCGACTTTTCCGTTCTCCATCATATTTTCCTACGATTCTTCAGCAAAATAATTGTATCAGGAGTTGGATTACTTTTCTTTCTCACTTTTTGTGGACAGCGGCAGCCCCTCAGGGACAATCACCAGTCTTTCCAGTTTCCGCTTATAACTTGATTCACTGTGATCGTCTCCATGTTTCCACTGGCGAAGCAGGTCCTTTGCTTGAGCCTTGTCCAGGCCGAGTATCTGCCGAAGTTGTCCCATGGTGATACATTCACGATCGTACGCGTAACGAGCAAGGATATCCAACGGTACATCGAACATTTGCTCGAGAGTTGCCTGTATTCCTGCACCTCTCAAAAATCCATACAGTTTCCTGTACGGCTCTTTGTCGTCATGCTCGGGCTGTACAAAATAGGTGGCAGCGCCTTCAATGAAATCCTTGCGGATTGGCGAAAACAGATCGATAACCCTGCATCCCTCAGGCCCCACTACCACACCATGAGGCTTGAACCCGGGAATGACCAGCATGTCACCTGCATGTAACGTGACTTCTTCGTCAGGGAAAATCAGGGTAACCGAGCCCTCCTGAACCATGGTTATCTGTTCGGATTCGTGTTCGTGTGTGGGAAGCGCAGTTCCCGGATCGAGAGAAAAGTGTGTAACCATCAACTTTTCACCCCAGAACATTTGTCGGGTGATGCTGGGATTCAATTGTATTTTCTCTATTTTTTTCCAGTTCAGGATTTCCATGTGAAGTGCTCCTTATGAACGGTTTCTGACACCCACAAGAACAACAGACGGTCGAACACATCAACGTGAGACGCCGGCTCCCTGGATGCGGTACGTTACGCCAACCTTCGCAGGCACGTGCACGTGACTTTCTCAGCAAACAAATGCGGGACTCAGAGTTAAGAACCTGTTTAGAATAGCCGTTGTTTTATCGATTTTCAACAGTTACGGTCTTAAGTAGTCAAAATTTCGGACGCGCAGGGGACAGGCGTGAAATGTTCTGTTTCATTCGCGCCGATTCTGTAAATCGTGTTTCAAGACTCGTAAAGCGCACTTGACGAACTCGCATCAATACACATTTGTTTATCACCGGGAACATACGGAGGAATGATATCTCTCCGTCTGTTTCAGGTATGGTGATTGCGGGGAGCCATTGCGTAAACAGGCATTATGCATATTGATCGATTCGAGATACCAGCCCGCAGAGTGACCTGAAAAACGCCTTTCTCTTCTGGGTCAGCCCCATTCACTAGTATTCGGGTTAACAAAGGACGCTCAGTAAGGACTGCAATCATCATCGATCTGAAGAGCTGAAGTATTTCAAATGTAAGGAGAATACCATGCGAGCAGACAAATTCACGCTCAAATCCCAGGAAGCCCTGGAGCTGGCACAAAATACCGCAGCGAACAGAGGCAATCCGCAGGTGGAAGTCGAACACCTGTTGCTCGCTCTTTTATCCGATGAGGAAGGGTTACCAGTCGAAATAATGAAGAAGCTCGGAGCCGATCTGGACAGGATTCGAAACGAAACCCTGAAGGCTGTGGAACGGCTGCCGACCCAGAGCGGGACCATGACTGCGGATCGCTATTTCTCGAACCAGCTTCGGGAGGTCCTTGAGAAAGCATTCAGAGAAATGGAACAACTCAAGGACGAGTATCTTTCCGTGGAACACATGTTGATCGCGATTGCCGAGTCTTCCGGAACACAAGCAAGCAAGATATTGACATCCCGCGGGGTGACGAAAGATAAAATATATGTCGTCCTGACCGATATTCGAGGAACACAGAGGGTCACCGATCAATCCCCCGAAGAAAAATATCAAGCGCTGAAGCGATTTACGAAAGATTTGACCGAGCTTGCCCGCAAAGGAAAGCTCGATCCGGTAATAGGCCGTGATGAAGAGATCAGACGCATTATTCAGGTGCTCTCCCGCAGGACCAAGAATAATCCGGTGTTGATCGGCGATCCGGGAGTCGGCAAAACTGCCATAGTTGAAGGGCTCGCTTCACGCATCATCTCCGGTGATATTCCGGAAAGCCTCAAGGGAAAACGGGTCCTTGCACTCGATCTCGGTCAGTTGATTGCTGGAGCCAAATACCGGGGCGAATTTGAAGACAGGCTGAAGGCCGTTTTGAAAGAGATCACCAGCGCATCCGGGGACATAATCCTGTTCATCGACGAAATGCACACACTGGTGGGAGCTGGAGCGGCAGAAGGTGCAGTGGACGCTTCCAACATGTTGAAGCCGCCTCTCGCACGGGGAGAGCTTCGGGCAGTCGGTGCTACCACAGTCGAAGAATATCGGAAGTACATAGAGAAAGATAAGGCTCTTGAGCGCAGATTTCAGCCTATTTACGTTGCCGAGCCCTCGGTCGAGGACACCATTTCCATATTGCGCGGCCTCAAGGAACGCTATGAAATCCATCATGGTGTGAGGATTCAGGACGCTGCGATTATTGCCGCAGCCACTCTCTCCCACCGGTACATTACGGATCGGTTTCTCCCGGACAAGGCTGTGGACCTGATTGACGAGGCTTCTTCCCGGCTTAGAATCGAAATCGATTCCATGCCGACCGAGATCGACACGATCGAGAGAAAGATCATTCAGCTCCAAATCGAAGAACAGGCCCTTACGAAAGAATCGGATCCGGCCAGCAAGGAAAGGCTTCAGAAGGTCAAGTCCGAGATAGAGCGACTTACAGCGGATTCCAGTGCTCTAAAAGAAGGATGGCAGAAGGAAAAGAAAATCATCTCCGAAATTCGTGAGCTGAAAGAACGGCTGGAACGAGCAAAGGTCGATGCTGTGAAAGCGGAGCGGGAAGGGAATCTGTCGAAAGCTGCGGAGCTCAAGTACGGAATGATTATCTCGTTGGAAAAGGACATCGCGGCCAAAAACGAGGAATTGGAAAATCTTCAAAAAGATGGAGGCCTGCTCAAAGAGGAGGTCGGTCCCGAAGATATCGCCGAGGTCGTGGCAAAGTGGACCGGTATTCCAGTCTCCAAGATGCTGGAAGGCGAACTGGATAAGCTGCTCAAGATGGAGGAGCGGCTTTCTCAGCGTGTCGTAGGCCAGCCTGAAGCCATTATAGCTGTATCGGATGCGGTGCGCCGTGCACGATCAGGTTTGCACGACCCGAATCGGCCCATCGGATCGTTCATTTTTCTCGGTCCCACTGGCGTAGGCAAGACCGAGCTGGCCAGAGCGCTCGCAGAATTCCTCTTTGACGACGAGCAGGCCATCGTCCGGGTGGATATGTCCGAGTACATGGAGCGGCACTCAGTAGCTCGGCTCATAGGAGCGCCTCCCGGGTATGTCGGGTACGAGGAAGGCGGGTACCTCACCGAAGCAGTAAGGAGACGGCCCTATTCCGTCGTGTTGTTCGACGAAATTGAGAAAGCTCATCCCGAGGTGTTCAATGCGTTGCTCCAGATTCTCGATGACGGCCGACTGACCGATGGCAAAGGCCGAACGGTCGATTTTAAGAACACCACCATCATCATGACGTCCAATATCGGTTCCAGCGAAATCCGGGAGCTTGCGGGCGTAAGCGAAGAGCGGATGCGTCAGCGAGTGATGGATGCTCTGAGGGCGCATTTTAAGCCGGAATTCCTCAACCGGCTCGATGACATTATCATCTTCCATGCGCTCTCGAAGGACCAGATCAAGAAGATCGTGGACATCCAGATGAATCGCCTCAACAAACGGCTTGCAGAAAGCAAGCTCCACCTGGTGCTGGACGATGGAGCACGGGAGCTGCTGTCTTCCGAGGGATTCGATCCTGCATATGGGGCTCGGCCCTTAAAACGTGCCATTCAGCGGTTGATCGAGAACAGGTTGTCGCTGGATCTCCTGAAAGGACGATTCCAACCCGGCGATACCATTGTCGCCAAAGTGGACGGGAATCAACTGGTGTTCGATAACGCTGTATAGGAGAGGAGTAAGATTTGGGGAACCTTTTTGAAACCCCGCGTCATCGCGGGGCCCCAAACCCTTCCAAAAACTTTTTACACTGGTCAAGGCATTCGTTTTTTCCGAAAAACGAACGCTTGACCAATGCTACAGATTCTGTGAAGGGGCTTGGAAACACATGCTGCCGTCTGGGTCTCTCGGAATTTCGGCAATGGATACTAGCATTGGCATCCCTGTCAAATGAAAGTCATTGAGTCTTCAAAAAATTGATCAATCCCATTGCATGAATGAATAGTCCTTCCTTGCTATACCTGAACTCCATAATTACTCTTTCAACAAATGCTTTAGAAAGGATCATGCTCATGAATATACTTATCCCTATCGTCGCTTTATCACTTCTCGTGATACCGCTTGGAAGCCCTACAGTACTCGCAGAGGATACACCAGGTACTCCAGGCGTATCTAATTTTGACATCAATGCGTGTTATGCAACCTGCGGCTGTCATTACGGATTATTCAGAGCCTGTTTCGACTGCAAACAGAATTGCGAACGTCAGTACTGGCGTGAGTTTGACAGGGCTACTTCCGGCCGTTCCCGGGGTTATAGTAGAAGTGAATAAAAGACACACCGGCGCTCAAAAGAAAAACCGGCCGGAGAATCATGTTGCTCCGACCGGTCTCCCCCCCGGGAAACTGAAAGTTATCGTTCCAGAATATCTGCACTATATCCTTCGAGTCTATTGGGATCGACAGGGGATCGCCTCACTTCCAAGGTAAACGGGTCCACCTCGACAAGGTGGCTTCGTCCCGCGGCATCATACACGTATCGTGTGACGGGTCCCCCCATGGAAGGCCAGGAATAGCCTTTTCCCGGAGTGAACACGAGACCGCTGGCATTGCCGAGATCGTTAGCATTAGCGCCTGAAGAAACTGCAAACATTCCGAGTACCACTCCAAGCACCATGAATCGCATAATCACTCTATATCTCATAGGCATTCACCTTTATCAGCATCGTAACCTATGCTAGCTAGATGCAGGCGCAACCAAAAGGATTCACAGGTGTTCTTGCTTAAGATCAGCGATATTAGGCCAGTGTCACGGCCGGTTCCAAGAAGAATTGCTCGAGACTGAAGAGCTATGGATTGATGTGACAGGGAATTCTTAATTCAAACCGGGTGCCACTGACCTGAGCGTGCTCAGGTCAGTGTTGGGCGCTTCAAAGGGCAACGGCACTGACCCGGCGCTACCAGGTCAGTGGCACCCAAGACACGACCTTGCGCTTTTTGCTGAATGTCGGGACAAAACGCGAAGACTTTTGAGAACCGTTATAGAAGTGACCGGAAATTCTCGATTCAA
The DNA here is from genome assembly GCA_041740635.1 of Desulfomonilaceae bacterium. GTDB lineage: Bacteria > Desulfobacterota > Desulfomonilia > Desulfomonilales > Desulfomonilaceae > Desulfomonile. The sequence continues at coordinate 132,015 of JBGSLQ010000044.1, read as the reverse complement.
ACTTCTTAATGAAATACGGTGCGATTAATCGACTTAGAGGAGAGGTCCGGCAGGATTCTAGCGTTCCATCTGAGAAGCTGCGTCCTTGAAGGATCGAGCCTCATATCTGCCGCGTTCCTGGATAGCTTCATCTATTGTGGCATTGACGAATTGGAAAAGACCCTTAATTGCATTCGTGCAGGTAGGAGTATCTTTATTCAACAATCTGAGTCTGGCCAGAAACGACTCTCCCTGCAGCCACTTTTCAGACTGGCTTGGCAGGTTCGACTTAGCCGATTCGTCCGGAGATTCTTCCGTTACAGAGGTCAATCGAGGGGAGGACTTTTGCAGGGCCAACCTGTGCTTCACAACATCATTCAATATGTGCCGCATGGTTTCCATATCCTCCAAAAGGATAGCGCACCCATACTCCTCATAGAGGAAGTTCTTGAGGGCCAATCGTATATTGGGAGATGAGGACCTGAGGAAATATTCCATGGTAGCGCAATAGTCGCTCGGTTTTGCATCCTCCAGGAAAACTTCCAACTTTATCATGGTACCGACAAGCTCTTTGGCAGTCGCATCCTTTCTGACGCGCTGTACGGGATAGTCCAGAGGTTCATCCATTTCGGGCGGCTTCGCAATTTCCGGAGGCTGTGTTGTTGAAAGGAAAGGGCGCGATCGAAGAGATTGATACAGATCGTTCAGCCAACCGGCCGATGAAATATTTGCGCCATCGTTCTTTGCATTCGATCCGCTCATTACTCCTGCAAGGGAAAACACAATCGCTATCACCGCCACTTTCTTGGCGAGCCCCAAGAACCTGCGGGCGGACGATTCCCGGTGACCGGGATGTTGAATAGACTGCACGATGTCGTGGTCCAGGTTTTCCTGTTCGTCCGATTTGTCCTGGTGACCAGTGGGTTCGACACTGTACAATGCATCCACCGGATCGGATGCCTCCGGCTTTACCGGGTGCTCACGGTCAGATTTCTCATCCTGCTGCAATTCCGCATGAGTCAACGGGATCGGAGTTTCCACTCCGTCACTTTTTCTTTCATCCAACACCTGTCGAGAAATTCTTCCCAGATTAAACAGCTTATCGAATACTATTTTCAGCTCGCGTTCGGATAATTGGTATTTCTGCATCAATTCAGCATTGGAAATGCCGATTTGAATGTCATGCACCACGAGAGAAGCCGAAACAGTTTTCTTCTTTTTCACGATATGTCGCCCCTGGTTGTATCATATACTATTTGATCGCTTTTTGACAAGTGTCCGTCATCATTAATGTACACCAGATTAATTATACGTGATCAAAGGAAAGCGTTGCTCTCCAAGCGAACAATTCGAAGCAATCTATCGTTCCTGACGCCCGTCATTGACAGAACAAATCCCATATCCATGAGGACAATCTTTTCACATTCCAGAGGAATGTACCCTCTTAAGCATGGCTGGACCTTTCAGCCGTCCGAGCCGTCCATGGATCGGCGCGCTCACGCTGGACATGCAGGTTCCCCCTCCCCCTGCCTAATCTTCGAAACCGCTGCCTTCTCGGGAACTCGGGAACCTGAACGAAGTCATAGGAATGTAGACAGTCGAGGTTCTGTTTTGATACTTTTCCATTTGTCTTATTGACACCCCGCTCGTCACGTGCTACTAATGTACTCTTCACAACTGCTCGAGAGGTGTTAATGGGGAGCATAATCAAAAAAAGACGGAAGAAAATGCGGAAGCATAAACATAAAAAGCTGCGAGCACGGCAACGCCACAAGAACAAATAGATCGCGCACATGAAAGCAGCGGGTTTCTTCACAAGGTCCGATCTTACGACTCTCAGTAAAGCGGCCTCCTTGGCCGAGAAACTGACAGTGAGGTACTTCGGCCTGACCGAGGACGAATGGAAACTGCATCCTTACGGGATTTTTACCCGCAGGGGAGTGGATAGCTCGTTGCACGAGACAGATGCTTTTGCAAATGTAATCCGATACCGAACCCCGGTAATCAAGCCGACTGTTCCAAGAATCGAAAAATACGGGATAGTTCTTCAGGACCCGAACATTCTTCTCGCTCTCTTGAGATCGTGTCAACACGACCTCTGGACCTTGGGACTGTTCATCCTGACGCATGAACTGACTCATATTGTTCGTTTCAGAAGATTCGACGTCGATTTTTTTGCGTCCCGGGACCGCGCTCACCGGGAAGAGGCAACAGTTCATAAAATCACGTCCGAAATACTTGCCGGCGTGACCAATACGGATTATATTATTGCATTATATGAATCAAACATCGATGAAAAGACAATCAACATATCCAAAGCATAGGGAGGACTTGAATGCCTATCTACGAGTACAAATGCGACAAATGCGGCAGGGAGTTCGAACAATGGCAAAGCATTTGCGATCCGGCCGTTGATACGTGCTCCGAGTGCGGAGGTAAAGCCAGTCGTTTGATTTCGCATTCTTCATTTGTGCTCAAAGGGAGCGGCTGGTACGTTACCGATTACGCTCGGAAGGGATCAAGCTGTCCCGCTCCTTCGACGAGTTCCTCTTCCAGCGATTCATCTTCCGGAGATTCATCGTCCGGAAATTCATCTTCAGACTGACGCAACTCACGCTGAACAAGGGCGCGTTATGAAAATTAAGCGAATTGCACACCTTGGCATCGCGGTGAACGACTTGGATTCCGCAGTGAAGTTTTTCACCCAGGGTCTCCCGCTGGAGATAACCCATACTGAGGACTTCCAGGGAATGAAAATTGGGTTTCTTCCCGTGGGAGATAGTTCTATCGAACTGTTGCAAGACACGTCAGGGACCTCCGCCATAAAGAAGTATTTAGACAAGAATGGCGAAGGCATACATCATATCGCGTTCGAGGTTGAAGATATCCATGCTGCTGTGGAAGAACTGAAATCCAAGGGTGTGAAACTCATTGACGAGACCCCGCGTCAGGGTGCTCACGGGATGAGTATTGCATTTATGCATCCCAAGGGAACTCACGGCATCCTGATGGAATTGTGCCAGCCGACCGGCGAATCTCACTGATCCGGATTCGGATCATTTCGAGTTAAACCGGTATTTACGCAGCACACTCGGGTTCGGTTCCGATTGGCATATCGTTACAGAAACTAACGCGCGACCATTGCGAATTGGCCGTGCAGATGGTTTTTTTTTGTTTTGTGTGCCATAAAAAGTGGACTCAAATGCTCAGGAGGTATGTATGGCTGATATCACCATGCCGATGAACGGCAAAGTAATCGATCTCAAAGTTGCAGTAGGCGATTCGGTATCGGAAGACGACGAACTGGTCATCATTGAAGCAATGAAAATGGAGTTGCCGGTGGTGGCGACCGAAGGCGGCACAGTCAAGGAAATCAAGGCCAAAGTTGGCGACTCTTATCAAGTTGGAGATGTTCTGGTTGTCTTGGGCTAATCTTTGCTCAGGCTCCGTTCATTCGGAGCCTGGACACTCACTGCTCAATACTCCCGGAACGGGGACAACTCCCTGCCTCGCTCAAGGAATCTTTTTCTCTTCCTATTCTGCATAGCTATTTCTGCTATGCCTCCGGTGAATTTATATGTCGGTTCTTTTTGAGAATACGTGGATAAAGTCACTCGAACTTTCAAACCGTTCAGTACGATCCGCTACATGGACCGGTTTGGGAGATGAAAAAGGATACGTTACAGATAAAGCGGTCCAATTTTACCGTGAGCTGGGTGCAGGACGAATCGGGCTGATCATAAGCGGGTACATGTACATCATGACCAACGGCTCGCAGCTTCCCTTCATGATCGGTAATTACGACGACAGTCAGATCGAGGGACTTACCCGAATCGCCGAAGCCGTGCACGCTCAAGGCGGGAAAATAATTCCTCAAATAGTCCATACCGGCGTCCGGGCAAATCCGAAAGCATTCCGGAATGGTGAAGAAATCTGGGGGCCGTCGGCCGTTCCAGATCCGGTTACCGGCAAAATTCCGCGGGAAGTGGGAAAGTCGGAAATCGTGACCTTATTGGAAGCGTACGCCTCTGCAGCGCTTAGAGCCAAAAAGGCGGGGTTCGACGGCGTCCAATTGCACGGAGCCCACGGCTATCAAATAAATCAATTCCTGTCAGCGATATGGAATAAGCGAACCGACGCATACGGCGGAAGCATAAAAAACCGTTATCGATTCCTGGCTGAAGTTCTTGAGGCGGTCCGGGGGGCCGTTGGAAATGAGTTTCCGGTTCTGATCAAGCTGGGTGTCCACGACTTTGCGGAAAACGGGTTGCTGCCCGAAGAAAGCATTCAAGTGGCAAGACGCCTTGCTGAAGACGGAATCGATGCAATTGAAGTCAGTGCGGGGAGCGCCGCGTCTCCAAAGGATCTGGCGCCTATTCGTAAGGTGAGGAAGATTCCTGAAGATGAAGCGTATTTGGCAGATTTTGCCCTGTTCATAAAACAATCCGTCCCTGTGCCTGTAATTACAGTCGGGGGGATACGCTCCCTGAGTACGGTAACCAAAATTCTAGAAGATCGAAAAGCGGATTACGTTGCTCTGTCGAGGCCTTTCATTCGTGAGCCTCACCTCATCAGGCGATGGATGGACGGAGACACCGAACCTGCTCGATGCATTTCGTGCGGGGGTTGCTTTGAAACCGGGCTCGAAGGAAAAGGTATTTCGTGTAAGATCGACCGAAAACTTCGGGAAGAGCAAGAATAAGGAAGAGTGAGTTACCCGAATCGCTGATTTTCCGACGGTTGCTGGCATAGACGCGAACTCCGCATGCAATTCTTTGTCCCGCAGGGACTAAAGAAAATGGCCCGGTAATTCATCGGGAATTTGTGTATGAGCCGTCCATCGGGGACTCTAAAATCATTAGATTTTTCCTTATCGGGCGATGAATCGCCAGCCTATTGTTCCCGCGGGACGCGGGATTCCTCCGGAACAAACGACCAAGAACACGCTTAGTTAGCGCCTATGCCAGTCACCGTTTGGAAATACCGACAATCTTGTGAGCTCATACCATTAATGTCTCAAGAAGATTTCTCCGGGAGGATGGGTGTACATGTCACGTTTCCTCCGCATCAGGACCGACGGAAGCGGATGAAAGTAATGAGACGATTTTGCCTGTAGCGGGAACGAGTGAGTTGCAGTGGCACAGGGGCTTCGGTATAAATCAGTGACGGTTGTTTCGGGGTCAGGTAGATTGAATTTATAAAAGCGAATACGGAAATCCAAGAAAACCCTTTACAGGGTTCGATTCTCAGCGTTTTGGAGGTGCACGGTGTCCGAAGAATTTAAGGAAAAAGTGCTAAACTGGGAGACAAAATTCGGCGAAACTCTCAAGAAACGCCCGGAACGCCGAGAAGAATTTCGTACCGTTTCGGAATTACCTGTAAAGCGCGCTTATTGGCCGTGGGATGCGGATGGATTCGATCCGGAATCCAACCTGGGGGTGCCGGGAAGCTATCCTTTCACCCGCGGGGTTCAACCCAATATGTATCGCGGACGTTTCTGGACCATGAGGCAATATGCCGGATTCGGAAGCGCTGAAGAGACCAACGAGCGATTCAAGTACCTGATTTCCCAGGGGCAGACGGGGTTGTCTGTCGCTTTCGATCTCCCGACTCAGATCGGCTACGATTCGGACATGGAAATTTCAGCCGGTGAAGTGGGCAAAGTCGGCGTTGCGATCGATACGATCGAAGACATGAAACGGCTTTTCGACGGAATAGACCTTGCCGTGGTAAGCACCTCGATGACGATCAATTCACCTGCCGCTATTCTCCTCGCGATGTACATCGGAACAGCCGAAGAACAAGGCGCAGATCCAGCCAAGCTGCGCGGGACGATACAGAACGATATTCTGAAAGAATACCCGGCCAGAGGTACTTACATTTTTCCTCCGAAACCGTCGATGCGCATCATCACCGATATATTCGGATACTGTAATCAACACGTTCCGCAGTGGAACACCATCAGCATCAGCGGCTATCACATCCGTGAGGCAGGCTCCACTGCAGTCCAGGAAGTCGCGTTTACCCTGGCAAACGGAATCGCGTACGTTCAAGCTGCCATAGATGCCGGCCTGGACGTGAACAGCTTCGGCGAACGATTGAGCTTCTTTTTCAACGCGCACCAGGATTTTCTTGAGGAAATCGCAAAGTTTCGGGCAGCCCGACGTCTATGGGCAAGAATCATGAAAGAACGTTTCAATGCCACGAATCCCCGGGCAATGATGCTCAGATTCCACACCCAGACTGCCGGATGCACCCTGACTGCTCAGCAGCCTGAAAACAACGTGGTACGGGTTGCGTACCAGGCCCTTTCCGCTGTGCTGGGGGGAACGCAATCTTTGCACACCAATTCGAGAGACGAAGCTTTCGCGTTACCAAGCCAGGAGTCCGTACAGATTGCTTTAAGAACCCAGCAGATCATTGGGTTCGAAACCGGTGCTGCAGACAGTGTGGACCCGCTTGCGGGTTCCTACTACATTGAAACACTGACTGATGAAATAGAACGACTTTCGGTGGAATACATTCAAAAGATCGATGAGATGGGTGGAGCGGTTCGCGCAGTTGAATGCGGATTTATCGAAGATGAAATCCACGAATCTGCATATAAATTCCAGAAAGCGATAGAATCCGAGGACCGCATTATTGTGGGGGTAAATCGTTTCCAAACTGAAACCGTCCGGCCTTCGGGTCTCCTCAAGGTCGACCCTACGGTACGGGAAAGGCAGATGGAGCGCCTACACCAGATTCGGCAACAGCGCAACAGCGCGGCGGTTGCATCCGCGTTGTCCGAGCTGGAACAAGCGGCACGTTCCACGGAGAACGTTATGCCACCCATTTTCAGAGCCGTAAAAGAACGGGCTACCCTCGGGGAAATCTGCAATGTCCTGCGAAACGTGTTCGGGGAGTACACCCACGCGTCTCAATGCTGATCCCGAAACGCTCTCAAAGGCGGGACATCCCGGAACTTTTTAATTACGAACCGGCTTTCATATAAATCCAAAGTGGGCGGCACAGGGACCGCTCACTAGCAGTTTACGGTGCTGGACGGCGTTCCTGCCGGGCCTGTCGTTTCACGTATCGGCAAAATGGTGTTCCCCCGGTTTTCCATATGCGCCTACTTTTTTCCAATCTCTTCGTCCCTGCGGGACGAGAGGAAATAGCCAGGTAATTCATTGCCGGGAGTTTGTATATCAGCCGTCCCTCCAGGGATCGATAATCATTATGGTTTTCCTTCACAGGTGATGAATCGCCGGCCTATTGTTCCCGCGTTTCACGGGATTGATCCGGAACAAACGACAAAGACCAAGTTAGCGCCCATGAGCGGTTTTGCCTGTTATTTGCAAATCGGTGTGAGAACCAGCGGAAGAGCCTTGACTTTCGGAGCGTGAGTCAATACTCTGGGGAGATCGACCTCAGCGGAGAGATGACCGAGAGGCCGAAGGTGCTCGCCTGCTAAGCGAGTGTAGGGTGTAGAGCCTTACCGAGGGTTCGAATCCCTCTCTCTCCGCCACTCCTCCCAACTTCAATTCACCGAAGGAACAACCAGCATACTACGACCGCTGCCAACATACCTGCTGCATCCGCAAGCAGTCCGGCCTGTACCGCGTAACGCGTCCGAGTGATCGACACTGCCCCGAAGTATACTGCCACGACATACAAAGTGGTCTCAGTGCATCCAGTGATGACAGCGGCAAGCTGTGCTTCGTACGAGTCAGCGCCCCTGTGAGCAACGATCTCTCCGAGCATTCCCAAGGAAGCACCGCCGGAGAGGGGTCTCATGAGACACAGGCTGATCACGTCCGGTGTGAGTCCGAGAGAAATCACAGATTCCGGGAGTCCCCGTGAGATGATATCGATTGCGCCGGATGCTCTGAACATTCCCACAACGACCAGTATGGCAACCAGATAGGGAATTATTCGAACTGCAACGTCAAAGCCCTCCCGCGCTCCGGTGACGAAGACTTCATAGACTTTCACACCCTTGCAAAACCCGTATACCGGTATGCCTACCAGGAACAACAGGAACACAAAATTCGATGCCAAAGTCACGAAATCCCGAAGATCATGCATCCGTTGCACCTCGCTCCTGACCGTTCCTGTCGCGACTCAGGCCCGCAAGCACTTTGGCTGCGGTAATCCCTACAATTGTGGAAACTGTCGTTGCCAGGATTGCGGGGAACACGATAGCCGTGGGATTCGAAGCCCCTCCTGCTGCCAGTAAAGCAATGGCACCGGCGGGAATTATCTGGAGACTTGAGGTATTTATCGCGAGAAACATGCACATGGCATCTGTTGCGGTCCCCTTCTTTTCATTCAGTGAATCCAGATCCTGCATTGCCTTTATTCCGAGAGGCGTGGCTGCATTATTGAGTCCGAGCATGTTAGCCACCATATTGGCGGCCATGCTTCCCATGGCAGGGTGATTCCGGGGCACATCAGGAAAGAGATACTGTAGGACAGGAGCTATTGCCCGAGTAAACAGGCGCACTAATCCGCTTTCATCGGCTATCCGCATGATTCCAAGCCAGAGTGCCATCATTCCCGTGAAACCGAGAGCAAGTTTGAATGCCTGTTCTGCACTTTCAGGAACCGAAGCCACAACTTCTCTGATGTTTCCTGTGAAAAGAGCTACCAGCACAGAGCCCACCAAAAGAAAAAGCCAGATGACATTTAGCATGGTACCTCACCGCAGATTTGGGTTGTGTGAAGGGAGACTGATGGTCGATACGGAAGCTATGCCTTACTTCGTATAAAGGAAATACTGGAAAGCGGGATAGTATAATGATCGCTACCTGATTCAATACCAATGAGTCCGTTCTCATTCCAGATGAGAATGCCGTTGATTACCATATCGGATCCGACGAGGAAAATCTCAACATCTGTTCTGGACGAAGAAAGCTTTTCGAGGATACTACTCGTCGTGCCTAAAGGAGGTGCCGCAGGTTTTCGAGGAACTACGGTGGTGACGACCTCGGATTCCGGCTCGGTAGATATGATATCCGAATCGACTTCAGGCTCGTATTCGTCTTCCTCTCCCGGCGGTTCAGGGCCGTCGGCTACTCCTGTTGCTGCCATGGAGATGTCGTCGATAAGTTCGTCAATGATGGTTTCGTCCAGCACGAGAGAATCTTCGAGCGATGCACCTGCCGTTGACCCGGAGATTCTGTGCTCCATGGGGCTTTCTTCCGCGTAGGATGATGCGGATACCTGCTGAGGCGTTCTTGGTGCAGGCTTGGGCTGCGGAGGGGCAACTATCCTCTGCCCGAGATTCTCAAAATCCTGAATCGTGTATCGGAAATTGGGATTGATGAATTTGACATCGCAATTGACGGGTTTCCCCGGGACCTTGGTGTTGACCGTCTCCGGAAGCCTCAGTACTGTATCCAGATTGACATCCGTATCGCACTGGAGGTGTTCGCTTATATTACGGAGCACCTTTTCAATTTTCTCTATGTCAGTGACCTCAAGAACCTGCTTCAGCAGCCAGTAGAGATGTGCTCCTCTCCCCGATTCAACAATAATGGAAGGCGCTCTCGGAAAACTTCGAATGGCTTTCGCAGCTTGCTGCGGTCCTTCATAGAAGATTCTTTTGTCTTCATGCCCTTCTGGGCCTATGTCTAGATCAGCCCACAGTGCAACCAGATAATGGATGTGTTCCTTCTCGGCTTTCATCCGTTCTCTTGGGCATATGCCGAAGTAGACGTCTCTTTCTTCTCCGTAATGTTCTTTTGCGAGGATTTCTATATTTGGAAAATAGCGAGTACTCATCTTGGGATCGCCGCGCTTTACGCTCTTTACCAGGGTGAACCCCCTGTGTTCTTTATAGTAATGGGCGAAAAGAGCCTCAAGAAAATCTTTACGCGTGAATTTGGCGATCATGAAAAACCCAGCGTCCGTGGTATGAGAGGATTTGCGAACCAATTGTATTATTTGAAGGGAGAAAAGTCAATGTCTCTTGCGATCACACTTTTCCCTGAAACGCCGCTATCCTTGTTTTTCCTTCTTTTTTTGTGAAGCTGATTCTTTTTTGTCATCTGCAGCGGAAGTCTTTTGTTTAGCTTTTGCAAGATTATCCTGAATTACTTTGTTCGTTGGCACGAGCTTGGCCGCTTTTGTCAATAACACCGCTTCCTGTTTATGATCGCCTTTCTTGCCTAAAACCACTGCGTAATCATTGTACGCTAACGCGAGATCGTTTTTTATTTCAGCGCTTGAGGGTAATACATGCATGGCTTTCTGCAGCATACGTATTTCTTGATCATGCTTGCCCATTTCACCCAATCTAAGGCCTTCATTATGATATACAGCGCCCAAGTTAGACTGAACCGTCTTGTCGTTTGGATCTATCTTTATAGCTTTCTCCAGCAATTCCAAAGCCTTTCCGGAGAATCCGAGTTTTGCTTCAGAAACAGCTTTTTCTACCAGTAGGTTACATAAATTCGATTTCGTAGACTGATTACCCGCATCGAGGCGCAAAGACGATTCCAAAAGCGCAATGCGGTCTGCCGGCTTCAGACTGGAGTTTTCGGATACCGCATAATTATTGTACGCCGCTGCAAGATTCGATTTTGTAACCGCATCGTTTGGCAGCAGATCCAAAGATTCTTTGAGTAGAGAGATTTGTGCTGTAACATCCCCCTCTTTGCCTTTAAAGACGGCCAGATTGGACAAGGCCCTCGCCAGACTTTCAGTAATTGGGGGGTCTTTAGGAGAAAGCTTCAGGGCTGACTTAAGCAAGTCCACCTCTTCCTGATGCGCACCCTTTTGCCCCTTTTCCAAAGCAAGGTTGTAGTATGCGATGGCCAGATTCTTCTTGATCTTCGGGTTTGATGGATCCAGTGAGCTGGCTCGCTCCAACTGGTCTACTTCCTGCTGGTGACTGCCAGTTTTCCCTTTAACTACACCGGCGTTGTTCACCAGAGTGGCCAATATTTTTTTCGCTGAAGCATTTTCCGGTTCCAATTGGGAAACCTTCTTCAGCGCCTCTATACTATCATCAATCTCGATTTTTCCCGGTGGAGCCGATGCAGCCTGCAACGCAATTTGCACGAAGTTCGCCTTCATGTCTTTATCTTCCGGAGCCAGGTCCACCGCACGGGAAAGCGCTGCAAGAGAGTCTTTCAGATTTGTCTCACGGTATAGCTTGAGCCCGAGATTATTGTATGCAACTGCCAACACACCGCGATATTTTGTGTTCTCCGGGTCCAGTTGCACAGCCTTTTCGAGCGACTCTATCGATTCCGGTATACTGTCTCTGGAAAGCAGATGACTGCCGTGGAAAAATGCATTTTCCGCCTGTATCTGGTCAAAACGCTCGTCTCCCCATGTGACACCGGGGAGAGAAAGCGCGATCGCTGCAAAAAGAACTGCAATAACTCTTGTGGTATGCTGTGAGATCATCCACGCCCTCTCACGTTTGTTTGAGAATTTCGTCAAGAATCACCATATCATGCTCGGACATGCTGGTCAATTGTTAACGTATTTCCTTTGTACGAGAGATAACTTGTTGATCCAATAATGAAATAAAAATTAGTGAATGAGGCTTGGTCCAGGCGGAACATATCATCCGAACTCTTGACAAATACTCTCATCCGAGTAAAAGAAAGCTCTTGAGAGTAAGCTGAGGAGGATAGCCAATGATTGAAGTGGAAGGCCTCACGAAATATTATGGACGGCTTGCAGCCATAAGGGACGTGAACTTTCGCGTAGAATCTGGTGAAATTGTAGGTTTTCTGGGACCGAATGGTGCCGGCAAGACCACAACTATGAGGATTCTCACCTGTTTTTCACCTGCTTCCGGAGGAGTGGCGCGTATTCTCGGAATGGATACCCGGGACGAATCGTTAAAAATTCGTGAGAAAATCGGATATCTCCCGGAGAATGTACCGCTTTATGAATGGATGCGCGTCAAGAATTATCTCCGGTTTGTTGCTCAGGCGAAGCATGTTCCCAGTGGGGAAAGATCGAAGGAAATCAGTCGAGTTGCAGAGTCGGTGGGCCTGGAACAGGTCATGGGCAAGCTGATCAGATCGCTTTCCAAAGGTTACAAACAGCGTGTCGGATTAGCGCAGGCACTGATGGGTAATCCGCCGATACTGATCCTCGATGAGCCGACAATCGGACTCGACCCGAAGCAGATTCGAGAGATCCGGCACCTCATCAAGAGCTTTTCGCACAATCGTACGGTGATTCTCTCCACGCACATTCTGCCGGAAGTGAGTCAGGTTTGCGACCGGGTCGTGATCATTAATAAAGGATCTATTGTAGCCGAAGACACTCCGGCGAATCTCATGCGAACTCACGGCAAGTATTCACGGGCACAAGTAATTGTCCGCGCTGGGGAATCGGAAGCCATTTCCTTACTCTCGCAGGTTCCCGGCGTTCGCTCCGTTTCTGCTTCAGCGTCTCTCAATGGTGAGTCCAGTCTGCTGATCGAGGCTGCTCCGGAGATGGATGTCAGACCAGACCTGGCCAGAGCCGTCTTCGAGAGCGGATGGGACTTGCTGGAACTGAAGAGTCTTCAGGTCAGCCTCGAGGACGTATTTATCGATCTCATTACCGAGGAGGCGGAAGACCAGGAGTCTTCAGATGATGGCGACCGCAAGGAGGCTGCTGTATGACCGGTTTAGTTGCGGTTTTCCGGAAAGAAATGGCGGGCTATTTCACATCACCCGTTGCTTACTGGGTGATTGCCTGTTTTCTTGTTATTTGCGGCTTCTTTTTCTGGGCCAACATATCGTTTATGAGCCTGGTCAGTCTCCAGGCCATGAATAATCCCATGATCGCGGAGCGCATCAATCTCACCGACGTCGTGGTGCGGCCTTTGCTCCAGAATATGGGTATTGTATTGCTTTTCGTGATTCCCCTCTTGACCATGCGGGTATTCTCGGAGGAGAAGAAGTCCGGTTCGATAGAATTGCTGCTCACCTACCCTATTTCCGATCCCGCAGTTGTTCTGGGGAAATATTTCGCCAGCACTCTCTTGTTGCTGATCATGCTTGCCGCGACATTTCCTTCAATGCTCCTCCTGTTCGGAATCGGCGAGCCGGATCCGGGGTCCATGTTTGCAGGATATTTAGGTCTCTTCTTCATGGGGGCCGCTTTCATCGCCCTTGGAATTTTCGTATCCTCGCTTACGGAGAACCAGATCATCTCCGCATCCCTGACGTTCGGGTCGGCGCTGCTCTTCTGGATACTCAGTTGGACTTCGACAATTCTCGGCGAACCCTGGGGCGCATTGACGAAACAATTGTCGATCCTGGAGCATTTGGATTCATTCTATAAAGGACTGATCTCGCTTCAGGATGTGACCTTCTTCGCTCTCTTCACGGCGTTCTTTCTTTTTCTGACCTTGCGATCTTTGGAAACACACAGGTGGAGGGGATAGAGTATGGCGATCAACTCTCGAAGTAAACTACTCCTGGGCGGCGGGACCGTTGCGGGCGTTTTTGTTTTTTTGGCAATTGTCGCGGCCATACAATATATCGCTATTCAGAATCCGAAACGCTGGGATCTGACCAAAACGGGAAAACATACGCTTGCGCCCCAAAGCAAGCAGCTCATGGATACGCTCAAGGAAAAGAAGATCCCGGTGGACGTCTTGGTCTTTTACGAATCCAAAGATGCCGGGACAAGAGAAGCAACAAAGGATCTGCTGGATCAGTACAAGGATGTGTATTCCGAATTCCATTACAGCTTTCATGATCCGGACAGAGACAGGACTCTCGCTCTGCAAAACAGCATAGACGCCTACCCTACTCTGGTGCTCAAGATCGAAGGCAAAGACGAGCGTGTCAACTCAATGAATGAGGAAAGCATTACGAACGCCATTTCCCGACTCCTGAGGACAGAGACGAAAAAGATTTATCTCCTGAAAGGGCATGGTGAGCTTTCTCCTGAATCCGATGAAGTCGATGGATTCAAAGCGGCAAAAGCGCAAATGGAAAAACAGAACTACAAAGTTGAAGATCTGGTTCTGCTCCAGGCTCCCGGCGTGCCGGAGGATGCAGCAGCACTAATCGTTGCAGGTCCGAAAACCGATCCCATGGATTCGGAATTCCAGGCCCTCCGTCAGTACCTTGAGCGCGGTGGTCATTTGCTGGTTCTGCTTACTCCCTTCAAGACGCCAAAATTAGCTAATTTCTTGAAAAACTATGGATTCGTCACTGAAGAAGACATTGTGGTGGATCGTATGAGCCGAGCCCTCGGTGGCGATTATCTTATGCCGGTCATAACCACCTATATAAAGCATCAGATCACCAAGAACTTTACGCTTGCGTCGTTTTTCCCGGAAGTGCGATCAGTAGTTGCCTCACGCGACTTCAAACCAGGTGTAGAGGTGCAGGAGCTGGCACTCACAAGCGAAGTGTCCTGGACGATAAATGAAGAACAGCTCAAGTCCGGCAATGCAAATTTTGATGAGAAGATCGGGAAGAAAGGCCCCATATCCGTTATGGCCGTGTCAACGTACACACCGCCTCAAGGAAAATCGGATCAGACCAAAACCGACGACATAGAAAAGGAAAAAGAATTTACGGACGAGCCGCCGGTCAAGAAGACCGAAGAAGAAACCGCAAAGAAACCGGTTAAGTCGAGGATCGTGGTGTTCGGCAGTTCTCTGTTGGCGGCCAACAAGTTTTTCAAGCTCCAGGGTAACCCGGATCTCTTCATGAATTCGGTCTCATGGTTGGCAGAAGATGAAAACCTGATAGCGATACGACCGAAATCGACCAAAGCAACCCCCATAGTGCTCACATCGAGCGAGTCCTGGGCGGTATTTGCGATTCCGTTGCTATTCGTGCCGCTCATCTGGATTGTAATCGGGGTGGTGGTATTCGTTTATCGGAAGAGAGCGGTTCCGGCATAAGCTGTACCCGAGATCCGGCAGCCTGAGGGGACCAGTGTTCCTCTTATGCTTAATTGTGCTGCTTATACGGACCTGCAATCAAGATAGTTCTTACTGAGGCGAAAGCACGGACCTGCAGGGCAGGTCCATGGCACCCCAAACCTGTGTCGGTCTCGGTACGGGGGTGCCACTGACCTGCGAAGCCAGGTCAGTGCAGTAAGCATCTTAAACGCAAAATGGTATTACATGATTCGTAGTGGTCTTTTCGGGTCTTAAGATCAAGACTTTACTCTGAAACTCCCTGAATGAGGAATTCTGATGAAGTTACGGAATCTTGCGATATATGCTGTAATTTTGGCCGCATTGGCTGCTTACGTGTATTTCGTGGAAATCAAGCATAAGGCGGAAAAACAACAACAGGAAGATCAAGCGGCAAAGCTGATCCATCTCGATAAAGACAAATTGGTCCGCATTGAACTCAAATCACCGGACCAGGTAATCGAGCTGAAGAAACCCGGAGATTCCTGGGTGCTTTCGGCTCCAGTTAAAACAGCGGGAGATCAGTTCGCAGTCGGTGCTCTCGTGCATTCTGCGCTCGATGCCAAAGCCGAAAGAGTAATTTTAGAAAAAGATGTGAAATGGGAGGAATACGGTCTGGAGAAGCCGGAATTCACCCTGACACTCGAAACGCCTGAAAAGAAAGCGCAAATGGATTTCGGGGCCGGTAATCCCTCCAAAAGCTCGTTTTACGCCCGAGTGGATGGTCAGCCTAAATTGCTGCTGGTTGCCGATACTCTTAAGAATAGCCTTAATAAGAAAGTCTTCGACTTGAGGGAAAAATCGATTTTTTCCATCGCTCCGAACGACGTGGAACGCGTGGTGATAACCAAAGATGCGCAACCGGTTGAACTCGAGCGAGAATCACTCGACAAGTGGAATATGACGAAGCCAGAGAAATTCAAAGCAAAACTGTCGGTCATGGAATCAGGATTGAACAGCATCACTGCGCTGAAAGCAAAGGACATTATCGACGAACCCAACATGGATGGAGACTCGTACGGATTTGCAAATCCTCAGGAGACCATCCATCTCTCCGGAGCCAAATTGTCGCAAACCCTCATTATAGGCAAGACCAAGGAAGGACCGAAAGAGTCTCAGGCTTCCGGGTCAACCTCCGTGTACGCCAAATTGGAAGATCAGCCTATGGTCTATGTGATCGAAGAGCGAGCATTGAAGAACCTGAAAACCGATCCGAAAGATCTCAGGGATCGCTCAGTGATAGCGTTGAATCCATCGGACGTCGAGAAGATAGAAGTTCTTGTGGATGGTAAGACATGGCTGCTGGTGCAAAAGGACAAGAAATGGTCTCTGGAGCAACCGGAAAAGAAAGAAAACCTGGACTCCTGGGTGGTGAGCGGGCTCTTGTGGGCTCTGAAAGACCTTGAGTGGAAGTCCACAGTGCCCTCGACAGATCCGGCGGCAGCTCTTCTGGAGAAACCGCAGCTTGTCGCGTCTTTTTTCCGGAAGAACGAAAAAGATCCCATCGTGCTTAAAGCCGCCTGGGAAGAGCCCAAAGGCACGCCCGACAATAAGCCCGACGAGAACAAAGGCGAAGCCGCAGCAGCGCAGCCGGTTACCGGTGATCTGAAGACTCCTGAAACCGCAAATGTTTCTGTATCGCCTTCCCCGGAACAGAACACCATATTCAAGATAGACGGCGCTTTTGTCGATCGTTTAAGGGGTGACCTACTCCGTTTGAGCGAAAAGAAATAGTCTATTGTGATTTTCAAAAGTAATCGCGGATTGCGAAGAGCGATTCATCGGAATTGGTAGCCACCGGCCTCTGTGCCGGTGGACAAAATGCTAATAAATCATTCGATTGTGCCCGGCAGGGAC
The DNA here is from genome assembly GCA_041740635.1 of Desulfomonilaceae bacterium. Classification (GTDB taxonomy): domain Bacteria; phylum Desulfobacterota; class Desulfomonilia; order Desulfomonilales; family Desulfomonilaceae; genus Desulfomonile. The sequence continues at coordinate 115,295 of JBGSLQ010000044.1, read as the reverse complement.
GCCGGGCGCTACTAATACTTTTCTTTATAAGTGTCGGATCACTTCAAAACTTTCGAGAAACACTGTAAGCAAGCAAGACGGATACGGTTCTGCATTCAAGAAGTAAACACTGGGAGGAACTTCGTATAAGAAGATCCTCCCCGATTTTCCTTCTTTGCTGCAAAATGGTTTTAGTGAACGGTGCAGATTGCGTTCAGCGCTTCCTGGCCGAATGGAGAAATCGACCTCAGGAATTCTATAATCGGGGGCAATTCGGTAAGGACGAAGTCGATTTCCTCGTCGGTATTGTACCTTGACAGTGAAAAGCGAATCGATCCGTGAACCGACGTGAACGGCACTCCCATTGCACGCAGCACATGGGACGGCTCCAACGATCCCGATGTACAGGCCGAACCGGAAGAAGCACAGATTCGTTTCTCATCCATTCTCATGAGAATGGCTTCGCCTTCCACGTATTCAAAACCGATATTAAGCGTATTTGGAAGCCTTTCTTCAATATGGCCGTTGATCCGACATGATGGGACCTTTTCCAGAAGTCCCTGCTGAAGACGATCTCTCATGGCCATTACACGGGTGTTTTCATCTTCGAAGTTCTTGGCAGCCAGCGCAGCCGCAGCCCCAATGCCTATAATGCCAGGAACGTTTTCCGTTCCTCCGCGGCGATCGGACTCCTGGTGCCCACCAACCACAAAAGGCGAGAATCTGGTGCCTTTCTTGATATACAAAGCGCCTATACCCTTTGGGGCATGAAGCTTGTGACCGGACAGGGACAGAAAATCGATATTCAGTTCTGAGAGGTTTATCGGAATTTTGCCAACTGCCTGGACAGCATCGGTGTGCATGAGCGCTCCATGTTCTTGAGCTATCTCGCCAATTTCGTTCACAGGGAACAGCACCCCTGTTTCGTTATTGGCCCACATGACCGATACTATTGCCGTATTATCGCTGATCTTCTCACGGACTTCATTCATGTCTAGCAGACCGTCCTTGTCCACAGACAGCCACCGGACGGTATATCCCTGGGCTCGTGCAAGATGTTTACACAGATTCAAGACAGCGGGATGTTCAACCCGCGTGGTGACTATTTCTCGCCGTCCGGGATTGGTGGCAAGTGCGCTCAAAATTGCGGTCGAATCGGACTCCGTTCCGCCGGAGGTAAACACAATCTCTTGAGGAGTCGCGCCGAGGAGCGTTGCCAGAGCCGATCGAGCAGCTCTAATCTCTCGTGCTACACTACCTCCGAAGGAATGCATGCTGGACGGATTCCCGTACCGCTCCACGAAAAAAGGCTTTATAGCCTCAAAGACCTCCGGAGCCACCATTGTCGTGGCATTGTTGTCCAGGTAGACCGCTTGTTTCATTCTGCGACCTCCTCTACGAAGAGATCCGGGTGGACCAATTCCTTCAGTTTGGATTCAATCCCGCCTTTTGTTAATGCTGAACTGGGGCAGGATCTGCACAACCCTCTGAGTGCCACAAATACCTTGTTCCCATCGAGGTCTATCAATTCCACATCTCCCCCATCCTGCTGCAGCATGGGGCGGATTTCTTTTTCAATAACTTCCTGGATCTTGGCAATTTTCTGCAGGTTCGTCATCCTGGGAGCAGTTTTTTCCGCTTTTGCCGCCTGCTTTCGCTCTCCCCGGACTTGCTGGATTATTGCTTCAATTTTGTCATGGCACAGACCGCATCCGCCACCGGCTTTCGTATAGTTTGTCACTTGCTCTATGGTGGTAAGGTTATTGTCTCGAACTTCATTCCTGATCTGCTCGTCGGTAACGCCGAAGCATTCACATACGAGTTGGCCTTCTTCGTGTTCCTGAGGCGCCGGTTCGCCTCTGTAACAGGCTACTGCCGCATGAAAAGCGTCTTTGCCCATTACGGAACAGTGCATCTTCTCTACGGGAAGCCCCCCAAGGTAATCTGCTATATCCTGATTCGTTATATCGAGCGCTTCGTCGACAGTCTTGCCTTTGACCATTTCCGTAAGCGCGCTGCTGGATGCTATGGCGCTTCCACAGCCGAACGTTTGAAATCGTGCATCAACTATCTTGTCCGTGTCAGGATCGATTTTCAAATACAGTTTCAGCATGTCTCCACATGCGAGAGACCCTACTTCACCAACTGCATTTGCATCCTGGAGTTCTCCGATGTTTCTCGGATTGAAAAAGTGATCTTTAACTTTATCGCTGTATTCCCACATGGAAACACCTCTCGTTTCTGGCTTTACATGCAAACTTGAAAATATCAGACACCCGTAAGTACTTCAAGGGTTCCTACGCAAATATAATCCTTGATTATCATCCCCGAAAGGTCTGAGCCGAAGCAGAAAGAAGCGTCTGTCAAAATGCATGTAAAATAGTGGCTTCATTCTCTAGAGTCTGTTGGATTCAATGACAGCAGGAATGGTGAAGTAAAAAGTCGATCCTATGCCAGATTCAGATTCCACCCAAACCTGACCGCCATGGCGTTCCACAATTTTCTTCACAATAGCCAGTCCGATACCCGTTCCGTTAGAAATGTCCCTATCTAATTGCTGAAAGATAACAAATATCTGTTCAAAATATTCTTTATCGATTCCTATGCCATTGTCCTCAACGGAAAACACCCAGTCATCCTTGTTGCGTTTTGCTGAAACTTGCACTCTTGGCGATTTTCCCCCGCTGAATTTCAGGGCGTTTCCCACAAGATTTTGTATTACTTGGCCCAACTGAATGGGATCACCGAAAACCGTTGGCATCTGATGGCACGTTATTGACGCACCTTTCTCTTCTATGAGATTGCGCAAATTAATGAGATTCTCGTCACAAATTCCATTCATATCCACCAGTTGGAAAGAACGTCCATCAGGATTAAGACGGGAATACGCCAGAAGATCCTGTATGAGGCTTCGCATTTTTTTTGCACCGGTAATTGCAAAATCTATCCATAGATCGGAGTCTTCGTCAAATCTACCTCTATGCTTCTTCTCAAGCATTTGCAGAACAATGGTAATTGTGCGTAAAGGCTCCTGTAAATCGTGGGAAGCTACGTAAGCAAATTGCTGAAGATCGGCATTGCTGCGCTCTAGCTCTATGTTGCTAAGCTGAAGTTCCTTAGTTCTCTCTCGAACCCTTCTCTCGAGTTCGTCATGAGCTCTCCTCAATTCATCTTCGACCTGCTTACGTTCCGTAATGTCTACAGTTACAGCAACGCCTCCGATCACGTTGCCCTGCTGATCGTGAATAGGTGCTCCTGAAGCGTCAGTAATCCAATGCCGCCCACTTGACAGGCGGACCTCCAATTCGATGGGCGGGATCGTCCGGTTTTCTGCAATGGCACGTTTGAGCGGGAATTCAGCGTCTGTAATTTCCCTCCCATCAAGAAAGAATTGCACCGTGCTGCCTGCCGCGACATCATAGAATACCGACTTAGAAATATCATCCTGAGGACTTGTATCGAATTGAGCAAACAAACAGGGATTCCCCGTGATATGGTGACAAGAAGTATCCTCAGAAAAAATAACACCGACAGGTAAAGCCTCCATCAAGGCATGAAGCCGCTCGTTGCTCTCCAAGTACTGTTTCTGAGATTGGAACTGTGCTCGTCTGTAACTGCTCGTTCTCGTCGATATTATTAAGCCGACCATATTAGCAGTCACCAGGGACAATGTCGCGGCGTACAGACTTAAGGGGGTTGAAGTGATTTTACAGCAAAACAGCATGACAAGACTTCCTGCCGTAAGAAGAAGTGCCGGCAGGGCCTTAAAAAGAATGCTGCCAGTCCACATCAAGTATAAGACCAGGATCACTATAACATCGAAAAGCAAATGACCGAGGTACGTGGCAGGACGAGTAGAGTTTATATAAAGCATCAATATGACGATTAATAGGGATACAGAGAATGAGAGCCGATCGAATAATGCCGGACTCTTTGTTTTCCACAATATGAATAAGACGACCACGCAGTAAACAGAGAAAGCACTTCTCGCTACACCAAGTACATAAAAAGTTTGACTCAGTCCGAAGAGCGTATAATCGGATGCGATGAAGGCAATGAGCGGAATTTGAGCGAGAACGATGATGAGGGTCCACTGAATCAAGTCTTCTCTGAAGAAAAATTTTCGATACTCTTCTTCCGGAGCACCCTGTTCTTGCTCAAGAGCATTCCGAAGCTGCATTGTTGCCCCCAAGAAGTCTCGCGAACTGGTTCGAAAACAAGAAGAATACGAGCGTCAGAGTGCTTCCTATAGCTGGCTTTTGAGAACCATTGATGGCATATTCTGCCTCACAAAGACTGCACTTTCAGTGTCATGAACGCTCGAGCAACCGGCAGTGTAACATAAAATGCTTTATATTCGATTTCTTCATCCGGTTACCAGGCGTGCTCGGACCGTCCGACAAACACAGTCTATTTGAGAGTAGTCGAGCAGAACAGAAAACCAAAATGGAGCAGGACAGCTCTAATATAACCGAGTGATTTGGACGATGTCGAAAGAGGGTAAAATATGAATGCACAAGAAGCATATAAAAATCTTTCCTCGAGGAGCAAGGAACTGACGCATCTCGGGTCTGCGGTTGCGGTTCTGGGCTGGGATCAGAGGACTCAAATACCGCACAAGGGCCACCACACTCGAGCGCAGGTTCTTGCCACCATGGCGGGAATTGCCCACTCGAAAGCTACGGATCCGGCAATCGGTGAATGGCTCTCCGCTGTAGACGGCTCAGAGTTCACGAAGAATCCAATATCCATTGAGGCAGTGAATTACCGCGAATGGAAGCGCTCTTTCGAACGTGCGGTCAAGATTCCACACGAGCTCGCGGTGGAACTGGCACGAGCAGCGGCTGAAGGTCAAAGCGTCTGGGAACGGGCCCGTCCTGAGAACGATTGGAGCACGTTCGCTCCATACCTGGAGCATATCGTATCTCTGAAACGTGAGGAAGCGGAGGCGCTCGGATACGAGAATGAGCCCTACGACACGCTCCTGGATGCATATGAAAGGGGCGAGACGGCACGCAACCTGGAGCCGATCTTTCGCAAGCTGAATGAAGCTCTTGTCAAGCTCCTGGACCGTATTGCAGGCAGTTCTCGTAAACCCGATGCATCACTCAAAAGGGGAAACTTTCCCGTTCGATTGCAGGAACAGTTTGCGCTCGACGTGGCCCGGCAACTCGGGTACGATCTGGATGCGGGACGCTTGGATGTTTCCGCGCATCCCTTCACCACAGGAATCGGACCCGGAGATGTCAGGATTACCACCCGATATGACGAGAATTATTTCAATGAATCGTTTTTCGCGGTAATTCACGAAACGGGACACGCCCTGTATCACCAGGGTCTTCCTCTGGAACACTGGGGAACCCCGTTTTGCCGTCCGATTTCATTGGGCATTAATGAATCCCAATCCAGGATGTGGGAAAACCTTGTTGCTCGATCGAAAGAGTTTTGGTCCCACTTTTATCCTGAAGCGCAAAGCCGCTTTCAGGCACTTTCCAATGTCTCCCTCGACGATTTCTATCTTTCCGTGAACCAGGTCGAGCCGAGTCTCATACGGGTGGAAGCAGACGAAGTCACGTACAACCTGCACATTCTGCTCAGGTTTGAACTGGAAGTACTGCTCCTTCGCAAAGACCTGGAGGTTCTCGATCTTCCCGATGCCTGGAACAACAAAACACAAGCGTATCTGAAGCTGGTCCCCCCGGACTACGCTTCCGGAGTAATGCAGGACGTCCACTGGTCATCAGGGTCCATCGGATACTTCCCCACATATACTCTCGGTAATCTCTATGCGTCCCAATTCTTCGCTCAAGCCAATCAAGACCTCGGCAACGTGACCGAACAACTCCGCCAGGGAGAATTTGCCCCCTTGCTGGGGTGGCTCCGAGAGAAAATCCATTCCCAGGGAACAAGATACCTCCCCCGCGATCTCGTAAAAACCGTGACAGGTAACGACCTCGATCCCACTTATTTCATCAACTACCTCGAACAAAAATACTCAGAATTGTACAAGATCTAATCGAAACAGTAAGATCAGGGGAACCTTCTTTACAAAGAAGGTTCCCCGAATCTTTCTGTCCCGAGGAAGTCCATTTGGTGGGCGATGTAGACGAGAGTGCCTCGGTCGATTTGGTCATGTCTTTGTGAGAGCCATGAGCTGAACCGTTTTAGGTCCAGTTCTGGATGGTTGTGGAGAGCGAGGCCGATGGTGTGTACGATGAAGTGCAGGAAGAATGCTTCGTCTTCAGGGTATGTCCCTTGTCTTGCGAACACCACCCAATCGGACGCCCCTGATTCCAGTATATGCGCTCCTGCATGTGATGCATGCTCAAAGAAGTGTCTACCCGTTTGGCTGTCGCCGGATACTTTGCCTCCGATAATTCGCTCGTCCATTGTTTTGTGATAGAGGTTTTCAATCAGGGCGTCCAGATCGGGATCTATCTCCGGTTGGATAATGGTCGCTCCATCAAAGTTGATGGTGAAATAGAATATTCCCCCGGGCTTTAGCATCGCCAGCAGTTCCGGCAAGATTAATGGAACATCCACAAGATCCAGGAAAGCATTGGCGATGAGAAGATCCCAAGAGCCCGCATTTTCAGGCAGATGCATAAACTCCAGGACATCGGCTGTGATCGGAGAAATATTTATGTGTTTGTCCTTTCGAGCAAGCCGAATAATATCTTTCGTGGCAGAGACCTCAAAACCCCGTTCGGAGGCCCATTTGGGTATGCGGGAAAACACTTCTTTCGTATTGTCCGGCTGAGAATCCACCGCAGAGTAATCCGCCTGATCGATAAGCCCCCAGTCCATGGCTCTTTCTATCATGGTCCCGATACCGGAACCCAGTTCCAGAATGCGAGGACGGGCGGCGTTACGTGACCTGAGAGCCTCTTGCAAGGCCTGCCAGACATTTTTGTTCAGGCTGCGGTCATCGACACTTTTCTTGGATGATAAATATCGAGCAAAAGTATATTCCTGAGGGGCTGCCATTTACTTCACCAATGTCAGAAGAAAATTCCGTACGTTATCAGCCGTTTCCGGCCATGTAACATGACGGTTGTACCTGTCGAGAGCGGCCATGCTCATGTTTTCCAGTCTTTCTCTGTCCTCGATCAACGTTTGGACATGAGATGCAACTGCTGCCGCATTTCCGGGAGGAACCAGAAATCCGTCTGCCTCGTGAGTGACTATCTCGTGTGCTGCACCGACATTCCCCGCAATGCTCGGCAAACCGAATTGCATAGCTTCGAGGTACACTATCCCAAATCCTTCGTACGAAGAAGGAACGGCCAGGAGCTGGCTTTGCTCGTACAGCCGAATCAAATGCTCCCGAACCAGTACTCCATGCAACCGGACATTCTCAGCCAGCCGGTCCGTTTCTATGATTTTGTGAATATGTTCGCTGTACGCAGGCTCGATATCCGGGCTCCCCACAACATCGAGTTGCCAGGAGTCTCGGGACAGTTGCCCAAGCGCGGAAAGCAAGGTATGAAGCTCTTTTCTGGCAATGAGATTCCCAACAAAGAGTATCCGCAGAGGCCCCTTTTCCCGTGCCCGATGAGCCACTTGGCCCCTATCCAACTGCGGAGCCTGCGGGTCGCGGCCGGGATACGCCACCACAGACGGATCGCACACACCTGCAAGCGCTTGCACAACAGATCGAGTGGTAAAGCTGTTGTAGATGTAAGCGTGCACGCCAGAGAGATAATCCTTCTCCACGAGTCCGTATAATGTATTCTGATAGTTCGGTCTCAATTCGCTGCATCTGAGATGATGCACCATAGAGACGAGCGGATATTTCGTACGCTGTTTCAGCAATCGGTTCGATAGAAACACGGATGGATGATTCAACTCATCCTGAATAAGGACATCTACGCGCGCTGTGCTCAGTTTCTTAAGAAAGCCGAATCGAAAATTATCGAGAAGATGAACGCCGTACGTTCTCCAGGGAAGCGAGAACACCTCGACGGTATCGCCGCATGCGCGGAAATGTTCCACCAGCATGCGGTCGTAGAGAAAACCTCCGGTAACGATTCCCAGGTGACCGTATATTACCAGTCCGATTCTCAAGAGCGCTCTTTCCGGAAAGATGCCCAGGCGATCTCGTTTTCCCAGATCTTCACGGTTATCACCGTAATATTCGTTGCGCTGATTCTGGACGAGAACGTATCGCAAAAAATCCTGGACAGATGCTCTATGCTCGGGTTCAATCCCTGAAATTCCGGGAGTTCATTGAGAGTCTTATCCCGGTAATAAGAGACGAGCGTTTCCAGTTGAGTCTCGATATCCACGATGTCTACCAGGTAGCCGTGTTGGTCCAACTCGGCCCCTTCCAGTTGCACCTCTATGCGATAATGGTGCGAATGTCGCTGATTTTCAGATCCCCAGTCCCCACCGAAAAGGAAATGCTGTGCCACAAAGTCCCTCTGGACTGCCACTGAATACCCGGAACTGCTATGCATAATTTTCCCCATATTCCAGAATCACCTGGACTGCCTGCTCAGGATGCTTGTCCAGGATTTCGTATGCTTCCGCTGCACGGTCGATCCTGAACCTGTGAGTAATGAGTTCAGTCGGCCGGACTGTGCTCAGCGCCGCTATCGCTGTTGTGAGTCTTCGTGTTTTTGTCCACAACCCCGAAAATTCAGGAGCCATGGTGCTGACCTGACTGCTGATCAGCTTTATCCTTGCTCGGTGAAAACGGCCTCCCAGATCCAATACCGCTTTCTTTTCCCCGTACCAGGAACCGACAACAATGCGGCCCTCCAATCCCGTGAGCGCTATGGCAGTGTCAAGGGCCTTGGGGTTGCCCGAAAGCTCGTACACCAAGTCGGCCCCACCCTGCAGGCCATTCAAGCCGAGCAAGTCCTGAATCTCGGCGAGAGTATGCACTTCCGCAGGATCCAAAGAGCGTGCACCCATTCCCCGAGATTTTTCCCGCCTCAACGGAAAATTGTCAAGACTCAGCAGCAATCCGAGCGGCAGTTTCGCCAACAACCCTGCGGTGAGCAGCCCGACGACTCCTTGCCCGATGACTACCACCTTCTCGCCGATGAGCGGCTTGCCGTCCATCAGGAAGCTTACGGCAGTTTCCATATTCGGAATGAACGCGGCCTCTTCGGGGCTCAGTGACTCGGGAAGAGAAATCAGATGCTCCGGCCTTGCGGTGAAATAACTCTCGTGGGGATTGAATGAGAATACAGATTTTCCAAGCCATTCCCTGGAGACCGATGCTCCGGTTTCAACAATTTCGCCGACACACGCGTACCCATATTTGAGCGGATAGGAGAATTTGCCGCCAAGCGCGGGAATGGATTCGTCAATAGCCAGATTTGCAGGCCATTGTCCTCGATAAACCAGCATTTCGGTCCCGGGACTGATGGCCGAACATATGGTCTTCACAAGTACCTGATCGGGTGAAGCAATCGGAACAGGCTCTTCTCTCAGTTCCACTCGATACGGCTCGATAAAATGGACTACAAGGTTCTTCATGCGGTCTCTGTTGAATTCAGGACTAGACCAGATCTCCCCATAAGATGAGATCCTCTCCCAACCATCGGTGTTGCGGATTCGACACGCGCGGGAAATTCTCCGGTCGCGGCAATCCCAAATCTTTGACAGCCCGCAAACCTCCGACCATTACCGGAGCGACGGTCAAGACGATGTAATCGGCAAGTTTTTCAAGGAGAAAATTCGTAATGATACCTGAACCGCCCTCCACCATGAGACTCTTGAAACCCAGTTTACCGAGGTTGTTCAGCATCGCATCAAGGTCCACGAGATTTCTCGAGTTTCGCTGTACGGTGACCACCTCGGCTCCAGTGGCTTCGATAGCTTCACGACGGACCTCATCGTGTCCGGGCGCAGCGATAACGAGGGGGCGGCGAGAATCCTGGTTGAGCAGATTACATTCCAGCGGAAGCCTGAGACGGCTGTCGACCACAACAGGTCTTGGGCTGCTACCATGGACGAGCCTCACATTCAGTCGAGGATTGTCCGAAAGTACCGTCCCGATGCCCACGAGAATGGCCTCATGAGTCGCTCTGAGTTGATGAGTGAGAGTAAGTGATTGTTGTCCGCTGAGAGGTAATGCTTCGCCCGGCTTTGCGGATATGCATCCGTCCAGACTCTGCGCATAGCTGAGAGTGACAAACGGACGCCGAGTTCTTCTAAAATGATGCTCTGACAGAGCAGTAAGAGATTTAATAAACTCCATGCAAGGTGAAGAAGAACTCCCGTTGGATACGTAAAACCGATCGACTGCAGATGCAGTTACGATGTTCTGGAGCGGAACACTAGCATGATGTCGTGCAACATACAAGATTCAATTGTTGACTGTTTTAATATGATCTCTAATAAAATATGCAGAAGATGTCTGTGAGATGCCAAACAAGCTCGTTTTTCAGTCTGTCGCGCTGCAAAATCAGCGCAGAAGTTTCTGCCCTTCGTTTCTCAGATGCACAACAGTCAGGAAATTCGGACGATATATATGGAATTATCCCTGATAACATTAAGTTAGCCATAAATGTCTTCACATCCTCAAGAACTTGAAAAATCGGGAAGCATAGCGTATTCTTGCGCGTTGACGTTTGACTGTCGACAAAGAGATCGATGGCTAATAAAAGGAGAACGTCCATTGCTGCAGCCACTGCGTTGCGCCTGCGGGCGTAATGAATTTGAAATAGTTTTCTTATCCTGATGCAATGAAAGAAAAGGCATGTTTAACGATGCTCAGGTCCGTCACTCTTGTTACCCGGTCGGAAGAAGAAACCATGGAAATAGGAGCGGCTCTGGGCAGGTTTTTGAGACCTGGCGATATGGTGTTCATGATCGGCGAATTAGGGTCGGGGAAAACGAGGTTGGCAAAGGGTTTGATCGCCCAAGCCACCGGGTCCCCCCGGGAAGATGTGGTGAGTCCCACCTTTACCTTGATGAACCGGTTTGAGGGCGATTTCGATGTATACCATGCGGATCTCTATCGACTTGCTCCCGAACACGTTGAAGACATTGGACTTGAAGATGCTTTGGATCAGGGTGGAGCACTTCTTGTAGAATGGGCCGAGAGAATTTCCTGGACCGAAGACGATGCTCTGGTCGTCCGGTTCCAGGCGCCGGATCAAACCGATACTCGGATCGTTGTGTTCGAATGGCAAGACCAAAGTCATTGGCGAGAGAGACTACCATGGGTTCTGAAAGAAATTCCTGAGCGCATAAAGCTGGATTGTGAGAGCCTTTGAGCTAGTCCTGAAAGGCTCTGAGTGATATCGGGTATTTAAGAAACCGTACGGAGTATCATTATGGCGTTGATCGTTCAAAAGTACGGAGGAACCTCTGTCGGCGATCTCGATAGAATCGCAAATGTTGCGCGGAAAGTCGCTGCAACGAAAGACAAAGGTAACGATGTCGTAGTTGTTGTTTCCGCTATGGCAGGCGAGACGGACAGGCTTCTCGGGTTGGCCAAGAAGATATCCCCTCTGCCGAATGAAAGAGAAGTGGACGTACTTGTATCCACCGGAGAACAGGTAACCATAGCGCTCCTGGCAATCACCCTGGAATCGATGGGCTATAAGGCTCGTTCCTATTGCGGGTGGCAAATACCGCTTGTTACCGATGCAGCTTACGGGGCCGCACGAGTTACAGATATCAGGAAAGAAGCTCTGTTGCAGGATTTGCAAGCAGGCCATATCATTGTGGTTGCGGGATTCCAGGGAGTGGACGATGCAGGAAATGTCACCACCCTGGGTAGAGGCGGTTCAGATACTTCCGCCGTAGCAGTCGCGGCAGCTTTGAATGCAGATCTGTGTGAAATATTCACCGATGTGGACGGCGTATACACGACGGACCCCAACATTACGGCCAAAGCTCGCAAGATACCCAAAATAGCCTATGAAGAAATGCTCGAAATGGCCTCGCTGGGAGCCAAGGTGCTTTACATTCGGGCAGTCGAATTCGCTATGCGTTACAAAGTTCCTGTGGTGGTGCGATCGAGTTTTACAGATAATGAGGGTACTCTGGTAACCGAGGAGAATTCAGATATGGAGAAAGAATCAGTAAGATCCGTCACATGCAATACCAAAGAAGCGAAAATAACGATTTCCGGAGTTGCGGACAAACCCGGGATTGCTTCAACCATCTTTTCACTGCTTGCCGATTCCAATATCGTTGTGGACATGATTATTCAGAATTCCAGTGAAGCAGGTAAGACGGATATTTCTTTCACGCTTCCCAAAGCAGATCTGGAGAAGGGTTTAGAGATTTGCCAGCGACTCAAGGAGAATTTGAACGCAGAAGAGATTTCCGGCAGCTCCGATGTTGCTAAAGTATCCATAATAGGATTGGGAATGCGTTCTCATTCGGGGGTTGCGGCGAAAATGTTCAGCGCACTGGCCAAAGAAGGAATTAATATTGAAATGATCTCCACGTCAGAGATTAAAATATCCTGCGTGATCAGTCAAAAATACGCCGAATTGGCAGTCCGCACTCTTCATGACGTCTTCGAGCTGGACAAGGCATCGGCGTGAATCTTTACATATGGGGGATTTCCTGTAAGCGTTGAGAAGACACGCTGCACTGGGATGGAGGCAAGTGATTGACTCGAATTGAGCTGTACGACACCACTCTCAGAGATGGTGCTCAGACGTGGGGCATAACATTCTCCCTGGACGATAAGATACGGATTGCTCAGAAGCTCGATGAAATGGGTATCGATTTTATCGAAGGCGGATATCCGGGATCTAATCCGAAAGATCGCAAGTTCTTCAAGGTGGCCAAAGATATCCCCTTCAAGCATTCACGTATCGTAGCGTTCGGAAGTACCTGCAGATCAGATTTGACTCCGGAAAAGGATGCCCAGGTAGCAAGTCTTATTGAGACGGGTTCAGAGTACGTGACGATCGTGGGCAAGAGCTGGGATCTTCACGTTCGTGAAATTCTCGCAATTCACCTGGAAAAGAATTTGTCCATGATCGGTGACACCATAGCATTCCTGTTGCCGCATTTTTCCAGGATCATTTTTGATGCGGAACACTTTTTCGACGGCTTTAAACGGAACAAGGAATACGCAATTCAAACGTTGCGTGCCGCTGAAGAAAAAGGAGCGTCAGTCCTGGTTCTCTGCGATACAAACGGGGGGTGTCTTCCTTCCGAAATAACATCGATCGTCACAGAAACGAAAAAGCATGTCTCCGCCGCCATTGGCATTCACAGCCACAACGACTCGGAAACTGCTGTTGCTAACTCTCTTGCTGCTGTACAGGCCGGAGCTGTTCACATTCAAGGGACTATCAACGGCATCGGAGAGCGCTGTGGCAATGCCAACCTGATTTCCATCATCCCGGCACTGGCCGTGAAGATGCAATGGATTGATTTTCCACCAGAAAAGATGCGGCTCTTGAAACATGTTTCCGAATTCGTGGATGAGATGGCGAACCGGACTCCTCTCAAGTCTCAGCCGTACGTCGGAGCGTCCGCTTTTGCCCATAAAGGCGGCCTACATACGAGTGCGGTCATGAAGAGCACCGTTGCCTACGAGCACATAGACCCCGCTCTCGTGGGAAACAATCGCATCTTTCCCATGTCCGAGCAGGCCGGACGAGCCGCATTGGTCCAAAAGGCGGCCCAGTACGGGATACCTCTCAAGCCCGAAGATCCAAGGGTAAGCGAGATCCTCAAGACCATAAAGGATCTTGAAGCGAGAGGCGCACATTATGAAGTGGCGGACGGATCCTTCGAGTTGCTCATGAAAAGAATGCTCGGTCTGCACAAGAAGTTTTTTACGCTTCACGGATTCCATGTCAGCAATATGAAACGTCAGGGCGATACCAAGACGTATTCCGATGCAGTCGTCAGAATCCTGGTTGGCGATAAAATGGAGTTTTCCGCAGCCGAAGGGAACGGTCCGGTCAATGCGCTCGACCTGGCATTTCGCAAAGCGCTTCAGCTTTTCTATCCATGCGTGACCGAGGTGATGCTGACAGATTTTAAAGTCCGCGTGCTGGAGGGAACGTCCGGAACCGGTGCCACGGTGCGCGTTCTAATAGAATCCACGGACGGCGACCAGGTGTGGTGGACGGCGGGATTCAGTCAGAATGTCATTCAAGCATCATGGGACGCCCTCGTTGACAGTATCGATTATAAGCTCCAGAAGGATTTGGCGAATCGAGGCTCATGAAGTACTCGCGCATATCCCGAGTGAACAGACAAGTGCACGGGCTGATACTTGTGGGAATAATTGCGCTTATAATTCATTCTGCTGGGATTCTCATTCCTTTCTTCACTCAAAAGAGTCAGGTGCAACATACAAACTGTGCATACGAGATAATTCGCGATTCTCGACCAATAATAACTCTGTTATTGGAAAGACCCGAATCGATTTCGCGCATCATGGACCTTGCAGGCATGGGCAGAATTTCGCGATGTGAGACAGATCGCCCGGTGCCGTGTGACAGCTCAATTCGCTTGACCGGCAATGCGTCGGAGATCGTCATTGGCAACATATCCGGCACTCACAAGGTAATCACCGGGAAAAAACTCGATTTGAATGTTGCAGATGAATCGGATCTTCGGGCCGTTCCCGGCATCGGACCGGTGCTTGCGGGCAGGATAGTGTCTCACAGGGAATTGATTGGAGGATTCACGAGCCTGGATGAATTAAAGAATGTCGCTGGAATTCGCTGTAAAAAGTTTTCACAGTTTTCCCGGTTTCTGGAGATCGCCGACAGCTTCTATGGGCAGAAGCACATCCAGTCCACGCTGAGTTTCTCGAATCCACCGGCTGGACCCGACGAGTAAAACGTGCCCGGCTGCTATGAGATCTCTCAGAGAAATAGCTGCCCCAACCGCAATGACTATCCACATCTTCGGTCCAAATGCCATACCCCATTCGTAGAGAGCAAGGCACATGAGGGGAATGCCGGTTACAGGCAGAACGGTAACCAGGAGAAAAGCATTCCGAGGAAGTTCGTTGCCTCGGACCACCATACCTTTAGGATTTTTGGGATACATTTTTTTGGCTTTGGTCAGTGCTATTTGGAACGTGAGAGAACGTATTCCCATATACATTCCAGCGCTACCCGAGGCCATCACAATCAGTGCCATCAGCGATGGAACAGGTCTCACCGTCAAGGGAAACAGCAGCTTCATCATTATTAGGACGAGCATTCCTGAAAATACAGACCACAGGCCCATTTTGGGGATGCCGATCTCCATCTCCAAAAAGAATGCCGGTGAAGAGGACCGGCGCAGACCTGAGGAAGGTTTCTTGGTTTGCATGGGAGACCGGACCGGTTCGGACAATTGTGTCTCGCGATTTTACAATCGAAGAAGGAAAGCCGGGTCCGGACTTCTTATCACAAGTCCTTCTCCGAGCACTACCTCAAGAATCTTTGATATTCGCCGAAATTCGAGTTTCTTTCAGGAATTTCGGTTTCCTGCGAATGAACAAAGTTTCTTGGAGGGGTTTTAGGGGCGGGGAAAAACTTCTTTATAAAAAACGTCTCCCCATTATTCTCTGAACACAAATGAAAATTTCAATTCGTTTTCCGAACAGACCGAGACGTTGTCAGCTTTCCTTTTTTCATTTTGATCTCAAGCACGACTGCTTCCCCGGAACTGATTTTTACGTTTTGAACAGTCCGCTTCGATGATTGGATTCCTGCAACCACAGGAAGTTCCACAGAGTATTCTCCGGGAACCAAAGTGACTTCCTCTCCAGGAACCGCGGTGAACACAGACTTCTCACCTCTGATGGTGATTTTTTCCATAATCGGAGTCTTGAGCGCTTTGCCGTACCTGGAGAGCACCTGATCCGTATCACCTGGGTTATTCATAGTGTAGAAGACGCCATTCGTCTTCTTTGCCAAACCGGAATAGCCAAAGTCCTTGTTTTTTGCCATGCCGAGCCCGAGAACATCAACACGCGCAGATTCTTTTCCGAAAATCTGTTCCACGATAGCAGCCGCATCCCCTTTAAGGCATTTGCCGGAACCATCCGTAACGATGAGCACTCGTGGGGAAAGCTTGCTTGCTGTGATTGCCTCAAAATCCTTCTTCAAGGAGAAAGCCGCTGCCGCACAAGGGTTGGTGACGCCACCCGGAGAAAGGTCGGCAAATTTGTCGCTGAGTCCCGGGAACGGAGCTTCCGACCAGTCGTATAACATACGGCTGAGACAGGGAGCAGGTTTTTTCTTGCGATCCTTGTCCGGTTTACTGCACTGAAAATCCCGCACTGCCAATTTCGATCCGGGGGGCATAGCTTCGGGAATTTTCTCGATAAGATTCGCTGCAGATTTCAGTCGATTCCCGGCCCAGAGGCGGTTCTTTCTCGCCATATGAGCTGAATCGTCGAGGATGACCATCAATCCCCACTTTGCAACAGCACCGGAGTAATTATGAATCTTCACTGTCATCGATCCAGGCAATTGGAATTGTTCAGCCTTGCTCTTATCGGTAATTTCCGGCGCACTCGGTGGAGCGGTGGCGACAGTCTCCTTCTTCGGTGAAATCTTCTGTTTTGTCGGGCCGCCCTTGTCCTGTGGAGTAGTCTCCAGAATCGTGCCGGATTTCACTGGGGGATCGCCTGCATTATCTGATGCTTCTGCAACGGCAACAGTCGGTTCCGGAACACGAGCCTCCACTGATGGACTTTCTCCTGTTTTAAGAGTCGGGTCCCGGTCACTTGGCAGGACAGGAGCTTCGCTATCATCCGAATGCTGCGTTTCCGATGCAGTAAATGAGCCTGCCGAAACTCCGGGCGGACATGACTTCGTTTTCGTGGGTCTGTTCGGATCCAAAGTTTTTTCCATGGAAGGGAAAAGGACTTTGGCGGGATCTACCGGACTCTGCCCGACACCCTTCAGGAGTTTGCCGGAGGAGAAAAGATTGTCGGACTGATTCCGACCGAAGGAAGGCTCCGTCTTCGGGGAATCCGAAGAAGGCGCCCTCATATCTGAACCGATTTTGTAGGCAACGACCACGGCCGCAACAGCGAATCCGACGGTCAGCAGTTTCAGGAGTGAGCGTTTCCTGGAGCCGCCTGCCTGGTCCTTTTGGGTCTGCAGATCAGATTTGTCTTGCATGGCGGACCTCGTGTTGAGTCCGGGGGGACAGTAAGCCGAATTCTGTTCCCGAAAAACGGGCGGCGATCATTCCTCTGGGACGACGGTCACCCATCGCCTCAAGCGACCTACCCGGAAGCATCGGACGGGCCATCCTCAAGCGCTTCCCTATTTGGTCTTGCTCCGAATGGGGTTTTCCAGGCTCTCGTGTTACCACGAAAACCGGTGAGCTCTTACCTCGCCTTTTCACCCTTACCTCCCGTTCGAGAGGCGGTATCTTTTCTGTGGCACTTTCCTTGGGGTTACCCCCACCGGGCGTTACCCGGCATCATGCCCTATGGAGTTCGGACTTTCCTCCAACATTTTCATGTCAGCGATCACCTCGTCCCCCCAGACACTGCCGTATATATGATAATGCAGAAGAAAATGCAAGAGATTCGACGTGTTCGATATAATCCTTGAAATCCGTATCATTATGTTATAGCATCGAAAATCAATTTCGCAGGCTTCTCATCAAGGAAGCGTCTCATGTTTTATCGAAAGCTCTTTGTATTTTGTATGATCCTGTCCTTGGGCACGGTCACAGGTGCGGCAATCGGATCACGCGTCCCGGATCAGATTTCCAACATTCACGTGTTTTCGAAACCTGACCCTGCCAGAGAAATGCAGTTGCAGGATATACACGGCAAGTCCGTTGCACTTTCACGACTCCGAGGAAAAGTCGTTATCCTCAATTTTTGGAGAATTGATTGTCCTCCCTGTTCCATGGAAAAACCGGTTCTCGAACGGATTTACCGAAAATATGCATCTCGCGGCCTCGAAATCGTTGCAGTGAACCTTTTTGACCATCAGGACGATCTCCGATCGTATGGGCAGAGGGGACGGTTCAGTTTTATTCTGGCGTACGATCCAGCTCAACAATTCACTACCAAAAGATTTGCCGTAGGATCCGGAAATCAGACAACGTTTATTGTGAATCAGCATTCACAGGCTATTTATGAAGTGTCCGGAGTGCCGACCACCTATGTAATCGACAGAAACGGAAAAGTTGTAGCCAATGCCGTAGGAATGGTGAACTGGGAAGATCCACAGGAGACCGCTTTTCTGGAATCACTGTTGCAACCGGGCACCACGACTGTTGCCGCTGAATTGATTCAGTCCCCGGAGCACCAGGGCAGACGTCCTTCCGGAGATGACGTCACGTACCCGGAGCGACTTGCACAAAGTGAGTCGGACAACGCCGACGTGTTCCAGCAAACGCAGTACCGTGATTCGGAACAGTTTCCACCGGTTATGGCCCAACAGGGTCCGGTCCAGAATCCCACGATGCCGTCGGTTACCGGCATACAGCCGCCACAATCTCCACCTCCTGTCAGAGTTGCTCCTCCTCAGCAGGAGGCTGAAAAACCGCAGGGAACGAAGCGCAGGTTGAGCACGAAACAGGCAAAGACTCCTGCTCCGGTGCCCCCTGGATCGAGGAAACCCGTGCCCTATCAGGCGGGAACTCCTCACAATCAGGCTCCATTGCAGACAGGCGCACAGAGCGGATCGTTGCCATCGCTGCCGCCCGCAATACCTTACACTCCTCCACGTGGCCAGAGACCTCCAGCACCTCCCTTTGTTCCGGATGCCAATGGAACGGTCACGGCACGAATTCCCGGTGGTTCCGGGACTCAGGAATACGGGTCTTCTCTGCCTGCCGCTCAGCCATTAAGCGGGAGTCCCATAGGCAACTTCATTCTCGACTCGTTCGGCAGTCCCTCTCAGACATCTCAGTCAGCCTCTCCAAGACCTATAGGAGTTTCGCAGCCCCAAGCTCAAGAACGTACTCAGCAGCCTGCCGGCGTTATTCAACAGATAGGACAGGATTTTCAGAATCTGGGGGCAGGCATCAAGGACACGTTTTCACGAATGTGGCCCGGTCGTTGATTCTACGATATCGCCTGTAATGAAATGAAACCGGGTCGCCCGGCCCAACGCCTTTGGAGCCGCCTCCGTGTCACCGAATTGTGGTCATGAAGCGCAATTCGTTTAAATCAGCTCCAATTGTGTGGAGCTATCGAGCGTTACAACCACGCTCTGATTGAACATCTGCACTGACAGGGCAAACTGGCGCTCAATTCGGCCTCTCTTGATCACTCCTTCAATTCCCTCGAGAGGACCTGATAAAATGCGGACCCTTTTTCCCGGAACCAACCCCGGTTTCACGATGAGTTCCTCTCCTGAAGCTATGGCTCTGGCAACGGCATCCAATTCTTCCACAAAGGCCGACTGATCTTCTACTTTGATAATTCTCACGAATTTTTGCGTATCATACAGCAACACGTGTTTTTCTCGATCCAGAGCGAAGCAGATGTAGCCGCTGAACAGCGGGACCTCTACTTCTCTGATACGTTTCAGGCCGCCAACTCTTGTCCTGCGTTTGTAGAGAGGAAGATAATAACTAATGTTCCTGCTAAGAAAATATGCTGCAATTTTTTTTTCACAATTTGGTTTGATGTGCATCACCCACCAGGAGCCAAGATCTTCATCAAGAGGTCTCTCCTCCGGGTAACGTGACAGCAGAACGTCTCTAGTCATACCATTCCCCGATTCCTCGACAATTTTCGTCATTCATATAGACTAACAACATGGAAAGCTCACTGTCAATGTACCGAAAGCCTGTCCGGTCTTGCATCAGAGTCAAGACTTCTGGATTCGTTGTTTTCGGACATTACTAACAGTTGCCAAAATTAGTGTCCGATTAAATATTAGGAATATTGGTGGGTGCCGTGCCTCCGTGCCGGCACATATTCAATATGATCAATGATGTCGCTGGAATGGGTCGGCAAGGACGCCGGTCCCCACGAGTATCTTATATTGGAGCGGGGAATAAACGTCAGAATCTTTTCAATCGCTATACGCAATAATAACCAGCCAGCGAGAGTCCAACGACCCACTCCTGTCGATCTGCGATAAGTTTTAGACATGTGTCGATAAGTCGGCTGAGTCTGGAAAGAAAATTCGAGGGGAGACTCGAATGTTGCTCCCCTCGCATGATGAGAAATGGGGGACTGGAGGGCACCCGGTGCCAATCAGCACGGGGTGGGGGTTGCTGCTTTAAACACCGGGATCATATTTCCAGAGTTCGTATCCGTGCCCTGCTCCTGTGCTACCGTCGGTAGCCAAGAAATAGAGATCCCCGTTGAACCCATAAAAATTCGGAGCCAGTGTGAGACCGCTACTGGTTCCCGTCCAAATATCCTGGATGAGGGAAGCAGTTCCCGTTGCGTCATCATATTTCCAAAGCTCATATCCTTGAGCTGCTGAATAGCCCTGGAAATAGAGATCGTTGTTGAAGGCATAGAGGTACTTCACTGCCCCCGAAGCAGTCCCAGCCCAGGGGATCTGGGAGATTGTTCCGGAAGTGTCCATCTCCCACAGCCAGACGCCAGAACCATTATCCGCCGCAAAATACAGGGTGTTGTTCATCACCTGGAGATAACTTGGATTGCTGTTGCTTGTTCCTGCATACAAATCCGTGAGGCGTGTGAGTGTTTCGGTGGTATCCATCATCCAGAGCTCTCTGCCGTACGTCGGACCGCCGTAAGGCATCTGACCGTCGTTGGCCGAGAAATAGAGGTTACCGTCAAAAACCGTCAAATACATGGGATAACTACCGCCAGGCCCAGGAGCAATCTGCGAGATCCGCGTCCCGGTGCCTACAAGCTGACCCGGATCCGCGTGATATCGCCAAAGCTCATTTCCATTATTGCTGGAAGTGTCAGTTGCAGAAAAGTACAGATTGCCGTTAAACACGGTCAGGTTTCCGACATTTCCGTTGCCAGTACCGACCCAGCAGTCAACGGCACGTGCTGTCGTCCCGTTTCCGGTGATCGGGTCAACGTGATACACCCAAAGTTCAGTGTCAGGGTTAGGAGAATCCCCACTACTGGCAGCAAAATACAGATCGTTGTTGTATACAACGAGACTAGACGGATTGGCGTTGCCGTAGAAACCGCCGCCGCCATTGATGTCCGTGCACCTGGTGAATGCACCCGTGTCGCCGTCCATCCTCCAAATTTCCGTGCCATATGAGGCATCATTTCCACTGAAGTACAGGTCATTGTCGAAAATCGTCAGCCAACCTCCGGCGGTGGGGCTTCCCGGAACGATTGAGATTACGCCGGTAAGATGGTCAAGTTTGAACAAGTGCGCTCCAGTGGCATCTGATGCGACGAAGTAGAGATCGTTCTGGAATTCGATGAATGAGCTCGGACTGCTGTTGGCAGTTCCCGGATTAATATCCTGCAGCAACGTTGCACCACCGACTGTAACACTGAAAGCCCCATCCGCCGGGCTATTGCCGTGAGCGTCCACAATATGAGTGGTGCCGGTGATGTATCCGGTTCCACTAGGCAGGAAAATCAAAGCATTGAGAGCTGCCTGCACATCGGCCACTGTACCTGTCATGCTCCAGGTACCGGCAGCGAAGGTCCCTCCGAGCGTTGAAGCAAGTGTGCCGGCGCTTATCTGAACGCTGACGGTCACGTTTTCACCATCGGGATCTGTCACGGTAATGCCACCGAACGGAAGAGTCTGGCTTGGCCCGCCCAGACTGTAGGTGGAGAGAAATCCCGTGAGGCTCGGAGCATCGTTCACTACGATCTGGAATGAACCGTCAGTGACCGGAAAATTCCCGTGAGCATCGACTATATGTGTGCTCACGGTTGTTGTCCCCACCCCATTCGGTGTGAAGATCATGGCATTCAGAGCTGCCTGCACGTTCGCCACAGAATCGGTGATAGTCCACACTCCTGTCACAGAATCGAAAGTGCCTCCAGTGGAAGCTAGTGCCCCAGCAAGCGGATTACTGAGAGTAACGGAAACCGTGACGTTTTCGGGATCGGCATCGGTTACAATTATCCCGCTAAACAGAATCGTGTCCGAAGAATGAATGTCATAGACCGGCAAGAAGCCTGCGAGACTTGGGACTTCGTTCACCACTACCTGGAATACGCCATCAGGGGCAATATTTCCGTGATCGTCAACAATGTGCGTTGACACGTTCACAATTCCGTTTCCATTGGGAGTGAAGGTCATGGCATTCAAGGCAATCTGGACGTTGGCTGCGGTGTCGGTCATGGTCCATACGCCGGTTATGGAATCAAAAGTTCCACCGGAAGACGACGACAGGACACCTGCCAGCGGATTGCTGAGCGTGAGAGATATTGTTACGTTCTCATTATCGGGATTGAATACCGAAATACCGCTGAAGAGAATGGTATCTGTTGGATGAATATCATAGATGGTCGAGAAACCGGAAATACCCGGGATATCGTTGACCACGATTTCAAATGGCGCATAGGTTCGTGAATTCGCCTGAGCATCGGAGATCTCGATCCCTACATTCACTGTTCCAACGCCGCTCGGAGTGAACGTCAATGCGTCCATGGCCGCTTGGACGTTTGCCACCGAATCAGTGATGGTCCAGATTCCGGTCAAGGTATCAAAAGTACCGCCGATTGAGGCCAGAATACCCGCAAGCGGGTCGCTCAAAGTAAGAGTAACGGTGACGTTTTCAGGATCTGCATCTGTCACGGTGATGCCGCTGAACTGAATCGTATCGGTGGAATGAATGTCGTACAGACTTAAGAAGCCTGTCAGACTCGGCACGTCATTGATGAGTATCTGGAATGCCCCGTCTGCCGGACTATTTCCTGAGGAGTCCACAACGTGTGTCGTCCCATTCACTACTCCACCGGGAGCGACTTGCGTGTAGGTCAAGTTGTCCAGAGCGGTTTGCACATTCGCTACCGTATCGGTAATGGTCCAGGTGCCGGCAGAAAACGTACCGGCCGTGGAAGCCAAAGTGCCACTATCCACGAAAATGCTGACTGTCACCGACGGGCTATCGATATCGCTCACTACGATGTTCTGAATAGCACTGAACTGCAGTATATCTGTGGGATTGTTCAGATTATAACTATCAGCAAAGCCTGTCAGACTCGGTATGTCTGCTACATCGATCTGGATTGCCTGGCTGCTGATGAGTTGCCCGCCCGTGCCGGTGTTTCCGAGATCATTGATTGAAATATTGAGACTGTCAGCACCTGCAAAGGCCGGATCGCCGGTATACGTCAGATTGGCGAGAGCAGTATTTATTGCATCCTGGGTACCTGTGAACACCATAGTTGCGTCGTGATTACCCGTACCGGTAGTAAACGTCAATCCTACGACACCGGCGAACGTAAGAGTGCCATGAGCGACAGAGAGAGTCGCCTCAACATCGTTCAAACCGGCATCGACATCAAGTATCGCAATGCCGGAAATGATCTTGTCAGTATTTTCTGTCGCTGACTGAGTTCCTGGAACTCCGATCTGAGGAGCATCATTGGTTCCAGCGGCCACATGGTCTTGAATGAAGGTGTATAATCCGTTTCCATAACTGTACGTCGTCGTATCCAAGTCATTGTATTGAAGAATGCCATTCGTGTCCGAAAACCAGGTTTGATACAGTTCCCATGTTTGGCTCTCGACCGAGTCAAACCACCATTTCTGAGCGTTATAGTGATCCTGATAAATATTGTGGAAATCGTCCGTGTAATACGTGCTTCCGTTCCAGTCATTGTAGACCCACGTCCATTGTCCATCCACCTGGTCTGCAAACCAGGTGAATGCAGGCTCCCAGATCTGGTCACTCACATCATCCCACCAGAACCAGGCATCGGTGGAGATTTCGTTAGCCCAATACTGGTGATCGCCGTGATACCAATAGGAAAAGTCACCGGAATTCAGCACCCACCAGCCAGTGTTCTCGTTCCAATACCATCCGGTGGCTTCTTCCCACCACCATCCGCTGCCGTTGTCTTCATACCACCAACCGTTTCCGGCAGAGATCCAGCCGAGACTGTCCACTTGCCCGCCATCGGCAGCTTGATCCTGGACGTCCTGTATGTCGGCGACTGCGCCGTCCAATACGATCCTGTCCTCAAGCTGCTCCAGTACCAGACAGCGGTTGGGAACACCAAAATCCCCTGTACATACGTGTCGCATGCCCATCTTTGTTGCCTCCAGAAACTGTGATTTAGGGTTTTAAGGAAATTTCACTATCTTGGGTTTGATAGTGAATAATCGAATACATATTGATATTTATTCTCTCAATAGCCTGAAATATCAGGATAACTAGTTATGTTCATAGCGGCCTCTCCCAAAGGGACATGCAGCCTTTCAATGTGAGCACGTTTGGGAAACTCTTTTACTTTCAGTTAGGCAAACCTTGGGATCGCCGGTCACATGGTTTCTCCCTGCGAGTTTGCTTTGGTACATGAAACGGTCAGCTCTGGCGACTATTGTCTCTGCAGAATCGTTTGCACGAGCTACAGTTGCTCCAATGGATACAGTGATTCTCAGTTCTATGTAATTGTGTAGAGCCGAGGAACGCTCTACGAGAGATCGTATTTTCTCCCCTAAGAGATAGATTTCAGCGTGTCTGGTATTCCGGGTGATAGCTAAGAACTCTTCGCCACCCCATCGAATCAGAGCATCGGATGCTCTGACGCTGTTCGCCGTAGTTTTTGCGACGCTTTGAAGTACACTGTCCCCTGCATCGTGCCCATAGACATCATTTATTCTTTTGAAGTTATCGATATCAATCATGAATACGGCGAACGGCCATCCATAGCGATCCAAATCGCTGAAACACCGGTGTAAAAAAATGTCAGCGTACCGTCTATTACCTATCTGAGTCAGGGGATCGAGCAAAGCCAGTCTTTCGAGTTCGGCAATTCTTTCCCTAGTGCCTTTTAGCTCGGTATGATCCTTGAAGACCTCAAGAGTACCCAAAATCTCGCCCGTTGCGTCTGCCAGTCTTTTGGTTCGAGTAACAGCCGGGATACGATGCCCCTGTTTATGACGTAGATAGAGTTCCAATTCTCTTGGTTTTCCATCTGCCATTGTTTTGTTTGCCGGGCACAGAAGAGAATCGCAGAGCGGCGCACCATTTGAATCCACATGGACAAGGATGTTGTCGTAACAATGTCTGCCGGTGACTTCCGGTGCCGTAAAACCGGTGATTTGCTCGGCACCTTTGTTCCAGTACATGATTCGTCTGTCTCTATTTACGAGATAGACACCATCGTAAACGTTGTCCACCACAGTCTGGTAAAATTGTAGGTCCATATCCGCTCACAACCAAGGATTCGATCAACAGAACTGCACAGGAGGTGTGCTTCCAAAATTCTCGTGACCAGCCGTTTGCCCATTCTTTTAGTAAAGAATTGACCCTGTTAACATCGGATCGATGTCTTTGCAAAAAAAGGGCCAACCGATTCATATCTTTCCAAGTCGGCATTATCATACCATCATTTTGTTATTCATCGAGACCTCGCATCTCGAGAAAATCAATCAGCTATGTGTCGATTCCTCGGACACGCCGAGTAAATTCCTTTTATATTGAGGCATTACCGCGTGTCGCACCATTGGACACGAAACAGCAAAAGTGTGTAATTTACCCGTTCGACTGATTCCAGAGAGATGAACCTCTGTCGTGCGCGCCGGAGAATGCAATAAAATCCTTCATCCCACTTTTTTCATTTTGACTTCATCACAGAAGCTGGCATAAGTAAGGTTCACCGAAATGAGCCTGCTTCGGTCGCCGATTGCAGAGACTCTCGAAAATTATCCGAGGCACAGAAGAATGGCTAAAAAAGAAGAGGAAAGATCTTTGTGGTTGAATGCCGCCTTTACTGTCTCGCTTTTCGTGGGGTTGTACGTGACGAGCGTTTACAACTATCTTCTATTCCACAGTCTCGCCGAACTATTCAGTATCGTGGTTGCTTTCGGCATTTTCGTCGTAGCGTGGAACTCCCGAACATTCATTAAAAACAATTATCTGCTTTTTCTCGGGATTGCGTACCTTTTCGTCGGCGGCCTGGATTTGCTCCATATGCTTGACTATAAGGGAATGGACGTTTTTTCAAAAAATGACGCGGAATCTCCAACCCAACTCTGGGTAGCAGCCAGATACCTCCAGAGCATTTGTCTCCTTATAGCCCCGATCCTTCTTGGCCGCAGACTGCGAATTGACATGATCGTAGGGCTTTTTACCCTTATTTTCGCTCTGTTACTTGCCTCCATCTACATTTGGGAAGTCTTTCCGACTTGCTGGGAACCGGGTAACGGTCTTACCGTTTTCAAAACTACCAGCGAGTACGTAATCTGTTTGATACTACTCGGTGCGATAGCAGCTCTTTACATGCAGCGGACCCAATTCGATCCTGGTGTGTTTCGATTGATCGCGTTCTCTATTGCCGTTACCGTTGTTTCAGAGTTCACCTTTACTCTGTATACGAGCGTTGCTGGGTTCACCAATCTCCTTGGTCACTGTTTCAAAATAATTTCTTTTTACTTGATGTACCGGGCCATTGTAGAGACTGGTTTCAGAAAACCATACGAGCTCTTGTTTCTGGAGATCAAACGGGAACAAGAGGCGTTGAAGCGGAGTGCTCAACGGTATCGTTCGCTGTACAGCAGGACTCCGGCAATGCTGCACTCCATAGATCATAATGCCCGCATTGTGAGTGTGAGCGATTACTGGCTCGAAAAGCTCGGGTACAGAATCAATGAGGTGCTCGGCAAGAGTTCCGCAGACTTTTTATCCGAGGAATCCCGTCGAGAGGCATTGGAAGTCCACTTGCCCAATTTCTTTAGGGAAGGCTCTCTGAAGGATATTCCTTACCAGTATGTCAAGAAGAATGGCCAAATCATTGACGTGCTCTTTTCAGCCATCAAGGTCGATGATTTTAATGAAAATCCCGAACGATCTCTCGCCGTTGCAGTGGACGTGACGGAACGAAACAAAGCTGTGGCGGCCCTGGCTAGAGCCCATGCAGAGCTGGAGATGAGGGTTGAGGCTCGTACGTCGGATTTGAAAAAGGCCAATGACATGCTCCTCGAGGAAATCGCTGAGCGCCAGCGCACTGAAGAAAACTTGATTCGTCTGTCTCGCAGGCTCGAAGCGTTGCGCCAATTCGATCAAGTCCTGGCCCGGACCAGAGATGAAACTGTCCTCCTTGATGAAGCTTGCAGAATCATAGTGGAAACCGGCAAGTACTCCATGGCGTGGATTGCATTCATGGAACACGACGCATCCAACACAATCAGCTTGGCAGCACATGCCGGTTTGCACAAGAAGAGCGTTCCCAATTTCAGTGAACTCCTACATGGTATTGAACCAACTCACGATCCTGTTATCGATGCAATGCGTTCAGGCACCACACTGGTCTTGAAAGACATCAGTAATGGCACGTCTCTCAAGCATTGGGGCAGATCTATTCCGGAGGAGGGCTTTCTCTCGCTGATTGTTCTTCCGCTCAAGCTTGAGCACCGGACTGCAGGTGGATTGGCAATCTACTCAAGCCATCCCGGTGCTTATAACAATGAGGAAGTGGATCATTTATGTCACTTGGCAGGAGACCTGGCATTCGGCCTGACGTCTATACGAGCTCGAATGCTTCACGAGATCGCGGAACGGGAATTAATCACCAGTGAAGCACGATATCGTGCAGTTGTGGAGGACCAGACGGAATTAATCTGCCGCTACGCTCCGGGTTACGTTATTACTTTTGTAAATCAGTCCTTTTGCAGACAATTTTCGAAAGATCGCCAAGCCCTGATCGGAACAAATGTGTTTGAACTCGTTGCAGAGATTGACCGGGATCAACTCAGGAGTCATCTGGAATCTTTGAACATTGACTCTCCTATCCGCACTCAGGAGCATCGAGTCGTGTTGCCGGACAGAGAGATCCGCTGGCACCGCTGGACCAACCGGGCGATACTGGATGAAGAAGGAACGGTTGTCGAGTATCAGTCAGTAGGATTGGATATTACCGATCGAAAGCTGGCGGAAGAAGGGTTGGCTCAGCGAACGCGCGAACTCGGAGAGAAGGTGAGACAACTGAATTGTCTCTATGGCTTGACCAAGCTTCTTGAGACTCCCGGGATTTCCGAGGACGTTTTTTTTCAAGTGATTGTCCAGATGATTCCAACCGCCTTAAATGACCCGCAAAATAGTTGGGCTCGTGTCATCCTGAACGGTCGTGAATTCCAAAGTCAACATTTCGGACGGGATGGTCACAGGCTTGCCAGAGACATCCTGGTCTCAGGTGCCAAGGCCGGTTCGCTGGAACTATACTGTCTTGCAAATGAAAACGAGCATAATCGGGAGGCGTTCCTTTCAGGTGAACATGTGCTCGCCGATGAACTGGCACATAGGCTGGGGCGGATTCTGGAGCGTTCCGAAGCCGAGGAAGCTATTCGGGCCAGTGAGGAGCGTTTCAGAACAATATTTGATGGGGCCTTGGATTTTGTATTCTGCAAAGACGCCTGTTTGAATTACACACACGTGAACCCTGCGGTGGAAAGGTTGTTCGGAATTCCCGCTTCAGATTTTATAGGAAAGAAAATCGAAGATGTCTTTGAACCTCAGGACGCTGCTCACATTCAGGATGCGGATGCTCGAGTCCTTCAGGGGGAATCGGTTGAGGGAGAATACGCGATCAAAGTCAAAGGCGAGCTTATGATTTTTCACGAAATACGCGCGCCCATGCGAAACCGCGCGGGAGATGTTGTCGGCCTCTGCGGTATATCCCGCGATGTCACGGATTGGAGAGTGAACGAGTCGACCCCCTTCCCTCTTGGTTTGCAATATCCGTCCGAGGCAATGAAAACGACGCTTATGAGCGCTCGAATTGCCGCTGGAAAAGATGCGACCATAGTGCTCCTGGGCGAAAGCGGGAGTGGCAAGGATTACCTTGCCCGTTACATTCACGACCACTCGAAACGAGCCGGCGGTCCGTTTTTTGGGGTTAACTGCGCTGCCGTTGCCCATGAGCTTGCGGAATCGGAGTTGTTCGGTTATGAGCGGGGAGCATTCACAGGAGCTCACAGTCGAAAACGCGGGCTTCTGGAGCTTGCTGAAGCTGGAACACTTCTGCTCAACGAAATTGGAGAGCTTTCATTGGCGTTACAAGCCAAGCTCCTCACCTTTCTTGACACCAGGCAATTCACTCGGGTGGGAGGAGAAAAGAATATTACCGTGAATGCTCGCATCATTGCTGCCACGAACAGAGATTTGGCCAAAGAAGTCTCTGCGGGACGTTTTCGAAAAGATCTCTATTACCGACTCAGCGTAATATCAATAGTCGTTCCTCCTCTGAGGGAGAGACGTGATGACATTCCCATACTTGCGGGAGAGATTCTGACCCAACTGGCTGTAGAAATGCAACTTGCTCAAATTCCCGCGCTGCGTTCATCACTTCTTGCTTCACTCGCCGAATACGATTGGCCTGGCAATGTAAGAGAATTAAGGAATGTTTTGGAACGGGCGTTAATATTATGGGATGGAAGGCGTTTTAATATCGATATTCCGGCTGAAGACTCACAGAAGCAGGGTTTGGCTTTGAAAGTAGACTATCACGGACGGACTCTTCACGATGTGACCGAGGAAATCACCCGGTCAATGTGTACATACGCTTTGAAGCAGTCCCGCGGAAATAAAAAGGATGCGGCCAAACTCCTCGGAATTGCCCGGGACTCGCTCTATCGTTACATGAAACAATTCGGAATCCAGTCCGGGACTGAAGAAGCGAAGAATCCCGATCGTAATTGAAATAGCCACAGGACTTCGTCTTCAAGAAGGCAATATGAATTCACACCTAAGCTGTTGGTGGCACGAAGGGCGCCCCGGCCATTCAGGCATTAGCGCAATTTCATTTGAAGCGCAGTATTTGGGTTGAGAAGAAAGCTGGCGAGTGACATTTCCGATTTTAGGAAGCAGATCTCTTATGTGGGCTTGCAGTCAAGATATTCTCATTGAGGCGGTAACACGGACCTTCACGGCAGGTCCGTGGCACCCAAGATTGACATTTGGGCACGGATACAGGGGCGCCACTGACCTGCGGAGCCAGGTCAGTGCAGTTAGCGTCTTGAATGCAAAATGGTATTAATGGGGCAGGCAACCAGCTTCTCTAACGAATGACGGGCAAAGATAGACGGGCACGCTGTACGTAGGAATCTAAGAGTTCAGCAATTTCATAGTGATTTTCTTCATCTGCCAAAGAGAGAGCAGTCAAGCCGGATTTGTTCTTTGCAGTCACATCCACCCCAGCCTGGAGGAGCAGTTTCACAATCTCCAGGTACCCTTCTCCACTTGCAGCCATGAGAGGAGTGAAGCCATCGTCCGTAGCGACATTGGGGTCGGCGCCGGCATCGATCAGTATTTTCACCATATCCACCTGACCGTCCGAGGTCTTGATGGAAAGTTCTGTGCTTCTTCTCGGCACGCTCAGGATTGTAGGCGCTGTAAACGAAGCGAAAATCAGAGCGGTAAAGCCGGATTTATTGCGATACTGCACGTCCGCCCCTCTGTTCACGAGCAGCTTGGCGGTCTCTGAACGGCCTTTACGGACGGCTTCCATCAGAGCTGAGCATGCGTCTCTTGTTCCGGTTATGTTAACTTCTGCTCCTGCATCCAGGAGTTTTCCGACCAACTCGGTCATCCCGTGGGACGAGGCCCAAATGAGCGGGGTTCGCCCGAAATGATCCATCGTGTTCACGTCTGCTCCGGATTCTACGAGAAGTTTCGCGACTTCAAAGTGGCGCTTGCGGATTGCCAGGGAAACGGCTGTCAACCCATCGCTGTCTCTTATCTCCAATTCCGCTCCAGCCTGCAAAAGGTGTTGGACTGTAACGACGAGTCCTCTGACAGCAGCTTCCATAAGTCCGGTGCAGTTTCGCAAGCCTCGATAATTGATGTCGGCTCCGTTGTTCAAGAGTACTTCGACGATTTCCCTATGGTCCCTCAGAGCTGCCCAGATGAGTGCGGTCCTACCGTTATCATCGCAAGCGTCCGGGTTTGAACCTGCTTTCAATAGCAACTCAACCAATTCCCGGTGACTGGACATGGAAGAGCGAATCAGCGGAGTGAAGCCATGTCTGTCTCGAGTTTCCGTTTCAGCGCCATTGGCAGTAAGGACTCGGGCAATAGAGGTCCAGCCCCTCAGGCATGTCAAACTCAATGCAGTATCCCCATCTTCATCCCGAAGGTTCACCTGCGCCCCCGCGTCCAGAAGCAGCATGACAAGCGGCATAAATCCTGCTCCTGAAGCGACCATCAGCGCTGTTCTCCCGAATTGGTCGGAAGTGTCCGGGTCAACTCCTTCCTGGAGAAACTTCTTCACCCGAAACAAGTCTCCTGACTCCACAGCGTCCAACAGGATCTCATGAGTGATAGGATCTTTACCCAACACGTATTCCTCCGGAAACACAGTCAGTGTCACCAGTAAGGCAAGTATTTCGGCTCTTCTCTGTGAGGCGGGAAACCGGGAAGTGAGATGTCCTAATCTCCTGAAAGATTCCCTGTTCCCCACCCTCCTCGTTTAATGTTTCGATGGAAGATGTGCAGTTTACAGAGCGGAAGCCAGATCGGGAGATCTCTTCTTCATCTGGAGACGCACATTTCCCAGGTTGGCTCCGGGCTGGCATACCAGACACAATAACGAGTCTTTGCCGAGGGTGCCCATGACGAGCACGCCACTATCGTACTCAATCATTGACTGGGTAAGTGTGCCGACACTGAGTTCCCGACCGATCATTTCGGATGAACCGAAACCCGTGGAGATAACGGCGCCTACCGCTTCCACATCCAGTTTGCCGTCATTGGAGATTCCCTCGATTACGAATCCGTCACGGCCAACCACGACTGCTGCATTGATTCCATCCACCTTCACAAAATCGCTGATCAGGCTCTTCAGATTACTCATTTTTGACTCTCCTTCAATGTATGTGTTTAATGGTGCTAACGGGGAGTTGCTGTCTCGAAGCAGGTCTGGCATCCGTCATCTCGGCGGACCAGCGCGACTTTCGCTCGTATCCCCGTAAGTCGCCTGAACGTCTCTTCCACCAAGCCGAAGCCGAAGTGACAAATGGGTTGTTCCCCGACAGGTTGTCCCGATTCCTTGGATAAGGAGGCAAAGAAGCATTGTTTGAACTCGATTTTCGCCACACCTCCTTCGATGCTTGAAATCGAGAAATCGCCCCAACTGCCCAAAGCTTTGACCCCTTGGGACATGATAATCCCTGCCTCTTCCGGAGTCTTGCCGGAAGGGAGATCGGGCCAGATCTTCGCCGAGGCCGAAATGCCTGCCTGACGCATCACCGCAGCGGCACCGGTTCCCAGCAATTTGCTTATGGCGCTCTGGATTTCGCCCAGTATGATGTCTTTACTGTCCATGATATAGTTTCCTGTTCCGCAATCTCCTGTCACTTGTCCATGAGTTCCACGACCATCACCGTATCACCGGGAGCGCCTGCCGGTTCCAGTCTCTTGAGTCTGGCTTTCTTCCCGAGATTTTTTTCCGATATGGCGATAGTCAAGGCGGCAAAGGGACAGCCGAAAGGAGGTATTCCTTCTTCTTTCAGTCTGCTGGTAAGACTGAAGAAAGAGCACTGTGTTATGTTGGCAGTGAGTTCGTTTCCATCCAGGGAAAAGGTCATCTTGTCACAAAGTCCGGCACTCACTGCGGTCTCGCCAAGTTTTTGAGAAAGCTTATCCACGTCGTCCACACAGGCGAAATCCACGCCAAGTTTACCTAATTCATCCAGAATATCGGGAGCCGCTTTTCGCATTACTGCTGCGGCATTATCACCGACCAGACCGTAAAGAGACTTGTAAAGACCGTAAAGAATCCCTGAAACTGCTCTCGTGTCGATTTTGTCAACCATTATTGCCTCCAGTTTTTGTTTGGTTCGTTCTCGTTTGTTTCGCTGCCATAATTGATCGAGAATCTCGAATCATTATCTTCTTCTTATCGGTGCAGGTGAGCCGGGCCTGATTGAAGCCGGTTACCATGCACTAACGCATTGTATTGCTTCTTCCATCCTCCCTTCTCTCAACAGATTCAACGATTGTTCCAATTGCTGGATCGCCTTGGGATCACCATGAGCGTTTCGAAGCTGCCGAATACGTTCCCCGACAGCTATCTGAAGAGCCAGGCACTGCTCCTCCTTGCTCTCTGCGCTTGAGAGCATCTTCTTGAGCAGTTTCGTGGCTGAGACATCACGATCTTTAAGCTCAGTTCCAGCAAGCATTTCTTCAAGTCGATTCTCTTCTTCGGAAATATCCACGGAAGTTCGTGCATCAGTGTCTTCCCCGTCCGGAGAAGCAATCTCCGACGCTTTCGTAATCTCCCGGACCCCTTCAGGCGGCGGTACGATTGTCTGGACCATATCGATGGTCAACGGCACGTCCGGTTCTTCATACAGGGTCACTATTTGAGCAACCGCTGCTTTGAGCCGACGAACGTCATCCGTCACATGGTCTGCAAGGTAATCGACGACCTCTTCGGATACCCGGCGGTTATCCAGGAACAGCCTTATCAGGTTGCAGCGCTCTCTTTTGTCTCCCATTTGAAGGCCTACGATGACGCCACCCCGAAGGCGGGAGAGGAGCCGCGATTCCACCCCTGTCAATTGAGTGGGAGGAACATCGGAGCTTATCACCACCCAGCGATGGGCTCTGATCATGTGGTTCAATACGGAAAAGAGATCGCGTTGGATATCCTCCCTTCCCTCACAGCATTGAATATCGTCCACCAGAAGAATATCCGCAGATACCAGCCACTCTTTCATCTCGGCTCTGCACCTGAGTCGTTCGGCACGTTCCCGTTCGCTTTCCAGGTCCGCAGCGTTGACCAGCATAACTTCTCTATCTTTTGCTGCATTTGCTATTGCAGAGAGCAGATGAGTCTTGCCAATCCCGACATCGCCGTAAATGTAAAGAGGATTGTACGGCAACCTTGACGGTGACTTGTATGCAACAGTTTGGGCGAGTTCCACTGCAAAGGAGTTGCCTCTGCAGACGACATAGTTGTCAAAAGTGAGCCCGGGGTCCGGAGGATCGTTCATTATGGGCGAACCGGTTTCGTATTTACCGAGACCTCTGGAGCGTCGATACAGTTCTATGCGCTGTGCCGAGCGTTCATCCAGAATTCCCTTTTGAACGCAGACTTTGAGGAAATCCGGCAAAGATCCCGGTGGAGAGGGCTGATTCTGTCTTTCACTCATTTCACACCACATCATTGAAGCCTCGAAGCCAA
Source organism: Desulfomonilaceae bacterium (assembly GCA_041740635.1). Lineage (GTDB taxonomy): Bacteria > Desulfobacterota > Desulfomonilia > Desulfomonilales > Desulfomonilaceae > Desulfomonile. Next base: position 81,130 of record JBGSLQ010000044.1, on the reverse strand, counting down.
TCTGCCGATGCTCATGGACACAGACCCAATCGATGCTTCCTTGTTTGCTACAACAATCAGGCTGTTTCCTCCCTGAAATCCGACGAGTGCTACGGTCCCGAAATCGTCCTCCAGGAGGACTCGACGAACGGGGGATCTCGGATACGTTTGAACCAGTGAGTGCACGGCGGCGTGAATCTCGTCGATCCCTTCAGGAGTCCCCTCGGATCCGTTAACGGCCGCTCTCACCTTTCCTTCGGAATCCAGGACGCAGACATGCAACGCAAAATCCGTAGTTCCGGCAAATTCCGATAATCGTGCGATGAGATCTTCCTCTCCTGCACCCGGTTTGGCTGCTTCTTTGAGCTGTCTTTCAGCCTCTTCCCTCTTCAGCTCGTCATGCATTTTGAGAGCCTGCATGACAGCACGGTGGAGGTCCAACTCGATAGTTCGTGCTTCGGGTTCCACATCAGGGAGGAACTCGAAAGAACCCTGAAGCCAGCCCACAACGCTCACCAAAGCATCTATCCCGGAAACCTTGCCAAGAGTTGCGTTGACCAAAGATCCGTCCTGATAGGAAAGGCGAGCCTCACCTTCGGTTCCGCTGATTACGAGTTGCCCGGTTTTACGTCCGCTGTGAGGGAATTGGACGAGGTCAATAATAGGCATGTCCTTTAATGTTCCTTTAAGCGCCATTATCCGATCTCCATCAATCTCTTTGTTCAGGGCTGAAATTTCTCTATAATCTGCCTGCTGGTCATGCGTATGGTTTCCATTACTCCTTGACCTTCAGTCGCCACAGCTTCAAATACCGGAATGCCGTTGAGGCCCAACCTGGTTTCCAATGTCCCTATGGGCAAAGGCTCAGGCAGGTCACGCTTGTTGTATTGGACGACGAGCGGGAAGATTCTCCAGTCCAGGCCGAAATCCGTAAGGCTGGATTGGAGCATGGCAAAACTCTCGAGATTTTCGTCGAGCCTCTCTACTTGCGAATCAGCGACAAAGACTACTCCGTCAGCCCCTTCGAGAATGAGACGACGACTTGCCTCGTAATAGACTTGTCCGGGAACCGTGTACATATTGAATCGCACGCCGTAGCCTTCTATCGTGCCGAGTTCCAGGGGAAAAAAATCGAAAAAGAGCGTCCTCTCCTGTTCCGTATCGAGCACGATCATCTCTCCCTTCCGGGTCTTGTCCAGAACAGCATGGATATATTTAAGATTGGTCGTTTTGCCGCTCAATCCTGGACCGTAATAAACGATCTTGAATGCTATTTCCTTGTCCCGATAATTGATGTACGGCATGATCCATTTCCTCTATTTGGTGTCGAATATACGGTCGATGAGATTCAATGCATATTCCTTGAACTGGGGAGTGGCGATTTCCTCGGAAAGCTCGGGCCTATTGGATTGCTTCAGGATGGTACCGAGAGCTGCAGCCGCTTTACGTGCCTCGTGGCGTACCATGCCTATGATTTGATAATCCTCGAAGATGACGACCATCATCTTCGAATCATGTATCAAACTGATATGGATATGCCGGGTTTCCCCTTGCTGAAGCAGTATGGAAAACTGCTGTTCTCCCACAAGCCGAGCCACTTCACGGGTCGCCGAAAACATCCCCGCTACGAGAGCCGCCATTGCGGTTGTGTTCAAGTAAGAGGTATCACCTGCCTCATCCTCCAAAACCCCTTCCTTGGTGATAACCAGGGCTGTAAGTGCTCCTGATCTCACGACGAGATCGGACATGATTGCATTCGACTCGGAGGGATTCTCTCTTTCTTCGTACATTCTTGGACTCCTTGCTGACTTTTGACAGACAACAACTTTCCGTCAATTAATTGGATCACTTCGGATGCTTGTCTGACGTCTGTTCAGATTCTGTTCTGGCTTCGTCTCTCTTTCGAGCGGCTTCCATGAGAAGGAAGTCTCCCGGCTTTTTGATGGTGATTTTGTCAGGATCGTTCCACGGCAGATTCAGGAAACTTCCACCCTCGAAACAGCAACATTTGTAAAGGGCTTCTTCACCTTCCAGATCGCCACACCGGGCGTGCTTCACCTCTCCGTTGTCAATGAAAATCCATCCCTGACTGCCGTCCTTGGTGGAAACCTCCAACACTACCTGTCTTCCGATCAAAATCATGAGCTGTAGATAATCAAGAAGATCGATATTATCGATGCTACCGGAGAAAGCAGTCTCTTTCTCTGACGAGAATAGAGCTTGGGCCAGAAGGTCAGGGTCTACAGGTTTTTCCAGGTAGAGAATCGCTCCCTTTTTGACACTCAGGTTTTTCATGGATGGACCGCCAAAAGCAGTAATGACAGCTACTTTTGTGCTCGCCCGATTCGTACGCAGCCATTCCACCAGTTCCAACCCGTTGAGTCGAGGCATCTGGATGTCCGTTATAACTATGTCGAAGTCTTTGTCCTTCAACAAAGCAATAGCCTCTTCGCCATCTCCACAGGTCATCACTGGGAAACCGGCCCGTGTAAAATATTTACCGAGTGCCCACACGATCTCCGGATCGTCGTCAACGAGGAGAATGGATTCCTTTCGGCTTGTCATCTCTTGTCAATTTCTCCTCTTGAGTGCTTCTGACGCCTCTTTCACCATGGTGCTCAGTCTGTCGGAGTATTCGTCAACAGTGCGTCGCACTTCGGAAGGATCGTCGGCCACGGCCTGCAATTCCAGTCGTAATGCCCTGATTCCGGCTAACAACCCCGATAATCGGTTTTGAACGTGATGAAAGTCGCATTGATTCGGCGACGCCACTTCCTCTTCCGTAGTATGCTTCTCAACGGGAGATTCGTTCTGCGAGTCGCCTAATTCAAGCGCCCGGCTAACAAGGTCTATGAGTATTTCAGGATCGTACGGTTTAATGAGAACCCCGAAAAGATCTTTGTGAACGTCAACAGAAAGAGGAGTAGCTGTGATCAGGATAGGAATCATGGCTGGAAATTGACTCTTGAGGTCACTCACGAGATCTAATCCGTTTCCGTCCGGCAACTCCAAATCCACAATCAATAGCGAAGGCTGCTGGTTACCTGCCAGGCTTCTTGCCTCCCTGCAAGAGGCAGCGGTTAAGACCGTAAGCCCGGCCAATTCCTGTTTGAGGCTGTAAGCAGTGAAGTAGGCCAATCCAGAATTATCATCTACGATGAGAACCGAAAGTCCCACAACCACTTCCTTTCTAAACGTCGTGACATCCCAAAAAGATATGCAAAAGCACGCAGTCTCGGTTCCAGCTCTCTACTCATGTGACAAACAGCGTCATTGCACACGCACTGCAGAAGATTGCACATCCTCACACGCAGGCATCCTTTGCAATAGTCGTTCCATTCCGAAAGCTCATGGCATCAAAGAGGATTATCTTTGCTATTTCAATCGGTTGATTCTGAGGCAACACATCGGGAATAAAAAAGAAGTCGGTTCCCCTACATGGCAAAATGTACGGAAAACAAGCGCGACATGGGGCAAGACTATAATATCAACAAGTTAGCAAGAATGGGGATGTACGAAAAACAAGCGTTAAGGGTTGGGAAATCGTACGGTCTTCACGTATCAATACTGAGGGATTTCATATGATGGAACAAAGCATTGCGGGAGATGCCCAGAAGGCGGGCGGCATTCTGACGTTTTCCGGCAGACCGGTGCAGAGCCTCAGTGATCACGGCACGTTTCACATCCTCGAGCAGTTCGTTAAGGGATTGGTTTTCGGGAAATGGAAGCCTGTATAACCAGTCTTCGCGGCTTTCCGTCAGATCCAGGGCGGCGATACTCAGATTTTGTCCTGATGACAGCATTAAGGATCGTTCGATTACGTTGCGAAGTTCCCTGACGTTTCCGGGCCAGGAATATTTGCGGAGTGCCGTCATGTAGGCCGAATCCACTTCGGGGACGTACGAGAGGTCCATTTCGGCGACTAATTGTGCGATTATCTGGCGAGCAAGAATCGGTATGTCCTGAATCCTCTCACAGAGTAACGGCACGCGAATGGAGAGCACGTTGAGACGATAAAACAAGTCAGCTCGGAATCTTCCCTCACCGACCTCCTTCTTAAGATTCCTGTTGGTGGCTGCAATAAGGCGTGCATCTATCGAGATATTCGTTTCTCCGCCTACCCGCGTGAACGCCCGCGTATCAAGAAATGTCAGAAGCTTGGCCTGCAGTTCAGGAGAAAGTTCACCTATTTCGTTGAGGAGAAGGGTCCCTCGCTCGGCAAGCTCCAATAACCCCCGTTTGCGTCCGCGAGCACCGGTAAAAGCACCTGCTTCATGCCCGAAAAGCTCCGATTCGGCCAGTTCTGAACTCACTGCAGCACAGTTTATGGCAAAGAAAGGCCCGTCGGAGCGGGAAGAATGATTGTGAATGAAACGGGCCAGATAATCCTTTCCCGTCCCACTTTCTCCGAGTAAAAGCACTACGCTGTCTCCTCCGGCAGCCTGTCTGGCTTTCTGGAGCGTCGAACGCATCGCCTCGGAAGGATATTCATCTATAACGTGCTCGGATGCCGGCGTACCGGGTCGACTCGTATAGGGAGATCTATCAGCTTTCCGCAGCAATCGGACTTCCTCTTCTCTAATGGTCTCCCGCATGACGTTTCGCACGGAAATGAGGAGTTCGTCCATATCCACCGGTTTGGTCATATAGTCGCTTGCACCGAGGCGGGTCGCTTCCATGGCAGACTTGATGGAGCCGTAAGCGGTGAGTATCAGGTAACGGGCGGACGGAAGGGTCTCCTGGATTTCTTTCATGAGAGTGAGTCCATCGACATCCGGCAATTTGAGATCAAGGAGGACAATATCGGGGAAGAAAACGCTCATGGTCCGGCGGACTTCCACTGCATTGCACGCTCCTCGAACCTGATACCCCTCGGCTCGCAATACGTGCTCCAGGTACCTGAGAACCTGAGCATCATCGTCTACGACCAGAATTGTTCCCGGCATCTACTCTTCCGCTTTCGATATAATCAGTCGGGATTTGAAGAAAGGAATCAGACTGGATCTTCGGAAATAATCGCAGTTGAGACAACGATCAGGCCACTGTCCTGTATCGGCATGATAAGCGGCCTGCGTCTGTTTCCAGCAAAAATACCCTGTGCCTGAGGACTTCACATGGCAGGACGAGCAATCGGCACAATGATCCCCATTCCAGCAAATTATGTTTTCGGGAATCGGCAGAAGAATCTCAACGTTCGTCCCCCGGTTCCTAAAGGAGCTCACCACAATCACTCCTCCATGTGCCTCTATAATGTCCCGGGCCACTGTGAGTCCGAGTCCGCTGCCTGAAACTTTCGTACTCACAAATGCCTCAAAAATCCTGCTTTCGTTTGTAGAAAGCTCCTCGGGAACACCTTCACCATTGTCATCGATGAAAATTGATACAATCCTTCCACCGAACCCCGTTAGCACCTCTTCCCGATCCGACTTGTCCAATTCTCGCCAGCCAATGCGGATGATGCCTCCCTTTGCACAAGCGTCCAAAGCATTCTGGATTAAAATGTCCATGACGCGAAGTATGCTCTTTTCATCGACAAGGACTACCGTGGAGACAGGAAAGCGGATAAATTCAAGTCGGATACCGTGCCGAGCGGCTTGACTGGCATGAGCGTCCGTGCATTTGTCCAGCAGCGAATCCACATGGATCGTTCCTGGTGAGAAAGCTCCCGGACGAGCCGACTCAAGTAATCCGCTGATGACTTTCATCAGAGAGCTCACTTCTTCCCAAATCAAATGCAGGAGATGCGCGTGTTGGGATGTTTTCGCAACGTCCCTCTGCAGAGTCTTGACCCCTACCAAAATGCTTGCAAGGGGATTTTTGATTTCATGGCTCAGATGAGAGACCATCTCACCAACCAGGGCAAGCTCTTCGGACCGTTTCTTGCGTTCCCGGTTTTCAGTGGCGAGCGTTATGTCCTGAAACGCAATGACACGACCACAATTATCGTTGAGAGAGTTGATGGAAAATCCGAACAGTTTGTTTCTGCCGTCTCGAAGAGTTATTCGCGTTGTGGACCGGTGCCCGGAAGTGGCATCGCACGTCCCGACGTCGAAATAAACGAGCATATCTCTCAGAGATTCCCCGGCGGCGTCACGTTCAAAACCCAGGAGAGTAAGTCCGGGTTGGTTGATAAACAGAACTTCTTCACGATTATCAACTACAATCACTCCGCTGCTCATAGTGTCGAACACTTGGTTATACAGCGTTTGTGCTTGAGTTGCAGCTTCCTTGTTGCGCCTGTTATCCTGGGCGAGACGTTGGTGGTCCTGATGGAACGTTCTCAGGTTCGCATCGCACGCATGGAGTTGGTTCTCAAGATCGGCATTTTTTTCGCTGAGTTTCACCAGTGCATACGCGACAACCAATCCTACAATTGCACCGAATAGCGAAGGGAAAAACTGGAGGTAATCCACTGTCGATTGCTGAACGATTGAACCTAGAGCAAGAATCACAGCCCCTATCGATCCGCCTGCTATGATTGCAGCCCCTTTGCCCGCCACGTTTAACATATCAGTACCGTTCGGCTTTGTGGTGATATTCCATACGGATTACAAGGCAGACGGTGAGATCCGAGAGATCTTTTCTGTTTCATCTTTCTTGTTCCACGGGGATCGCCCTTTATTGTCGGCTTTCTCCGTAGCAGCCGGGCCTACTTCGTGTCTCCATCTACCTGTGCAACGCGGGAAGATATCGCAAATCCAAATCTTCGTCAAATCATCAACTGAATATCCCAGCACTTTTTCAGTAAAGCTCTCCATTCTTGCGGAGGGTTTGTTCCCGATTCATGGTGATCGCCAATTCTATGGCTTGTTTATGAGATTTGCAACAGCTTGTAATAAATCAGGAATGTCCACCGGTTTACCAAGAATGAGGTCGATCCCGCAAGATTCCATTTTTTCTTTAGCTTTCGGATCTGAAAACTCTATATCCTGTGTACCCGTCAACAGAATGAAGGGCGTCTTCGGTGTCTGATTCTCCCGACAGATTTCCTTGATTTTTCTGCCGATCTGCCATCCATCAAGTTCCGGCATTCCCAGATCGCAGAGAATCACATCCACCGGTTTCTCTCGAAAGAGTTTGATGCCTTCCGCACCCGACTGAGCGGTAAAGATGGTCTGTCCAAACTGAGCCAATCCGGCTTGGAGCATGCTCAGGTAAGCCTTTCTATCGTCGATGGCAAGAACTTTGAATCGAGAAGGTAACCCCTCAATAACGAAACTCTCTAATGGAGACGGTTCCTCGTTAAACAGGAACGTTGCCGTAGAAGCAACTTCCTTATTGTTGATTTCTGAAGCGGAAAAGGTTCCAGGAGTCTTAACCGGTTGCAGGTGAGGGCCCGTTTTATCGAGGACTCGTCGAACGGACCTGAGAAGCTCTTTGGCATCGAATGGTTTACTCAGGAAGCCACTGGTTCGGAATTCCAGGAACTCCCTTGTCGTTTTGTTTACCTGGGCTCCGCTGGAGATGAGGATTGTAGCTCTCGGATTGATTTTGAGAATTTCTTCCAGACACTGCAGTCCTCCCATGCCGGGCATGATCAGATCGAGAATAACAAGCTTGATGTCAGTGCGGTTCTCCCGGTAAATCTCCAGTGCTTCATCACAGGTTTCAGCTATGAGTACCTGATATCCGCGCGGCGTCAAAATTTGCGTAACCATGTCTCTGATTATTTCTTCATCATCCACCAGAAGGATGGACTCAGTGCCGAAAGCAGGCATTTCCAATGTCAATGTCTTGTCGAGACGTAATTCGGCCGGTCCCGCCGGCAAATAGATCCTGAATGCAGTCCCCGATCCCGGCTCACTGGAACAGGTGACATGGCCATTATGATCTTTCACGATCCCATATACGACCGAAAGGCCCAGTCCCGTGCCCTTCCCTACCTGCTTGGTAGTAAAGAACGGCTCGAAGATGCGGTTCAAGACTTCACTTTCCATACCCTGACCGGTGTCGGAAACTTTCATCATCACGTATTCACCCGGTGTTGCATCCACGTGAGTGCGGCAATAATCCGCATTCAGAGTGACATTTTGGGCTTCGACCATCAACTTTCCACCTGCCGGCATTGCATGCTGTGCATTAATTGCAAGATTTATGAGCACTTGCCCTATCTGGATCGGATTCGCATTCACCACCCGTAGATCGTCCGCCAGATTGATTTCGATATCGATCATTCTGGGAAGCAATCGCCGCAAAATCTTCCACAGGTAATTCAATCGTTGAGACAGGTCGACAGGAACTTTTGCGCTCTGCGCGTGCCTGCTGAACGTAAGAAGCCCCTTCACCAGATCGCGACCTTCTCTAGCTGCTCTTCGTATGGTTTCCAGATGTCCGAAATCGGAGGATTCATCTCCTTTCTGTCTTATAAGTAAGTCAGTATAGCCAAGAATGATCTGAAGCAGATTATTGAAATCATGGGCTATTCCGCCGGCCAAGGTACCGACCGCTTCCAGCTTCTGGGCCTGGAAAAGCTGCACTCTGAGACTGTCTCTTTCCTTCTCGGCTTGTTTTTGTTCGGTTACGTCCAGAACGTACGTAATGACCTGATGAACTCTCCCCTGCGGAGATTTTATGGGATACGCGTGAACCTCAACCTGTCGCTCAGTTCCCTCTCGACCAAAGTGGAGACGCTGCAAGACCTGAGGTTTTCCTGTCCTCTTGACCTCCCTGACCGTACAAGTGGGGCCGTTTTCCGGGCATGGGGAGGTTCTTCCGTGAATGGCGCCGTAGCACTTTTTGCCTTCGGTAATGTTCCCTAATGCAGCAGTTCCTTTTGCAAGCTCGATTGTGTAATCGTCGGCATTTACCACGAAAAATGGATACGTCAAACTGGACAAAATAGTCTCGAGAAATTCGGTTTGTTTCAGAAGCTTCTCTTCCACTTGCTTTTTTTCGGTCAGGTCTCTGGCGACATGGACCACTTTTCGCACTCGACCATCCTCAACGAGAAGCGGAAACACTCTGATATCAAACGTACCACCCAGCCGAGGTTCGAAGACTTCAGCGCAATGTTCTTTTTCGTGGGCACAGAGTTGAGCATGGGGACAGAAATCAGGCGGACTGTCTTTCCCATGCATAAATTCAAAGCAATAACGGCCCAGCATCTCTTGCTCGGTCATGCCGAGAGCATCGATAATAGCTTTGTTCACCTGAAGAACCCGATGCTCGTCATCCAGAATCATGATGAGATCCGAAATCGCATCGAAAATACGCGTATCTTCTTTCTGGATTCGGAGGAGTTTTTGCTCAACCTGCTCGCGCCTGACGATTTCTTCCTGTAACCGTCTATTCAAATCGTTCAGTTGCTCAGTACACTGTCTGGCCGTGTTTGGAGCTTCTTCGTTCCGATCCGGATGACGTCGCATTGCTTTCACCTATCTCAGTGACGAACAGATTAGCTTCTTGAAAAATGTTTGGGTTGTTAGGTCAGCCCATTCAAGGCAAGAAATACATCTCTCACGCCACATAAAACTATGAACTCGTGCAATTGCACCATTTTCTCGACTCAAAATCGCGACCCCAAAGGGATCTGAGATTCGACTGGCCAATGTATCGATATGAGGTATGGAAAGTCAATGGTTCTCCGTGATCACCTCAATCGCTCATTGTGGAAAGGTAGGTCTGATGTACCGCTCTCTGTAAGGTCATTTTCGATCACCGCCCGGCCCTTCAGTGAACACACCTTCGCTACCGTGTAGCAGCAGGCTTTCCGCACACGCAAATCTCATTTCCACCCAAATTTTTCGATCATCGCGCCGGATGTTTTTCTGAATACAGCCTCCCCATTTCTGTGCCTGACAAGAAGGGCTCCTCCTCGTCAGACGACTTCGATTCTTCTCCCTCAATCACTTTCGGGTTGAAAATGGATCGATCGGTGCTTCTTTTGCGTTCGCACTGCCAACTGAGTCGTATCACCTGTTTTGCTCAATAGCTAAGCCCAATTTTGATGGCCTCAAAAATCTTCTTGACGTTCCCTCTACCATGAGCGTACGGTTAGTCAGAAGATCTTCCCACAAGCCGCGCAAAACAGTTGTGATTAGGGGGGCTCCTCCATGGTTAAAGAACTCGGGAATACTGCTGCCGTAAGAATCCTGATCTGTGAAGACGAGCTATTGTTCGCGGAAAATCTGGCCGCAACGCTCAAAGATCTCGGATACGAAATTATCGGAACAGTCATGACAGGGCAGCACGCTATAAGCTTGGTCGAAGAAGTTCAGCCCGATCTGATCTTAATGGATATCGGTCTGGCCGGAGAGATAGACGGAGTTGAGGCGGCGCGGCGCATACGGGCACAATTTGACATTCCTCTGGTTTATCTCACGGCTTATGCTGAGGAAAATGTCTTCGATCGAGCCAAGAATACAGAGCCCTATGGGTATTTGGGCAAGCCATTCAGCTTTGTCGAACTCAAATGCACGCTCGAGACGACAATATGCAAACATCAAACAGATAGACAAATAAGAGAAAGCGAAGCACGAAGCGCCAAGGCTGAAGAATTGGCCGGCCTTTACAGTTGGGAATGGGACTTTCAGACGGGACATTTCGTGTGGTCAGAACAATCTTATCGTATATTCGGCCTGAATCCCGATGAAACAAAGCTTGCCTTTGAAACGTTTATCAATTTGGTTCATCCGGAAGACAGGGACCGTCTCAGGGGTGCTCTCCGGGACGCGAAAGACGGGAAGCACCCCTATGAAATTGAGTTCCGTATCGTGCAACCGAACGGTCAAGAACGGATACTTCACAGCCGGGGAGAAATCTGCAGCGACAGGAGGGGACGTGCGGTCCGAATGCGAGGGATGACTCTGGATGTTACGGATCGCAAGAAAGCCGAGGAAGCTCTGCGAGAGAGCAAGAATCGATATCGACAGGCCGTAGAGAATTCTCCTAATGCGATCCTCGCGGTTGATGCCGAGGGAACGATATTGTCGTGGAATGACTCCTGTGAGCGGCTTACCGGCTACACCAAAGCACGAGCGATAGGAAGCAGCGTTTTTGATTTCATTTTGCACCCTGAACAGGCTCAAGTTGCGCATATTGTCCATACGGTTTTCGACGGACAATCCTTCAATGAAATTCCCCTCGATTTCTATGCTGATAACGGCACGGTCCGGAAAATGATATCGCGTGCTTATCCGCTGATGGATCTGAGCGGCAGAGTGTTGGAATGCATGCTTGCCAACACGGATATTACTGAGCTGCATGACTCCCGGGACGAATTGCGCAAGAGCGAAGAGCGATACAGGACAATTGTAGAAACCGCCAATGAAGGTATCTGGGCCATGGACAACGAATTTCGAACGACCTTCGTCAATAGACGCATGGCTGATATGCTTGGATATTCCATACAAGAGATGCTTGGCATCACGGTCGATTCCTTCATGTTCCAGGAAGATCTTGGAGATCATGAGACCAAGATGGAGATGCGTCGTCGCGGGGGAAACCAGGTTTACGAGAGGCGCTTCCGCTGCAAGGACAATACGGCCTTATGGACAACAGTTTCGGCCACTGCGCTTCTGGATGACAAGGATGCTTTCGCCGGTTCATTCGCCATGTTCACCGATATAACCGAACGTAAGAGTGCTGAGGAGGCGCTTAGACAAAGAGAACAGCAGAATAGATCGTTATATTCGATGGTGCGTCTCATTTGTGACAATGTGCCCGATCTCGTTTGGGCGAAGGACCTGGAAGGAAAATTCACGTTCGTAAACCGTGCGATGTGCGAAAAGGTTCTCAATACACAGGATACCGATGAGCCCATCGGTAAGGACGATCTCTTCTTTGCAGAGCGGGAAAAGGCTTCCCATCCTGATGACCCGCATTGGCATGACTTTGGCCGGATCTGTATCAACTCGCACCACGCGATAATCAATTCCAAAACAGCACAACGTTTCGATGAATTGGGCAATATCAGAGGAGAATTCCTACATTTGGATGTTTGTCAAGCACCCTTCTTAAACGAAGAGGGAGAGATAGTAGGAACAGTAGGGTGCGGGAGAGATGTAACAAAGGAAAGAGCAATAGAGGAATCGCTCAGACAAAGTGAAAGCCGCTACAGAGATCTGTTCGACAATGCTCTGGATGTGATCTACACACACGACCTGGATGGAAACTATACCTCGGTAAATGAGGCAGCAAAGCGATTGCTCGGCTATTCGGAAGAGCAATTCCTGAAACTGAATTTCAGAGACCTGGTCGCTCCCGATCATCTGCGAACAACACTGGGCTCCCTCCAACGAAAGTTCCAAAACAATCAGGATAAGACCGAACCTTACGAGATTCGTGTGCGCACGAAGGACGGCTCGCATCGATGGTTCGAAATCGTTTCAAGATTGGTCAGGAATGATGGAGAGCCAGTTGCCGTTCACGGGATTGCCAGAGATATCACTGATCGCAAAGAACTGGACGATGCACTACGGCAGAGTGAGCAGTTCCTCCGGCAAACGGAGCAGATTGCCCGCGTCGGCGGATGGATCACAAATCCCCTTACAAATGCTCTCCGTATGACGGACGGTATCCGGCGTATTGCCGAGATGCCTCTCGACTATCATCCCGATTTGGAAGAGGGCCTCACATTCTTCATCCCGCAGTATGTTCCTATGATCAAGAGGATGTTGATCGACACACTGGAGAGCGGGAAATCCCACATAATGGAAGCAGAATTCATCACAGCGGGTAACAAGCGCTTATGGGTGGAAATCAGATCGTTAATGCGTGTGGATGAATTAAGTGGGCCTCAGGTATTGGGAACCTTACAGGATGTCACGGATCGGAAGCAAGCTGAAGCGGCTCTCAAAGCCAGTGAACAGATACTGGATCGCATCCTCGCTGCTTCACCTGTGGGGATAGGCCTCAGTCACATGAGAAAGATGCAATGGGTGAACGATGCTTGGATCCGATTATTCGGATTTGAAAATCGAACTGATTGCGACGGGCAAGATGCTATGCAACTCTACCCGTCTCGTGAAGACTTCCTTCAAGGAGGAACCATTCTGTACAAGAATCTGGCAAGCGGAGTTGTCAACGCAACCGATGCGAAAATGAGAAGGAAAGACGGCTCCTTATTTGACGCGTTCATACGAATGGCCGCACTCGATCCTTCCGATCTGAATGCAGGACAGATCGCAGTGATAATGGATATTTCCGATAGAAAGGCTGCGGAACAGGCGTTAGAAAAAAGTGAGGCAATGCTGAGCGGCATATTGCACGCAGCTCAAATAGGTATCGGCGTTTCGGTCGATCGAACGCTCTCCTGGACAAATCCGATGATTTCCCGGATGACCGGGTACTCGGCCGCTGAGCTTAGCGGTCAATACGCAAGGATACTGTACCTGAGTGACGAAGAATTTGAGCGGGTAGGCACAGTCAAGTATCAGGATATCATGGAAACAGGGATCGGACAGATTGAAACGCAATGGAAGCGTAAGGATGGCGAAATAATAGATGTTTTTCTGAGTTCGGTTCCCATGGTACCGGAAGATTTTTCCAAAGGAGTTGTTTTCACGGGGCAAGATATCACCGATCGGAAGCGGGCGGAGCAAGCCCTAAGAGAAAGCGAAGAAAAATATAGAGCCACCTTCAACAATGTTGCCGTGGGAATCGATGTGGTGGATCACGACGGACGGTTCCAAAAAGTGAACGGCACTCTGTCCTCTTTACTGGGATACAGTGAAGAGGAACTTCTCGACCTTACGATTTTCGATGTAACCCATCCGGACGACATTCAAGAATCTTCACGTAAGCATGATGCCTTACTTCGTGGTGAGCTGGATACCTATCGCTATGACAAACGATATGTATGCAAGAATGGTTCGATTATCTGGGCAGATACCAGCGTGTCGGCAATCCGGGACAGCAACGGGAACCCTGTTGCCGCTGTCGGAGTAATTTCGGATATCACCAGACGGAGAGAGTCGGAGGCAGTCAGACTCCGTTTAGCCACCGCCGTTGAACAAGCTGCGGAGACGATCGAAATCACCGATCCCGATGGCACGATTGTCTATGTTAATCCCGCATTCGAGCAAATTACCGGATATGCACGTGGAGAAGCAATAGGAAATAATCCGCGCATCCTCAAGAGTGGACACCATGAAGACCGATTCTACCGCACCATGTGGGAGACTATCACCGCCGGAAAAGTTTGGAGAGGTCACTTCATCAATAAGACAAAGGACGGCACGTTACTTGAAGAAGAGGCCTCCATCTCTCCCATTACCGACAAAACGGGAAAAATAATTAACTATGTGGCTGTCAAGCGAGATGTTACAAAAGAAAAATCGTTACAGGCACAGCTCCTGCAAGCACAAAAAATGGAGGCAGTCGGGACGTTAGCAGGTGGTATTGCTCACGATTTCAACAACTTGCTTCAAATCACGTTAGGTTATTCGGAAATGCTGCTTTCTGACAAAAAGGAAACCGACCCGGAATATGCCGATTTGGAAAAAATATTTCATGCAGCCTCAAGCGGGGCCGAACTCGTGAAAGGTCTACTCACTTTCAGCAGGAAAGTCGGATCGAAGCCTGTCCCCCTGAATCTCAACCGACAGATAACAGAAGTAGAGAAACTCTTGCGTCGGACCATCCCCAGGATGATAGATATTGAGATGAAATTAGCGGACGATCTCGCACAAATCAGCGCCGACCCGGCTCAAATCCAGCAATTGTTGATGAATCTCGTGGTTAACGCCCGTGATGCCATGGCTGACAACGGAAGGCTGAGACTTGCTACGAAAAATGTCGCATTGGATGAGGGGTTCTGCAGTGCTCATGTGGGAATAAACCCCGGGACATTTGTATTGTTGCAGGTGTCCGACACAGGCCATGGAATGGACAAAGTGACCATCGAGCACATCTTTGAACCGTTTTATACTACCAAGGAGGTCGGAAGGGGAACGGGCCTCGGATTGGCTACAGTGTACGGAATTGTGAACCAGCATGGGGGAATCATAACCTGTGAAAGTGAAATCGGACGGGGAACCACGTTTAGCATTTATTTTCCGGCTACCGCAGCATGTGGACAATTCAGAGTTAAGGGAGTGGAAACGGCGACCGAATCCGGAATAGAAACAATACTGCTCGTTGATGATGAAGATATGGTAAGAGATTTGGGGGCCAGGATTCTGAGCAGGGCGGGGTACACTGTCCTGACGGCCTATAACGGCCAAAATGCTTTGGAGGTGTTGAAGAAAGAATCATGTCCGATTTCTCTCGTGATTCTCGATCTGATCATGCCCAAACTGGGCGGCAAGGGCTGCCTTCCGGAACTTCTGAAGATAGATCCCGGGCTCAAAGTGCTGATTGCGAGCGGTTATTCCGATGATGCTGCAACGCAGGAGTGTCTTCGGCTTGGTGCAAAGGGATTCGTGGCAAAACCCTTCAGATTCAAGGAACTGCTACAAAATGTACGCAAGACATTGGATGAGGTCTGACCTGCATTCTGAACAAAAAGATCGATCAAACGACTCCGAGCAAATAGAGGAATGATTCAATGCGCCTTCTTGCATGAAACCGATCCTTGCGATCCTTAAAGCATTGTGCCACATAGTGAGAGAATCCTTGCGAGTTCTGCGATCGAGCGTCATACGTGATGCGAGCGTACTCGCAAAATTGTGCATTTTCTCACGGAGCGCTGCAGGTGAGCCTTCGCGATAGAGTCATACATTTCGGCCGAAAGGCTGTAACGTTACCGCCGCATGTGGTCGCCCGGAAAGTGTGGAGAAAGGCGCTCACCGTCTTTTCGGATGCATGGCAGCGCCGGCGCGATTTGAACAGCCCTGCATATTCCACTGCGGCAAATCTCAGCACACGCCCCATAGTGCCGCTCGCTTCCCTGGATCTTACCCATGATGCCCTGCAAGATTTACCTGAAATAGCGGTCTTCTACATGGAGCACCGTTTTGACCTCCTGGGATCGGGCTGGGTACGCTGGGGGTACGCTGAACCATCACCCGGTCTGGGGGGCTACCGTTACGACATGCGTGTGATGGGGGATCCTTTATCTGCTCTACGCCCGGCCCACCGCGATGAAGCGGAACGACTGAGGGCTCTCATTCACGATCCAAATTATCAACCCATCGACTGGCAAAAGGACGTGAAATCCGGCTTCCGCTTCAGCGAGTCACGGTGGTATCGAGATCAGCCCATAGGTAAGCATCCAGGCGCTGACATCAAGATGCCCTGGGAGCTGGGTCGTTTGCAGCATTTACCCCAGATGGCGCTGACTGCAGCTCTCGTTCGAGAAATGAATCCGGAAATGACCCGTGCGCTTGCTCGCGAGTTTCGCCGCCAGGTACTGGATTTTCTGACCATGAATCCCCCTTGCATGGGGAGCCAGTGGACGTGCACCATGGACGTCGGCATCAGAGCGGCCAATCTTGTCCTGGCCCATGACATTTTCAATCAGTTGGAATGCGCCAATGAAATTGATGATGTTTTCCGGGCGGAACTTGCTCAAGCTTTGCGCAGGCACGGACTACACATTGTGACGAATCTCGAATGGACCGAAACGCTCACATCCAATCATTATCTTGCCAATCTCTGCGGGATGCTGTTTGTCGCTGCGGCCCTCGAATCCACGCCTGAAACCGACGCTTGGCTCGCTTTTGCAGCTCAGCAACTGGACAGGGAGTTCTTTCGACAGTTTTTCCCGGATGGAGTTAATTTCGAAGCGTCCACGAGCTACCATCGACTCAGCCTTGAAATGGTGCTCTTTTCCGCAGCGCTGCTGCTAGGGTTGCCTCAAGAACGCCTGCTCAGCCTGGTTTCTCCGGACAGCCGCTATCTCCCCAAGAAGCCGTCTCTGCCGGCAGACTGGTCCTCGAGAGCCGGGGCCGCTGCTCGAGCGCATGACCCCGCTCTTCTGTTGGATGAAGGATTTTTCGAGCGATTGACACGAGCCGCTTGCTTTACGGTAGACATCACGAAACCCAGCGGTGAAATTCCCCAGATCGGCGATAACGATTCGGGCCGTTTTTTCAGGCTCACCCCCCTTGGAGAATGGATCACACATGAGGAGGCAGAGGCCCGCTACCTCAATCTGTCAGGGTATACAAATCTCGTCTCGACGTACAGGAAACCCGCGGAACGCTATTTCGACGACAATGTCTTGAGGCATCCTGCCGTAATCGGGGCGGCAGCCGGTATTATAGATCACCCTTCCCTTGCCTCGGGTTGTTCCCTGGAAAAAAGCATCTGTGCTGCGCTGGCACACGGGCGACGTTTCACCTGCGAAGTATCTACACTACCGCCCACGTTGCGGCCGAGTTTGTCTCTTCCCCGGCACAGGACAACCCGAATAATCTACGAAGACACGGATCCCTCCATGCCGCCCCTGACAGAAAAAGGCATCTGGGCACATTATCCCGATGCGGGAATCCACATTTACCGTTCTGCAAGAGTGCACCTGACTGTCAGCGCCGGGTCCAACGGACAGAACAGGAATGGCGGACATGCGCACAATGACAAATTGTCCTTTGAATTACAGATAGATGGTGTGGACCTTGTGCAAGATCCAGGGACGTACGTGTATACGGCCATGGCAGATCAGCGCAATCTCTATCGCTCGACCGCCGCGCATAATGCTCCTTGTCCCGCGGGACACGAGCAGAACCACTGGGAACCGGGGGTCATGGGCCTATTCTGGATGCACGAAGAGAGTTCCGCATGGATCTCCCACGTTTCAGGTGGAACCATCACCCTTGACCTCCGCATGTCACGAGGATATATTTTCCGCCGGCTTGCAGTGGAAGTTCGACGAGTCACCATAGAGGATTTCTCTGATTGGCCTGATCTGCAAGCACGTCACTGCCTACCTTTTTCGAACGGCTATGGCAGACAAATACGGAGTAGATGATCGAGGAATCCACGGCCCGTTTCGGCGATCGTGTTTCCCTCTCTACAAAGCTGCCGTGCACCGGTTGCCGATGCTGCATTCGCGCTCTGTCAGCTCAGTCCGTATTCTGAGCAAAGAATCGTTGAAATGCCGATTCTTGGGAAATAAACGACTTAGGATCGATCATGTTACAAGTATTGATAAAGGGCGGTATGGCAGCGCCATCTGAAGTTCCGGCGCCGGTGGTTAACCCTGGCTGCATTCTCATCAAGGTGGTCAATTCGTGTATTTCCGCGGGGACCGAACTCACGGGCGTGCAGGACAGCGGCAAATCTATCATTCGACAAGCACTGGAACAGCCTCAGAAAGTCGCCAAGGCACTCAATATGATGCGGTCCGAGGGCATCACACGGACACTCGCCAGAATAAAAGGACATTTTGACGCCGGAAGTCCGACGGGTTACTCCGCAGCGGGGTTCGTAATTGGAATCGGAGAAGGCGTCACAGATCTCCGGCCCGGAGATCGGGTGACCGCCGCCGGTGCAGGATACGCGAATCATGCGGAATTCATCGATGTGCCTCGTAATCTTGTGATGCGAATTCCCGGAGGCCTGGATTTTCCCCAGGCATCTACAGTCACTCTTGGCGGTATCGCAATGCAGGGGGTGCGTCGAGCGGCTCCAGCACTCGGCGAACTCGTTGTCGTCTATGGTGTGGGCATCATTGGCATGCTTGCCCTGCGTATGCTCGTACTGTGCGGAGCACGTGTCATTGCAGTGGATCTCGATGAGAAGCGTCTGGAGTTGGCCCGAACCATGGGTGCAGAGCTTGCTCTCAATCCGTCGAGAGATAATGTGCTCACTGCAGTCAAGAACTGTACGGACGGGCGTCTGGCAGACATCGTCATCTTCTGTGCATCCACGGGTAATTCGAAGATCCTTACGCAAGCGTTTGCCTTGACTCGACGCAAGGGTCGGCTTGTCATGGTGGGCGTATGGGGTAAGGAATTGGACCGGGACGATATTTACAAGAAGGAAATCGATTTCCTCATCTCCACGTCCTATGGTCCCGGCCGTTACGATGCCGATTACGAAGAGGGTGGCCACGATTATCCCTACGATTACGTCCGGTGGACGGAGAACCGCAACATGAGTGAATACTTGCGGCTTATGGCATCCGGGAGACTGGATGTGAAGCCGCTCATTCATGGAATTTACGGTATAGACCGTGCGTCTGAAGCCTATGACGCTCTGCAATCGCCAAACAAACCGATGATGGTGCTCCTGGATTACGGTAGAGATTTACCCGAGCTGCCCTTGGGGCTTCCACGTAAGGTGTTTGTGCATGCGCCCGTGCATTCCAGATCGAAAGGCTCAACCGTGCGGGTGGCCGTCGTTGGAGCAGGCAGTTATGCTCAGGGCATGCACCTGCCGAATCTCAAACAATTGCATGAGCTGTTTAGCTTGCGAGCCGTGTGCAGCCGCACTGGATCCAATGCCAAGGCTGTGGCTGCCCAATATAGCGCCGATTATGCCACTACCGATTATGACGAGGTGCTGGCGGACAAGGATGTGGATCTCGTTATTTTGTGCACTCGCCATCACCTGCATGGACCGCAGACTTTAGCAGCGTTGACAGCAGGTAAACATGTCCTGGTGGAAAAGCCTCTCTGTCTTACGCAGAATCAATTGGACTCTTTAGGCGATTTCTATGCCGACGGAGAGAGCGGCCAAGAAAAACCTATGCTGACTGTCGGCTTCAACCGGCGTTTCTCCAGGTATGCCGACGAGATTCGCCGATGCATCGCAAACCGCAGCACGCCTCTGTTCTTACACTACCGTATGAATGCTGGACATCTTCCCCCTGACCATTGGACCCACGGAATTGAAGGCGGAGGCCGTATTGTGGGGGAAGCCTGTCACATTATCGATCTTTTTCGCAGCTTGACTGGAGCTCCGGTGCTGTCCGTATCTGCCGCTTCGCTCCATCCTGACGGGCACAATTTCAGCGGTGCAGACAATAAAATCATTTCGCTGGAATATGAAGACGGTTCTGTGGGCAGCATAGAATATATGGCTGTGGGAGCAAAGGAGATTCCCAAGGAGTTCATGGAAATCCATTTCGACAGCAAAACCATCATCATGGAGAACTATCAATCCATAAAAGGCTTTGGCATAAAAGTCCAGAATCTGACGGATTCCATTCCCGACAAGGGACAATTGCCCATGATGAAACAAGTCGGCTCATATCTCACGGGTGCCGGTGACACTTGGCCCATATCGTTGCAGGAACTCATCGAAACCACCTCCATTACTTTTGCCGTGAAATAGGGAAATTCTGCATGAAGCCTTGAATGTCGGCAATCCGATCTTTCTTTGGTTACTCGGAAGCTTAAACTCGTATCGAAAATTGGTAATTTCATCAATCATTTATCATTGGATTTTCTTACTTTTCCCGAAAACTCTTTGACTTGTCTCAGCGTATTACATACTATCAAACACGGGTTGAATACTTATCTTTTCAAACTAGACCAGCGGGATGACTGAGCTTCGGAGAAGACTTCACGGAGGGATCGTCACATGGTCAGATCGTTGAGCACAAAGGCATATCTGGCTTTAGCGCTCGGTCTCTTTTTTGTGGTCCTGTCGGTTATCGTGGTGTTGCTGGTAAATTCCAGCATGAAACGACTTGCGCTCACTGATGCCGAACATGCGGCAGGCATGCTCCTCGATCACAATCTCGCCATACACTCCTACTTTTCCCAGGATCTTAAGCCCCAGCTTTTCCATGATTTCCATGCGCATTTGTCAAAGGATTACTTCGATCCGGTCTGGATGTCCTCCACCTATGCCGTCAGGAAAGTTGATAAGTATTTTCATCAATTAAATAAAAATCCCTATTATTATAAAGAATGCGCCGTAAACGCCCGGTCTCCTGAAAACGAAGCAGATGATGATGAAAAAGCATTCCTGGCCGATCTCCAGAACGATCCCGCACTGACGACGAAAACAGCGATTCGGGTTTTCGATGACAAACCATTCTTCACTCTCTTACATCGCGGTGAAGCAATGGAAGAGTCTTGTCTCCGCTGTCATGGCTCTCCGGAAAAGGCGCCTGGAGACATGGTCACACAGTATGGTCCCGAGCGCAGTTTTCACAGGAAGATTGACGAAGTGGTTCAGGCGATCTCTATACGAATTCCGATTTCGGAGGCTTTTTCGAGTGCAGCGGCATTCTCTTCGAAGCTATCGGGATTATTAGTATTGGCCATGGGAAGCGTGTTCTTTTTCATGTGGTTAGGCCATAGAAAGCTGATCATAAATCCTTTATCCGAGATTCAGGAACAGGCAGTACGGATAGCGTCCGAGCACGAACATTTAGGGGATACCATACCCGAACCGAAAATCAGGGAACTGCGCGATCTTGTGACAGCTTTTAACCAGATGTCCAAGGAGTTGCAAAAGACTTACCAGCAGCAGGAAAAGACTATCCAGGAACGCGTGGCGGAGTTGACGAAAACAAACGCGCAGCTTACGCAAGAAATTATCGATCGTAAAACCGCGCAGGAAGCATTAAGGAATAGTGAGGAACGCTTTCGGAAGATTTTTGAACAAGGTCCAATCGGTGTGGCGATTCTTGACCTGAATTTCAGGTGGGTCTCGATCAATTCAAAACTCTGTGAAATGGTACAATATACGGAAGAGCAACTCACTAAACTAACCCTTGTTGACATTACCCATCCTGACGATACCGAAATCTTTTTTAGAGAGAACAAGAAATTATTATCGGGTGAAATTACAAGTAACAAAATGGCAAAACGCTGCATAAGAAAAGACGGACAAATTCTATGGACTAATTTGACTGCGTCAATTCTTCGTGACGATAAAGGAACTCCACTCTATTTTCTGATCATGCTGGAAGATATATCACATCGCAAAATGGTGGAAAAAGCACTGATCGAAAGCGAAGAAAAGTATCGTCGCCTACATGAAACGCTCATAGATGCTTTTGTATGTGTTGACATGAAAGGCCGCATTCTTGAGACGAATCAAGCGTATCAGAACATGCTCGGCTACTCTGAGGAGGAACTCTGCACGCTTAACAACATAGATCTTACTCCTTCCAAATGGCATGCTTTTGAAACGAATGTAGTTCAAGAGCAAATCCTGGTGAAGGGATACTCGGATGTTTATGAAAAGGAGTATCGCAAAAAAGACGGCACCATTTTTCCCATTGAGCTGAGGAGATTTCTGATACGAGACGATGTGGGTTATCCTTTAGCCATGTGGGCTATTGTTCGCGATATCACCGAACGAAAATCGGCTGAGAAAGCATTACGCGAAAGCGAAGGACGCTATCGCTCTCTCTTTGAAAACATGCTCGAAGGTTTTGCGTATTGCCAAATGCTCTTCGAGGATGGAAAACCACAGGACTTTGTCTATCTCGACGTAAACGATGCATTCGCAAAATTGACCGGTTTGAAGAATGTGATTGGAAAGAACGTTACTGACGTTATTTCTGGCATGTACCAGACCGACCCTGAACTGTTTGAAATTTATGGCAGAGTGGCTCTCACGGGTACTCCCGAGAAATTCGAGACATATGTGAATTCTCTGGAGATCTGGCTTTCCATCTCTGTATACAGTACAGAAAGAGGTACATTTATCGCTGTTTTTGACAATATTACCGAGCGAAAACAGGCGGAAGCAGCATTGAAAGAGAGCGAAGAACATAATCGTTTCCTCGCGGAAGTGATCGAGTTTTCCTCGCAACCGTTTGCATCCGGGAACCTCGACGGCAGTTTGGTATTCTTTAATCGGGCCTATTACGATTTGATCGGATACAGCAGAGAGGAAGCGCTTGTCATTGACTGGACCGAAGACCTCACTCCACCGGAGTACCGGGATATGGAGTGTAGTAAGCTTACACATCTTGCTGAAACAGGTGAGCCTGTTCGATACGAAAAGGAGTATATACATAAGGACGGCAGCCGTATTCCGGTGGAATTACTGGCTCACGTGACTAAAGATTATGCTGAAAAGCGTCCCCAATTCTATGCTTTCGTCACGGATCTCAGCGGACACAAAGCTGTCGAGAATGCGCTTCGTACCAGTGAAGCACAATTGTCCAACGCACTGACGATAGCTCATCTCGGCCATTGGGAATACGACTTCACCAAGGACCTGTTCACGTTTAACGATAATTTTTACAAAATATTCCGCACCACAGCCGATCAAGTCGGTGGATATACGATGTCGTCAGCCGCATATGCACATCGGTTTATCCATCCGGAAGACGTGCATGTGGTAGCCGACGAAATCCAAAGAATCGAAGCAGGGTGTGATCCCGGCCAGGAGCGATTGCTGGAGCACCGCATCATCTATGCCGATGGAGAAACCGGCTATATTACAGTCCGTTCTTTCGTTACAAGGGACAACCTGGGCAGAATCATCAAATCATATGGCGTGAATCAAGACGTAACGGAGCGAAAAAAGGGGCAAGAGAGCGTCGAGCGGGAGAAGAACAGGCTTAAGGGGATTCTTGATGTGTTCAATGACGGCGTTTACATCGTTAACGATCAACGCACCATTGAATACGTCAATCCGGTCATAGAATCCACTTTCGGTCTCGTTAACGGCCGAAAGTGCCACGACTACATTCATCGATCTCCCGAACCGTGCCGATCTTGCTGGACTCCGGAAATTTTGGCGGGTAAATCAGCAAAGAGAGAACTCCATGTAGGAAGAGTGGGAAAAACCTTCGAAGTTTTTGAGACCCCTATCAAGAATGACGACGATTCTGTCTCGAAGCTAGTGTTTTTCCACGATATAACAGACCGCAAGCGAGCGGAGGAAGATCGGGTCCGGCTGGTCACAGCAATTGAACAGGCTGCCGAAACGGTTGTCATGACTGACACGAATGGGACAATTCTCTATGTGAACCCGGCTTTTGAACGGACAACAGGATACTCAAGCCTCGAAGCGATAGGGAATAATCCTCGCATACTCAAAAGCGATCAACATGACATACATTTTTACGAGAACTTGTGGAAAACTATTACCAGCGGTGCTGTATGGAGCGGTCATTTCATAACCAGGAAAAAGGACGGAACCTTGTTCGAGGAAGAAGCGACCATTTCACCGGTGAAGGATGATTCCGGTAAGATTGTCAACTACGTGGCGGTCAAGAGAGACGTTACGACGGAAGTCTCACTACAGAAGCAGCTTCTGCAAGCTCAAAAAATGGAAGCCATCGGAACTCTGGCAGGAGGCATTGCACACGATTTCAATAACCTGCTTCAAGTAGTCTTGGGTTATTCTGAATTGTTACTGCAAGATAAAGGGGAACAGGCACCCGATTATCCGGATCTGAGAAAGATCTTTCAATCAGCCCAGAACGGCGCCGAATTGGTCCGGAGATTGCTCACGTTCAGCAGAAAAGTGGAGCCTCAATTCGCCGTAATGAATCTGAACAGACAGATCATGCAAATTAATAAACTTCTTCAAAGAACCATTCCTAAGATGATCAGCATCAATCTTCAGTTATCTAATGATATTGATGAAATCTATGCCGATGCGACACAAATGGAACAGATTCTCATGAATCTGGCCGTTAATGCTCGAGACGCCATGCCGGACGGAGGGGATCTCACCATCACCACAACTAACATCACACTCGATGATGAATACTGTAAATTTTATACTTCAGCCGTTCCTGGAGATTATGTATTACTGACAGTTGCTGACACGGGCCACGGAATGGATAAAAAGACCATCGAACATATGTTCGAACCGTTTTATACCACAAAAGAGCTTGGACGCGGAACAGGTTTAGGACTTGCAATTGTGTACGGAATAGTCAGTCAGCATGGCGGGCACATCACCTGTTACAGCGAAGTGGGAAGAGGTACGGAGTTCAAAGTCTATCTTCCGGCAATACCAGCGGAAATCGAGCCTAGTACGGAATTGTCAGGAGAAATGCCTGCCTTTGGAACTGAGACCATTTTGTTGGTGGATGATGAAGAATTTGTGCGTGAACTTGGAGAACGCGTTCTGAGCAGGAATGGCTACAAAGTGCTCACGGCCGTCAACGGACTGGAAGGCTTGAAAGTTTACTCTCAACACAAGGGTACTATAGCCATGATCATTCTCGATCTTGTCATGCCGACAATGGGCGGCAAAGATTGTCTCCAGGAACTTCGCAAGATCGATCCGCAGGTAAAGGTTCTGGTTGCGAGTGGTTATTCTGCTGATGCAACTGTAGAGGAGGTTCTCGAACTCGGTGTAAAAGGATTCGTCTCCAAGCCGTTTCGATTCAAGGATCTTTTGAGACAGGTACGTAAGGCATTAGACGAACCGTGACAAGATAATAAGAGCCGGGCACTTTCCCCTACAGGAGTTGCCCCACTATGCCAAGACTCTACGTATGTCGGCTGATATGGCCGACGATGCCTTTAGCAGTGAATAAGATGGCGTCCGATGCGAAAAGCACTGCTTGACAATTGGTGGGTGCCGTGCCTCCGTGCCGGCACGTTTTTCAAATACAAATCAACCAGTTCGAGTAGGCAGAGACGCCGGCCCCTACCGTCCTTCAGAGAATAATCTGGTCAAAAGGTCAGAAATTATGTCAACTGCCATCATTCGGGCCCAGGCTAACGGCATACTCCATAGAGAAAAGGAGATAATGAAGTTGCCGCCTGTAACCGAAATTCCTTCATTCCATATCTAATTGGCTGAAAAGTGGCTGTAAAGTGCCATGAGTTTCTTTTCTTCAGTATCCCAGTTGTACAGGTTTTCGAACGCTGTTCGCCCATTTTTTCCCATCTCGAGACATAACTCCCAATGGTGAGCCAAGAAAGCTATCTTCTCTGCAAAAGAATGAGGATCGTCGGGAATGGCTAATAGACCCGCCTTGGATTCATCAACATACCTCCTGATGGGCGGTAAGTCGCTTCCGATAATAGGAAGGCCGCACGCCATATAGTCAAACATTTTGGTCGGAATATTCTTGTAGAATTTGGGCACCGGCTGCAACGGCACGAGTCCGATATCCGAAGTCATAAGCCAAGGCCCGATCTCTGCTTGAGACAATACACCGGACCAGGTAACCCTGTCCGTAAGGACACTATCCTTCTCTACCACACGCAAAAATTGGGAACAGTCCTCTTCCGAATCGAACCACCCCGCCAGTCTCAGGCGAACGTCAATCCCTTTCTCGCTCAGAAGAATTCGCATGATATCGAGCATAAGCAGATAACCACGATCTTCATTCAAGTCGCCGATATAGACCAAAGACAAAGGATCCTTACGTAGCGCATTTTCCTTTTGTCGGCTGTCGCAAAAATCTATTCTGGGATAATTGTAAAGAGTCAGAACACGAGCATGAACTTTGCGGAATCTCTCCGACACGGCTTCATCAGCGGTGACAATCGCGCTGAACATTGGGGCGACAGTGCGCTCGATCCTGTCAAATAAACGTGCAAGAATCTCGCGTGCCCACGAGGGGAGCCATTTCCTGATACGTATAGTATCCGGATAATGTTCGTGGACGTCGTAGACCACTGTTTTGCGTGTGATCAGCCGCAAGAGAATACCTATAGGGATAAGATCGGGATCGTGAAAGTGATAAACATCGGCTCTCTCCTTCAGGGCTAATATCAGAAGCCTCCACAGCGAAAAGAATCGATGAAATCTCGATTCAGGCTTGGGGAGGGACTTCACTTCTATTCCCTGAATAGGTCCGTCTGTTCCATCATGAGGAATAATGAGCGTCACATGGAAGCCGTGCTTGACAAGCGATGCTGCTTCACGGTGAAAAATGCGAGCATCAAAGACGGGATGAACAGAACTGAGGAAACAAATCTTGATAGCAGTATGAGATAACATCCTGGCAAACCTTATCAATTAACTGAGAGTTGCCCTCTTCATCGGGCGCAATATTATTTAGTCGCGAAAGAGCCTGAAGGGATGCTCCTATTATTTACCTATTCAGGATGTCCTCTGGTACTTCCGCTGTCAAGACAAAAAATGCTCTCGCGATATAGCTTCAGTTTCAAACGGTAGCTTGAGAAGTATTCGGTTTTGTGAGCAACCACATAATTGTGGGTGGAACAAATCTTATTGGTTATGTAATTGCGGAGACATACAATCTCCTGATTGACCGCGATCTCTCGGCCACCCTTGAGGAACCTATCTTGATTAATCGAATCCAAATCATTGTCTAAATCAAAGAAAGCAAAGCTTATCATTCCTCGTTCCACACCCAATTTACAATTTTCCCCGTGCCGCTGCTCGGGGAATGGCATAAACGATGCCACCGCGATACTATGAATGTTAATAGAGTCGAAGCATGCGCGAATGTTCCGGATTTTCCTTTGCGATATATGGAGAGCGGATGCCCGGCATAGAAATTGGGGGTAGATATGAAAGCAATCAGAGTTCATGAGTTCGGCGGCCCGGAAGTTATGCGCCTGGAAGAAGTACCGGACCTTACACCGGGTCCGGACCAAGTGCTGATTCGAGTAAAAGCAGTAGGAGTCAACCCGGTCGATACGTACGTACGTTCGGGACAATATGCCGATATGGCGCCGTTGCCTTATACTCCCGGAACGGATGCTGCCGGAATTCTTGAATCAATCGGCAAAGGAGTACCATGTTTTGCGGTCGGAGACAGAGTCTATATAACCGGCAGCGTTACGGGAGCATATGCTGAGCAGGCACTTTGCCTTAAATCGCAGGTGCACGTGTTGCCCGAGGGAGTTTCTTATTCCCAGGGCTCTGCAATAGGCATTCCTTATGGGGTCGCTTATCGAGCTCTGTTCAATAGAGCAGTTGCAAAGCCCGGAGAAATCGTTCTGGTGCATGGCGCTACCGGGGGAGTAGGGTTGGCAGCACTCCAGTTGGCAAGAAATGCGGGAATGATCGTCATCGGAACCGGAGGCTCGGATGAGGGACGACAACTGGTTCTCCAGCACGGCGCACATCACGTGATAGATCACCATGCAGGGGACCACTTCAAACGGATCATGGATCTAACCGAGAGACGCGGCGTTGACGTAATCCTTGAGATGCTTGCCAATGTGAATTTGGGGAATGACCTGAAAGTGTTGAACCGAGGTGGTCGTGTCGTGGTAATAGGCTCTCGAGGAACAGTGGAGATTGATCCGCGTGATGTCATGTCTCGCGATGCTGCAATCCTTGGGGTCCTGATCTTCAATGCTTCGGATCAGGAACTCGCGAGCATTCATGCAGCCCTGGGAGCAGGATTGCGAAATAATACAATCCGACCGTTCATAGGTGCGGAAATCCCGCTGGCAGAAGCTCCTCGAGCCCATGAGAAAGTCATGGAATCTCGCACGTACGGAAAAGTGGTCCTGGTTACGTAAAATCCTTATCTTGGGCCCAACAACGAGGGAAGAGATCCTCCATGTACGTGATAACTATTAAGAGCTTTTAAGCAAATTCCCGAGGACCCTTTTCTTCGTGCCAAGAAGGCCTGCGAAATTCTTTTCAACTACTGCCTCCTGTGGTCCCCGATTCTTCTGCTCAGCTTGCTGCGCTTGCGGCGTGGGAATACAGAAAGGCTCTTACACAATCGAGAGTTTGTAAGAGGGAGCTCTCCTCTCGTAACTCCAGAACCCACCAGTCGCAGAGAGGTAGTCTTTGGAGCAGAAGCAGTCTGTCTTCAAGATCGGAGTAGTTGCCGGGAGGAATGTGACCGATTGCAGTTTCTTTATGATAGATGTGAGCACTGAGGATTCGTGCTGGATGAGGTAGCGCAAAGTCCTGGACATCGTACGCTTGACTTCGCACGGACGGGCACACCTGCGCGTGGCCGATATCGAGTGTTCCCCAGCAGTTGGTCTTCCGGAGTAATTTTTCATAGAGTTCCGGTCTGGCGGTCCAACCCCAGGCAAGATTTTCCAGGCAGAGACGAATTCCCGCAGCTCTCGCCTTTGCTCTCAAATCCGACAAGCCGCTAATGGTCCCCTCCCAAGAAACGTCCTCCATGGATTCTCTGCCGAGGCCGACATGAAGTGTCGCAAAACGGCCGGCCAGCTTGGAAATCAATTCAAGTGCAGCGGAAAAAACATTGGCAGCCGACAGCGACTTTTCGACCTCAGAATCGCCAAGCTCTTTATCCGGGAAGAACAGATGAAACCGTACTTCCAGAGGCGCAAGTTTCGAAATCACCTGAATTAGTTGCGCCTCTTCCTGGCGAGTTTTCGGCATATTTTCAGGCCGCAGGGTCCAGTCTATTCCATGAAAGCCGTAATCAAGAGCGAAAGATCTAAGGCGGACAACGTCAGGAAGGAAGTTGGGACATGCCAGTTTGGGCCCGTTCATCAATGAGCTCTCCTGCAAAGACATTAGCTTGCATATTACATCGACACCTCCGATATGTCAAATAGAAGTTGACAATATCCATTTATTGAAATATTTGGGGCTGAGATTCGGTCCGTGAGAAAGAACGACGGGCATGCTGCCTGTGTGACACCAAGGTAACGGAGGTGGAGGAAATGTCTGACGCATTCAGGATCACTTATTGCTTCGCTTGAGGTGATGAACCCCGGGCCGCTAGTCTAGCGGCAGAATTGCGCAAAACCTTCGGGACTGACGCCGAACTTGTCCAATCCGCTGACCGTGGTTTCAACGTAGAATTCAAGGGACGCCTGCTCTTTTCTCAGGAGCGATACGGTCGGCTCCCTAGTGCAGGCGAACTGACAGATCTTGTAAAAAGAATCGCTTTGCTCAAAGACTTGGCCCATAGCGTTAGGATGGCAGACGAGACCGAGCAATAGCACTACGGGGAGATGTTCGTTTCGGGTTGTTCGTCCAGTGCGCGCTCCGGCGATTCCGAGCCTATCCGACCAGCTATTCCGGGCGCAGTCCGCGTAGCCGCTCCGGTAATGGATTTGTCTTTCAGCACTTGTTTGTACAAATCTGTTAACACATGGCCACACATTGGCTTTTCCTATTTGACTTATCGGTGTTCCTCTATTATCGTTACCTTCTTCGATAGACTCTTGACGGTGCGCCTCCTGAAGGTGTGGTGCACAAACCCGATCTGGTGCTTCGCGTCCCAGATAGACGAAGTAGTTTTTTCTGTGGTGAGGAATTTTATGACGCATCGCTCACGAGCATTCCCGGTTCTCAAGACAGCTTTCAACATTCCCTGTGGCGGCAATCATGTACATTCGGAGCAAACTCCTGTTAGCTACAAGTCTGGCAGCCCGGGGCTCGGGAAACAAAGTCATTTACCCTTTCATCCGTGCATTAACGAACAGGCCCATCACGTAATTCCCAGGCTTCATCTCCCCGTAGCACCAAAATGCAACATTCGTTGCGGGTACTGTGAAAGAGTCATTGGCCCGCGCTCCACCCCGATTGTCGCTCCGGGCGTTTCAGCCGCGCTGCTCTCGCCTGGAGAGGCTTTGGCGAAAACCGGGGAGTTCTTGAGAAAATGGGGAAACAACTCTGTCGTGGGCGTTGCGGGACCGGGGGAACCCCTTGCCAATGAAGAGACTCTCGAGACCCTGGCTCTCATCAGGCGGGAATACCCGGAGACGGTCCTCTGTTTGTGCACCAACGGCCTGAATTTACCCGACCGATGTCACGACCTGAAATTGCTGGGTGTACAGCATCTCTCTGTGACCGTAAACGGATTCGAGCCTTCAGTGGTGGCTCAAATCCAGCCCACGGTAAGCAAGAACGGGCGAGTTTACCTGGGAACCTCGGCAGCGGAAGTACTTATTGAGAACCAGACTGCAGGGCTGCGGGAAGCGATTGCAGCGGGGATGATTGTCAAAGTCAACTGCGTTGTAGTTCCTGAAATAAACGGCTCCCATGTGGTGACTGTCGCACAAGAGCTTGGGAGACTGGGAGTACACGTGTTCAACCCCATTCCACTGATTCCGAGGGGCTTGTTCAAAGACCGGAATCGGCCGGATGACAACTACATGGCCGAATTGAGATCTCTGTGCGGCAGTATTGTTCCGGTGTTCAGCCTCTGCAAACAGTGCAGAGCGGATGCTGAAGGAATTCCTGGAGAGGAAGAGGCGAGATGAACGAGAAACCAAAAAATGTCAGCAGACGAGCTTTCCTGAGAGCCTCCTCCGCGGCGGCTACAGGCAGTCTCTTGCTGGGATCGGAAGCGTTGGCATCCACGTTCAAGAACGAATTTCTCCAAGTATGGTCATGCGGTGGGCTCGCAGAGGCGTTCATTCCTGCGAACAAAGCCTACGAGGAAATGACCGGATGCAGAATCGATTATTCGGGGGCTTTTGCGGGAGCACTGGGCAAGTCGCTGCTGGGAAACGCCACCACCGAAGTGTTCGCTCCACGGGTGCTGGAACTGGCAAAGAAACTTAAGGCCCAAGGGAAGATGCTTCATTTTGTTCCATTATGTTTCACGAAATACGTGCTGGTGACACCAAAAGGAAATCCTGCAGGCATCAAAGGCATTCAGGATCTCGGAAAATCGGGTATTAAGACTGTCTTGTCTCCCAACGCATCTCCGCCGGGCGGAGCGGCTTCCACTATGATACTCAAGAAAGCGGGAGTCTTGGAACAGGCTCAGAAGAATGCAGTAGTCGTAGGCGATTGTGTTCAGAGCGTAGTTCCGGACGTTACCAAACGGACCGGTGACGTGGCGGTCATGGAGGTCCGTCTTACGAAGAAGGCCGAATTCGCCGGCCAGATGGACGTGATCGATATCCCGGAGGAATTCATTCCGCCCGGACCTGTCCCCTTCGTGATCGGTGTCATGAAATTTGCTCATCACAAGGAAATTGCAGAGCACTACGTTAAGTTCATCACCTCGAAAAACGGACAGTCCTTTTTTGAAGCGGCAGGATTCATCCCGGCTATGTCGACTGAAGGAGAACGTCTCGTCCGGAAGTATGGAGTGAAAGATGCGTGACGGTTTTTTATCAAATTGGAGGAGACGAGCCTCGCAAATGGTATTTCTCGCTATCCTGGGAGAGTTCTCCTTCTATGGAGTCTTCCGCTGCCCGTTCGCTGTGCCGTACGTCAGTTGCGGCAATTGTCCGGTACTCCAGTGCCCGGGACGAGATCTCTGGATACCGGTGTGGATCGGCTTGCTCGTATCGGGTATCGTGTTCGGACGCTCCTTTTGTGGTTGGGGGTGTCCGGGCGGTCTGGTTTCAGAGCTTCTGGGAAGGCTGGCTGTGCTCAGAGGCAGGGCCAGGAACACTCTCGAAGCGGTGAGCAAGTATCCTGTGGTAGTCGCAAGTCTGGCGGTACTGTTCCTGCTGCATAACCCGAGATGGGCAATACCCATCAGGACAGGCGACTTCTTCAATTCCGTGTCGTTGACCTTTGAGCACGCGGATCAGCTTTGGCTGTGGAGAACCGGATTCATTCTCGGCGGTCTGGGGCTTGCCATAATTATTCCGCACTTCTGGTGCCGTTATCTGTGCCCCACAGGAGGGCTGCTGGAACTCTTCAACCGGATAGCGATCTTCAAGTACTTCATGACTCCCGCGTGCACCGACTGCGATTCGTGCCGGGATGGCTGCCTCGCAGAGACCCGGCCCGCTGAAACTAACTGTGTAAACTGTGGTGACTGTAAACCCACATGCCCTGTCGATGCCATCAGAATAGGCACCAAAATAAAGAGCGAAGAGCAAAAAGCTCAGGCCGCTTGATGTGGATGCACAGTCAACGTAGTAATATTGGGGAATCTTTTTTGTAGAAGAGGTTCCCCAATTACCGCTTTGGAAGTGCATTGATGCATACCACGATATCTTGCCGTACATGCAGGTCAAGGTAATTCAATAAGCCTCCAAAATCACAGGTTTGAATCCTACCTAGATGAAATACACCATACTATGAGGGATGTCTCTTTCGTGAGTTCCGTGTACTGAAACTCCAGACTCCAGCGTTTCGCGCATGCGAGTTTCGCAGATTAAGCCGCTGAGTTTCTTCATAAAACCAAGATTCTTCCCTCTGAACAATCATCGGTCAAATTGATTTGACATATCGGCTTTGCCTTGGTATTCTAAATGCAGTCCACATCCAGAGAAGGAACTTCTTCATGCAACGGTCTTTTGGCTTTACCTGAAGTAGCTCAAAACATGCGACCCGTGTTTGGTCGGCATAGAGCCCAGGCCGAAAGACTGCCTTCCCCCTATTTCTCCAAATCTCAATCAAGGACCTCTTTCAGCCAGGCTCATAGACCTTCGTAAATGCATTTTGGGCGCGATACCGTCCGGGTACCAGTGGACTATAAACCCGCGGGCCGTCTCATAAGCCGTGATTCCGGTTCAAGAAGCCAGAGTCCCCAGATGAGGCGATAAAAGAGGAAAGAGAACGAGTTGGAGAACAAATGAGCAACAGTATCCTAGAAAATAATTTCGGAGACGTTATGGTTATTGGTGGCGGAATCAGCGGAATTCAAGCCTCTCTTGATCTTGCCACCGCAGGGTACAAGGTCTATCTGATAGAAAAGTCACCGACCATCGGCGGCAAGATGGCCCAACTCGACAAGACATTCCCTACCAACGATTGCTCCATGTGCATTGAGTCTCCCAAATTTCTTGAATGTAAGAGACATCCTAATATAGAGATTCTGACTATGACGGAAGTTGACAGGGTAAGAGGTCAGGCAGGAGACTTCAAGATAACTCTGACAAAGAAACCCAGATACATCCGAGAAGATAAGTGCACCGGCTGCACGACCTGTGTGGAATACTGTCCCGTCGAAGTTTCCGATCCGTTCAATCAAGACATCTCCGTGAATAAGGCAGTCCACATATACTTCGCTCAAGCCGTTCCGCTTGTCCCCTATATCGATGAAAACTGTCTTTTCCTGAACGGAAAGAAATGCGCTATTTGTGAGGGTGTCTGCAAGAATGGCGCTATAGACCTTCGTCAAATGCCCGAGCAGATAGAAGTAATGGTAGGGGCAATCGTTCTAGCACCCGGGTACGAGGTGTTTGACCCCAAGGTGACCGGCGATTACGGGTACGGAAAATTTGAGAATGTGGTGACCAGTCTTGACTATGAACGTCTGCTATGCGCTACCGGACCGTACGAAGGTGAGATCCTGCGGCGTTCCGACAGGAAGCATCCGCGCAGAATAGCCTGGATTCACTGCGTCGGTTCCAGACGTGTCACCCCGGGAAATAATAGCTACTGTTCTGCAGTATGCTGCACGTATACACAAAAACAGGTGATTTTGACAAAGGATCACGATTCAGGAGCGGAATGCACTGTATTCCACAACGATATTCGATCCTACAGCAAAGGCTTTGAGCGGTTTTATCAAAGAGCTGAGAATTCTTCAGCAGTCCGGTTTATTAGAAGTTACGTGTCAATTGGAAGAGAGGATCCGAAAACCAAGAATGTCACTCTGAATTACACCACCGCGGATGACACTGTCAGAGAAGAAGAATTTGACATGGTTGTACTGTCTGTCGGATTGAATCCTCCCGCAGATTACAGGTCTCTGGCGGATAAATTCGACATCGAACTCAATTCTCGCGGGTTTTGTTCAAGCGATCCTGTCAACCCCATTGCAACGTCTCGACCCGGAATTTTTGTGGCCGGAGCCTTCCAGGGTCCTATGGATATTCCGGAATCTGTCTTCACTGCCAGCGGAGCCGGTTCACAGTGCTCCGAACTACTCTCCTTCCGTCGAGGTAATCTCTCCAGAGAAAGGGTTTATCCTCCGGAAAGGGATGTCTCTAACGAAGAACCGAGAGTGGGGGTTTTTGTATGTCATTGTGGGGCGAATATCGGAAGGATCGTCGATGTGCCTTCCACAGTGGAATATGCCTTGACCTTACCCAATGTCGTCCATGCACAGGAACAGCTCTTTTCGTGTGCCACCAATTCAGCCAAGGAAATAACAGACACAATAAAGGGAAAGGGGCTTAATCGTGTGATTGTGGCAGCCTGTACCCCCAGGACGCATGAGCCGATCTTCCGGGATACACTTCGGGAAGGCGGAATCAATCAGTATTTCTACGAGATGACGAATATTCGTGAGCATTGCTCCTGGGTCCATTCCAAACAAAAGGAAGATGCCACCCGGAAAGCAAAGGACTTGATCCGGATGTCGGTTGCTCGAGTTTGCCACCTGGAGCCATTGCAGGAATTCGATCTGCCGCTCAACAAGGCTGTGCTGGTTGTAGGAGGAGGTATAGCCGGTATGACCGCTGCCCTGAGTCTGGCCAAGCAGAGATTTGAGGTTTACCTGGTGGAAAAGGATGCACAGCTTGGGGGAATGGCACGAAGAATCCATTACACTCTTGAAGGGCTGAATGTTCAACCTTATGTGCAGGATCTTGCCCGAAAGATCTATCAGGACCCGTTAGTCCATGTGATTACGGATGGGAATATTACAGATGTATCCGGCTATGTGGGCAATTTTTCTACAACAGTGCAGTCTGAGGGGACGACCGGACAGATCAAACACGGAGCTGCCGTGCTGGCTACGGGTGGCGATGAATACATACCGACAGAATACCTCTACGGAGAAGATGACAGGGTCTTGACCCAGTTGGACCTGGAGCGGCAGATCGTCGATAAAGAGGAATGGCTGACTACTTCCCGAAGTCTGGTAATGATCCAGTGTGTAGGGTGCAGAAATGAGGAAAGGAACTACTGCTCCCGGGTATGCTGCAGTCATGCGGTCAAGAACGCTTTGAAATTAAAAGAGATAAACCCTCTCATGGACATTTACGTTCTATTTCGTGACATGAGAACCTATGGATTTTACGAAGATTATTACCGTAGGGCTTCAAACAAGGATGTCAAGTTCGTCCGTTATGAGCCACAGGATAAACCTCAGGCGGAAGCAGGCGAGTCTGACGATGGGCAGCCAGTTCTCAAAGTTGCCGTCACCGATTTTGTCTTGGGGGAAAAGCTCCTATTGCATGCCGATTACCTCGTCTTGTCTGCTGCCGTTATTCCCGCTCAAGGTATTCAGGAACTGTCTCAATTATTTAAGGTAGCCCTGAGTCCGGAGGGCTTCTTTCAGGAAGCCCATGTGAAATTAAGGCCTGTGGATTTTGCAGCGGAAGGCGTTTACCTGTGTGGAACAGCACATTATCCCAAGCATATATCTGAAGTAATCAATCAGGCGTATGGCGCTGCAGGCCGGGCCGCAGTTCTTCTCTCACAGGACTCCGTTACCGCCTCGGGATCCGTTTGCGAGGTAAGAGAGGATCTCTGCATATCCTGTGGAGCATGTGTCAAAGCTTGCACCTACGGCGCAATCGAGCTTCACGATACACGACAAGGCAAGAAGGCAAAGGTTATCCCCGTGCTGTGCAAAGGGGATGGTCTCTGTAACGCCAAGTGTCCAACAGGAGCTATTTCCCTGAAGCACTACACCAATGAACAGATCTTTCGCCAGATTGACGCGGAAGTTCCGGACCTATGAAAGTCCACCAATAACCAAAAGAGTGATTACTGACTGAGGAGTTACACATAATGGGTGCAGGTCTTGAGTTTAAGCCGAGGATTTTGGGGTTTTTATGCAATTGGTGCTGTTACGGAGGTGCGGATCTCTGTGGAGTATCCCGGTTTCAATACCCTCCTTATTTAAGAGTGATACGGGTGATGTGCTCCGGCCGGGTCGACCCGTCCTTTATATTCCGAGCATTTTCAAATGGAGCGGACGGCGTGTTTATCGGCGGTTGTCATCTTAACGACTGTCATTACAATACTGAAGGAAATTACGATGCATTGAACGTAATGCATCTGTGTAAGAAGTTGTTGGAACATGTAGGGGTGAATCCCGACAGACTTCGGCTGGAATGGGTGTCTGCCGGTGAAGGAATCCGCTTTTCCGAAATCATGAATGACTTTGGAACACAGATTAAGATGTTAGGACCTCTTGGCTCAAGCGAAGGGATGGACCAGGATGATGTGAAATCCAAACTCGCTGAAATCACGAAATTGGTCCCGTACATAAAAATGATGTACCAGGACAAGCTGGCCTCCC
This sequence comes from Desulfomonilaceae bacterium, assembly GCA_041740635.1. Taxonomy (GTDB): domain Bacteria; phylum Desulfobacterota; class Desulfomonilia; order Desulfomonilales; family Desulfomonilaceae; genus Desulfomonile. The sequence goes on along the minus strand of JBGSLQ010000044.1, from coordinate 44,346 downwards.
GTCTCAAAACTCCTGAAGACTATGACGGACTTTTCACGAGCGACGAAATAGATAGGTTGTTTCGTGAAATGGTCTCGTACTATATCGAACCAACCAAGTGCCATGCCTGTTCTATTTGCCTTAAGAAATGCCCTGCAAAGGCGATCGTTGGCGGTAAGAACCGGATTCACGTAATTGACCAGGAGAAATGCATGAAGTGCGGGGCTTGCTTTGAAGCTTGCCCGCCTCGCTTCGGCTCCGTGAGAAAGATCTCCGGCGACCCTGTTCCGGCTCCTGTTCCTGAAGACGCTAGAACCATAGCAAGAAAGAGTAAAACCTGATCTTAAATGGAATTCCCGGTTTGCACTTCTTGCTGGAATATCCATTAACGGATGTCAACCGCGTTCATCGGCTTATTTGATTTGACATATCGGTTTTCCCTTGGTATAGATGTTTATGACTTCTTAACACTGGACAGGAGTTCATCCGTGTACCGTTCTTTCGGCTTTACCTGAAGTAGCTCAAATCAAGCGACCCGTGTTTGGTTGGCTCTGAGCTAGGCCGAAAGACTCCCCTTCCCTGCCGTTTTCCCAAATCTCAATTGAGGACCTCTTTCAGCCAGGCTCATCGACTTTCTTGATACTGATCGGCAAGCAAAGAAGTAGATCTGGGAGACTCTTTTGAAAGAAACGTTTCCGGAAATTCTTCCGAGACCTTGTAGAATTCTTCTGAATCATCGTTTTTGCATCGCAAAAACGATGATTCAGAAGAATTGTTAAAAGTTTTGGAGGGGTTTGGGTAACCTTTTTACAAAAAGGTTCCCCAGCTCTTACTCCTCTTCTTACGGGGGCAATGGTGCTGGGCGCCCCGCGGGCTGCAAACCCGTTGGCCCGGTCTCATAAACCGGGAGGAGGTTCGATTCCCCTTGCCCCCTCCAAATAAGGATATGTTCCCCAAGCCGTGACATTACCGGCTCAGGAAGTTCTCTTTGATAAATAATTCTTCCGGAGAGCTTCTCAAGGATAGCAAAACCGCCATGAATACATTTCTTACCGCAGGTGTTGCAGGGCATGTCGATCACGGCAAGACCAGTCTGGTTCGATTTCTAACCGGCATCGATACGGATCGTCTGAAAGAAGAGAAGCGGCGTGGTCTTTCAATTGAACCCAGCGTTGCTCCTCTGAAGCTTCCATCAGGCAACCGGATCGCTTTGATGGACGTGCCGGGTCATAGTGATTTCCTGAAAAATACCATTCGAGGATTAAGCGCTGTGGATATGGCCATTTTGGTGGTGGCCGCGGATGACGGAGTCATGCCCCAGACCAGGGATCACTTGGCGGTGTTGAATTTCGTGAATGCAAAAGGCGGCTTCATCGTGCTCAGCAAGGCAGATCTTGTGGATCAGGAGACCGTAGAACTCGCTGAAATGGAGATCCGGGAAATTGTGCAGGGCTCTTTTCTTGAGAATAAACCGGTAATTCCCTTCTCCGCGCTGGAAGGCAACGGCTTGCAGGAAGTCCTGCACGCTACGGAAAACGAAGCCGAACACGTACACGGCAAAGCGATTCATGCTCCATTTCGCCTCTGGATCGATCAGGTGCGAACTTTCCCCGGTTTCGGAACAGTGGCAAGTGGTACCGTGATTTCAGGGGGTATCGCACGGGACGACACAGTAGAGCTGTTGCCTTCGGGCAAGCAGGCCAAGGTGCGATTCATTGAAGTTCATCATGAGCGAGTCGAACAGGCAGTCGCCGGACAACGGGTCGGTCTCAATCTGCAAGGGATCCCCCTTGAGGATGTCAAGCTGGGATCAGTAATTGCCGCCCCGGGAGTCCTCAACCCTGCCAGCCTGTTCAATGCAGAGTTATCCCTCCTTCCGGGAACGCGCCGACCCATTATGAATCGTCAGCGAGTCAAATTGTACATCGGCACGTACTGTACAACGGCTCGCCTGGTGATGATGGATCATGAGCGGCTTCATCCGGGCGAAACGGGATTGGCACAACTGAGACTCAGTGAAGCGTTGGCTGTTCTCCCGAGAGACCCTTTTGTAATCTCTCCGATGAATCTGCATGCGGTTATTGGAGGCGGCAGGATTCTCGAGACCCCAAAGGAGAAGTTCCGATCCGCCAATGCGGAAAAAACCAGGACTTATTTGCACCTCTTGCAGGAAGACAATGTGAAAAGCATTGTCAACCTGTATCTTGCCAAGTTTCCCAGCCGTCCCGTTACAGCGGATGAGGTTGTGGCAGCGACCGGTTTGCAGCTCGAACGTGTTCAGGCAGAAATCGACGCAAGAATGAAGTCAGGCAAATTGCTCTATTTGGACGGCCGAGGATACTTCGACAAGAATCATTACGAACTCCTAAAGAAACAAGTTGTGGACGTTGCGAAGAATATTCTCTCCAAGGACTCGTTCAAGCCCACTGCAAGCGCAGACGAAATCCGGTTTCGCCTGGACCCGAATCTGAATATTACGATATTTGACCGAATGATCGGGGATCTGTGCAAAGACGGCAAGCTCACAAGGACTGAAAAGGGGTATAAAGTCACCAACTTTGTGGTCAAGCCCCCTGTGTCCAGAGAAAAGCTCATAGAGCGACTGATCGATTTTGCCAGGAAGCAAGGCTATGGCACCTTTTCTGCGGGGACATTCTGGAAGCGTCACGGAGAAGGGATTGCTCATAGAGACGTGGAAAAAGTGCTCGATCACCTTCATGCGCAGAAAAAGCTCGTTAGACTCAATGACGGCCGTTTCTTAACCGTTGAAGCATTGCATGAAATCAAAGAACGCGTGAAAGCTCTGATACTGAGGAAAGGGAATCTGACCATTGAAGATGGTAAGAAAATCCTGGGGTACGGACGAAACCGAGCTGTGCCTCTGCTCGATTATCTGGATACCATTGGATTCACGCAGCGGAATGGCGATGAACGGGTGCTCAATGTAGAAGTTGATGATATGAGAAGAGCGCGTTTCTGACCACAGTCTGGGTTTCTTACCGAAAGCGCTTTTCCGGTGCCCGCCAGAATCTTTCCCGAACTGATTGTTCCCGGCATGGAGCAGTCAAACATCCAGGTAAGAAGATGCGTCTTCGTGCCACTTCTTCCGCCTGGCAGCATAAGAAAGATCCTTTAGTTAAAAAATTTCTTCAAGCAGATCATTGAGAATGTCGTGCTCCCGAAATTCCGACGAAGAAATCGTATGTGCGATCCGGCCTTCTTTCATTACGATTACGCTATCTGCAAGCCGCCGAGCCTGACTCAGACTGTGGGATACTGCAATGATGGTATACTTTTCCTTGAGATCGAGCAGAAGTTCTTCGATTTTCATTGCCGCACGGAAATCCAGCGATGCCGTGGGCTCGTCCAACAGGAGTACGTCAGGCTGAAGAGCCAGGACCCGTGCGAGACAAAGCCTCTGTTGCTGTCCACCGGATAACGTAGTTGCCCGATCTTTCAGACGATCCTTTACCTCGTCCCAGAGATGGGCCGATTTCAATGCTTCTTCCACCCGATCTGGTATTTCTCTTTTGTGCAGTTCCAGCACAAGTCTGAGCGGGAGAGCTACATTTTTCGCGACGCTTACAGGTAATACATTTGGGGTCTGGAACACCATACCCACGCGACGTCTCAACTCCGTTAGAGGAATATCGTTTCCGTACACGTCGCGAAAAGTATCATCCACTCTCAAGCTCACGGTTCCTGTCGTTTGACAGCCAGGGAAAAATTCATTGAGTCGGTTCAGCGTGCGGAGAAGAGTGGTTTTTCCCGATCCGGACCTCCCTATTATGACACTGAGCGTTCGCACCGGGAATGCGAGAGTGATGTCTCGAAGTACTTGCTTACCATTAAAGCTTACAGTGACTCGGTCCAGCCGTATGTCATCTTCTCTTGGCAAAATCCCGTTACCGCCATTTTCTTTGAAATGCTCGTTGAAGAACCCTGGCGCCCGCAAAAAGCGACGCAGTGAGGAGCAGGAGCAGCAGTGCAGCCCCGAATCCGCGATCGAGTTCCTCGGGCGTTCGATATTCTGCACTGAGATAGTAAATAGTGAAGGGGAGAGCTTCGAACTTATCTGCCAAACCCGCCGGAAGCCCTGCATTGGCAACGACTCCCGTGAGCAGGATGACCGCCGTGTCCTCGGCAGCCCGTCCGATGGACAGTATGATACCTGAAAGAAGCGCTCGGCTCGATGCAGGCAGGAGAACATATTGAATGTTCTGCCACCGAGTGAGCCCCAGACTCGGCCCCACGAGTCTGGCCGATTCCGAAAGACCCTCAAAAGCGACCTGAGTGGTCCGTACCATGTACGGTAATACGAGTAATGCCAGGCAGATAGATGCAAGGAGTATGCAGACGTTCGCACCCGGCAGAACCGTTTTCCTGAGAAAGAGAATAAGAGCGAATCCGAACAGCCCCATGATGATGGAAGGAATTCCGGCAAGCAGATCCACGGCAAAGCTCAGGGAATTCTTCCATTTTCCTCCCGCATATTCAGCAAGATAAATACCGCTTGCCAACCCTAACGGCACGGCAATGCTGCTAGATAGCAACACCAGGTAGAAGGTTCCGACCACTGCAGGCCAGACTCCGTGCCAAACGGGGAGTCTCCCGGTAAGAGCCTGCATGACAGGTACGTTCCCGAAGAATAGGGTCTTCCCCAGCGTGCCGAAGCCCTGGTAAAGGAGAAAGCCGAGAAAAATCCCCATTATCCCGAGAATGGCGAGAACGGAAAACCATGCTCCAGCCAGGAACAGCTTTTCTACAAATCTCGGGATAACTCTACCTGACACCGGATCTCCCCACAATCCAACGTATCGAGATGTTCACCATCGCAGAAATCGTCACGAGAATGAGTCCTGCGAAAAACAGGGATTGGTAAGCGGGACTGTGAACGTCAACAGCCACCACAAGAGCAATATGTGCGGTAAGCGTTCGAATCGAGTCAAAGAGAGAATGAGGAAGCTGCGGAGCATTGCCTGCAACCATAAGAGAAACGATCGTGTCTCCCAGCGCCCGCCCGAATCCCAGAATCGCAGCCGCAACCAGTCCGCGGGAAGCCTGGGGCAAGATGATCCACATGAGTGTCTGGACGCGGGACATGCCGAGCGCAGACGCTGTGAGCTCCATTTCCGGTCCAAGCTGGTGCAGTTGCGTGTGGATAACCAATACCACCGTTGGAAGAATCAACACCGTAAGAGTTATGGACGCGACCAGCCAGGAAAAGCCGGTTCCATGCTCAAAACATTGTCTGACAAAGGGAACGAGGAGAAATGCGGAGACAAATCCGTAAACGACTGTCGGGACGCTCGTCATGAAATCTATTACGATCACGAGGAATCGAGCCAGTGAACGAGGTCCCAGACTATGGGCAAAGCAACAAATACCTATTCCCAGGGGGTAAGCAGTCAGCGTGGCAGACAGAGCCAGACAAAAGGATGCAGCCGCCATCGGTAAAATGCCGTACTTTCCAGCCACAGGCTGCCAGTGCCATGAGATCAATTTGGGCAAATCGCCCTCGGAAACAATGGGTATTGTGAAGTAAACCAAGAAAAGGAATATTGCAGCTACAACCAGGCTGGAAACGACCCCGGAAAGCAAGAGCACCATCTCGATGAGAGATTCGTGCCATCTGTCTGATAACCTGCTGCGCATTGATATCCAAGGTAGTACTGTGACCAGGCGAGACCGCTGGCATCATGCAGGTACCAGCCCGGCCACGTCCTCACTAATCATCGAGGGAAGAATCACCGGGACGGGATGTAACCGTGCTTCTTGGTAATCTCCTGACCGTCCGGTGAGAGAATGTAATCGATAAAGGCCTTAGCAACGGGCGAAGGGTCACCTTTTGTATTCATGTACAGCTTTCTGGTAACCTTGTACGTGCCGCTGCTCGCATTCTCTTGCGTGGGGTCCGCTCCGTCAAGCTTAATTCCCTTGACTGTGGCATCCACGTGACCAATGCCCAGATAGCCGATGGCCGATGGGTCTTTGGACAATGCAACCTTCATGGCACCATTGGATGGAACCACATTCGCACTGCCTGCCACGGGTCCTTTTTTCAAAAGCTTTTCCCAAAACACTTCTCTCGTACCACTCGCCTCGTCACGGGTGAACAGATGAATGGGAGCGTCGTCTCCTCCCACGTCCTTCCAGTTGGTAACCTTACCCGCGAAAATATCTTTCACCTGATCCGAGGTGAGCTGACTTACTTTGTTCTTCGGATTCACCGCTACCGCAACGCCATCAATCGCAAAAGCAAAGGATTTGAGACCGTATTTCTCGACCTCCTCCTTGGACAAGGGCCGGCCTGTGTTGCCGATTTGCACGAGACCTTCTCCCACTTTTTGAACACCAACCCCGGAGCCTCCACCCGCAACGGTGATCCGGATCTTGGGGTTTTTTCCCATGATCTTTTCGGCCGCATCCTTCATAACCGGTATGTGGGCAGTACCTCCCGCTATGTCGAGATTCCCATCAAGAGCGGAAAATCGACTCAACTCGTCACACTCACCTGTCTGACAGGCAAAAAGAATCGCCGAGACAGCGAGAAATGAAACGACAATCGAACGTGTTTTCTGGGTGTATTGCATTCTCCTAACCTCCTTCACACTATCTGAACTTGAGCTTATCGATATAATCATCGCCAACTTATTCCGATCGGCCATTGTGTTGTTGGGCCGCATAGAGCGCAGCTCCGAGGGCTCCTGCCATGTCAGGTTCGGATGCCACTAAGATCCCCGATTTAGTTTCCCGTTCGATGAGTTCCCTTATGCAGGGATTCAGGGCGACGCCTCCGGAAAAGACCAGGGGACCATCAACGGAAACCCGTCTCAACATGGACAGTGAACGTTTGACTACTGACAGGTGAAGAGCAAGGGCTATATCCTGCGGTTTGTGTCCTCGCGCCATGAGGGATGTAGCTTCCGATTCGGCAAATACCGTGCACATGCTGTTAATGGAAAGCCCCAGTGTCCCCTCCAATGCAAAATCTCCAAACTTCCCGATAGGGATTTGGAAGCTGGTGGCCATGAATTCGAGGAACTTGCCCGTTCCTGCCGCGCAACGGTCGTTCATCTCGAATTTCGCCACTCGTCCGACCGAATCCAGCGAGATCGCTTTCGTATCCTGACCGCCGATGTCCAGGACGGAACGCCCGTGAGGAAACAGGTGTTTCGCGCCAAGGGCATGTGCGAAGATCTCCGTAATGCTATCAGCCTTCACCTGTTCCTGGAGGAGCTTTCTCCCGTAACCCGTGGCCACAGTATATTCTGAAGTAAAGCCGTTCAGGATCTTGAGACATTGATCCAGTGGAGCGAACGTGGTCTCAACTTTTCGGAATTCCAGAACCCGTTTTGAGTCCGGATCCAGGAAAACAACTTTGATTGTCCGGGACCCTATATCTATGCCGCATACTGCCATGGTACGCACCATTACATTAGCTTCTGATGTCTATCAAATTATGTTTCTGTCAGTGCCACCAAAGGGGGAGACCTCAAGAGAGTTCCCCCTTTTCTCCTTCTTTCTAACCGCCAGTTCTATGAGCAACATGTACAGCTACTGCAGCCAGCCATTTTTATCCTCTCGGTAAATGCTTCCACGCGTGTCTTTATCTGTTCCACATCTTCCATGCTGTAGTCGGTGTCGATTCTCAAAGTAGGTATTCCTGCTTCTTCAAGAGCTTTCTCTACCGGCAGCGATTCGATTTGATACGGCTGACAGAACTGCAGGCCGTAATGGATCACTCCATCTGCTTTATAATCGTTGAACATCTGCTTGACGTGGTCGAGTCGATCCAGGTTCGGGGTGAAGATGGCACAGTCCACTTTGAAATACCTGTCTACTATAGCTTCTATGAGTTCCTCAACGGTGGTGCCCGAAGCGTCAGTTTGATTGCGTGTGCCCCGCTCACCCACACATGATTCTTCTCCCACGATTACTGCTCCGGATGATTCAATGACCCACGGAAGCTTCCAGTTCGGAACGGCCATGGGGCAGCCGGACAATAGAATGCGGGGAGCCCCTTTCTGACTAAGACCTTTCCCTTCGCGGACTCGTCCCTCAAGCTCATCACAGAGCTTGTTGACCGAATCCGTGAACCGCACGGGATCGTCATAGAAGAATATCTGATTGATCAAGAGCGCATCCAGACCGGAAATGGGCAGCGGGTCGGCCTTCCTCAATTGGGAAAGGCGATGAATAGCTTTGCGCTTGTTATTTACTATCTCGATACCTTTCTTGAGACGGTCGGCATCGATGGTCACTCCGGTAAGCTCTTCCACTGCCTTCTTAAACTTGTCGTATTCTGCCCTCAAAACGGATCGCCCCTCATTGGACTTCGTCTGGGGCAAATCCATGACATAGAGGTTCGGGACCAGAGTGTCCAATACCTCATAGGACTTCTTCTTGCCGTCACAGGTATTTTCTCCCACGATCATGTCGGACGATTCTATGTAAGGACACACCTTGCCAAGTTTGAATCCAAATGCGGATTTGATCAGAGAGCACGTGTTGCGTGGAAGCACCTTTTCTACTTCCTCAGTGGCGAAATCCGCACCTGTGCACAATCCCACGAGGGTGGCATCAGCGGCTCTGACGATTTCTTCGGGCACAAAAACACAGAAGGAGCCGATAACCTTGTGCCCCTCTTTCTTTCCGTCAACAAGCTCTTTGACTCGCAGGCCATGGACTTCGCTCATGACAAAATTGAAGTAATCCATCCCTTGCGGGCGGTCGCCCTGGCTCAAGAAGATGTCTTGATACCCCTTTCCCAGCACCTGGAGAAGAGCGTCATGCGATGCCAAATCCAACCCGAGATCTTTCCACATCTGCTCGTACGTGGCAGTCATAGTGCCTCCTTTTTTTATCAGCCGGAGTAACCAGCGAAGCTGCGTTTATTACGTTTACCTATACTCTCAATCGGTGCAGTCTATCTCCATGTCGTTGCCGTTGTCAAGCCCTCGCGGAGCGATGAACGCCTTGAGAACGACAGACGCTGACCTCATCGAATGCTTGGGATGACCACATTTTCATAGACAAGAAATGCACAGTGGGTTACGTCAACAGATGACATGCTCAAATCCGGTACGGAGGAAAAGAATGAAGCTTCCGGCTGAGAATGACGGTTTTACATACACGCTTCTCAATGAGAAGGATCTGGAAGACGTCGCAGAAACGATGTCACTGTCTTTTACGGACGGTTCGGAACCGATTGCACGTTCCCTGGGGCTTGCAGGAGAGGATTTCAGGCAATTCTCGGATGCCGTGTTGCCCAAATTTCTTCGCCAGAGTCTCTCTTTTGTCGCTCGGGATTCGCAATCCGGTGAAATCGCAGGCACTCTATTGAACGAAAAGATGTCGCTCGACTTGCCGGTGAACCCGATTCAATTTCCATGGGAAGCCCCTATGATTGCACTCGCTGCTCATCTCTACGATATCTATTTTCAGAAGCTAGCGCAGAGTTCCCTTGACCCGCTACACATTTTCATGCTCGCAATTCGAGGACCGTTTCGCGGAAAAGGAATTGGACACCAGCTTTTGAGACTGTCTCTGGAGCACGCTCGCGACCGGGGATACAGTCGGGCGGTCGTGGAAGCCACGGGACTCGTATCGCAGCACATCTTTCGGAAAGCCGGGTTCGTTCCTCGCGTGGAAGTGCCCTATGCGACATTTGCATGCGATGGGAAAAGGCCTTTTGCGGACACAGGAGAGCATCCCAGCATCATGTTGATGGACATGGACATTTGATCAAGAACTGCCGCCCATTGGAACCAGTCCGGATAGCTTCCCCAAGATTGATCGTGCACGCTGATTGGAGTTCAGCTCCAGCCAAGCGATGGATGACCGTTGCGGAGCTCGAAGGATCAAGCTACCTCGTGAACACCCCGGAACCGGCTGGAGATGTGCATACATTTCTTCCTCGGCTTCTCTCACGAGCAGATGGAGCCAAGCTCGTAATCGGCGTTGATTTTCCCATCGGATTACCCATAGCCTATGCTGAGAAGGCGGGGATAACAGATTTCGTCCAGGTGCTTCTGCAATTCGGCACCGGAATATGGAGTCGTTTCTACGATCCGGCTGTGACTGCATCAGACATAAGCGTGTACAGGCCGTTCTATCCTTCTCGTCCCGGCGGTACGACGCATGCGCATCTGGTCCAAGGTTTGGAAGTTTCCAATATAAATGAGCTTCGGAGAATATGTGAACGGTCGCAACCGGCTCGGAATGCGGCATGTTCGCTCTTCTGGACTCTGGGAGCCAATCAGGTCGGTCGAGCTGCTATTATCGGATGGCGGGATGTCCTTGCACCTGCGATCCGTGCTGGAGATGACGTTGCGCTCTGGCCTTTCCAGGGCAGTCTGCAACAGCTCATCGAAGATCATGACTGCGTGGTGGCAGAGACGTATCCCGCAGAAGCATGCCTTCATGTGGGATTCACTCCTCCGGGAAGAGGTTGGAGCAAGCGACTTCAGGAGCACCGAAAGAGCAAGGTGCATTTTGTGCTGGACTGGGTAAGCAGGCGTCCGGTCCGTTTGACCACGGAACTCTTGAACCAGGTAGTTGACGGGTTCGGCTCAACACCGACTGGAGAGGATCGGTTCGATTCGTTTCTAGGGTTACTCTCTGTACTCGAGGTGATAACGGGCGGCCGTTTGGAAGGAACTCCTGATGATCCCGTAATACGACAGGTAGAAGGATGGATACTTGGGCAGGACAGCTCCGCTAACACGCCGGATTGGTGACACAACAGCCTGTTACCACACAAAGCGTTGATGAAACAGTGCAAAACTTCCCTCGACAGCCTCTCAGGAAAGCATATAATATGGTCATGGAGGCGCGCTAATGATCCGAACCGTTGAAGCCACAATTGACGAACAGGGAAATGTCACGCTCCTGGAGCCTGTGCAATTGACATCCATACGACGTGCACTTGTGACTATACTTGAAGACGAACCCGCTGTAGCAGCAAATGAAACGGCTATTCTGAGCGAACCGGCTCTTGCTAAGGATTGGAATCGGCCGGAGGAGGATGCTGCGTGGCAACACCTTCAGCCGGAGCGGTAGTGCTTGTTCCTTTTCTGTTCGTATACTTTCGAGACACGGGTCAACCCAATGACTAAGCTTCTCACATAGCCATTCAAAAAGGCATCCAAGCTCCCCGAAGATCTTCAAGATCCTGCTTACGATTCAGTGAGGATATTCCGTTTCTTGTACCACCTTCATGACGGGAGTCTCAAATATTCCAAACTGTTTCTGGAGTATCTCCATCTGCCGTTGGTTTTCGCTTGTCCAAACCGGCAACACTAAGAGGCAAAAATCGTATGAACAGGACGGTGCAAACTTCTTTTCGGTTGCAATGCCTATTACTTTATTGTTTTGCGGCATTTTTCCTCGCACAACATAACAAATAGCCTTTAACATCAGCTTTCTATTGTCGGGAGAAATGTGCTGGTCGCAGTACAGAAAACAATATGTCGCACATTGCCCTTGAAAAGCCGCTCGATACAAATGGTGGATTTCGTCATTGTGAGCAGTTAACTGATCATCAACAAACCTTTTTGCCAAGACTCGCCTCTCAAATCTGGTCGGCCGAGCAAGTTCTCGTGCAACGACTTCATATCGCTTTGATCCTTCATGAGCTTTATTGATCAAGCCATCCCATGCGTAGCTTATTTGGTCTTCCTGTTTCTTTGATTGGTACTCAAGACTAGTTCGATACTCGTTCCAAAAACCCTTTTCAATATGGACAAACGACGCGTTTGTGATTTCACCGAAGCTACGGTTATTTTTGAGATAGATTGCCAAAAGCTCTTCCTCACCTCCCATTATCGTAAGAAATTCCTTATTGACAATGAATGACTCTTTTGCTCTGAGGTAGTTTGTGAAATCAGCGATAGTGTCCAATTCACTTAGGACTACTTGCAGAAACTCGCGAGTAAAGACATGTGCGGTGAACCCTCCAATGGGCTCCACAAAAGGAAAGAAATCAGGTCTATAGCCTAGGAGGACAGAAATTAAATAGACCTCAGTAATTGCGTTAGGATCAAATGTTTCAGCGGTACGACGAGGATTCCGAAGCTTTATAGGAGTCTTCAAGTTGAAGAGCTGTCTTCTTGCCCCTGACAGCTGGCGAAGATTCTTTCGAACCTCTGATTTACTGTTCTGGCCTCTCTCTGTCGGTTTGACATTTTTGATCTGCCAAATGATCGCAACGTTGTCGAATACCACCAATAAATCGCAGAGTTCCTTTTTGTTGGGCAAAGATGGATTAAGAAAACACCAGTCGGTGAGAAAAGTTTTCAAAGCCAGCTCATGCACAAAACTTTCTGCCTTCTTGCCTTTTCGGTTAAAATGGTGTCTGGATCTACTCATCTATGCTCTATCCAATCCCACTTATTACAGGTCATTCTGAAAGAGCGAAATCTCAATGCTGATCATATGATTTATAAAGATGAAAACAGCGCATCGAATTCTTCTGCTGTGGAATCCCAGCTCACCCCGGACTTGACGAGAAACTCATGACCGGCAGCTCCCATGCGGGCTCGCAGATCCGGGTCGGCAACGAGACGGATGAGGCACTTCCGCAGTTCTTCTACATCACCGGGCTCCACCAGGAAGGCAGTCTCCCCTTCACTCACCATGTCGGGTATTCCGCCGATACGAGTGGAAATCACCGGGAGCCCAGAAGCCATTGCTTCGTTCACCACATTAGGGCGGCCCTCCATGTAGCTGGGTAGACAGACAAGATCCGTGTGGCGCATCAACCTTGCTACTGCTTCAGGTGGGAGCAATCCTTTCCATTCCGTATTGTCGGCAAGTCCGAGCCGTTTTGACAAGGCCTTTAGCTTCTCCAGGTCAGGGCCGGCTCCTACAATGATGAGGTGAGCTTTCGCAAGCTCCGGGTCCGCAAGCGCATTCAGCAAATCATGAAGCCCTTTTCGAGCGATCAGGCTGCCCACGAACAGTATCCGAACATGTTCCCGCACAGGTTTCGGTTCCGACGGCGGATGAAACATCTCCACGTCCACGCCGAATCTCGGCACGCGACACTTTTCCCGAGGGATCCCGAGATCGAGCATGATGTCCCTCAGTTCGCGACTGACGGGAACGATCAGAGAAGCTCTGTTGGTGACGAATTTCGTAAGCTTGCGCCAGATGTAGCGATCACGCGCCAGGTACCCGTCATCGCCTCTGAACGAAATCACCAGCGGCTTTCCGGTCAACATGCCTGCTACCGCACCCACAATTCCCGCGCCAAGCCAATTCGCATAGATGAGATCCATGTTGCGGGCTTCCGATACGGTCTTCAGGAGGAATACGAACATCATCGGAAACACCTGCAATTTCGCGAGGAAACTCTTTGCCATGTTCTCGGGAATGCCGCCTGCGCCGATTGTGAGTCGTTCCAGGAATCTGGGGAAAAAATAGCCGAAACGCACGGTTTCAATGCCGCTCAAGAAGCGCCTGCCGTAAAACTGACCGTTTGACGGAGCAACCACTCGAAGCTCGTACCCGCGGCGTTTCAGTGCACCCAACAATTTGGCAATAAAGATTCCTGAAGGATCTTTTTCATCTGACGGATACGAAGTCGTGAGGACCAGAACCTTGGGTTTTCGCCGTTTATTTGCGGGCTTGCGATCAGTTGTTTGTTTGGGTTTCTTCACCATTTCACCCGTTATACGACATCCATATCGCTGGCAGTTTTTTACCAGAGGATCCGGATTTTGTCACCCGGCTGTATATGGAGCTCTGTCGAAGCATTTCCTCGGTTGACGGCTATTTCGAGCAATCCGAAGCTGTTGATCAGTGCGACCGGTTCGTGATGGGGAACTTCAGCGAAATATCGACTGAGCTTCGGAATACGTGTCCCCGCAATACGGATTTCCCGAACCGTGCGGTCGAGCAAATCACCCGGAACGTTGGTTGTAATATTACCGAAGCGGTCTGTGTAAATGGCTTCCCCTTCAATTCCGTGCGCACTTCTGACGGGTTTCGGAATCATCAATGTTATCGGTTGTTCCACGAGCGGCCCGATCTTCTCGAACATTTTTCCTGCACCCAGATGAGCGGCAACCGGCGCGAAGATATCGCGTCCGTGAAAAGTCGGATGCGGCTCGGAACGTATGAATTCGGGATTGCGAATCTCTCGGACTTCCACGTCTGCCGACTCTTTCAAAAGGAAGGTGAACAGGCCGTTATCAGGACCCACGTAATAGCCTGTACTTGTTCTGACAGCTAAACCTCGCCTTTGACTGCCGACTCCGGGATCGATTACTCCGACATGCACGGCAGTCGGCGGGAAATACTTGCGGATTCCATTCAAGACAAGCGCACCCTCCAGTATAGAGAAAGGTTCTATGTCATGGGTTACGTCTACGATCCTTGCTTCAGGACAGATCCCCAGAATAACCCCTTTCATTTGGGCTGTGAAACCGTCTCTTGTACCGAAATCCGTAGTGAGAGTCACGATGGAAATCACGGTATCTCCTGCAATACGCGTTGACAAGCTGTATAATACTTGATTAAGTCTTGGCATCAAGAGAACAGTGCTTCACAATTCCCCTCAGTATCCCTCGTACGAGCAAGGGACAGACAATGCTGAAAGACGGGATTACGGATTTTATCCAGACGCTTTCGGATCTGGTCTTTCCTCCTGCCTGCCATTTCTGCGATTCTCCGGATGTTGAGTCGGGCTTTGAGATCTGCGCGGATTGTGCGGAATCCATCACTCGGATCAAGCCGCCGATTTGTGCCCAATGCGGCCTGCCGCTGGCTCACAATATCACACATGAATTGCTGTTTTGCGGAGCATGTCTCACAGACCCGCCTGCATACGGAACAGCCCGTTTTGGCGTAGCCTATGAAGGCCATTTGAGGCAAGCTCTCAAGAATTTCAAGTATAATAGTGAATTACGTCTTTCTCCAGCTCTTGGACAACTCTTGTCGGAAGCCTTCTTCCGATATTACGACCCCGAGGAATTCGACGTTGTGGTTCCGATTCCTATTCATCGTAAGAAGTTGCTGGAACGTGGGTTCAATCAGGCAGTAATACTCGCCCGAAAACTTTCGGAGAGTACCGGGATTCCGCTCCACAGAAACTGTTTTAAGAAAATCCGCGACACACCTGCACAAGCTCGGCTTTCCAAGAAGGAAAGGCAACATAACCTGAAAGGTTGTTTTCAAGTTTCCCGCCTGAATGCTATAAAGGATAAGCGTATTTTACTCGTGGATGATGTCGCAACCACCGGTTCCACCATCAGAGAGGCTGCACGGACACTACATAAGGCGGAGGCTGCACAGGTAAGTGTTCTCGTCCTGGCCCTTACGCTCCCCGGCAAAGGCGAGCCGGAGGGGAGTAATAGCAGTTCGCTTTCAAGGCGTTAATATCCGGGAACCTTTTTTGTAAAAAAGGTTCCCGGACCCTCCAAAAAACTTTTAGCACTCGTCTAACTCCAGAGTTTTTCTATCGAAAAACTCTGGAGCTAGACGAATATTAACAATTCTTGGGAAGGGTTTGGGAAACACTTCTTATAAGGAGGTTTCCCAGATTTTATCTCTCTGAAAGCGAATCCGAATAAAGGGCTGCAGGCTCGCTGCGGTCTCATGTTCCAGCGGAAAGGAGAAGCAATGGCTTTGAAAACTCCCGAGCAGTTCGAAGAGAGCTTGAAGCAGTTCAAGCCTGTGGTATTCATGAACGGCAAACGTGTGGAGGATGTGCTGTCGAATCCCAACACCCGAACAGTGGTTGAGGCCAATAAGGCGAGCTACCAGTGGGCGCTCGATCCGCGATACAGCGAAACAATGACCTGTTTCTCGCCCCTTATCCAGGACACGGTGAACAGGTTCACGCATATCAGCGGAAGCAACGAGGATCTTCTCTCCAAGGCCAGGGCCGGAACCTTTACCGCAGAAATGCTGGGCACGTGCATTTATCGGTGCGTTGGGTACGACGCGTTCCATGCGCTTGCCGCCACCACGTGGGAAATGGACAAGAATATCGGCACCGAGTACTATCCGCGATTTCTCAATTACCTGAAAATGGTGCAGGAGAACGATCTTTCCGCCGCTGGAGCACTGACGGAACCCCGCGGAAGCAGGAAGAAGATGACTCTGGACTGGCCGGATCCTTTCCTTTCATTAAAGATAGTAGAGAGGAACAGCGACGGCATTGTGGTCAGAGGAGCGAAGATAAACATTTCAGGCGCTTTCGCCAGTCATGAGCTTGTGGTTCTGCCTCAATCAGCACACGGAGAGGGTGAGGAGGACTATGCCGTAGCTTTTGCCGTTCCTGTCGATGCAAAGGGCATAACTTACATCTGCCAGTATTCGCCCTATTCCGCGGAACGCGATCAGGCTGACGATATTTACGAACTGGGAAATCCCGTATTCGGCCAACGGGAAACCTCGATGGTCATTTTCGACAATGTTTTCGTTCCCTGGGAACGGGTGTTTCATTGCGGAGAAGTAAAGTATTCCGGCAAACTTGTCACACGGTTTGCGCGAACTCACCGTATGACGTGCGGCGGCACGTGCAAAGTGGGTTTCATGAATCAAATCATAGGAGCCTGTAAGCTTATTCAAGAGTATAAAGGCCTGGATAATATCACCCATATAAACGATCAGATCACGGAAATGGTCGTGCTCCGGGAAACCGGTCGAGCATGCGGTATGGCCGCGGCTCAATTGGGGTCAGAAGATCCTCCGGGCTCCGGCGTCTTTCTCCCGGACGAAGTCATGGGCAATGTTGCCAAACTGAATATCTGTAACGCCTTTTGGCGGACTATGGCTCTGGCCGGCGATATAGGCGGCGGATTGATCGTCACCATGCCGTCTTTAAAAGAATTGAAGAATCCGGAAACCAGGGCGTACGTTGAAGAGTTCTTCAGTTTCGGATCGGAGGAACCGACGGAAAACATTCTCAAGGTACATAAGCTTCTCCAGCACTGGACTGCCGGACAACATGGAGTGGGTACCTGGCACGGCGCCGGGCCGGTAATGGCACAGAAGATTATGCTCCAGAGAATCGTGAAATTCGATCATGAAAAAGAACTGGTGAAGAAAACACTCAACCTGAAGGAAAAATGAGAGGAATCGGGGAGGAACTTCTTGTAATCCCGCTCTTAGCGGGACTCCCCGAACCCCACCTCAAGAACTTTCAAAACTCGCCGGACGTGACTATTCAGATGCTCGAGAGAAATGGACATTTCGAGCCCTGAAGGGGCGATCCAATCGTAGCCACGGGTGCAACCCGTGGAGCAGATGACCATAACTCCTCGTGGACGCCCCTGAGGGGGTCTCCCAAAACCATCATAATCCCGTAACCTTATTGGGCGACCCTTTCAGGGTCCGTACGATTCAGGGTTGGTCTTTACCGTGGGTTTGCACCCACGGCTACCCATCGGGGTTGCCCTTTCAGGGCATAGATCAAACGCACCATGCAACTGAACGGCCGCCATCGGATCTGCAATTTCCATACAGGAAATTGTGAAGGCGCTCCCCCCATCATCTCGTATAAGCCTTAATTTCTATTTTTCGTTTTGGGAATAGGCCTTATTTTTTGAGTGAGAGAACCCTGTAGCGAGTAATCCGCTGGTTCTTTGCCCCTCTCAAACCTTCAATAACACCTGCCGCCTGTAATGATTGAAGCAGTCGGCGTACGGTTTCCCTCCCCATGCGAAACAGCCTTTGCACGTCAGCGGAAGAAAACGATGCATCGGCTGAATCCGTCAGAAACAATGCCATTCGCTGCCTGCCTTCTTCCGTGCGGAGCGCTCGAAATTCGCTTTCTTTCAGAACTGCAGTCAATCTGTCCGATACTGTTTCATCCGGAAGGACGGAAGATTTCACCGTATCAGGCAAATCCTCCACTCGAATCGCTCCGGAAGGCCGCCTGTTCACGACGTATCGTGAGACCAATCGCAGTTCTTCCACGTTTCCGGGCCAGTGATACTCACGCAGGATCTTCATGGCTTCGGGGGTGAAACGGTCCTCAACGTCGTCATTCGATGATGATACGGCCAAGAATCTGACGAGTTCCGGTATATCTGCCGTACGCATTCTCAAGGGCGGAATATCTATGCGGAAAGGGCTCAGAAAAGCAAAAAGCTCATGAAGGATGTCCTTCGGCGCACTTGAAGCAAGGTTCCAGGAGGCTGTTCCCACTATTACCCCTAATGACGATACTTTTACTACATCCGCCACCAGCCTCTTGTGCAAAGCTTTCTGTATTTCTACAGGAATTTCATCAGCATCTTTTATAAAAACAGTAGCTTCAGAGTTTTCGCTGGACAGCCGTTCGATTGCTTTGCCGAGAGCAGCAGGCTCTCTGTCTCCGTCGAAGTGCTCCACAAAGAAGGCTGTTTCAGGTAATCCTCTCAGGGAGTGAGCAAGCCGGGCCAATGCCTCGAATTCGCAGCCTTTTTCTCCGGCAAGCCATATCGGGAGATCCGCTGCAGCCAACCCCGCAAGCTTAAGGTATGCGACTTGCATAGCCCGGCAGTGGCTGGATGGCACGGTCGAAGGTGACCCTCCAATGATCCGGGAAGATTTCCTGGCGGAACACAGCCGGGCCATATAGTCCAATGCGGTGATGAGGTCTGTTTGCTCTTCCGAGCTTAATCCGGATGCGACTATCTCGTTCAGGATTTCTCGGCGTCTCCGGGCGATTTCGGTCAAGGAGGCCAACTCAAAAATACGCCAGGTAGTGTGAAGCCATTCGATGACATCCTGTTCACTGCAAGGAGTTTTTAGGCTTGAGAGTTGGACGAACTTCTCAGTCCCGAACCTCTGAGCCTTGAAATATCTGAAGATCCGCTCCAAAACAGATCGAGGGGATTGCCGCTCCCGTCCCCTCGTCAAGAGGAGCAAAGCGGGCCACAGAAAGCATTGATGTCGATCGAACGGAATGGACATGAGGTTCCAGGAAAGTAGGCCAGATTTAGCTTCACAATCACAAGGGCCAAAATTCGCTATTTGCTGCAAATCTTCTTACAGACATTACGGACCGAACAGAGTTCATCAATGAAGATTCTGAAGCTGGTGCAAGCTATCACAACACCGCAATTTCAACAATTTCATAATTTCAGGAGAAAGTATGTCCGAAGAGAAAATTAGTTTTTATCGTATAGCACTCACAGATGCAGATCTTTATCTTAAAGCGCTCTCATCGGTTCTTGTTACGTTACGGCTGGATTTGGAGCAGGCGCTGAGAGCTGTGGGAGCGGCGGAGGAGTCATCCCAAAAGGCTATAGGAGCAATCCAGGATTCCCTGAAAGGTCAAGACGAGCCTTCGAAAGATTGACTATCGGGTGTATTCAGAGGTGGCATGGCAAAAGCTCGGGTTGGCGTCTCAAACGAAAATGACCAGAGTGGTTTGAGGAGTCATCCTGGTGTGCTTAAGCAGACTCCTCACACCGTACTCGCGAAGCATTAGAAGTTGTAAAGCTCTTCGCCGTAGAGTTTGATCCATTCTTTGGAAAGAGCATCATGAGCCGCCTGGACGTTGTCTACGCCCAAAAGTATTATGGTGCGATCTCCTGCGCCATGGAAACTGATACAGGAATACAGGTATTTGATATCCACTCCCGCAAGCTTCAAGGGTTTCAGCAGAGCGTTCAGTCCTCCCGGATGATGTGGAGCTTCTGCAGCCAATATTTCCCGGATTACGGGTTTGAGACCGGCGCTCTCGAGGACATTGGTGACTCGAACCGGGTCCGTAGCGACGAAGCTCAAAATTCCCTCAGATCCTTCAGGCTGCACAGTCAGGGCCAGGATATTGATTCCGTTGGCTCCAAGAAGTTCGCTGATTTCCGACAAAACGCCGGGTCTGTTTTCGAGCCGAACGGCAATTTCTTTCACCGTCTTCATGAGAAAACCTCCGATATGAACAACAACATAATGAAAATGAATTATGCGGCAGAACTGGTATCGATGAACTTCGCCCCCTCGAAGAGCGCTTTCTGATTCATGTCAATCAGCGTTTGTTTCTTACCTTTCAGAACCGTGTCAATCGCTCCCAGAAGCGCTTCTTGCGAGACGATTCCAGCGACTGCGTTAACAGCTCCCAGCATAACCATGTTCAATGCGCGGTCGTTTCCCATATCGTGGGCCAGCGAGTTCGCAGGTATCTTGACGATTCGGAGATCGCTTCGCGCAGGATCTTCGGAAATGAGATCACTGTTAAGAAACATGGTGCCACCGGATTTCACGGCATTTGAATACTTGATCATAGAAGGATAATTCATGGCGACCACGTATTCAGGAGAAGCAGCAGTGGGCGAGGCTATTTCGCTGTCGGACACCACCACCGTGCAATTGGCCGTGCCGCCGCGAACCTCGGCGCCGTATGCGGGCAGAAAGGTAACGTGTTTGTCTTCGTTCATCCCCGCTACTGCCAAGACATAACCCATCATGAGGACTCCCTGTCCTCCGAATCCTGAAAACACTATTTTAAGCAACATCCTTGATCACCTTGACCGGGAATATTTTGGTCATGACTTCATCCACCCACCGTATAGACTCCGCTGGAGAAAGCTTCCAGTTTGTGGGACAGGGGGAGAGAATTTCAACCATGGAATAACCTTTGTCTTCCAACTGGACGGTGAATGCTTTTTTCAAAGCTTTCTTGGTGCGCATTACGCCCTTGGGAGACGTCACGGCGGTGCGTTCGATATAAATGCTTCCAGCAGCGAGTCCGAGCATCTCGCTGAGATCCAGGGGATTGCCGTCGCGAAGAGGGATTCTGCCGCCTGGAGACGTGGTGGTGACCTGACCCGGAATGGTGGTTGGTGCCATTTGTCCGCCGGTCATTCCGTACACCGCATTGTTTACGAACACTGCAGTGATCCGTTCCCCTCTGTTTGCAGCATGTATCGTCTCCGCGGTACCAATGGCAGCAATATCACCGTCGCCCTGGTATGTGAAAACAATGCGATCCGGGAGGACCCTCTTGATGCCTGTTGCAACCGCTGCGGCACGGCCATGCGGAGCCTCGGCCATGTCAACGTCGAAGTAGTTGTACGCCAGAACAGCGCATCCCGCGGGAGGAACTCCGATGGTGTTATCTCGTATTCCCAATTCGTCGATCACTTCCGCAACCAGACGGTGAATGATACTGTGACCGCAACCCGGACAGTAGTGAAAAGGGGTCTCTTTGAGAGACTTGGGCCTGGAAAATACTTTTTTCACGTTTGTCGCTCCCTTGAACTGACATAGCCGACGCCGGCTCATATTCGTTTAGTGAAGTCATTAGATAGTAAAGCCAGCACCGACTCGGCCATGCACTCAGATTTCTGGAATAACTTTGATCAAGCGATTCCCAGGACTCGATAGCTGGAACCGCCTTCAGAACTGTTCTGGCGTCCGGAATTTACCCTGTGATACGTGGCAGACAGAACCCGGGCTATTTCCTCACCTGTAGGAACTACTCCTCCGGGCCGCCCGTAAAAGGACACGTCGCACCGTCCTTCAACTGCCAAACGTACGTCTTCAACCATCTGACCGGTGCTCAATTCAAATACCACGATGTGCTTGACCCTACGGCTCAGCTGTGCGAGCGCCTCGCTGGGATACGGCCACAGGGTTTTCGGCCGAAATAGTCCAACTTTCTGACCGGACTCCCGAACCCGCTGTACCGCGCCTTTCGCAATGCGCGCTGCTGTCCCGTAAGCAACGATAATGATTTCAGCGTCTTCATGGAGGTACATTTCCGCATCGCTAATTTCTTCGGCAATGGCCTCGTACTTGCGTGCAAGCCGCCAATTAAGCTGTTCCTCCAGATTGGGGTCCAACCAGAGCGAACGTATGATACGGCTGGGACGGCCTTTGCACCCGTCGAGAATCCAATCTTTCTGCTGAAGAGATGCGAGATCGATGGGTTCCGGGAATATTACCGGCTCCATCATTTGCCCCATCATGCCATCGCCCAGGATCATAACGGGAGTTCTGAAGCGATCGGCCAGATCGAAAGCGTCTCTGGTCATATTGGCTATTTCCTGGCCGTAAGCAGGGGCCAGCACGATAAGGCGATAATCGCCGTGCCCTCCACCTCTGGTAGCCTGGAAGTAATCGCCCTGAGCAGGGGCGATATTGCCGAGACCTGGGCCGCCTCGCATCATATTCACGATGACTGCGGGTAATTCCATGGCTGCCAGATAGGAAATGCCTTCCTGTTTGAGGCTGATTCCCGGGCTGGACGATGACGTCATCACCCGCGCTCCGGCAATACTCGCTCCCATGACCATGTTGATGGATGCGAGTTCACTTTCCGCCTGAACGAATATTCCGTCGTTCCGCTTTGCGAACTGTGCTGCCATGTACTCGGGAAGCTCATTCTGAGGCGTAATGGGATATCCGAAATAGGCGCGGCAGCCTGCACGAATAGCTGCTTCGCCCAGCACGTGAGTGCCGCGCATAAGGACCTTGCCAGCCATATTCAGTCTTCCTCTGCTTTGTCTTTGGATTCGCTTTTGTCTTGGCGGTAGACTTCGATTGCCACATCCGGACACATGGTCCCGCAGAGCGCACATCCCGTGCACTCGACCATTTCGGGATTTTCCGCGGATTCTTCTGCGAATGCCGCAGGATAATAGCCCTTTTTGTTCAACTCATCGGAAATGGTAATCTGCTTCTTGGGACAGAAAATGATGCACAAGCCACAGCCTTTGCACCGCTCTTTATCGATTACGATGCGGCCTTTCACGTTTCATCTTCCTTTCATGTTGTAGGAAAAGTTCTAGGTTAGACCTCGCA
Organism: Desulfomonilaceae bacterium; assembly: GCA_041740635.1. Lineage (GTDB taxonomy): Bacteria > Desulfobacterota > Desulfomonilia > Desulfomonilales > Desulfomonilaceae > Desulfomonile. Next base: position 21,618 of record JBGSLQ010000044.1, on the reverse strand, counting down.
AGCCGCTCTGTCAACAGAAAAGAATCGGATGCGAAGTTTCCCGGCTCTCTATGGCACCCGGGTCACAACGTCCTATATGATTTGACAATTAAAGAACGAAGTTCAGAGGGGAACTCCTTGTAAGAAATTGCTCTCAATTTCCTGAGTTCCAGTTGATACTATTCGTTTCGGCCGGATTCCACCGAGGAAGCCCAATAGTCGAGATAACCCTTGAGGAGAGGATTCGCAGTAAGTTCAAGGGAGTTACGATAAATCTCGAGAGCCTTATCAGATCTTCCCACGTCCAAGTAGGTCACTGCAGTCATGAATACTGAAGCCAAATAGTTAGGATCTAATTCCAACGGCGCGGCAAAATTGATGAGGCGATTTTCTGAACTCACAGGAATAAAGTCGCCGGTGAATGCTGCATAAGCATAAGCAGGTGCCAATTCGTTGGCCTTTTGCCAATCCAGGATTGCGGCAAGCACCCTGCCGCTGCGAATGTATGCATGACCCCGGTTCACATGAGCAGCATAGGATTTAGGATTCTTTCGTATCATTTTCGACCAGTGCTGCACAGCAAGTTCAAGATTTCCCGAATACGCAGCCGCTACGCCACGATCGAAATCATCCGCCGCAAACCCAACGCCGGAAGCAAATGCAGTCAGAACCAGGACCGGAAGCACCGCACAAAAACGTCTGAACCGACGTTGAAAGTGAAACCGAAAAAACATACCTAATCCGATAAGTTGTATAATTTTGTGCATGTCAGGTTTTTCATGATAACACAGGGAGAAGATCTCTGCCAGGAATTAACGATTCGCTGCAAATATGCGGATATTTAATTGACTTTTCGATTACCACCGTGATATCATAAGAAACCCTGAAAAATACAGGGCTGATGCAAGGTCGAGAGCCCGGCCATTCACCTGGATTCAGATTAGAAAGCCGGGCTTTCGTTTGTTCTGATTTTGTGAAAAGGAGGTTGGGGATGCCAGCATCCAAAAAGATTGTAGAATTCATCCAGAAATCCTCCTGGATCAGGAAAATGTTCGAGGAAGGCGCTCGCTTGAAAAAAGAGCATGGAGCGCAAAATGTTTTCGATTTCAGCCTTGGAAACCCAAACCTTGATCCAGTTAAAGAAGTAAATGATGCCATTGTCCAGGCGGCAATGGATTCTACGCCCGGAGTCCACGCGTACATGCCGAATGCAGGTTTTCCTGCAGTGAGGGCCGCAGTGGCTCAGAAGATTCGAGAAGCCGAGGGTGTCGAAATAGACGAGAATTTCATCGTGATGACTGTCGGAGCAGGCGGCGGGCTCAATGTCACGCTGAAAACCATTCTGAATCCCGGTGATGAAGTTATCGTTCCCAAGCCTTTTTTTGTCGAGTACGTTTTCTATATCGATAACCACGATGGGAAAACCGTGCTTGTCCCTACACTGTCCGACTTTTCCCTGGATCTGGATGCAATAGCGCAGGCAGTTACTCCGAATACGGCGGCGGTGTTGATCAATTCCCCCAACAATCCCACCGGCAAGGTATATACGGAGCAGCAAGTCAATGACCTGGCTCGGTTGCTCGAGAAGAAGAGCGCAGAGATCGGTCGAGCCATCGTGCTCATTTCCGATGAACCGTATAGAGGTATTATTTACGACGGCATTGCGGTACCCAGCCTTCTGAAGGCGTATTCCAACAGCATCGTCGTGACTTCGTTTTCAAAAGATCTTTCCCTTCCCGGCGAGCGACTCGGTTATATTGCTATGAATCCTAAAATGGACGACGCAGCATCCACCATTGACGGACTGGTCCTCGCGAACCGTATTCTTGGATTCGTAAATGCACCTTCGTTGATGCAACGGGCAGTAAAGGGAGTTTTATCGAATCTGGTGGACGTTTCGGTGTATCGTCGGCGACGGGATCGGCTTTACGATGCGCTTATCGACGCAGGATACGACTGTGTGAAACCGGAGGGGGCTTTCTATCTTTTTCCGAAATCACCCATAAGCGATGATGTACAGTTCGTAGCCAGTCTGCAGAAGAAACTGATATTGACTGTTCCCGGCACCGGATTCGGGACTCCCGGGTATTTTCGCATAGCCTACTGTGTGTCTGACGAGACTATCGAAGGCGCTCTCAAGGGATTTCGAGAAGCGATTAAAGAAATCTGATCACATTTCCGGGCCGGAACTGTTTAGCGCCTCAGTTGCAGTTCCAGCTCGTGCACCTTTGATCCTATCTCCAGGAGATATGCTTTTTGGGTAGTGAGTATTTCTTCCAGCTCTTTAATTCGTTTATTGAGGCCCTGAACTTCTTTACCTGATTCCGGTTGTGCCTGCGGTTGGGGCTGTGGCGTTGTTTTTATGGCCGCTATGGCTTGACGATCCGATTCCACTCCGGTCTTAAGATTTGAGAGGCCCTGCTCCAGCGGAGTCAACTGATCTTTAAGTTCAGCGACAGCCGCTTCTTTCAACTTGGGCAACGTCTTCTTGACGGCATTGACGATTTTGGAATTGTTCTCCTGAATATCTTTGCGAACATCCGCAAGCCCTTTGGCGAGATCGTCCACATTCTTGGATACCCCAGCCATATGCTTCTTCAGCGCCGGGACTTCCCGCGCCGCTACGCCGGCCTGCCGTGCTTCTGCATCCAGTTTCTTGTTGAACTCTGAAATAGATCCTTCCAGATTCTTGATCTTCTTGCCCACTTCTTCGCGTTCTTTTTGCGCTTCCTGAGCCCAATCGCGAAATTCTTCAAGCTTGTTGTTGACCGGGTCCACCTTAGTCTTCATAGCTTGCTGCATGCGATCTTGCTGATCCTCAATGCGCTGGATATCAGCACTGAAGTCTTTTGGCGGCGAGAATCTCCCTGCCATTTCCTTCAGGTCTTTTTCCTGTTTCTGCATTCTTTTTTCCAGGTCAGCTATCTTTTGCGCAAGCCCTGCGGTATCTTCCGAACAGCCCAGTAACAGCAGGGAAGCAAAGATTATTAAAATATATGAAGCACTTCGGCGGGCGCTCATGGGAGACCTCCCAACGCGTTTTTGGGGCATCATATCAGATTGAATACGAAACGCAAGAATTTACAGACTATTAAATTCAAAAGATAGCATTGGCATTCGGAAGATATTCTATCCCGCTAAAACCCCGATCATTGGTCCTCATCAGGAATGATGTTCCAGGGCAGCTCGTTTTGTGCAGCATGACTGATACCAATGCGTTTCCAAGGTGTGTCGATCGACACATCCAAAGCTTTCAATTTGTCTGCAAAGAGTCCCCGGATTCTCCTTATTGATTGCGAATCGGTATGAATTGACGCTCACAGAGGAAGTCCGAGCGCCTCCTGACTCCAGGTTGACAGCCAATATGGGCTGTGCTAGAGATTTCCATGTTCAGCGGACTTGTGTCCACTTTCGCGTGAAAGAGGTCACTTTTTCATCTCTCGATAAATTTCAACAAGAACTCGGGGCCCGTTTTTTTGTCTTGTAAAAGAATGAGTGTACGGTTCGATTCCATGCTCCGATCATATAATTACCCAATCGTATAAGGAATGAACATGTTTGCGGCAATCGCGAGAAAGCTGTTCGGCAGCAAGAATGAGCGGGATCTTAAGAGACTCGAGCCGCTCGTTCGGGCTATTAATGAACTTGAGCCTCAGATGAAAAGTCTCTCTCCTGATGACATGAAGGCCAAGACTATTGAATTTAAAGAGCGGCTTGACCGTGGAGAAGAACTGGACGAGTTGGTTCCCGAGGCCTTTGCATTAGTCCGGGAGACGTCCGTACGGACATTGGGAATGAGGCATTTTGACATGCAGCTCGTCGGCGGCATTGTTCTTCATCAGGGGAAAATTGCCGAGATGAAGACAGGTGAAGGTAAGACTCTCGCTGCGACGCTCCCGGTCTATTTGAACGCTCTGACCGGCAAAGGTGTGCACGTGGTCACGGTAAACGATTACCTTGCCCGCCGTGACGCGGAATGGATGTCTGCAATTTACCATTTCCTGGGATTGTCGGTCGGCGTCATCGTGCATGATTTGAGCGATGAAGATCGAAGGACCTCCTATAATTGTGATGTCACGTACGGCACGAATAACGAATTCGGATTCGATTATCTCCGCGACAACATGAAATTCACCCTCCAGGATTATGTCCAGCGCGATCTCCATTACGCAATCGTGGACGAGGTGGACAGCATTCTCGTTGACGAGGCCCGGACACCGCTCATTATTTCCGGTCCGACCCACGAGAACACTGACCGGTATTATCGGATCAATCGCATAATTCCGGGACTTCAGAAGGAGAGTCACTACACGATAGACGAAAAGGCCCGCAGTGTGGTTCTCACGGAGGAAGGTGTCGCAAAAGTTGAAAAATCCCTCAATGTTACCAATTTGTACGATCCGGGAAACATGGAGACTCTCCATCACGTGAACCAGGCGTTGAAAGCCCATACACTTTTTAAGAAAGACGTGGATTACATCGTCAAGGACGGGCAGGTCATAATCGTAGATGAATTCACCGGTCGTCTTATGCCGGGCAGACGTTATTCAGACGGCCTTCATCAGGCACTTGAAGCCAAAGAAGACGTACGCATCGAAAACGAAAACCAGACGCTTGCTACGATAACCTTCCAGAATTATTTCCGTATGTACGATAAATTGGCCGGCATGACCGGAACAGCGGATACGGAAGCAGCCGAATTCAAGAAGATTTACAATTTGGATGTAGTCGTCATTCCTACAAATCTTCCCATGATTCGGCAGGATAATTCCGATCTCATCTACAAAACGGAGCAAGAGAAATTCGATGCGGTGATCGAAGAAATCCGGGATTTGTATCAAAGAGGACAGCCTGTGCTGGTGGGCACCATTTCCATTGAAAAATCGGAGTATCTCGCCCGAAGATTGAAGAAGCTCGGCATCCCCCACAATATCCTGAACGCGAAAAATCATGCATTGGAAGCTGAAATAGTGGCTCAAGCCGGAAGATACAAAGGGGTCACCATTTCCACGAACATGGCAGGAAGAGGTACGGACATTATTCTCGGCGGTAATCCCCGCTTCCTTGCATTAGCCCGGAGCAAGAATCCACAAGATTCGGAAGAGTTCGCCAAATTACTCGAGGAATTCAAAAATCATTGCGAGGATGAAAAACGAAAAGTAATTAACGAAGGCGGGCTTCACATTCTCGGCACCGAACGTCACGAATCGCGTCGAATCGATAACCAGCTACGAGGCCGGTCCGGGCGACAGGGCGATCCGGGTTCAAGCCGCTTTTATTTGAGCCTGGAAGACGATCTTATGCGTATTTTCGGTGGGGATCGCGTGAAGATGATTATGGAACGCGTGGGAATGGAAGAAGGAGAACCCATCGAACACCGCTATACCAGCAAGGCCATAGAAAACGCCCAGAAGAAGGTGGAAGCGCACAATTTCGATATTCGTAAACATCTCCTGGATTTTGACGACGTCATGAACAAGCAGCGGGAGGTCGTTTATTCTCAGCGTCGTTTCATTCTTGGCGGACAGGATCTGAAAGAAACCATCCAGGATATGATTCAGGACATCGCAGAAGATCTGGTCGATCGATTTTGTGACCCGAACACCCATTACGAGGAATGGGACATTGTCGCTCTCAAGGAAGCGCTTTGGGGCCAATTCGGCATACGCTTCGATTTCGAAGAGCTTCCTTCTACTCAGGACACTATTGCCGGAATAAGAGATGTTGTCGTCGAAGGCGCTCTCAAAGGTTATGTGCGTAAAACCGAGGAAGTCACCCCGGAAATCATGCAGCAATTGGAAAAATTCATAATGCTTCAGGCCGTTGACAATCAATGGAAAGACCATTTGCTCAGCATGGACCACCTGAAGGACGGTATCGGATTGCGAGGATACGGTCAAAGAGATCCTTTGAAGGAGTATCAGCGCGAGGGTTATGAACAGTTCCTCGAAATGAGTCAACGCATAAAAGAAGAGACGATCCGTAATCTATTCCTGGTGAGGATCGCTTCTTCCGATGAAGTAGAAGAGCTTGCTCCCCAAAGAGAACAGGAAATCGTGCTATCCCGCGGAGGAGAGTCGTCCGGTGAGTCAAAGACAAAGCCGGTGCGAAGACAGGCCGAGAAGATTGGTAGAAATACACCGTGTCCGTGCGGCTCTGGGAAAAAATACAAGAAGTGTTGCGGTAAAGCAGCCTAGTTCATATTCCTGTGGCCGGAATCCCTCCGGCCGCATTGCCTTTCCTTCCATTTTCGGTTATAGACTCATTCCTGTTCCCGGCAGTGGAACGCGAATTCCCCGAGCGAGGTGATTATCATTATCTCCTATCAACGAGACCGGTTCGTCACCACAGAAGAACTCTGTTTTCCGTTCATCGGAGATGTTGGCGGAACAATCCGCGGTTACAGGATCTTCACCGCCTGCCGTACGTCTGGCGACAAGATCTTCCGGATTGAGGATCATCTTGATCGTCTGTATTACTCGGCCGCATCCATCTACATGAGACCTCCCATGGATCGGGATTCTCTGAGAACGCTTCTGTACGCATTGATTCAAGAAAACAGGAAAGCCGGATTCAAGGACGACCTGCTGATTGACATCATTTTTAGCGGTGGACTCGAAGACCACACCATGGCCCAGTCCGGACACACCGCATACCTTTATATTGCCGTGAGAGAATTGATGGTCCCGCCTTCAGAATATTATGAAAAAGGTGTGGCGCTGGCTACGTGTTCCTATATGAGAATGTATCCGGATGTGAAATTACTCAATTACATGGGCGCTATAATGGCACATCAGACGGTTGTGCCGCTCCATAATGCATACGATGTAATATTCATCTATCCGCCTGATGGAGTCACCATACTTGAAGGCTCCACATTTACGGTATTCTTCGTGAACGCTGAAGGAACAGTCGTCACCCCCCCGTTAGACGGTAAAATCCTGGACAGTGTTACCAGAAGAGTAGTTCTTCAAGTCCTGCAACAGAGCGGAAAAATCCGGCTCAGGGAAGACCGGGTGCGCTTGGACGAACTTAATACGTATCCCGAAGCTTTCATGGTTTCCACCACTCGAAACGTCCTCCCGGTGGTTCGCATCGATGACCGCATTATAGGATCCGGACAGCCCGGGCCCGTGACCCTGGAGATCATGCATTTGGTCGAAGAGTATGTAACGGCCTTTTCTCTGCAGCAATAACAAGAGGCGGGCCGCACATCGTCAGGATAGCCTCGCCAAATTCCACATGGTTCTCTATACTGAACTTGACTTTTGCTTCTATTTCCATCGTCATAGTCAATTCGCATTTGAAATTATCAATCTAACTATAGCAATGTCTTAAGTGCGGCAATTCACAATTTCTCTTGACAGAAGACCGTATCCCGCAATATGCTGATGCTACTATTATTTTGCTTGTCCCAAGTTCCACCACAAGAACTGTTATTCTCCCGTTCGGGCTGAATACTGATTCCCAACCATTCTCAGGAGGGATCGCATGAGCATTCCAGACAAAATCCAGACTTGGCAAATGATAAAAGGTCCGGTCTATGATAAAGAGGCCGGAAAGATCACTGCTCCCGGAGTACTGGAGCGGACAGAAATTCCCGTTCCCGAACTCGGTAAAGGCGAGGTCCTGGTTGAAATCGCAGGATGCGGAGTTTGCCACACAGACATGTCCTATTTTTACGACGGAGTCCCAACCGTTACGAAGCCCCCTTTGACGCTGGGCCATGAAATTTCGGGTACGGTTATTGCCGCCGGGCCGGGGGGAGAATCCTGGATGGGCAAGAACGTCATCGTCCCTGCAGTTATGCCCTGCAACAATTGCGATATTTGCGCGAAGGGCAGAGGCAATCGATGCCTGGCTCAAAAGATGCCGGGCAGCTCGCTGGGGATATACGGCGGTTTTGCAAGCCATATTCCCGTTCCCTCGGAGGATCTGTGCGTGATTGAGGATTTGAAAGGCCGTCCACTCGAGAATTATGCCGTCGTAGCAGATGCAGTTACCACCCCGTATCAGGCAGCGATCAGGGCCGAAATATCCGAAGGCGATACTGTGCTCGTCACGGGCCTCGGTGGAGTGGGCATGTACATGGCTCAGATGGCCAAAGGTTTTGGTGCGAAGCCTGTTGTGGGTATCGACATCAATGAAGAGAAGCTCCAGAGAGCTTTGAAACTTGGCGCCGTGGACTACGTCATCAACAGCAAAGGTAAGGACTTCAAAGCGATACAGGAAGAATTCCGAGCAATTGCGAAAGAAGTTGGAGTCAAGCCGAACATCGGCTGGAAAATTTTTGAGTGCACCGGAGTAGGCGCGGCTCAAGACTTGGCACTAGGACTTCTGGGATTTATCGGCAAGCTGGTAATTGTAGGGTTCGGCACCCAGAAGACTTCCTATATGATGAGCAGACTTATGGCTTTTGATGCCGAGATAATCGGTACATGGGGATGTCTGCCGAAGTACTATCCCCAAGTGCTGGAAATGGTCCAGTCCGGAAAAGTTCAGATCGATCCACTCCTCGAAACGAGGCCCATGTCCACCATCGGCAAAGCCTTTGAGGAAGCCCATAGGGGAACAAATATGAACAGGATCGTACTGATGCCCGATTTTTGATTCGGATCATACCTGTCTTGCAATCAAACCCGGCGTAGGACGTGGTGATCAGCGGGAACCGCATCAGTCGAGGCCTTTCCCGACCGATGCGGTTCGCTTGCTCACCGCATCCTACGTGAGCTACCTGTTAGAGATCAAACAAACCAACGGGGAACGTCTCATACAGAGGGGTTCCCCGTTCTTTTCTTGTGAGTTGATTCGGGAAAAGCGGAGAGCCCTAGAACATGGGCATTCTCGCTTAATGAGGGTTGAAATGTAATCGGTCGGCAGAGTACGCCGACCGTTTTACGAAGGATTTCTTTATCGCACTGGACTACTTGTCGTGGGGGCGTCTTGCCAGGGCTATCCTGTAGATGTCGTACACGTCGTACAGAACTATATCTTCAAAACCTGCTCTGGTGAGATTGTTTTCAATTTCTTCCGTGGTCTCGTACACGTCGCAGACTTCTCCCCTGGATCCGAAAAGACCTACGGTTCCGCCAGGTTTCAGGAAATTGTACATACATGCGTAAATTGCCGGACGAAGATGCGGTTTCACGTGAGGTATCATAAAAGAACTTATCACTTTGTCGAATGGATTGTCCGGGACATAGTCTTCAACGGATGTAGTGTGGAGCGTGATGTTGGAGAGACCTGCTTTCAAAACCTTTTCTTCACCCAGTTCGATCATGTCGGGCGATAGATCGATTCCCGTCACCTGCCTGGCTTTATGAGCCGCCAAAAGCGTAGCCGAACCGGTTCCACACCCGACATCCAGTACCGTCTCATTTTCTTCAATTACCAGATCCATCAACCGCTTGAGTCCTTTTCTGTAACCCGGGTCCATGGACCACTGCAGATCGTAACTCTTGCGTCGATACTTGTAGTAGAGTTGGATGGCTCTTTCCGACGGCATAAGTTTTACAACACGGTTGCCCTGAATATAGGCAGTTCTCAGGACCTTGATTATCGGCCGAAGCAGCCGTCGAAATGGAGCGTTATCCTCACTCACTATTGTCTGATTCATGTACATACCCCCTGGGTAAGAATTCTCGGTCAAAGAAACGATTAGTTTAATATAGCACTATCCAACACGCAAGCAAAAACCCGGAATTATGATGCAGCAGCCGAATCAAAGGGTGCGTCCTTCAGAGAGTGGAGCATTTGTTGCGCACGTTCGACGCCGTAAGCTGCAACAAACTGTACGGCCCGACATCCGCCTGACACCAGATGAGCCGCCGCAGTTTCTTCTTCCGGGTCGAATGCACTCAAAACAAATGTCTCCGGGGGAACACCTACAGGTGGCCGCCCTACTCCCAGCCGTAGCCTGATGAAATTGGAAAACCGCAGCGAATCCATAATGGAACGCACACCTTTATGCCCGCCGTCACCGCCCCCGAGCTTGATTCTGACTCGGCCGAATGCAATATCCATATCGTCGTGGATCACCATCAGCCGCGACGGATCGGCATACAAACGATTCATTATGGGTGCTACAGCTTTACCGCTCAAATTCATGTACGTCTGAGGTTTTATGAGGGTGATGGGATGCCCTTCAATCGAGGCCTTGCATACTTCAGCATCGGCCCGATCCTTTTTCCAGGAGCAGTTGGAGTTCCGGGCCAGTTCATCAACGACCATGAAACCGATATTGTGTCTGTGGCGAGCGTACGCCCTTCCCGGATTTCCCAGCCCCACGATAACAATGTCGCGTTTTGAATCGCTGAATGGCACCTTTCCAAGTCTCCTGTTTTCTGGTACAAAGTGTCTTATGCGCGCAGAATGCTGAAAGTGTCAAGCTTCCAGAGCGGCGTCATGTATCACACTGATTGAGACCACCGTGACCCCGGAACTGTTCAATAAGGCCGTGGCAAAAGCAATAGAGGAACTCCCCTCCATATTTCAAGAAAAAATGGAGAACGTGGAGGTGATCGTAGAGGATTTTCCAGATCGGGAGACAATGGAATCTCTGGAATTGGGTTCCCGTTGGGAACTCCTCGGCCTGTACGTGGGTGTTCCCATATCCCATAGAAGCGTATTCTCTGCGACATATCTTCCGGATCGTATCTACCTTTACCGACGACCCATTATGGCCGCTGCAGGATCGTCACACATGATAGTGACGGCAGTCCGTGACGTCTTGCTCCACGAAATCGGCCATCATTTCGGATTCGATGATGAGGAACTGGGGAAGATGACGGGAGAAGATGGATAATGAGGCAGCCCATTTCACCTGATGAGGAACAAAAGAAAAGGCGCAGAGAACTCTATGTGGCACTGTTCGCAGCCTTACTTGTGGGGGCGATTTTTCTTGCGGAATCCTACCTGGTCAGGTCAGCGGAAGACATACCGTTTGCCGGACATTTGCTGCTCTTCGGATTGCTTTCAATCGTAACTCTTCTCCTCATTGTGATCATCTTCTTTCTTATCCGCAATCTGTTCAAACTGGTTTTCGAACGGCGTCGGCGGGTCCTGGGGTCTCATCTCAAGACCCGGCTCACCTCGGCATTTGTAGCATTGACCCTGGTTCCCACGGTCGTGCTCTTTATTGCGAGTGCAGGAGTACTCCACACCACCATTGAAAGCTGGTTCAAGGCTCAGGTGGAAGAATCCCTCCAATCGTCGCTGGTTGTAGCCCAGGCCTTTTATCAGACCACCTCGGAAAAAGTTCTCAATACCGGTGCTCGCCTTGCCGCATTCATTCATGACCATGATTTGTTGAATCCGACCGAACACACGAAACTCGTCAGAGCGATGGACGCCTGGAGAGCAGCGGAAGGTATCAGTTCCATTCAGCTCTATTTCAGTGACGGCGCAAATCCGGAGCTTCTCAAAGATCCGGCACTGAAGGATATTCCCATTCCCCCACCTGTGCCGAGCTTTCTCAAGATTGCTTTTCAGGGCGATGCCACATCCAAGATTATGCCGCTGGACGGCGGGAGCGATCTGATACGAGGATTGGCACCCATCAAGGCATCCAACGGGGAGCGTGTCTCGGCAGTCCTGGTCATAGATTATTTCATCCCCAATTCATTGGCAGGCAGACTTTTTTCCATTTCCAGCGCATTCGGAGACTATCAGGAAGCAAAACGCATGAAAGGTCCGGTAAAGACCATGTACGTGCTGATCCTGCTTATGGTTGCTCTCCTGGCTATTTTCATCGGATTCTGGTTCGGAGCGACCATGGCCCGGGACATAACCGAGCCGATCCAGAGGCTTGCTGAAGGAACCCAGAAGATTGCGCAAGGGGACCTGAATGTGCACATAGATTCTACAGCGGACGATGAACTCGGGATCCTCGTAAAATCCTTCAACAAAATGACCGACGACTTAAGGGAAAATCGGGACGAACTGGTCCGAGTCAACACTGACCTGGAAAGCCGCAGAAAATATACGGAAACAGTGCTGAAAAACATAGCCGCAGGGGTTGTTTCGCTGGATTCCGCCGCCCGAATCACCACAGCAAACAATTCTGCCCGGCGACTTCTGGGAATTGCGGCAAGCGATATTCTGAACAAGCCGTGCGCAGATGTTCTTCCCGAAGAATCTGTAGCAGCCATCACCAGCATACTCGAAGATGTCGCCGATTCTGACTCAGAATCATTGGAGCGACAGGTCACGCTGTCTTTTCCGGAGCGGGTGACTTCACTGCTCTGTTTCGCGAACAAGCTCAGGGATGAGGAAGGCAACAATCTTGGATTCGTACTGGTATTCGAGGACATGACCTATCTGGTAAAGGCTCAGAGAATGGCCGCCTGGAGAGAAGTGGCTCGTCGTATCGCTCACGAGATCAAGAACCCGCTTACTCCCATTCAGCTCAACGCTCAGCGGCTTCGACGAAAATATATGCCGGTGCTTGCGGAGGATGGCGCAATTCTGGATCAGTGTACAGGCGCCATAATCGATCAGGTGGAACAATTGAAACATATGGTCAATGAGTTCTCCCAATTCGCCCGCATGCCCGCAGCCAATCCGGTTCCAAACGATTTGAATGCAATGATTTCCGAAGTGGTTAATCTTTACTATCAGGCGAACGATCAAGTGAACTTTGCGTTCAAACCGGATCGATCGGTTCCGATTTTCAACCTGGATAAAGAACAGATGAAACGCGCAGTGGTGAATCTCCTGGACAATGCCGTTTCTGCAATTGAAAAGAAAGGAATCGTAGAAATAATAACAAGTTATGACAAAGACCTTGCCATTGCATCGATAGAAGTCGCTGATAACGGAGCCGGAGTAAATCCTCACGATAGGGATAGGCTGTTTGAACCGTACTTCTCCAGAAGACCCGGAGGAACCGGTCTCGGATTGACCATCGTCAGCACCATAATATCGGATCATAACGGATTCATAAGGGTAAAAGACAATCCCGGCGGAGGCGCACGGTTTATCCTGGAATTGCCGGTCCGGAAGAGCAAGACCTGATTTCCGGAGAACCCTTTTTTGCAAAAAAGTGTTCCCCGGCCCCCTCCCAAGGAACGCTCAGATAGCAAATGGCAGAAATTTTCTTCAGATTGCAAAAAGCGCTTCTCGAAATTTGGTAGGTGCCGGCCTCCGTGCCGGCACATTTTTCAAAACAAATGGACCAGTTCGGCCCGGCAGAGACGCCGGGCCCTACCGTTCCTTATAAGGGGCAGGGTGTTCGAAAGGTCAGAAATTTGTGTCAACTGCCATAAGATCTGAACATGAATTTCGGTACTGAAAAGATTTTGATGAAAGCTCGGGACGTAATTCGCTCCGGCGGTGTCATCATCGTACCCACCGAAACGTTTTACGGTCTTGCTGCAGACCCTTTCAATGACGAGGCAGTACGGCGAGTATTCAGTATCAAGTCGAGACCGATTACAAGCCCGCTCCCACTTATTGCGTCAGATCGTAAGACTGTTGAAAAGTTTCTGATTTCACCCGATTCTCATATCTCTACTCTGATGGATCGCTTTTGGCCGGGAAGCCTGACGCTGGTGCTGCAATTGACAGCCCGATTTGCCGAACCCATTCTTGGAGCATCAGGTAAAGTGGGAGTGAGAGTTCCCCCCGATTCGGCAGCCCGTAAGCTTGCTGAACTTGCAGGTGGATTCATTACGGCGACGAGTGCCAACTTTTCGGGCGATCCGCCGCCAGAGGATGTAGGAAAGATACCAGAGGCGTTGCTTTCTCTCGTGGACTTGGTAATCGATCTCGGTCCTACGCCGGGAGGTAAGCCGTCCACGGTGATCGAAATAGATCGAGGAGTACTGGAGGTGATTCGCGAAGGAGCAATAGCGGTCGATCGGATCAGAACCGTCCTCGACGAGGTTCCCGTTTAAAAAGTGGCGCTTGGCGGATTCAGTCAGATGTCATGGCGAGCGGTGCCACGTCGCTGCGCTCATCGCAACGACAAGGATTAAGTCAATTGCTGAATGGTGGATTCCTATCGGTTCGAGGAAGTTTTCCGTCAAGATGGGTCGGCAGAGACGCCGACCCCCACCAGGAAAGTTGAAAGTGGATGCTCCTTTTTTAGCGCTTATGCCCCTTGCCCCCATAGTGCTAACTTTGTTCCAATTCTTTGTCCCGAAGGGACTAAAGAATAGCCCGGTAATTCATTTCCGGGAAATTTGTATATCAGTCCTCCCTCCGGGACTCGAAAATTATTATTTTTCCCTTAACCCTCAATGAATCGCCGTCCTATTTTTATCACAAGTACCTGAATGGATGCTTCCTCGACCATAATCAGCTTGACACCGCAGATCCTAAGCGGTTAGTATGTCTGGATCGGTTGGGGGATCGTCTAGCGGCAGGACGGCGGGTTCTGGCCCCGTTAACCGAGGTTCGAATCCTCGTCCCCCAGCCAACAACAACCGATTCAGATTCTCCGGATCTTCTCACCTCAACGTCTGTCTCTATTTTTCCAGAATGAGCACATGTGATATCACTGCAGGGAGTGCAATGCCACGACTGCGAGACATGGCGTAATGCATGACAATCTTCGGTCTTCGGCGCAGCCAAAAACTGATGCAGGTTCTAATATCTTTTCGCAGTTATGCATATAAGATGGCGAAGGCTGTTGTCCTGAGCGGAGTGATTAGACGGCTTTGCGTCGTCCGGAGCGAAGTATATCTCCAGCCCCCCAGGTTATGAAAAGAAAAGCGAATCGGTATAAGAATTCCCATATTATTCTGTCGAGCAGATTGAGTTAACAGCCTGCAACGAATTCAGCGCAATTCTCGAGAACCACCGGACTGTATCTGTGTCAAAGATTTGCAACGGGAAAGAAGCTGATTCAGCTTATTTTCCGAATAACAGATGGTTTCTTAAGATACTGTAGGAGGAAGAGTGAAACACAAGATAATCACGTGCTTTGGAATTTTCCTATTAATCCTGTACTCGACAGCGAATCCGGCTGAGTGCCGAGAAGTCAAGAAGTACTCAATCGAACAATTTATGAAGACGGTCTCTATCGGTGGGAGTTCTTTCTCCTACGATGAAAAGTCAATTTTGTTCTCCAGTAATCAAACCGGCGTTTTCAATGCTTTCGTTATACCTGTCAAAGGTGGTGAGCCTTCACAACTCACGTCATCCAAGCAAGACTCAATTTTTGCGCTGTCATTTCTGCCTCATGACAAGCGCTTTCTCTTTTACAGCGACCGTGGCGGGAATGAAATCGGACATATATACCTGCAGCAGGAGGACGGAACAGCCCGAGATTTGACTCCGGATGAAAAGGCCAAATCTTCTTTTCATGGAATCAGCTATGACGAGAAAAGCTTTTATTTCACCTCCAACAAAAGAGATCCAAAATTCATGGATGTATATGACATGGATTTGGAAACGTTTACCCCGCGTATGATCTTCCAAAATGAAGGTGCGTACAGCCTGGGAGCAGTTTCACGAGACAGGCGCTATCTTGCCTTCAGCAAGACCATTACCCGCGACAATTCGGATATATATCTTTACGATACGACAACTCGGGAATTCAAGCACCTGACGCCCCATGAAGGCGATGTCAACTATTCTCCCGGAACGTTCAGCCCGGATTCCAAGAGCTTGTACTATCTCACAGACGAAGGGAGTGAGTTCACTTACTTGAAGAAATTCGATCTCCAATCCGGAACTTCGGAGATCGTGCTGAAGGTCGACTGGGACATAATATTCGCCGGATTTTCTCATTCCGGGAAATATATGGTGGTAGGAATCAACAACAATGCACTGACTGAGATAAGGATCTACAATACGTTCACAAACCAGTTGGTGCAACTTCCCCAATTGCCGCAGGGCCAGATTTCCTCCGTGAGGATTTCAAAGAGCGAGAAGCTTATGAGCTTCTACGTCACCGATTCACGATCGCCGAAGAATCTTTACCTGTACGATTTCGAGACCAACCGCTACTCACAACTTACAAGTACGCTCAATCCTGAAATAGATCCTCAAGATCTCGTGGAAGCGCGGCGGGTTAATTATCCGTCATTCGACGGTCTGGATATTCCCGCCATAGTGTACAAACCGCACCAGGCCGACCCATCCAACAAAGCTCCGGCAATGGTGTGGGTCCATGGCGGACCGGGCGGCCAGTCGACCATCCATTACGATCCCCTATTTCAATATCTCGTGAATCACGGGTACGCAATCATAGCTGTCAACAATCGCGGCAGCTCAGGATACGGGAAAACGTTTTATCGGCTGGACAATCACAAGCATGGACAAGACGATCTGGCAGATTGCATTGCTGCCAAGAATTATCTCCAAACAACGGGGTACGTGGATGCAGATCGAATCGGTATCATAGGAGGGAGCTATGGTGGGTACATGGTTCTCGCCGCTTTGACGTTCAGACCGGAGGCGTTCGCTCTGGGAGTAGACATGTTCGGCGTATCGAACTGGCTCCGCACGTTAAAAAGCTTTCCCTCGTGGTGGGATCCGTTCAAAGAATCCCTGTACAGGGAAATTGGGAATCCGGATACTGAGGAAGAATATCTGCGAAGCATCTCTCCGCTGTTTCATGCAAATAAAATCGTCAGGCCCTTGATGGTGCTTCAAGGCAAGAACGATCCCAGAGTCTTGAAAGCCGAATCTGACGAAATAGTGGAAGCAGCCCGAAAACGATCCGTACCCGTGGAGTACATTATTTTTGAAGATGAGGGACACGGATTTGTGAAAAAAGAGAATCAAATCAAAGGATATGGAGCGATACTGGACTTTCTGAACAAGTATATGCCAACTTCAATATCTCAGCATGAATAGTATGATCCGCACGAGGAAATTTTGCGACGGAATTTTCTATGCCACGATCACAGTCGCTATATCAGATGGTTAGGCACGACGATCGTCACTTCGCGCAAGAACGCCTGGTGAGCGCATATAGCTTGAATAGAATACTATGCCAGTAAGAAACGAACTTCAGTCTCCACTCGGCTCTATACGCTTTCCGGAGCTCCAGCTTCCCGGCGGGATATACGTGCACGTGCCCTTCTGTAGAACGCGTTGCTCTTATTGCGGATTTACTTCCGGAATATTCGATCCGGGCGCGAAAGAACGCTACATGCGTTCGATTCTGAGAGAAATCGAACTTTATGCATCTCTCGTGAAAAGGACCGGTCGAGAGTCCCACTTCGATACCATCTATTTCGGTGGTGGGACCCCTTCCCTTCTCAATCTCGAGGATGTTTGTCGGATTCTGGGACATCTTCAATCGCATCTGCATGTTGTTCCGAAGGAAATCACCCTGGAGATGAATCCCGGCACCCTGGATGGAGCCGGTCTCAGCAGTCTGAGGGGCATCGGGGTAAACCGCGTAAGTCTGGGTGTCCAGTCTCTAGTGGATTCCGAGCTGGTGACCATGGGCCGAAATCATACTGTTGCGGATGCGTACACCGCTTTTGGGGATCTTCGGGCATCAGGATTCGACAATGTTTCACTCGATCTCATTGCGGGATTTCCGGGCCAAACCATGGAATCCTTGAAGAAGAGTCTTGGCTCCATTCTGGATTTAAAACCGGAACATGTGTCTGCGTACCTCCTTGAAGTGAAGCCTGGAACCGGGCTTCACCGTGCGATTAATGCAGGGGAATTGTCTGCCCCTGACGAAGATCTGGCCGCAGACATGTACGAGACTCTCTGCCGCGATGCAAAGAAGGCTGGGTACGAACATTATGAAATCTCTAATTTCGCGTTACCGGGCAAGCAGTCCCTCCACAACCTGAAATACTGGACTGATTGCGTCTATATCGGATTCGGTCCCGGCGCTCACAGCATGGACGGCCGTACGAGGCACGCGAACTTCGGAGATCTGAGTGATTATGAGAGGGCTGTTGAAGCCGGAGATCTGCCCATTGAGATCAAGACGGAATTGACTCCCGAGATGCGTTTCAAAGATGCGCTCATCATGGGCCTGAGACTTGTGGCAGGACTGAATCTCGAGCTGATGTCGGAGAGGTACGACGTGGATGCACGGCAATTTATTGCCCGAACAGTGGGAGATTTGTTGGACCAGGCTCTCCTCCGCATCCACGGCGAAATTCTTATGCTTACCGATAGGGGACGTTTGTTATCCAATATGGTGTTTTCTCGATGGGTGTGATCGTACCCGGTGCTCCTCAAAATCTCCCCGCTTGACCGCGTCCTCTCGAAGGTTTAAACCTTCTAAGACTCGATACGGGTGAACAACCGTGTGATGAGGCCAAGAGATTGATAGATCTTCATGTGCATACGAATATGTCCGACGGGACTTTTTCTCCCGCTGACGTCGTAAAGCGAGCAGCAAGTCTGGGATTGAGAGCCATAGCGATTACCGACCACGATACGGTTTCCGGAATTGAGCAAGCAACTGAACAGGGGTGGATTAGCGGCGTAGAAATAGTTCCCGGACTGGAAATCAGCGCGGACTGGAATAAAGGGATACTCCACATTCTCGGTTATTTCATGGATCGGAAGAACGAGGCACTTCTTTCAGCACTGGATTTTCTCCAAACAGGGCGTCGCGAACGGATTCCCCGTATATTGGCCAAGCTCAAGGAGCACAGCGACATACTTGTGTCCCAGGAAGCTATCGACCGGGAAGCTGCAGGAGGCGTTCCGGGCCGACCTCACGTGGCGAAAGTCATGGTTCGGGAAGGTCTTGTAGAGACAATGCAGGAGGCGTTCGACAAATATCTGGGGAAAGGTACTCCTGCATATGTGAAAAAGGCTAAACTGCCGGCACATACGTCCATCCGGGTTATTTGCGAGGCAGGGGGCATTCCGGTCCTGGCACATCCATACTCGCTCGAATCCGAGAACGAAGCCAGCCTGATCGAGACAATCCAAATCCTCGTGGACAGTGGGTTACAGGGAATAGAAGCATTCTATCCAAGACATACCCTTCGTCAGACGGAAATCTATCTCAGCGTGGCATCCAGATTTGGGCTCACCATTACCGGGGGCACCGACTTTCACGGAGACGTCAAACCGGATATCGAATTGGGACAATTTCCTCAGTACCCGCCGATGGATTATTCCATGCTCGAATCATTGAAATCCAGGCTGCTTTCCCGAGGAAATTTCTGACAGGAGAACTGATTACGTGCTTGGCGGAATAAAAGGAAACGGCCTGCAGAGAGTCGCTGTTCTCGGTCTGGATGGAGTACCGTTTTCACTTCTCAAGCAGCTTATGGATTTGGGTGTCATGCCGCGAATGGCGGCCGCAGCTTCATCAGGAACCTTCGTTCCAATGCGGACAGATCTGCCTGCCATTTCCTCGGTTGCCTGGACTTCTTTCATGACCGGTTCGAGCCCGGGAGAACACGGCATTTTCGGATTTACGGATCTAAAACCAGGTGAAATTGCACTTCATCTTCCTTCTTTCGACGATATTCGCAGGCCAGCGATATGGCACGAGTTATCGTCAAGACGAAGCGTTATCGTGAATCTGCCCTTTACGTATCCGGCTCGATCGCTCAATGGCGTGCTCGTTTCGGGTTTTGTAGCCCCCATATTCGAGCGGGCCGTTTATCCCGAGCACCTGATACAAAAGCTGCGCTCGCTCAACTACCGAATTGATGTAGATGCGGACAAGGGCAGACAAAACCGCCGATTCCTCGTGACCGACCTCTTCGAAACCTTCAATGCCCACACCCATTGTATGGAGGATTTGCTCGTTTCTGAGGCCTGGGATCTCTTCATAGGCGTGATCACGGGCACTGACAGACTCCACCACTTCCTGTTTGACGCGGCTCTTAATCCGGGACATCCTTTCCACAAGGATTTCCTGGAATACTATCGCAGCATTGACGCATTCATCGGAAAATTCACGGACCTCGTGGGGAGTACAACACGATTGATCCTTTTATCGGATCACGGATTCACCGATCTCAAGATCCAGATCTATCTCAACTCCATTCTCCGAAGCCTTGGATATTTATCTTTTCGCAATCCCAATGCAGGAACGCTGGAGAATCTCAGTCCTGATTCCAAAGCTTTTGCTCTCGACCCAACACGCATATACATCAACCGCAAGGAACGATTCAGGCATGGGTTGCTCGGGGTAACCGAAGCCGAAGAATTTAAGGGTCGCATCAGGCACCAGTTGGAAAATCTGCGCCTCAAAGACATCGGTATAGGTCCATTCGAAGGGTTGGGAGATCTCGATGAGCACATCTTCGAGACTGTTCTCACGAACGAAGAAGTCTATTCAGGAGAAAATGCATATCTCGGGCCGGACCTCGTCGTTGTTCCTCGGCGAGGTTTCGATGTAAAAGCTTCTCTCAACGTCCTTTCCATGACAGCAAGAGACATCTTCACAGGCATGCACACGCATGATGACGCATTTCTCCTGGTAAATGAGAAGTCGATGCACGGAGAACTCGATTCAGTGCAGATCAGAGATGTCATGAAACTCGTACGTGAGGTGCTCCACTGAGCAGCAGTGTGTGTCAGGATTCTCGGGTGTTGAATGTGGTGCTGGTGCATCCGGAGATACCTCCGAACACGGGCAATATCGGCAGGCTATGCTGCGCGGTGGGAGCCACACTGCATCTCGTGAAGCCCCTGGGCTTCAGCATTGACGACAGGAATTTGAAACGCGCGGGACTGGATTATTGGAAGAAGCTCAGGGTGATTGAGTGGCCTGATCTCGAAGCATACCTGTCGGCGGTGGATCATGGGAGGATTGTGCTCACCAGCAGCAAGAGAGGTGATGTGTATCATCGCATTCACTTCGAGCAGGGAGATCACATTCTGTTCGGTCCGGAAACAACGGGACTCTCGCCGGACATGTTTCTCCGTTTTCCGAATCGGATTGCCAGGATACCCATCGATCTGAGCAAGGTTCGCAGTCTCAATCTGTCTACTGCAGCGGGAATTGTTGTGTATGAAGCGTTGAAACAGATCGGGCAACTACCAGCCCTGGATGTATGAATCGTAGTTGAAGGGCTTTTAACGGGCCGCTGAGTCCGGTTTTCCAAGAAGATTCTGAATACTGTCCAAAAGCTCGGTCATATCACCGGATTTGACAACGTAGGCATCGGCTTTCAGCGCTGTCGGATCTCCCTGCAGATAGGGATATGCGGTGCTAATTACCACCGGTATCTTCGTATTCATTTTGTGAAATTTGTCCAGAAAGCGCTTACCGCCCATTCCAGGCATTTTGAGATCCAGTACGATAATATCCGGACGATTTCCTCTCAGAATTTTGAGTGCTTCTTCGGCATCGACTGCCTGAATCACTTTGTGTCCGAGCTCTTCGAACACCTCTTTATATAAGAGACGCACAGAATGCTCGTCTTCAACGTGCAGGATCACGCTCATGGCGGGGACCCTCCCTAATCTTTCATTTTAACACCGCGTGCCTATACAGACAATCAAAAGTTCCTATGATTTGTAACCGTTCCGTTACGAGCGGGCACTAGGGATTCTGCGCCCTGGAAGGGCGGCCCAATAGTAACCACGGGTGTCAGAAGCTGTCTCAAAACTGTTTTGACGCTCAGAATCGTGCCACGACACATCCGAGTAGGGGCAGACCCATGCGTCTGCCCTCATTTGGGCGGACTCGCAGGTCCGCCCCTACAGTCAGGCCGGGAAGATCTTGAGAAATACGTGCCA
>JBGSLQ010000043.1:0-183983 GCA_041740635.1 Desulfomonilaceae bacterium | reverse complement strand
TGAGCCGGTCGCGCGATATTTTCACGGTTTCCAAAATTTCGCGCGAAATTTTTTCCTTTTGTCCTGGATAACCGTGAATCTTTTTCACAATGGATTCGGCCCGACGGTTGACGATCCATCGTATCCATTCCATGATGGCCGGAATATTCAGTAGATAGACTGTAATAGAACTCACAGCAAAGCCTCGTGCAGAATGCTGTCTCAATGTAGGTGCAATCACGTGACTCGCAGAACGTACTATATAGAAACGTACGGTTGTCAGATGAACGAGCATGACTCGGAAAAGATGGCCGCAATACTCGATGAACTCGGAATGTCCGCTGTTTCCGACCCGGATACGGCCGAGGTGCTCATTATTAACACCTGCGCAATCAGAGAAAAAGCCGAACACAAAGTGTACAGTGCGCTTGGTAAATTCAGATCTCTCAAAACGAGAAAACCGGACACCGCAATCATTGTTGCAGGGTGCGTCGCACAACAGGAAAAGAATAAGCTTTTTAGGAAAGCCCCTCACCTGGACGCTGTTGTGGGCACTCACCACATTTCGGAGCTTCCGCGAATTCTGGAGGAAATCGGATCCAAGAAATCCCGGATCACCAGCACGGATTTTGTTGAAGATGTGCAATCACTCCATACGGTTGCACCGCTCAAAGGCGCGAACCCGGTGTGCTCGTTTCTCACCATCATGCAGGGATGCTCGAATTTCTGCACGTATTGCGTCGTCCCCTTCACTCGAGGACCAGAGCAGAGTCGTCATATGGACGAAATTCTTGAAGACACTACACGACTTGTGGGTACGGGAATCCGGGAAATTACGCTCCTCGGACAAAATGTGAACGCGTATGGCAAAGATCTGCCCCATGGGCGCAGATTCGCAGATTTGCTCAAACACCTCGACGGAATACCCGGTCTGGCGAGAATTCGATTCACCACTTCTCACCCCAGAGATTTCGACCATTCCATCATCGCGGCAATGGCAAATCTGGACAGTGTTTGCGAACACATACATCTTCCTCTGCAGAGCGGCTCTGATAGGATTTTGTCGGCAATGCACAGAGGATATTCGTTTGCCGAATACCTGGCTAAAGTTGAGAGTCTGCGCGATTCCATCCCGCACGTGGCAATGACTACGGATATTATCGTAGGATTTCCGGGTGAAACCGAAGCAGATTTCATACAAACGCTGGAAGCGTTGGAAAGGATCCGTTACGACCAAATATTTTCGTTCAAGTATTCTTCCAGGCCTTCGACTGCGGCTCAATCCATGCCCGACCATATTCCCGAATCGGTGAAAATTGAGCGGCTTTCACGCGTCCATGAGCTTCAGGGCAGAATCACGGAGGAATATCACCGATCCGCTGAAGGATCTGTGGAAGAGATTCTCGTGGAAGGCATTCGTCCTAAATCGTCCCAGGTGTTCGGTCGGACCCGTACGAATAAAATTATCAATCTGGAAGATTCTGATTCGATCTGTCCGGGAGAACTGGTACGCGTACGCATCACCGAAGGGCTGAAACACTCGCTGCGAGCAGTCCGCGCCGATTAATATCGATTGCGCATTTGTATTACCTGGTCACATGCGCAGGAGAGGTAACCGGCGTATCCAGAATGGCTCGCATAATTCGTTCTCCGTAATCGATAAAATTCTGTACTTTATTATTCCCGTTCACAATTATGGCAAAAGTCAGGGGCTTTCCATCCGGTGACACCGCATACCCTGCAAGCGCGTTTACTCCTCGCAAATTCCCTGTTTTAGCCCTCAGCCGTCTTCTCAATTTCGCATCCGTAAATTTTTCCTTCAGCGTTCCGTCTACCCCGGCGACACCGAAGGAAGCTATGAATTCCGCATTGTACGTGAAATCACGTGCAGCGGTTTGCAGGACCTTCACCAGTGCGGCAGCGGAAATTCGATTGTTGCGGGACAGTCCGCTCGCTTCACTCAAGGTAAAGGAGGATTCGGGAATACCGCAGGAAAGTAAGTGGTCCCTGATAACCGCAAGCCCTTTTTCTCTGGTTCCGGGCACCCCGTTTACCTGAGCTCCCAGAGTCAGATTGATCTGTTCCGCCATGAAATTGTTGCTGAACTTGTTGAGTCCATAGACGATCGCTGCTAATGGTCGGGAATTCGCATGCTCCCAGTAGGCTGCAGCATTGGTCGGGGCCCTGCCCTGCACTATTTTACCTTGAACTCTGATGCCCTCACGCAGGAGAAATTCCCTTAATGCCTCTCCGACATACAGAGACGGAAACGTCACATTCACATACCGATTCTTTATTGGAGCATCTTCCCCGATAGTGCCCTCCACGCGGACGGTCTCTCGATACTTCTGCCCCCCATTCCTAAAGATCTCTATCTGTGCTGGCTTGCTGCCCTTCACGGTCTTCACTGCGGATTTTACTTCCGCGTATTCTGAAACGGGATCAAGCGCAACTTCCGCCGGCTCACCTGCGCGAACACCGGGCCTCACGATCACTTTGACGGAATTAAAATTCAACGAAAGGGCACTGTAAGGGGCATGGTACGCGCGAATCCCGATTTTCTCGTTTTCATCCAACGGTGGGGCCGGCTCAAAAAACGAATCATCCACCGCAATATTGCCTCTCACCTCTTTGAGTCCCCGTTCCCTGAGTTCCCTGGCCAAGGCATACAGCTCCTCGGAAACCAGGTATGGGTCTCCAAATCCCCTCACGTACAAATTTCCCACTGAGCCCCCCCGCGCATTGTCGACCAATACATCCGTGACGAACACGAAATCAGGTTTCAACACACTCAAAGCTGTTGCACTGGTTGCGATCTTCATGGTGGAAGCCGGCACCAGAGGCATGTCCGGATTCTTTTCCATGAGTACGCGGTCCGTATCCGATTCCACCACCTGCAGAGTTACGGAAAAATCAGCCGGGAGCTCTCTCTTGAGAATTGCCTCGAGTTGAGTGTCAAAGCGTGTTGCCAAGGTCATGCCGGGACTGAAAAGCAATTGGCCGAACAAAACCGCCGCAACGAACAGCATGCAACGTGGACAGATCGCCCTTTTGAATCTCAGATCAAGGTATGTGAATAATTTCAGCCGCAGCATCAGCATATTAACCTTCTCCTCCGAAATCACAGTTTTTTTCTCGTTGTTGTGAGGAATCCTATCGTTTGCTGTCCCAAGAGGGGGGCGTTTCATTTCAACAACATAATTGATGACATAGCGTTATCCCATTCCCCATACCCTGTCAAGCCTGAGCGCTTTGTTTCAGTTAAAGACTCCTTGTTTATGAGGTAAAGCGCGCAGCGCGGCCTCTAATTACCTCGTGTTATTTCAACTACTTCCTTTCTAGCATCCACCATATTCTCGTTTTTTTTATCAACCACTCGAAAATTATGTCTATTTTTTTCTTGACATAAAAAAGGCATTCCTATTAAAGGGATATTCAACATTTCGAGCTGGGAGGAAGGGTATGTTGAGAAGAATACCTTCTACGCCGTTGGTATGTCTATGCATTTTCCTGTCAACCATTTTCATCTCCGCCGCCTGGGCTTCCGCACCTGATGAATCATTAGAGGTCCTTTTGAGACCCAATCAGGTAGGCGGCCCTCCTTCGCCTGTCGTCCAAAGAACGTCTGCCAGGCCCGCTAAAGTGAGAGGCGTCGCCCCTCAGGGCATGGCCGTTTTAGGATGCCCACCGCCGGGAATAACCAAGGTGAAAGCCGAGTGTGTTCCCTATCCCGGAGTATTTGCTCCACCGTGCATCTTGCCGCAGACGCGCCCACGTCAGTGGGAACTCAGCGTCCAAACATTCTTTGCCAGGTCCAAAGGGTCTATTCAGTGGCCCAGAAATAACTGGTGGACCGGCGGCTATGGCTGGCAGCGAGACGTCGACTTGAACGACGATCTCCAATTGCCCGCACACAACGTATTCGTAGAGTTCAACGCAAAGTACCAGTTCAGACCGAATTGGTCCATCAGGTACTCGGTACTGGCCGACGAAATTAATGGCGGCGGCTCGCCTGCGTGGAACGCTAACCCATTCTGGTTCGGCAACTTCATGTACACCTGGGGCCAACCCATCAGCAGCAAATGGCAGCATTCGTATCAGCGAATCGGGCTGGCATATGATGCAGTAAAAAACTGTACCGCAAATGTGAGTCTGTTCGCCGGCTGGATGCATGCGGATGACAGAATCGACGTGAACTGCTGGTATTGCGGAAATAACACTGCAACTTTCAGCAAATCCATGGATTGCGGGATCGCGGGCATCGAACTGCAACGCTGCCTGAAGACGGCTGCAAATGGAGCGACCCTTTCTTGTGACTCCAAAGCAAGTGCCATCTTCCTGGACGATGCAGAAGGATACGATGTCCAGGCAGGCGCCAGGTACTCCATTCCCTTGAACGCAGGGCGCTGGGGCTTCGTCAAGGGAGGCTACCGAGTTGTAGAGCTTAAGAAAACCCAAAACGAGTACCTCTTCAAGAACACGCTGGAAGGCGGTTACGTGGAACTCGGATTCATCTTCTGATCACTCTGGGTTTGTGTCCGGCCGGTGGAAAAGAGGATTACCATCGTCACCTTCGGGGCTTCCCCACTCTGAATTGAAATAGCTCTGAAGGAATAGGACGGGGGATACGCTAGCACTCTCATTTCACCGGCACTCTTTTTTAGTGAGCCCGGCCGTACGAACGGTGTCTCCCAGCTCGACCCTATCGGTCGGGCTTTTTTTTTTCAAAACACCCATCAAGTCCGGGGCAAACGCACAGCAGGGGTAGGATGTGGTGAGCAAAGCGAACCGCATCTGTCGCGAAACGCTCTCGACCGATGTGTGCCCACTGGTCACCGCGCCCTACGCTCGGTGATCTAATGGCTTTATCCATACATAGCTGATATGAATGCTTAGATATAATTGACCGGCACAAGACTGTCGGTTATGAGCTGGTGCCGGACAACCCTAATCAGGGGATTTTTTTAAGAGAATTTAGAGGAATGACTTCGTCTGAGAGACGATTACCCGGAAACTCCTTTCAATAATTGCTCATATTGGGTAATAATAAGGGTTATTCTTTGAAGCGGGGAAACCTGCTGAAACACCCCCGGAGGATTTGATGAGTCAATCCGATCGGTCCACGCCTCAACCAGGTGACGAGAAATCTGATTCCGGACAGCGCGACAGCGTAGATCTCGCGTTAACGCCTCGCCCGACGCCCAGAAGTTTCAGACGGAGATTGCTGCGATTCTTTTTTCTCTGCCTGTACATAGGGTTTCTTACTGCTATTGTGCTCGCGGCCCTGGCTGGAGTCGAATACTATGCTTACCTGAAAATCAAATCCTCGCCCCTGGGCGAGGCGTACAAAGGGAAAGATCTGGATCAGGCGCGCCAGAGTTCGCAAAAAGTGGCTCCTCAGTACGGATATGAGCCCACGCCCGGTTTCGTTGCTGTTCGCAACACGCGCCTGGGAAATTCCTATGAATATATCAATGATGAGAGTTTCAAGGATTTCGACAATGTTCCTCAGGACAAACCTGCGGACGAATACAGGGTCATCGTTACCGGCGGTTCCGTCGTGTACGGCCGCGGGCCGGTTCCTCCGGCCGATGTAGTCGCGGATTATTACGAAGTGACGTTTCGGTGGACTATTCCCCACCTAATAGAGCAGATCATGAACGCGGATCCCGATATCAAAGCGAAAATCGGTGAAAAAAAGATCCGCGTGATAAATGCCGGTGTCCCGGGATACGTGTATCAAAACAATCTCATGCGGTACCTGGCCAAGCTGCGTCTTTTCCAGCCCGATCTCGTAATTGCCCTGGATGGAGCCAATGAAGTCCATACGGTAGCAAGGCCGCTCAAGGATTGGAATTACTTCACAGAAGGACCGTACTATGAAGTAATTATCGACGTCATGGACATGGGCCCCAAAGGTCTCATGAATTATGTGACGCTCTGGCTCAAACGAAACACGTATTTCTTTACCTGGCTCGCAATGAAGGAGGGTGAAGGTCCGGGAATTCTCATGGAGAACAGAGGATTTTCGGCGCATCCCCAGGATCCCACCCCGGAAATGATTGCGTACCGGAACAGCAATATTCGTCAAGTCGCGGACGTCATGGCCATATACCACTCCACGCTCCAGTCTGACAAAGTGCCCCATGTGTTTGCTTTACAGCCCATGTTCCGCAATTGTAAAAAGAAACGCACTCCCATGGAAGAAAAAATTGAACAAGTTACTGGCATGCAGAAGATCGGCTTCTACGATGCTGCGGAAACCTACGACGTATTCGTGGATGGTATGAAGAAGCGCGGTAGTGAGGTAGGCTTTGAAGTCGCTGACCTCACCGGGATTTACGATAACGTTGGGGAATGGGTTTTCACCGACTGGTGCCACCTCACCAACGGGGCTAATTACATTTTGGCCAAAGAACTGGTGAACCGCGTGAAGGCAACCGTGATGGGACTTCCCCTGAATCCGGACGACGCATTGAAGAATCCACCGGATTCCTATTTCAAGGATTATGCAAAGACCGCCACGGTCCTGGTGAACGACCGTCCCGCAGACCGCGGACTACAGATTCTCAAGGGATACCCGGGATCCGAGGTCCTGGAAGTCTCGCCCGGCGGATCCGCGTCAGTCGTCATGGACATAGGAGAAGCAGTGCCGCTGTCCAGGATGAGAATTGTCTGGGGCGACGAAAACTCAGTACCGAAACAGTGGGCTATGGAAATCTCCAGTGATGGAAAACAATGGGAACCGTGGATGAAGGTGACGGATACGGCAACTGACCGGTACGATCAATGGCCGGGATACGAGCATTACGCGAATCGTGAAAGCCAGGCCAGGTACATCAGATACAGTCAGTCCGGAGACGATGCAGGCAAGCCGATCCGTTTGAGACAGCTCAGTATTTTCCGGTAATCCGAAAAAAAATACTCTTTTGCACAAAAATATTTGTCAAGCCGGTTTGAGTGGAGTATAAATAAAAGTTTAATATTGTATGCTGCGGCCCGACGGGGTCGATCCCAAAAATGGAGTTCCATTATGCCGAAAATGAAGAGTAACCGCGGGGCCGCCAAAAGGTTCACGATTCTCAAAAGTGGTAAGGTCAAACGAAAGAAGGCTTATCACAGCCATATTTTGACAAGCAAATCGACAAAGCAGAAAAGAAATCTGAGAGGCGTCGCATACATCGACGATACTAATCTGAAACAGATTCGCCGACTTCTGCCCTACGGATAGAAGATACTCTCTCGCCGATTAAGATGCGGCGGTTTTACCGAGAAGGAGCCAAGAATGCCGAGAGCACGCAGTTCGCCCGCCAGTAGGGCTAGACGTAAAAAGATTATGAAGGCAGCGAAAGGATACTTTGGCGGCCGAAGCAGAACCCTGAAACAGGCCAAAGAAACCGTTGAACGCGCCTGGTGTTACGCATACCGTGATCGGAGACAGAGGAAACGCGATTTTCGCCGACTCTGGATCATCAGAATCAGCGCCGGTGTCAGACAAAACGGTCTCACGTACAATCGTTTCATCGAAGGCCTGAAGAAATCGCAAGTAGCCCTGGATAGAAAAGTGCTCGCGGACTTGGCTGTTTTGGAGCCGGCGGCTTTTTCCGCGATAGTTCAGCAGGCCAAAGCAGCGCTGGAAGTTTAGGGACCCCGTATTCCCGGAGCGGGTTTCACATCCGCAGCAATCATCCGCTTCGGGAGACAAATTCCTGCGGACGAACAGCGGTCTTTTGGGGCCGCTTTTTTTTCGCCCGCAATCGGCGTGGCAACCCGATGAGGGCTCCCGCCATGCAATATTCTGAATTGTACTAATTTGCATTCAAAATCCCCCCATTCCCTCCTTTGGTAAAGGGGGTTTAGATGTCGCCTTTGCTCCCTCTTTGCGGGGATTGGGGGATTTTCAAACGACTGGCTGTAAACAAACGCGAATACAATGAATTGTCGATTCGATACCGATTCGCATCAAAGCAGTGAGAATTCGGGAAACCCTTCTTGTAAGAAGTGTTTTCCCGAGCCTCATCCCAAGAATTTCTAGCATTCGTCTGAGTTGTTGTTTTTTCTCTTGGAAAGACAGTAACTCAGACGAAGTGTTAAAAGTTTTTTGGAGGGGTTTGGGGGGCCTTTTTTACAAAAAAGGTCCCCCGAATCTTACGATGAGAGGGATCATGAAACAACAACTCGAAAACCTCAGGTCCAAAGCTGCGGAACTTATATCCGACACAAAGGATCAACGGGTACTCTCGGAAATCCGTACTCGCCTTCTCGGCCGAAAGGGCGAACTGACGAGCATACTTCGCAGCCTGAAGGATTTGGCCCCGGAGGAACGAGGTCAGGTAGGGCAGCTTGCAAACAAGATCAAAACGGAGCTCGAAACCCTTTTCGATCATGCTGAGACCGCACTTCAGGAAAGGGCGGAAAGCGCAAAGCTGGCAACGGAATTCGTCGATATAACTCTGCCGGGGAGACGATTCATTCCCGGGAGAACTCATATACTCAACAGGGTGGCTGACGAGCTTATTGAAGTATTTGCCGGTCTTGGTTTTCAATTGGCGGAGGGTCCGGAAGTCGAATTGGACTACTACAATTTCGAGGCGCTGAATATTCCTCGGGATCATCCCGCCAGAGACATGCAGGATACATTTTATTTCTCCGACAACGTGGTCCTCAGAACTCACACTTCTCCCGTCCAGATCCGAACCATGGAAAAACAGAAACCTCCGGTCCGGGTCATCTGCCCGGGAAAAGTGTACAGACGAGATGCCGACATTACTCATTCGCCCATGTTTATGCAGATTGAAGGACTCTGGGTGGACAAGGGTGTATCCCTGTCCGATCTCAAGGGGGTACTCACGGAATTCGTGCATGTGTACTTCGGCAAGGGAATCGGTCTGCGTTTCCGGCCCAGTTTCTTCCCGTTTACCGAACCGTCCGCAGAGGTGGACATTCAGTGCGTGATTTGCGGTGGCAGCGGTTGCAGAACCTGTTCGCAAACAGGGTGGCTCGAAATACTCGGTTCGGGTATGGTAGACCCGGAACTCTATAAGTTCGTCAATTACGATGCTGATATATATACCGGTTTTGCGTTTGGGATGGGTATTGAAAGAGTTGCCATGTTGAAGTACGGCATTCCTGACATCAGGACATTCTACGACAACGACATGCGCTTTCTTACCCAATTCTGAGGAGGATTCCCATGCTGATCAGTTTGAAATGGCTCAAAGAGTTCGTCGATTTCGATCTTTCCCCTGAACGGATCGCAGATTTGTTGACCATGGGAGGAATCGAAGTTGAAGGCATTAAACCAGTCGGACAAGGACTGGAAGGAATCCTCACAGCGCGGATCGTCCATATTGAAAAGCATCCTCATGCCGACAAACTAAGCCTTGCAGATATCGAACTCGGACAGAAAACACTGCGAGTAGTCTGTGGCGCTCCCAATATTGCAGTGGGGCAGATGGTTCCCTATGCGGGGCCTGGCGAAGTGCTTCCTTCAGGCATGGAAATTGTGGAACGCGAGATCAAGGGCGTATCGTCACCGGGAATGCTCTGCTCTGAAAAGGAGCTGGGTTTGGGCGAAGATGCATCGGGTATTCTGGTATTCGATGCGGACGTTACCTCAGGTGTGCCTTTGCCCCAAGCCTTTCCGTACATCGAAGATTTCATACTCGAAACGTCCGTAACTCCCAACAGGGGAGATTGTCTCTCCATCCTCGGCACAGCACGGGAAGTGGCCGCTCTTTTGGGGGTTCCATGGAGAATACCGGAATTCGATCTCCAAGAGAGTTCAGTCCCGATTGCAACGAAGGCGGTCATCGAGGTGCCGGACACTGATTTGTGTCCCAGATACGTCGCCCGTCTCATCGAGGGGATCAAGATAGGGCCCTCACCCTTTGAGGTGCGGTTAAGACTGGCGCGTTCCGGAGTCAGGGCGATTTCCAATGTTGTGGATGCTACGAACTTGATCCTCTTGGAGTGCGGTCAACCTCTCCATGCGTTTGATTTTTCTCTTCTCGAAGAGGGGAAGATCGTAGTCAGACGCTGCGACCCGGGTGAAACGTTTACCACCCTGGACGGAGTCGAGCGCAAATTACCGGAGAACGCACTCATGATCAGAGACGGCAAACGGTCCGTGGCTCTTGCCGGCATCATGGGTGGGTTGAATTCGGAAATTAACGACAACACCTCGACTGTATTGATCGAGAGTGCATGTTTCGAGCGGTTCGGGATCAGGAGGACTGCCAAAGCGCTTGGCATGTCCACGGAAGCTTCGTATCGGTTCGAGCGCGGCATTGATCCCGAGGGCACGCTCTGGGCAGCGCATCGGGTTACACACCTTATTCAGAAGCTTGCAGGTGGGACGGTTCTGTCCGGTTATCTCGATGTTTATCCAACGCAGATCTCAAGACCTTCGGTCCCCGTAGGAGTTGCAAAGACCAACAGTCTGCTCGGAACCGACCTGGATGGACGCAGCATGGCCGATTATCTGAAGCGTCTTGGAATCGGCATAGAGAACGCCACGGAAGAGTCGCTCACAGCCATCCCGCCATCCTGGAGATGGGACCTGGAACGTGAAGTCGATATAGCGGAAGAAGTGGCAAGGGTGTTCGGTTTTCAGAATATCCCGCTTACCTTAGCGGCTACTCAGTCTTCTGCCGACCTTACCCGTGAAAACCATCGAAAAATACAGACCGCAAAGTCTTTGATGAATGCATCGGGCTACTCCGAGGCAATCACTATGTCTTTTGTGTCACGGCAAGCGGGCACCGAGTTTGCTCAGGATTCCGGTAGCGAGCTTGCTCTCATCAATCCTCTCACGGAAGATGCCGTGGTCATGAGGACCAGCCTCGTTCCGGGCCTCTTGTCGGTGGCGAAGAGGAACATCAATTTCAGATGGGAAGATCTGAAAATCTATGAGTGCGGCAAGACTTTTACTTCCGTACCGGGCGATGAGCTTCCCCGCGAAGACCTGAAACTCGCGGGGCTCGCAACAGGATCCCGGTATCCGGATCTTTGGAACATGCCCCGAAACGAGACCGTTGATTTCTATGACGTGAAAGGCGCGCTGGAAAACCTTCTCGATGGACTGTCCGTGCGCGATGTGCAGTTTGCTCCTTCCACGGTGAGCTTCATGCATCCCGGGAAGTCCGCGGACCTCATGTTAGATGGTTGTAACATAGGCTATGTGGGTGAATTATCTCCCATAAAAGCACGAGAGCACGGATTTGAAGCCGGAATCTACATGTTTGAGATTCTGCTGGAGCCTCTGTTTGTTCGAATGCGCAAGGAAAGGCTTTTCACCCCGCTCCCTCGCTACCCTTTTATAGAGAGGGATTTATCATTCATCGTTGAAGAAAAAGTTTCAGGTGATGTCATTAAGCGCTTGATTTCACGTTTGGGCCATGATATCATTGCTTCCGTCGTCTTATTTGATTTGTATAAAGGAGAATCGATCCCTGAGGGGTATCAGAGTATGGCCTTCCGGGTAAGGTACCAGTCTGAGGATCGAACTCTGACCGATGAGGATGTCCAGGAGGTACACTCTCGCATTGCAGACGCTCTCAAGAATGAGGTGGGAGCAGCAATGAGGGAATGACACGTCAGGCTGCCACATTGAAAGTTAGGCGTCAATATGGCAACCGGAGAAGCCTCAGATTGGAATCCAGTCGGATAGGATTCTCATTTTGAGGGGTGGTCGAATTATGACTGTCGCGATTCCCGAGAAGCAGTATTTCAAGATTGGCGAAGTCAGTGAAATTTTGGATGTTGAGCCGTATGTCCTGAGGTATTGGGAGTCTGAATTCAAGATCCTGAAGCCGACAAGGACTCGTGCCAGGCAGCGACTGTATCACAAAAAAGATCTCGAGCTGCTTATGGAGATCAAGCATCTGCTCTATGATGAGAAATTCACCATAGCAGGTGCTAAAAAACGGCTCCAGGAAATGAAGAAGCAGACATCAGCCGAAAAGAAAGCCAAGAAGCCTGCCAAAGCAATAAAGACCAAGGATGAATCCGATAATTCCGAGGCGAAGAACGACAACTCGCCTTCGATGGAACATTCGGATTACAGAGAGATCCTCATCGAGATCAAGAAGGAACTCAAGGAACTCAGGTCGATTCTGGAAGGCTAGGCTAATCACGGCAAAAGAAACGTCTTCTTTTCAGCCAATCGGACGAGAGGATTGTGCAGAGCACGATCCTTTTCTCGTTCAACCAGCCTGGGCCGGAATCTCTGCCGTTTTGCATTCCTGCGAAAGAGTTGTGTTCCCACCAGTTTGCGGGACATCTCTTATCTTACTCAAGTAAAAACCCTGGATCGATGAAGGTATTTTCTGCGCACACTGCCCTGATCTCCACATTACTTTCTATCTCGACCGCCACAATCCGCAATCACTATTTTCGTTGATCCAATCCGCCATGGTTCGATTATACTTACGCAAACTTTCTATTTTCTATTGCTACGAGCTTTCTGCTGTCTTATAGTGGGAATAACTACTTCCTGTCAGCTGTTAGCCAAAACTGCAAGAAAAGGAGACCCTATGAGCACACCTACTCACTGTCCAGGTTTTGAAGCTCACAAGAATCTTTCTTCCTTCATGTGCAAATGCCCCAATTGCGGTAAAGAAAAGGAGATCTTCTCCGACGAATTCGAGAAATCTCATGTGTGCTCCGGATGCAAACAGCCGATTGATTTCTCCAAGTGCACACTGGAATCCGGGACAAAGTAGTTTTCCTATTTTAGACACTCGATCCTGCCGCGGAATAATTTCTCGCGGCGGGTGGACATTCACGTTTTGGCTGTAGCCGAAGCTTTCCCATTCCAGAGGGTGCTGTATTGTTTTGCATTCGGAAATATGAACGCGGAACTGCTACAGTTTACTTAATCTCATCCCACTTGTAGTCAATAATTTCGGTCAACACTCCGTTCAGTTTCCTGGGAGGTATAAAAGCGAATTCGCAATCACGGAACGGACGTGCAATCTCGCCGCGGGAATCCGGTATGAACGGAAACCCTTTGCCCTGAAGATCTTTGACGGCCTCACGTGTATTGTCCACATTGAAGCTTATGAGCATTATCCCCTCGCCTCGTTTTTCGATGAATTTGGCGACTTCGCCATCGGGGGTTGTTGATTCCATAAGCTCGAACCCCACATCTCCTACCATGTAACGAGCTACTCTGATTTTTTCCAGATCATCGACGTAGGCGTCATCCGGCTTATCCTTGCCTAAGAACGGTTCCCACACCTTACGTGCCTCTTCCAGATTCTTCACTGCTATGCAGATATGGTCAATTTTATTGATTTTCATCATTGCCTCCTGAATCTTCAGTCCAGCCAGCGTAGGATTCGGTGACCAGCGAGAATCGCATCAATCGAGGCCTTTCGCGACCGACGCGGTTCGCTTCGCTCACCACATCCTACGTGACCTAATAAAACCGATAGGTCCGGCAGGGACGCCGGACCCTGCCGAAAGCTGGTGGCGGCCCGCCTCCGTGCCAGCCAAAAATCGGGGTTCATCAAAGCGACTCGGTATCAGGCCCAATAATTTCTTTTACAATCTGGAGAAAAGTCTCTCCCCGGTGATATTCATTCTGAAACATACCGAATGATGCACATCCGGGAGAAAGAAGAATTACGTCTCCAGCACGAGCTTCGGATAATAGGCCGTACACCGCTGACTTCAGATTCTGAAAGGGGCCCAGTAATTTTGCAGCGCCTCCTGAATCTTCAATGCCACGACTGAGCTTCTCTGTTCCGTTTCCTTCCAGCAAAGCTATCCTGTGAGCGCGGGATGCTGCTTCCTCAGCAAAAGCGCTCAAGTCCAATTTTTTGTCCGAACCGCCTGCAATCAGAAGTATTCGTCTTCCTTCCATCGAGTGCAAAGCCGCACAACCTGCTACAGGAGTAGTGCTCGTGGAATCGTTTACGAATGCTACACCGTTTTTCTCCGCAACCCACTGGAGCCGGTGTTCCACTCCGCCAAATTCCTCAACAGTCTTGCGAATGACGTCCTCTTCGATCCTCAGATTGCGGCACAGAACGGTAGCTGCCGCTATGTTCTGGCGGTTGTGCATACCGGGCAATCGAACGGTCCATTCACGAGGCACGTCTGCTGCTCTGAAAAACTTCACGCCTGCTGGAGCCTCCGTCGAGAGCGCCACCGTTTCTTCCTGGTCTCCGTTGAATACGCAGAAATCATCGCTCTTCTGATAAGCGTACACTGCCTTCTTATCCTGGATATAATCGTGCATTCCAGCGTATCGGTTCAGGTGATCCGGATAAACATTGGTAAAGACCGAGGCAGACGGAGAGAGCGCAGCATCGTGGAATCCCTGGAGCTGCCAACTGGAAAGCTCCAGCACCACCAGGTCATCAGGAGTGGCATACTCGAGAAGCGGAAGCGTAGCCTGCCCGAGAATATTCCCTGCGAGGTGAGCCTTTTTTCCTGCCTGGGAGAGAATCTTGTGAATCAAGGTGGTGGTTGTCGTTTTGCCCCGGGTTCCGGTTATTCCCACCACTTTGCCCTTAAAATGCTTACAAAAAAGGCTTTCATCCATCTCTACGGGAACGTTGTGCTCCTCGGCTATCTTCAGAAAACGTGAAGAGCGGGGGACATCTGCATTGCGAAGGATCATATCAGTATTGATAAAATCCTCTTCTCTGTGAGTTCCCAGATGAAGGGTGACAGGCAATCCCTTGAGCCTGTCCACCGATGGGGCGAGTTGATCGGCTGTCTTGAGGTCCGTGACGGTAACGTGCGCACCGCACTGAATCAAGAAAAGCGTATCGTTCAGGCCCCGCCCCAAGAGGCCGAGTCCCATGACGGTGATCCTTTTACCATGAAAGAAGGAACGAGCATTAAACACTGGTAAGCATCCTGTTCCAGAAGAGAAGACTATTCAAGGCAAGTCGAGGGGAAGATATTCCTGGGTCTCCTCATCATCGGATATGGTTTTAGTGCTAATCTTTTCCCTGACCCTTTGGGGTTCCGGATATTTGGCGGGAATGACACCGCAACGCGGGCAGATTTCGATGGGCGCTTTGTTGTTGAATCCGCACAACGGACACACCAGAGGCAGCGCGGCACCTCGTCCTTTTCCGTCGGTAAGCTCCATGATCTCGCCATCCAGTGATATGACCAATGAAGCGATATTCCTGAGAACAATGTGCAACATCTTGAGTTGCAGGAGCGGGTCCAACTCTTTGAAAAGGAGTGCGTTTATTTGGAGCAGTTTGCAGTCGTCCTGTGCAACGACTCCTGCCGATCTCTGCTGTCTGGCAAAAGCGCCCACTTCTCCGAAAACCGCTCCTGGCAAAAATCCGGTAAGGATTCTGGACTGTTTGACAACTTTGACATTGCCTTCCAGGAGCACGAAGAAATTGGAGTCAGTCTCATTTTCGCGAATGATGTGTTGTCCCGCATGGCAGGTGACGAACTCCCCTACTTTCACCAGCTCGCTGATTTCTTCTTCGGAAAAGAGCGAAAACAGCTCGAATTTCTTTAGATTCTCCACCAGTTCGTCATCCGGCGAAATCAGGGTGTGAATCCCCGCTTTCAGACAAGCTGCAAGGTCATCAGCCAGATCTTTGGCCCTCAGGTACCTCTTGTTCGGGTTCTTTTCAAGACATTTGACCACAATCCGATCCAAATGCTCGGGTATCTCAGGATTGATCCTGCCCGGCGGTGGGGGCATTTCGGTGCAGATCTTGGATAAAGTGGATTCCGAATCAATCCCTTTGAAAGGAGACTGCCTGGTCAAAAGCTCGAAAAGCACGACTCCAAGTTGGTAAATATCGACGCGATGATCCTGTTCCCTTCTCAGCACCTGTTCCGGAGCCATAAACCGCGACGAGCCGACAACAGCGTGACGACGATTTCCTTTCAGATGCTTCCGGAATCTGGCTATGCCGAAATCCGTTATCTTGGGAATTCCCTGGGCGGACATAATAATATTTTCCGGCTTGATATCGCGATGGACCACTCCCTTGGAATGCGCGTAATCCAAAGCCAGAGCAAGTTCATAAATGATTTCTACGGATTTTTTTATGCTGAACGGCGATGTGCGCTGGTGCTCCAGTACGGTCCTTCCGTACACAAATTCCATCACCATGTAGAAGAGATCGCCTTTTTTTCCAACATCGTAAATTACGACAATATTGGGATGCAGGAGTGCTCCGGCAGTCTGCGTCTCCAGGAAAAAATCTCTCATCAATTTTTCTTTGGTGGGGGTCGAGCCGGGCGCGGATACGATCGTGAACACTTTTATGGCCACCGGTCTCCGGATGATCTTATCATTCGCAAGATACACCCTCCCCATACCGCCCTCGCCTATCAGCCGGATAATATCGTATCGTTTTATTCTTTTCAGTTTGGCGGCATCTGGTTCCGAACTCATAAGGCCGGGACAATCCTCTCATACCGTATGGGGTCAAACAATCGGAAGTCTACGAAACTTTCGACAGAATGAGCGGACCGTTATCCGTTACTGCTATGGAATGCTCGAAATGAGCAGAAAGTTTACCGTCCGCGGTTACTGCCGTCCATTCATCCTGCAAGAGCTTTATTCTCCAGGTACCCTGATTCACCATGGGTTCGAGAGCCAGGACCATGCCTTCCTGGAGTCTTGGATTCCAGCCGGGCCCTCGATAATTAGGTATCTGCGGGGGTTCATGCATTTTCCGGCCGATTCCATGTCCCACAAAATCCCGCACCACAGAGAATCCATGCGATTCTACGTGCTTCTGAATGGCACCGGAAATGTCCATCAGCCGGTTTCCGGTTATTGCCATGCTGATTCCTTCATACAGCGACTGCTCGGTCACTTCCAACAGTTGCTTCGCTTGCGGAGAAATTTCTCCAACCGGGAAGGTCTTTGCCGCGTCTCCCACAAACCCTTTGTAAACCACCCCGACATCGATTCCCACGATATCCCCTTCTTCGAGAACCCGAGGTCCGGGGATACCGTGTACGATTTCTTCATTCACCGATGAACATATAGCAGCAGGGTACGGCGTCTGATTCCGCATCTGATACCCCTTGAATGCCGCAACAGCCTTCGCTTGCTCGATCATCCTGGTTGCAATATTATCAAGTTCCCCAGTGGTTGTGCCTGGACGTATCGCCTCTCCAATAGCCTGAAGAATCTCAGCAACAATGCGGTTCGGTTCCCGCATCGTTTCGATTTCCTTGCGAGTTTTCAGAATAATCATACCAGATTTCATCGCTCTGCCATTCAGTACATATTTGGTGCAAGCATATCAGAATTTTTCCATCACGTAACTAGAACCCCTCCGATTTTCGGCTCGAAGAGTCTCATCGCTGCCATACCGTAATGGCATGCCTATTCGTCTATGAATGGCAGCCTGGATTCCAACTCTTGTATTTTGCTGATGAACTCTCTGATGGCAGCTTCCACTTCTTCGGACATCAAACGGATTTCCCCGTCCTGAGATGTCTCTCTCTCCATTTCGCTTGCTTGTTCCATGTGTGTGACCACTTCTTAATATTTTCATTAACCAATACCTGTATCATCTCGGATTATTACATAAAAATCCATATTATTCAACCTTTATTCGTAACCCCTTGAGCTATCGGTGAAAAGTGAATCTCGGGTTCCAATAGGCCGACAGAACGAATGAGTTCTCTTGAGTTCTCTTTGCGAACAAATTATTACCGAGGGTAAGCACCTTTGGACCAAACCTTTTTCGATCGGAATTCGATCTGATTCTTTTCGTTCATAATGGAGAAAATAGTGAAATCATTCTGAATCGGAATTGACAACCGGTCCTGAATAGGCGATTATAATGCGGTTAGCCTCAAGACGATTGCTGTTACCGCATTCGTGTTTCAGTTAAAGAATTACTAAATAACAAGACCCTGGCCGGCATCTTAATCTCACTTCTGGATCAGGAGCCGCACTCTTGCAGGAGGAGACTCTTGCGATTTTCTCTTTGGCTAAAGCAAACACACCTGACTAGTTAACGGAGGTAATCCATGGGTGATGGAGAGCGAAAAATTCTGGTCGTAGGTGGCGGGATAAGCGGAATGACCGCAGCTATCGAAGCCGCCGAAACTGGAGCGGAAGTAGTTCTTGTAGAAAAAAACCCGTATCTCGGCGGCCGCGTGGCTCAGCTTAATCAATATTTTCCCAAGCTGTGCCCACCTTCCTGCGGACTGGAGATCAATTTCAGGCGCATTAAACAGAATGCGAACGTTACGTTTCACACCCTTGCGGAAGTACAGTCAATTTCGGGAGGACCGGGAAATTACGAAGTGACGGTCGCAATTCAGCCGCGCTATGTGAACGACAACTGCACAGCTTGCGGAAAATGTGCTGAAGTCTGTGAAACCGAAGTGTCAAACGCTTTGAACTATGACATGGATAAAGTGAAGGCCGCACACTTGCCCCATGCAATGGCATTTCCGTTCAAGTACGTGATTGCTCCTGAAATCATCGGCACGGATGAAGCCACGAAATGTGCGGAAGCGTGTCCTTACGGTGCAGTCGACCTTACGATGCAGCCTGTCACTCTGACTTACAAGGTTGGAGCGGTAGTATGGGCCACCGGCTGGGATCCGTACAACGCTGCTAACGTGGACTACCTCGGTTTCGGACGTATCCCGAATGTGATCACGAGCGTTATGTTCGAACGTCTGGCGTCTCCCGGCGGTCCCACAGGTGGCAAACTCCTGAGGCCCTCTGATGGGAAAGAAGTGAAAAGCGTCGCTTTCGTTCAGTGCGCAGGTTCACGGGACGAGAATCATCTTGCATACTGTTCCGGCGTTTGCTGTCTGGCCTCCTTGAAACAGGCCACATATCTGCGGGAACGAGTATCTGACGGAAACGCATTCATCTACTATATAGACATCCGAGCGATGGGAAAATATGAGGATTTCTATCTCAAGGTCAAACAGGACGAAAATATCGTCCTGACCAAGAGCAAAATAGCCCGCATTACTCCGGACCCCGAAACAGGCGGGGTTATCGTGGAAGGCGAGGACATCGGGCGTGGAGCAATGGTGAAGCAGAAGGTGGATCTCGCGGTCCTGGCTGTGGGCATGGTCCCAGGTACAGCCTCCGTGAAACCCGCCCTCGAGATGGAATATGATGATTTCGGATTCGTCACCGCATCCGGCTCTTCGGGAATAATACCCGCAGGGTGTGTGAAAGCGCCTATGGAGGTGGCTGCTTCCCTGCAGGACGCGACAGCGGCGGCGCTCAGAGCGCTACAGTGCAGCATGGGGAGGTAATGTTTATGGATCAGAAAATCGGTGTTTATATTTGCTCTGGCTGCAATATTGGAGAATCCATAGACGTGGACGCCCTCTCCACAGTGGCCAATGAATTTTCCCTGGCAAAATGCGAGTCCAATCCTGCGCTGTGCAGTGAGGAAGGAATCGCTCTCATAAAAAAGGATGTTGAATCCGGAGAAGTGGACAGCGTTCTTATCGCTGCGTGCTCAGGACGAGTCAAAACCGACGTCTTCTCCTTCGATCCCATGACCACTATTCTCGAGAGAGTGAATATTCGGGAACACGTTGCATGGTGTCAGCCGGCCGGAGCAGAAGATACCCAGATGATGGCAGAAGATTACATGCGCATGGGTATCACCAGGGTCGAAAAGACCACTCTGCCAAAACCGTATATTGAGGCAAGCGAGAAATCTATCCTGGTCGTCGGCGGCGGCGTCAGCGGCATGCAGGCAGCGCTCGAGGCAGCTCAGGCAGGCTATCAGGTAAAGCTCGTCGAGAAGGAACCGGAACTCGGTGGAAAGATGAGCACCTGGTACAAGAATACACCTCTTGGCCCTCCGTACCAGGAACTTTCCGAAATCACCATTCAGCAAACCATAGATAACATCAAAGCGAATTCAAATATATCGGTATTCACCGGAACCACCATAGAGAAGATCAGCGGCGCTCCCGGAATGTTCGACGTCACGTTGAGCAATGGCGCGGGCGCCCAGAAGATCGGCTCAATCGTGCTTGCTGCCGGATGGAAGCCG
This sequence comes from Desulfomonilaceae bacterium, assembly GCA_041740635.1. Taxonomy (GTDB): domain Bacteria; phylum Desulfobacterota; class Desulfomonilia; order Desulfomonilales; family Desulfomonilaceae; genus Desulfomonile. The sequence goes on along the minus strand of JBGSLQ010000043.1, from coordinate 164,001 downwards.
TACGATCCTTCCAAGCTGGAGCATCTCGCATACGGCAAGTTCCCGGATGTGATCACGAGCGTGCAGATGGAAGAGATGGCCAAAAATGGCAAGATCACCTGTCCGTCTGATGGTTCGGAGCCTTCGGTAGTGGCGTTCGTGCAGTGCGCCGGTTCACGCGACGAGAATCACCTCCCCTACTGCAGTGCAGTGTGCTGCAGAGTGTCGCTGAAACAGGCGGAGTACGTGAAAGAGCAGAATGAAGAGAACAAAGTCATCGTTTTCTACAAAGATATGCGCACTCCCGAACAGCACGAAGAGTTCTATCGAAAGGTCCAGAAAGACGGCGTAGTGTTCGTCAAAACCGACACCGCCAATATTGCCATAGCAGAAGGATCGGAGCACAAGCTCAGCATAGAAGCCACAGACGAGTTGCTGAACGAGCCTGTCATGATGGAGGCCGATCTTATCGTCCTGGCCACCGGAATGCAGCCCGCCGTATTGGACGATCCGATTCTCAATCTGGAATATCGCCAGGGTCCGGCATTACCGGATCTCAAATACGGTTTTCCTGATTCCCATTTTGTTTGCTTCCCGTACGAGACCCGTCGAACCGGCATTTATACCGCAGGCTGCGTAAGGCAGCCCATGACGGCCACCCGCTCGGCAAGTGACGGCGCCGGCGCAGCTCTCAAAGCTATTCAGTGCGTGGAAATGGTATCCCAGGGTAAAGCCGTGCATCCGAGAGCCGGGGATTTGTCCTATCCGGAACTGTTCATTCAGCGATGTACCCAGTGCAAACGTTGCACCGAGGAATGCCCGTTCGGCATGTACAACGAAGATGTCAAAGGGACTCCTCTCCCGCATCCTACCCGGTGCCGAAGATGCGGAATTTGCATGGGGTCCTGTCCTGAACGCATCATCTCCTTCAACAACTACTCCGTGGATATGATCGGCTCCATGATCAAATCCGTGCATGTGCCCGACGAGTACGATGAAAAACCCCGAGTCATAGGGCTTATTTGCGAGAACGACGCGTATCCTGCGCTGGATATGGTCGGAATCAACAAGCTTCAGTATCCTCCCTGGGTCCGCTTCATTCCGGTCAGATGTCTGGGATCCGTGAACCTCGTATGGATCGCGGATGCGCTCTCGAAAGGGATTGACGGTATCGTGTTGTTCGGATGCCGATACGGTGATGATTACCAGTGCCATTTCATTCAGGGCAGTGAGCTTGCGAACACCAGAATGACCAAAATCAAGGAGACCTTGGATCGGCTGGTGCTGGAATCGGATCGCATCAGGTTCGAGCAGATCGCCATTGATGACTACGGCAAGATACCGACTATTCTGGAGGAGTTCGCAGCCAGGCTGGAGGAACTTGGGCCGAATCCGTACAAAGGATTCTGAGCGGCAATTCGAGCGAGTAACCACGGCCGTTACGGCTTAAAAATACCGAGGCGGAGGGCTTTTGCCGGACAGAGGGAAATTCGATCCCCAGTTCCGGTCTCCCCTCCGCCACGAGTTCCAATCAGGAAAACAGAATGGAAACACGAGTACCTTTTCTTGAAGTGAGCGATGCGATTGTAGCATCCGGAGCGGACACTCTGTACTGGTGCATGCAATGCGGTCTGTGCACCGGCACGTGTCCATATCGTCTTGTGCCGGGCGAGGCTTCGGAGCAGTTCAACATACGATGGGTTCAGCGGCTCGGACAGCTCGGTCTCGAAGGATTCGAATCCGAAAATTGTCTGTTCGCCTGCACCACTTGCAGGGCGTGCATGGATCGTTGCCCTCGAGGCGTTGACATTATCGGTAACGTGAGAGGCATGCGTGGTATGCTGGCCGAGGTCGGCACGATCCCGCCCAGCCTGAAGCCCATTGCAGGAAGCCTCCATTCTCAGGGAAACCCCTGGTCAGGCGAGCGCGGCAAGCGCATCGATTGGACGAAGGATATCGATGTCCCCGCCTTTTCTGAAGGCACCGAGTATTTCCTGTCGGTATGCTGCACCTCCTGCTACGACATGCGCAGCCAGAAGATCGCCAAGTCGGTTGCCAAAGCGCTTACCGCTGCAGGGATAAGCTTCGGCATAATCGGGAACGAAGAAAGCTGCTGCGGTGAATCCATCCGCAAGATCGGCGATGAAGCGCTTTTCCAGAAGCTCGCACAATCCAACATCGAGCTGTACAACAGCAAGGGCGTGAAGAAGATTATCGTCACCTCCCCCCATTGCCTGTACACCTTTAAGAACGAGTATCCCGAGCTTGGCGGCGAGTACGAAGTGTATCACTACACCGAGATACTTGCTCAGGCGCTTGCAGACGGGAAGCTGAAGCTCCAGGGAGACGCAGCCGGAGCCGTGGCCATGCACGATCCTTGCTACCTTGGCCGACATAGCGATGTATACGACCCGCCCAGACAATTGATCGAGGCGGTCCCTGGTGCAGAGCTGAAAGAGCTTTCCAGAAACAAGAAAGACAGCGTGTGCTGCGGCGGTGGCGGCGGTCGCGTGTGGATGGAAACCAAAGCAGGGGAACGGTTCGCGGAACTCCGTATTCAAGACGCAGTTGATTCAGGCGCGAACACTCTGGTGACCTCCTGCCCGTACTGCATCACCATGCTGGAAGACTCCTGCAACGTTATGGGCAAGGCCGACCAGCTCCGTGTGATCGATCTTTCCGAACTCATCGCAGAAAAACTCTAGTACGATTGAGATATGCTTGGGAATCCCTTTTTATGGGGTTCCCAATATATCAATGAATCTGCATCCAACGTAGGATGCGGTGAACCCGTGGTCTGCATGGGTGAACCGCATCGTTCGAGGGCTTTCGCGACAGATGGGGTTCGCCTTGCTCACCACCATCCTACCCTAGCCCCTTCATGACAGCGGAATTCTGAGGTTCCGGGGTAGGGGCAGACCTGTGTGCCCATTTTTTGAGCGCAAATGCAGTTGGCCCACAGGAACGCTGTGCCAACCAAGTAATTGTTTTCCGAACATTTTCTATTTGGAAGCCTGTAAATCGAGGATTAATTGAATATCGTTTGGCATGGGTGACGAAAACTCGACGTACCGCTTATCCGCTGGATGCTCGATCCCCAAGACTGCCGCATGAAGAGCCTGTCGATGAAGCACCCCAAGAGCAGTTCTAAGGTTCGGGTCCTCAATTCCGCCCTTTTTTCGCATTCTGCCGTACACCGGATCTGCAGCAACCGGCAATCCTATGGAGGCAAGGTGAACTCTGATTTGATGCGTTCTCCCGGTTTCCGGCATTATTTCCAGCAGAGTCAAAGGCCCCAGACGTGTGAGCACCCGCCACTTTGTCGCAGCATGCCGTGCCTTTGTCGTCACGGTGGAAATCCGTTGCCGGTCTTTGGGATGCCTTCCTATTGCTATATCTATTCTGCCGCTGTCCGGTCCGGGATTTCCCCGTACGAGAGCCAGATAGATCCTGTGCACTGAATGAGCCTTGAACTGAGCCGAAAGCGACTCGTGAGCCAGCGACGTCTTCGCCAACACCAACACACCCGAAGTGTCCCGATCCAGGCGATGCACCACTCCCCATCGGCCTTCTTCTCCCACCTGCAGCATCTCCGGCCTATCCGCAACGAGAGCGTCCATAAGCGTGTTTCCGGAACGTCCGGCACCGGGATGAACTACCAAGCCAGGTGGTTTGTCCACGACAATAATATGAGCGTCTTCGAACAGTATCGAAAAATCGGGGATTCCGTATTCCACGGGTGGTTCTGAAAAATCTTCCGGTAACAGCTCAACGCGGTCTCCCGGATTCAGAACGGTCGATGGTTTGACGATGGAACCATCCACTCGAACCAACCCAAGCTTGATCAATTTGACTAAGGCCGATCGGGAATGCGTGCCCTTCAGGCACACCGCAAGAACCTTGTCGGCTCTGTCCGAGGGAGTATCCGTTGGAACAATCAGTTTCATGAGTTCAGGCATATTTCGCAGTCTACACCGATTTGCTATCAAAGCAGTAAAAATCAGGAAGACCTTCTTGTAACCCCGCGTCTGTCGGGGCCCGAGCCCCTTCCCAAGAACTTCTACGATTCGTCCGAGTTCTCGTTTTTTCTCTCGAAAAAACGAGAACTCGGACAAGTGTTAAAAGTTTTTGGAAGGGTTTGGGGAACCTTTTTACAAAATGGTTCCCCAAATCTTACTGCTTTACTGCTTTTATTTCAGCAAAACGGGCTTCGCGTCAACACGGATTCTGAAAAGCATGTACGGTTTCTCCCGCAGGTCTTTTCCTTCATGAAATCTCGGCATTCTGTGGAGTTGATTGGCTGTGAAGTAGAGATATCCGTCATGAGCCAGAGACAGGGTGTCCGGCCAGAGGACTCTCGGATCGAACACCAAAGTCTCGTACGAATTGTCCGGTTTGCGCCGGAGTATGGCATTGTGATCGTACGAAGTGACGTAAAGGTTGTTGTCTGAATCGGATTCTAGCCCGTCAGACGCGACCTTGGCCCCTTCATCCTTTACCGTTTTCTCTACTTCCTGATCCGGCAGATTCGGTTCGGCAAGAGCGTCGGTGCTCACGCTATAAAGGTTCCAACTCGAGAGCGGGCAATAGTAGAGCCGTTTACCGTCACTGCTTATCGCTATGCCGTCCGCCCCTATCTGAATGGGCTGAGGTTTTCCCTTTTGAGGCCGTACCATCAGAGGCCTTCCTTCCACCAATGATACGAAATCCGGCAGGGGCTTGGTCGATTCATGATTCGTGAGCCTCCGCATACTATTCCCGCTTTTCAGGTCTACCACGATGATTCCGGGATTCTCGCCGGATGAATCCGTTATGTACGCGGTTCCCTCTTCTCCTTTACGCAGGTCGAACCGGACATCGTTCAGATAGGTTTGAGGCAAGGCTACTGTGGGCGGGAAAATAATCGCCTTGAATACCTTGTTTGTCTGGAGATCGACCCCAATGAGTTTTGCACCGCGTTCTACGGTAGGGGCCCATTCAATTCGACCGGTATCTAATATCCACAAGCGATTCTTGGGATCTACAACTACGCTTTGGACGGAAAGCAGCGTTTCCGCGGCTTTTTCACGGTTCGGTGTATTGATCTCCTCATTGGGAAATGGAATTGGCTCGCCGTTTCTAAGCTCTGCCACGGTAAATCGAACGTCGTCGCCCCATCGGGGAAAATTCACGAAAATGCGGCCTTCACGGGAAACCGTAACCCCAGTGGGCATGGGTCCGTAAAAGCAGGCCACAGGTTCGGGATTTCCAACTGTCTTCTGGGCCGGGATATCTTTCAATTCCGCTTTGCAGCCCTTTGGCATGGACTGAGATTGGGCTGAGACTGACAAGGCGATCACAGAAATAATTGTCATGAGAACGAATATCACAAAATAATTTGTTTGCATGGATTGCTCCCCTCCCAACAATTTTGTTCTCTATAAATGTATCGCGGAAAATTGCTGGGATGCAAGAGGCAGGATCGAATCCATGACCCCAACGCTATTCTGCAGGAATCGATCGGCGAAAAAAGTCCCGTTGATACACTTTTAGATTCAAAAAGGGATGTTGGGGCATAGGCTTTGACCTAGTCTTCGGTGTCTTTCGTTCCGGAGGAACAGCCGATAATAGGCCGGTGATTTATCGCCGGTTGACGTGTATTTGTAGCGATTTGAGTCCCGGAGGGGGCGGCTGTTTTTTGTAGGACAACTGATCTAGCAATCGTCCCTGCAGGACTCCGAGGTATGTTTGATTGGCTTTCCCGGTGATGAATCGCCGGGCTATTTCCTTTCGTCCCTGCGGGACGAAGAGATTGGAAAGCAAAGTTAACGCATATGGATGTTTGGCGACCTATTTGTAAGAACTGCCTCCCCCGACATTTCTGACCGTTTGAACATGGCTTCTCCCATAATTAACGTTTTATCCGTTCCATTGCTTCAAGGACGAGGTTCGGAATCAGAGAGTGTTGGTCATGGAGAAGTGTGCGAGGATCGAGCAGCACTGAATCTTCTTTTACCAATGCTATGACAGGGGGTCTTCCCGATCTGAGTTCCTTTTCCAATCGCGCGGCGGAAACGTTCCGGGGATGAATGGCGACTCTGGGACCGGGCAAATCGCCGAGAGGTAAAGCACCTCCGCCAACTCGACCGACTCCGGATTCTATGCTGATTGCCGCTTCCTGTCCCAGAGTCTCGGTAAGAGCCTGTGCCAGCCCTTCCGCAGCATGGTGAAGCTCTTCAGGCGACTTCGCGATCATGGCCAGCGTAGGAATTCCCGCAGCAGGACCCGCTGCTGTGACGTATTCTTCGAGAGTGGCTTCCAGGGCTGCCAGAGTCAATTTGTCCATGCGCAAGGCGCGGGCGAGCGGGTTTGTGCGCATTTTCTCGATGTACTCAAATCGGCCAGCAAGTATACCGGCCTGGGGTCCTCCCAGTAGTTTGTCACCCGAGAAGCTCACCACATCTACCCCGGACGCAAGGATTTGCTGAACAGTGGGCTCATCGGTCAAACCGTACGGAGAGAGGTCCATCAGGCAACCGCTACCCAAATCTATCATGGACGGAATGCCGTGATCGCGGCCTATCGCAACCATCTCGTCCAGTTCAACCTCTTTCGTAAATCCCACTATCCGATAGTTACTCGTATGTACCTTCAGGATCAGAGCTGTATTGTCATTGATGGCATCCACGTAATCCCTGGGATGCGTGCGATTCGTGGTGCCTACTTCTCTGAGAATTGCGCCGGATCTGGCCATCACATCGGGAATTCTGAAGGAGCCGCCGATTTCGATCAATTCCCCGCGGGATACGATTACTTCGCTGCCCTTGGCAAGAGCGTCCAGTGCGAGCAACACAGCCGCAGCATTATTGTTTACCGAAAGGACGGATTCGGCTCCCGTCAGCTCAAGCATGATCTGACGCAGATGCGAATTCCTCTCTCCGCGCCGTCCCAGGTCAAGGTTGTACTCCAAATTCGAATAGGAAACCGCAGCTTGCACGATTCTTTCCGCGACTCTCTGCGATAAAGGCGATCGCCCGAGATTCGTATGGACCACCACTCCTGTAGCATTGATTACGGTGGTCAAGCGTCTGCCGATTCGTGCGTTCAGGACTGCTTCAGTTCTATGAGCAAGAGATTCCGCCGTGAAATCCTCCTCTGAAGCGGAGCCCGTAAGCACCTCCTTGCGGAGATTATCCAACGCTATTCTGATCGTACGCTTAAGTATCTCATCCGAATATTTCGTCAGAAGCAAAAGGAACAGCGGCTCTGAGAGCAGCTTGTCGACCGAAGGGATGTGACGCAGCTTATCTTGAAGAGAGGAATTTTCCACGGGATCACCTGGATCATGATGCTTTCAATTTGAATGAATTGATGGCTGCCTGGAAATCCGCGGCATAGGTGCTGAATTCTCCGGCGGGCGCAGTGAAATCGACGTAAACGATTTTCTTATTCGTGACTACGATGAGATGCCATGAGGTGAGTCGCGATTTGTCTTCGGGCATGGTCTCCTTGTACATGAGAGCCCGACCACCTTTTATTTTCAGGACCTTATGCTCGCTGAGGGATTTGTTTTTTTCAGCGGCAGTCTTGAGCACTTTGAAAAGCGACTCACTGGATTCACCGAACAAATCACCGGTGATAAGATAGATTTCGCCCGAACCTTTTCGCCATTTCAGGATTCCCGGCTCATCAACAGCCTCCGAACTGAAACCTTCCGGTATTTTCATATCGAATATACGGTCCGGTTGCTGCGGTGTGCTTTCTTCTGCCGGGCTTTCCAAAGCGGCTGCCGCAGTCCATCCCAGGAGCCCGGTCAATAAGAGAATGAAGAATATGCGATATTTCAAGGGGAGCGCCTCCTTACGATCAGGGCCATTGACCGCTATTAAACGGATTGATAGCATGTATAATTTACTATGTCAAAAACGCAGAAGAAATGGAAAGCTCCAGGAAAAATAAAACAGCCATAATCCGCGTGCTCGGGTGCAAGGTGAACCAGGCCGAAGCGGCAGCCATGACCGCCCTGCTGGAACAGAAGGGATATAGCATAGATTCCGAGGAGAAAGAGCCTGATCTTGTCCTGGTGAATACGTGTTGTGTTACTGCCAGGGCTGAAGGCAAATCGCGACGCATGGTCAATCGCCTGGCTGAAGAATTTCCTGCCGCGCGCCTTGTTGTGACTGGTTGTCTTGCAGAAGTGAATGCTTCCGGTGCACACGGTTCGAGAACCACCGTACTGGGAACCTACGAAAAAGACCATCTTTCCGATTACCTCGATTCAATCATGGGCACCGAGTCGTCCATTGTGAAAAAGGGAGCCGCACATTGCCTCACATTCGGTGATCTGGGATCGCCCGCCATCCGCGGCCGCTCAAGGACTTTCCTGAAAATACAGGACGGATGTTCTCAGTACTGCACCTATTGCATTGTGCCGACAGCACGCGGGCCTTCCCGGAGCATGCAGCCGCTCCTGGTGCAAGAACGCGCCGCAGCCCTGGACAAGGCCGAATATGCGGAAATAGTGCTCACAGGCATACATCTCGGGCTGTACGGCCGTGATCTCACTCCTCGACTATCTCTAGAGCCGTTGCTTGAAAACCTTCTGTCCGAGTGCAAGAATACCCGGTTCAGAATGAGCTCTCTCGAACCGCCGGAAATAACTCCGCGGCTGCTGGAGCTTATGAGTCGGCATCCAAGAATCTGCAAACACCTGCATATTCCCATACAGAGCGGTGACGATTACATCCTGCAACGAATGGGACGGCCTTATCGGACAGCCCTGCTGCTCGATCTTTTCCGAAATATTGCGGCAGGTGTTCCAGACGCATGCATAGGGCTTGACGTGATGGTGGGATTCCCCGGAGAAGATGACGGTTCTTTCGCGAGGACCAGGGCGCTCATTGAACAATCGGGCGCCTCGTACCTCCATGTGTTCCCGTTCTCCCCGCGGCCCGGAACCCCTGCAGCCAAATTTCGTCCCCGTGTCCCGGGACCCGAGGCACTCAGGCGAGTCGAAGAGCTCCGTTCTCTGTCGAATGATCTAAAACACGCGTTTTACAAACGATTTGTCGGTACGATTCGACCGGCAGTAGCTGAATCTCCCCCTGACGCAGAAACCGGTACTTTCATCATGCGAACCGACAATTACATCCCTGTGCAGGTGAGCGGTACTGCGATCAACGGGATTGTGAACGTGAAGATTGCGGAAATCTCGGGCATTGAAGTGCGAGGATCGATTTTGTGACCTAACAAGTGTTAAAAGTTTTTTGGAAGGGTTTGGGGAACTTTACAAAAAAGGTTCCCCAACTCTTGTTTTCGATCAACTCTCCGGAGTCCGTGTGCGTCGGATGAGTTCGCGTGCTTTTCCCAAAGAATCCTCAATTTTCTGTAAGTCCTCTGGATTACTGTCTTTGAGATACGCATAGATTGCGTCACAGGCCTGATGCGTGCGAGTGATCGCTTCGCGAATCAATCCATGAAATTTGGAGTACTGTGGCGGTGGAATGATCGCGAAAGTCTTCGAATCAAGTATCTGAAGCTCCCTTTTCATGCTGTCCATCTTCAGGAGCAGCTCTTGAGGAATGAGAGGAACTCCGGGATCCGAGGGGTCGTAATCCGCAAGACTCAACGATGGAGCTCTCGTCATAAGCAGTGAGACTTCCTCAAGAATCGGGGCTGTTTTCTTCAGGTATTCCCTTACTTCCCGCCCATTACCGGCATCTGAATCCAAAGGAGAACGAATGGGTTCCTCCTTGCCGACAACTGCAGGAACAGGTTCTTCCGGTTGAGGGAGTGTCTCCCTGGGAGCAGTTTCCTTTTGCTCCTCGGGCTGAACGGCTGGTGAGGGAGGAACGGATTCTTTCGGTGGTTCCGGTTGTTTGACCGGTGAAGGTTCCGGCTGTTTGGCCGGCAATTGTTCCATCTGTTTTATAGGTGGCGGTTCCGGATGAGCCGGTTCTGTTGAGGCAGGCTCAGGATCGGGAAGGGTTTCCGGTTCCTTGCGTGAATCCAGGCTAATGGCGCTTTCTGAATCGCCTTCTTTGACGCGCATCCTTTCAATGGGAATTGTGGTCAGAGGATTCTTTGCAGGCCTATTTTCCATGAGTGCAGGCACATGAAGAGGTTCGGTTCTCTTTTTCAAGATCTCCTTCTTCGGTGCTGGAGCTGTCATGATTTCTTCAGGAGCCTGTGGCGTCGATATTGGCGGGGCTTCCTCGTCATCCAATTCCTTTTCTTCCTGACGTTGCTCGGTATGCGGCACTTCACGAGGCATTCTTACCGGCCCCGATTCCCGAGGTTGACGAACCGAAGGCTCAAAAGGCAGTCGTGTCGATTCAGGCGACGTCGACGGTGATTCAACCGGTTCTGCAGGTGCTGATTGAGGGCTTTCAGGGATGTGGACGGGCTCACGTTGGCGTTCGACAGGCGGCTGCGGTTTTGGAGCAGCAGTCGCTTCTGCCGGTTTCTCACGCGTGACAGGGGGTGGTGTTAATTTCTCGGCTGGAGGAACAGCTACCGGACCCTCCGAAACAGGGGAGTCAATCTGCTTTTCCGGACGCGCCGGTTCACTCGATTCAGGGGCAGCCGGACGCTCGGGAGGAGGAGTTTTTCGAGGGGGCCCGCCGATGATACTTCGCATCTTGATCTCCGGGATAGGCACCACATAACCCGAATCCCCAATAGTTCCCGGCGGAGCTGCTACTTCTTCCTGATTGTTCCGCTGCGGTTGAGGTTTTTGAGGAGGGGCTCCGAAAGTGACGGAACAGCCAAACACCAGTACGAGAATCATGACGAGAAAACAGCAGTACCCGTGGCCTGAAGCCCGGAATATCCGGGAAACAGGCCTTAAGAAGCCGAGTTGTCGTGTTTTGATCATCGTTGTTCCCGTACCGCAACGGACCCGTAAGATTCAAGTCTTATTAATTATACTGATTCTAATCTGTTGACTCGGTTTGGTCAAGCTCTGTGAGAGATCTCTGCAATTCCGATGCAGATGTGGGGCGTGGTTCAAGCATATGAATACGATCCAAAATTCCGTTGATGAATGCAGGAGAATTGTCGGCACCAAATTTTTTCCCGATTTCAATCGCTTCATTCAATATGACGCGTCCGGGGATCAGGGGAAAATTTGTCATTTCTGCAATCGCCATGCGCAGAATATTTCTATCCACCCGATTGATCCGATGGAGCTTCCAATTGTGGGAAAGCTTGGAGATGAGTTCATCGATGAGGGTTTTCTCCCGTGATACCGCATCGATCAGTTCACGGGCAAATTCCTTGGCAACGCGATGCATCTTCAGTTCTTCATCTTCGTGAGATGAAAAATGAGTCTCCAGGAATTCCAGGACTTCTATGGGGTCCTGGTTTCTGGCATCCGCTGCGAATAAGACTTGCAGCACAAATTCTCTGGTTTTACGTCTGGAAGGCACTGGATAGGAACGTCAGTCCGATCTCATTTATATTTGTTTGAGAAGATTAGCCATTTCTATTGCGGACATAGCAGCTTCCGCTCCCTTATTGCCCGCTTTTGAACCGGCTCTTTCTATTGCCTGCTCGAGAGTGTCCGTTGTCAGCACTCCGAAGCTCACCGCGATTCCAGCTTCAAGAGAGACGTGGGCTACGCCCTTGGCGACTTCTGCGGCAATGTAGTCAAAATGGGGCGTTGAGCCGCGAATTACCGCACCCAATGCGATCACCATATCGTAATTCCCGGAGCGCACAGCAGCGGAAACGGTCTGAGGAATCTCGAAAGCACCAGGTACACGCACAATCGTCACATCGTTTTCCGATGCCCCATGACGCACCAGAGCGTCTATTGCGCCGGAAATCAATCTGGATACAATAAAATCGTTAAACCTGCTGGCCACCAGGGCGGCCTTCAGTCCGGCAGCATTAAAACCGCCTTCCAGGGTTTTGCTCATAAAACCTCCGTACATAAGACGAACCAGCCGCGGGAGCCCGAAATAGCCTCATCAAGAGGGGAAGATCCGGGCCGTCGAGAAGCCTCACGCGGCGTATTTTCTTTAGCAGAACTCCCTAAAAAGGAGGAACGATGATTCACCGGGAGAGCGTTGCTCTTCTCCCGGGTTACACACGTATTCTCGGAGCATTAGAGCTTCAGTTCGTAAAGATGCCCCATCTTCTCTTTCTTGGTTCTCAGGTACCGCAGATTCGTAGAGCACGGTTCCACAAAGATAGGAACCTGTTCCACTACTTCCAGACCATAGCCTTCCAACCCTACTATTTTGGTCGGGTTGTTGGTCATGAGCCGCATTTTGCGGATTCCCAGATCTGCAAGCATTTGAGCGCCAATGCCATAGTCTCTTAAATCAGGTTTGAATCCAAGCCTCAGGTTGGCTTCCACGGTATCGCACCCCTGATCCTGAAGAGCATATGCTTTAATTTTGTTGAGAAGCCCTATTCCTCGGCCTTCCTGCTGCATGTACAGGATGACCCCCTTGCCCTCGTCCTCCACCATGCGTATTGCCGTCTCAAGCTGAGGACCGCAGTCACAGCGCCTTGAGCCGAAAACGTCGCCGGTCAGGCATTCTGAATGCACGCGCACAAGGACCGCCTCGTCGGGATCGATTTCCCCTTTGACCAATGCAACGTGATTGAGCTTGTCCACATCGTTCTCATACACGATCAGGCGGAAGTCGCCACCGGCGTCCGTGGGAAGGATTGTTTCAGCGCCTCGTCGAACAAGCCTTTCGTTGCGCATACGATACTGAATCAAGTCCTTGATTGTGCAAATCTTGATCCCGTGATGTTCCGCGATAGTGACTAAGTCAGGCAGACGTGCCATAGTGCCGTCGTCGTTCATCACTTCGCAGATCACACCTGCAGGAATGCATCCTGCCAATCGAGCCAAATCCACGCTTCCTTCGGTCTGCCCTGCTCGGACCAGAACGCCTCCCCGCCGTGCTCTCAGAGGAAATATATGGCCCGGCGAAATTACGTCTTTCGCGGTCGCATCTTCGTCCACAGCGCTGAGAATAGTGACTGCACGATCATGAGCGGAAATCCCGGTTGTGACGCCTCTCGTGGCTTCTATCGACACGGTGAATGCCGTTCCGTAGCGGGATTGATTGTTACTTACCATCATCGGTAATTCGAGAGATTCAATTTTGTCGGGGGTCATGGAAAGGCAAAGCAGGCCACGCCCGTATTTAGTCATGAAATTGACTGCTTCGGGGGTAATTTTTTCCGCAGCCATTGTGAGGTCGCCCTCATTCTCGCGATCTTCATCATCGATGAGAATGACCATCCGCCCCTTCTTTATTTCCTCAATTGCTTCTTCTGTTCCCACCAGCACGCCCATGAAAGGCTCCTCCTTCAGATAAAACCATGTTCTTTGAGTATAGTCTCGTTAACGCCGGAGGAATCTCCTCGGGCTAGAATGAATTTTTCAACGTATTTTCCGATAAGGTCATATTCAATATTGACGGTAGCATTGATCTTTTTGTCGGTCAACCCTGTGAGGCCCGAAGTATGAGGAATGATCATGACCCAGAATCGCCTGTCCTGGACCTGATTCACGGTCAAACTCACTCCGTCCACTGCAACGCTACCTTTCGGCACCAGGTACTTGCCCGAATCCACCTCGAACCCAAGGAGCCATCCTTCACCGGCAACCCTTTTGTCCACAAGCTTTCCTACGCAATCCACATGGCCGGCGACAAGGTGTCCTCCAAGTCGCGAATCGAAACGCAAAGCCTTTTCCAGGTTCACAGTTGCACCGGGCTTGAGAGAAGAAAGCGTTGTCACCCCCAGGGTCTCAGGGGAAACGTCTGCAGAAAATTCGTTGCGACCGGGCTCAATCTTGGTGGCAGTGAGGCATGCGCCATCCACAGAAATCGAATCTCCTTTCTTCACGTCGGAGAGATCGAGATTCGAGCATATACGAATCCGTACAAACCCTCGACCCGGTTCGATTGATCTCACTTCTCCTCTGGCTTCAATTATTCCGGTAAACATTCTGGCAAAGCCTGCGTCTGCCCATGGGGGGCGATTCGAATCTTTTAACAATACACTTTTCCGACTCACCAGGGAAGAGGACTGAGGACGCTGTTCTCTAAATCGTTTCAAACTCGAACTTCTGACAATACCGTGATGAATTCCGTACAGGAGACATGATGTTTTTTCAAACTGCAGCCTGTGAACAGAACAACGGGTCAGTCGAGTTCCTGCCACTCGTTGTTTTTTTGCAGCGGGAATAAATGCCGCGGGAGTACTCTCCCCATTGCCGAGAGCATGCTTGATTTTGCTGTTGGGACTTCTTTTTCTATTTCATGAAGCAGCGATTTGACCCAGTGCCTACGAGAGCCGCTCATTCCCTGGTACGTGCAGGAACACCCCAGGATGGGAACGCCCAGGCGAGCTGCGCATACTCCGGTCATATCTTCCTTCACATATACCAGAGGCCGTATTACGGTATTCTGGCAATCATCCGCATGAAGCTTCGGGCTCATCCCTTTTACTGTGCCGTTAAAAAACAAATTGAGCATCAATGTTTCGACAAAATCGTCACGATGATGCCCCAGAGCGATCTTGTTCCAGCCTTCTCTCGCTGCATAGCTGTAAAGCATGCCGCGTCGCAACCTCGAACAAAACGAGCACGGGTTTGTCCCGGCACTCAGGTTCTCGTTGACGATGTCTATGATATGCCCTTGCACTACATTGTACTGTATTCCGCTTCTCGCCAGTTGCTCCTGGATCCGTGTGACGTCGAAAGCATCCCGGCCGGGATGAATGGTAATAGCGGCCAGTTCGAACTTGATAGGGGCCTTGCGCTGTAAGTGTGACAACGCGTACAGGAGCGACCAGGAATCCTTGCCCCCTGAGAGCGCTACCAATACTCGATCCTGATCTTCAATCAGGTTGAAATCGCCTATTGCTTTTCCCACCAGGCGCGTTAAAGTCTTGAATGTCCGATCGTTGGGTATCATTCCTGAACAAACCGGGCGTATTATGTTGATTTGATTCCGCATCAAGACCGAATCATAACGAGGGACTATACTCTCTTCCGGTCTTTTCCACAAATCATTGCCAGTTCGGGGGACTTGGGAGAGAGAGCGGAACACGCTATAATCGGTCGGAAGAACAGCCTAGCGCTCCAGGAGTTACCGTATTGATTTTCTTAAGCAATGTAGCGAAATTTTTTCATGGCAGACCCCTGTTTCGGGACGTGAGTTTGAGCATTCATCGCGGCGACCGCGCGGGAATAGTCGGTCCCAATGGTGCAGGGAAATCCACCATTCTCGGCATGATGGAGGGTGTCCTCGTGCCGGATGAAGGCGAAGTTTCCATAGAAAAACGTATCAGGATGGGAATACTTCATCAGGAACTTGTCGAAGGCAGTGACGGCCCCATTCTGCAGGAAGTGATGAATGTCTCGGATCAGGTAAAACAGATTCGCGACCGCCTCAAAGAGCTCGAAAGAGAGATGTCTCGCCTTTCGGAAGAAAGCAGCAATGCAGATGCGCTTATTGAGGAGCACGGTAAGCTCCAGCATGCTTTCGAGAGCTTTGGAGGCTATACGCTGGAAGCACGGGCACATAAGGTTTTGGCAGGATTGGGGTTTGACCCGGCTGACGTAAACCGCCGGTGGAGCGAATTTTCAGGCGGTTGGAGAATGAGGGTCGCTCTGGCTAAAATCCTGCTTTCAGAGCCGGACATTCTGCTTCTCGACGAGCCCACGAACCACTTGGATTTGGAGAGTCTTCTCTGGGTAGAGGAATATCTCAGTAATTTCAGAGGCGCACTGCTTCTGGTTTCTCATGACCGGGCATTTCTCAACCGACTGGTCACGCGTATTGTGGAGGTCGATAGAGGCAAAGTATCCGTGTATACGGGCAATTACGACCAATACGAGCGTACCAGGGCTATGCAGGAAGATGTGATTGTCGCCGCGTACAAAAACCAGCAGGAAAAGATCAAGCGTATTCAGAAGTTTATCGATCAGAATCGCGTAAAGGCCCGCACGGCGAGCCGAGCCCAGAGCCGTGTGAAAATGCTGGAAAAACTCGAGACCGTCGAACCCCCTGCCCAGGCAAGAACCCTTAAATTCACCTTTCCTCAACCGCCTCCATCCGGTCGGAGAGCCCTCGAGATATCCGGACTGGTGAAACGCTATGGAGAGAAAACCGTTTACAACGGGTTCAATATCAATATTGAACGAGGAGATCGAATCGGCCTTGTAGGCCCGAATGGTGCGGGAAAATCAACGCTCATGAAGATCATTGCAGGTGTTATCTCCCATGACGATGGAATCGTTAAATACGGCCATAACGTCAAACCCGGTTATTTTGCGCAGCATCAATCCGAAGCGCTGGCTTCCGAGAGAAGTGTTCTCGAAGAAGCCTATTCAGCCTCTCCGGGGATCACTGAGCAGGAGGTCAGAAATTTATTGGGAGCATTCCTGTTTTCCGGTGACGACGTGTACAAGAAGGTCAAAGTGCTCTCGGGAGGGGAAAAAAGCCGACTAGCGCTCACGCGAATACTGCTGTCTCCTCCGAACCTGTTGCTCATGGACGAGCCTACGAATCACCTGGATATTTCTTCGTGCGAAATTCTCGAACAAGGTCTGTCGAAATTCGACGGCACTCTGATACTGATCACCCACGATCGGCGACTCATGAACGCGATTTGTACAGGGATACTTGAAATCGAGAAGGGATCTCAAGAGTACTTCATCGGCAACTATGAAGATTATCAATACAAGAAAACACTCATGGCCGCAGAAGAGAATCCGATCCCGGAAACGACGAAACCTGCCCCTGATCTTATCCAGCAAGAGGATTCGGATCAGAAGGAGTCCCGAAAGGATAAGCGAAGGCGGGACGCTCAGGCCAGAATCTCCCTGTTCAGAAAACAAGGTCCGATCAAACAAGAGATTCAACGCATAGAAAAGGCCCTGGAGAAAAAAGAAACGCGGAAACGTGAAATTGAAACGCTTCTCGCTGACCCGTCCCTGTATGAGAAGAAAGAAAAGATCCGGCCTCTCTTGGAAGAAGATCCCGCTCTCTCAAAAGAGATAAAAGATCTGGAGGCCCGCTGGGAAGAACTGCACCAGCAGCTCGAAGAAATCGAAAAAGAAACCCTGGCAGGGTAATTATGGATACCCAATCGAAGCAATAAGAACTCTGGGAAACGCTCCTCGTAACCACGCTTCTGGCCGGGGCAATGCGGATGGGTAGGGGTCCCGCGAAACGCGGGATGGGTGCCCCGGTAGTGACCGGCCTCCGTGCCGGTCATTTCGCGAAGGGCAGGCACGAGACCTGCCCCTACACTGGCTGCACTCGCAAAGGCAAGGCTACGTATGTAGTTGATAAACCGAGCACTTTCAACGCGGATCGCAGCAAGGGCATGATCCATTTAAGAAAGGTTCCCCAGATCTTAATGCTTTGATTGAGCTATTGGGTAGGGCAAGGGCAAGCAGTTTCGCTCCAGGAAAGAGTATTTCCGAAGAATGGTTTCATTACCAGCAATTGAGTTTTTACAAGATCGGTCTCGCATTCGAAACAGTACGCTTCTCCTTCCGGCGTCGAGCAGGACGCAATTTCAGTGTAGTACGCCAGGAGATACTGTAATCCGAGATTTCGATAATTCACTTGTCTAATGGTTTCGATCAAATCCGAGCACGCGGGGGAAGCCTGCGAGAATTCGGCAGTTCCAGCCATTCCGCTCGTTAGTACAAGCACGAGACAGCACATTCGTATAAATTTCATGGGAACACCAGTGCGCGGAATACGGTGCAGGTCATCCGCGATGATAATAAATGCTGAGTGTATGCTTTTCCTGTCCTATGTGCTGGAAGACTCCGTCGAACGCCTCCTGCACTTCTTCAAGGTTCGGTCTTCTCATGGGATCGAGATCCAGCATGTTCTCCACGGTGGCGGCAATATGCTCCAGGGTCGTGTTCTTCTTCAAGAACGGATTCAAATCGGTGAGTCTCGGGCGAGGCTCTTTTTCAATTCTGAGAATCTGTCGCACCAAATCCTGCCGGGTCTTGGTTTTTGGAAACACCATGGGAAGTTTCCCCGTGAGGAGCACCGTGAATATTGCCCCGACACTATAGAGATCGGATTGAAAGACGCTCTTGCCTTTTGCCTGCTCCGGAGCCATATAGGCAAAGGTTCCGACCACTTTTCCTTTAAACAGGTCCTCTATTGCTCCCGCTCCGATAGCCAAAGCCACTCCGAAATCGATGACTTTGATGCGATTCAGACGTTCATTTTCGTCTACCATGTACAGGATATTGTCTGTCTTCAGATCCCGATGGACAACCCCCTTGAGTCTGAAAAAGCGCAGGCAATCCAAGAGCTGATTCACAATGATTTCCAGGACTGCAAGGTTCAATTTGCTTTCGATATTAAATGGTGGCTTGTACTTTTCCAGCCAATTCCTTTCAACGAGTTGCGTGAGATTATCGTTCGGATGGTAGCCGTTTACCATGATCTTTTCATTGTCCTGTTCGATAAGACCGTAATAATCGACCACGCAGGCATGCGGTTCCGGCACTTGGACCCGTGCATGAATCTTAGATTCATAATCCAGGAGTGCCTCCGGATCCCCCAGAGCGGAGGAAATCTGCGCACGAACCCGCTTGAGCGCTACGATTTGATTGCGGTAAATCCCGACACTCACCGAGCCCATAGCGCCTGAGGATATGTCACCGAGGACTTTGACCTTCTTGCCTTTTATCGATGCAGGATTCTCGAGAGAATCCATGATCAGTTTGAAAAGTCCCGCCATTTCGTCCTGGGTCTTGGAACTGAAGCACTTGCTCGATTCCTGGAGTCCTTCTGCAGCCTTCTTCTCGATTTCCGAACGATCGAGCAGAGGTTTGTACAATTCGACTGCTTTGAGGGCACGGGCTCGGTCATCCAACCTTCGATCCCCGTGATAGTCTCCAAACGACGCGTAATAGCGATAGAGGAGAAAGCTCGCCGGAAGCTTGCCATTGGGATGATCTGCGTAAAGTTGCAGCAGTTCGGTCATTCTCTCAAGGAGGTTCCCACCTCGCCGATTCCTGCCCTTTATCATCCTAATATGCTTATTTACTTCTTTGAGATCATTGAGATCCACGTAATCGTTAGCAATTTCGAAGAACGTGCTAAATTCCATTAAGCATGCGAGCCACAAATGGTTGGAAATTCCTTGGATGGTGTCCAGGCTTTTCCCTGTCTTGGCGAGATGAATCAATATCCTTTCATTCAGGAAATTAGATAAAGCGTCCTTATAGTAACCCGTGGCTATGCGATTGACAGCGAAACCACAACGGAAGAGAAACCACGCAAGCTGCACCAGATCGTTTTCCGCTTCTTCGCGAGCATGATTAGTGGTCCGGAAAATGGAAAGAAACGATTTTCGCTCCGGTTCGTGGTCGATCATCAAATGGTGCAGTTCCAGAATCGCGCGACGCACCAAATCGGCCAAACGCCCGAGGCTGTTCTCATGAGATTCGGTCTCCTCCCGTAGAAAAAAGCAGGGAATAAGCGTCGTCGTTTCCTCGTCGATGAAACAATACCGCTTCTTGTACTTATCGTTCAGCCCCTGAAGCTTCTGAGCCATAACATCAATATCTTGAAGTGACGGCCTGAGATTCGATTGCGCATCCAGCCATTTTACAGCGTAGAGAAAAATACGGCCCGCATGTTCTGCTTTCTGGATTTCATTACGACTGTCGAGAAGAACCTGTTGATCGGGAAATCGCTGCGCCTCACTTATTATCTGGAACAGCATTTCATAGAAGGTGATTTCGTGGCGTTCTAGCTGAGGAAGATAGTCTTTTATGATGAGAAGGAGATAAGGTGCTGTGTTTTTGAGGATTTTTCCAATTTGGCCGAGAGGATTGATCTCACCTTTCTTGGCGAGTGAAGCCAAGTCGGAATAGTGCTGAATCACCCGATAGAGATCTTCCCTAAGGGACTGTGAGTCCCGCTCCATTACTGGCGCGTCCTTCGTGTTTTATTGCGTTCGGCTCGGCCGGATGCCGATAACTCTCTGTAAGAACCTGGCATTACGGTGAGGCTCATCAGGAAATCGGTATCCGTTAAAGACTGTATGGAAGGATTCCCCGCCTGCCACAGGAACCGACAAGTCCTTTAAGTGCCACTCTCACTGTCAATAATCCGGTGTCGCCGCTTTTAGCTTATCTGTTCTTGCGTTTGGAAGTGAGCCGGATAATCTTCTTAAAATCCGGAATACGCTTGAGGTCCTGAAGCGCCTTTTCCGACATGGCTCTTTCCACCACGGCTTCCCCTCCGGCTCGCACTGCAAGATGTAAAGTATCCAGAGCTTGCCTCGGGCGACCTGTTTTTGCATACACCAACGCGGCGTTGTAATGCAACCATTCCGGCTCAAAAGGCTCATTTTGGCTTAGGGCTTCCTGATAATAATTCAGCGCTGCCTCGTAATCTCCCATTTCCATATTTAAATAAACAAGGCGGCTTATTGCATACGGCATCAATCTATTATGCTTGCACAGTATTTTATGAATTTTCAACGATTTCTTACGATTCCCCAGTATCCAGTGTGCCACGGCCAGATCTGCGAGTGCAAACTGGTCTTGAGGATCTTTTTGCAGCCCATTGTCAAAATGCTTCACGGCGCATCGAGGCTCGTGCTTCTTGTAGAGAAAATAATAGCCGAGATGAAAATCCACCTGCGGGTCGCTGGGATTGCTTTTGAAGGCTTCCTGAAACAAGCGCATTGCTTCTTCTTCACGACCCATTTCCAGGTACAGATGCGCCAATTCCGTCAAAAACTGGCTATCCACCGGGTTTATTTCGACTGCTCTCAGCAAATAGTAGAGGGCACGCGGGTAGTCCGATTCGTCAAAATAGATCAAACCGATGTTGAAGTACGGATCCCCGTTGCCTTCATCAAGTTTGATCGATTCGATAAAATCTTTTTTTGCCTGGGCTATCTTGCCCATCTTCCATGAAATAAGGCCGCGATTATTGAATAGGTACGCGCTTCCGTTTCCGCTTAAATGAATTGCGGTATCTATCAGCTCTCGAGCCTCGTCCAGATTCTCTTCGTCATATTTGGTAAGGGCGCGGTCGTTCATTTCCCGGACAAATTTCTCCCGCTCCCATTCCTTGGCCATGCAGTAGACGTTCTTGCCGTTTCGAATCTCATTCAGATCCGACTGTTTTAACAGCAGGCAAAACTCGGTTGTCTCGGGGTCTTCCACTGTGCAGATTTCTACGGCAAAAGCCGGGACAGTGCCCCGTGTTTCGAGGTAGCTCACATAATGAAAAAAACGATTATCCGACAACCCGTGGTTCTCCCAGATTTCATCCGGGTTTTCCAAGGTAGAGTCCACCCATGTTATAAAATCTTTTTTCCCGAGATCAGGTGTGGGAATCATTTCGGGGAGCGCGTGAAGTATTGCTTTACCGCAGGGGAAAGCAGGAAGAAAGCTCTCTTGTTCCTCAGACGGCAAGTCTTCCGTTGAGTTCAAGTCGTTCATGTCGATTGTCGCCATCCGCAACCTCTATGATGAGCTTCCTGCTCGACCGTACGTGCTTCGGCCCCAGTTTCTGGGTGCTCACACCTTTGCTGTAGTCGTTCTCTTGAGAGAATCGGCCGGATCAAAACTAAAGGAAAATTTACCATGATCCCGAGGCAGCGTCAATCAACAGATCAGTAGGATATATGTACATGAATTCTCAAGAGAATCAAAATGTGATCGATTCGCAGGACTTCCGGAGAAACTCGCGTCTCAGCACAACGGCTCCAACAGCAACAATGGCCGCCGTTTCCGCCCGGAGGATTCCACTGCCCAAGCTCACGGCACGAAAGCCCTTTTGTGCGGCAAGATCCTCCTCCGCCGGTTGAAATCCTCCTTCTGGTCCGGTGAGCAGGGTAATTCTTTCCAGAGGTGCATCCACAATGCTCCAGAATGGAGCGGCATTCGTACTCGTGGACAGGAGAAGACGCGTGTCGTTCCCCTGCAGTGAATCGAGAAATATTTTGAGAAGAACCGGTTCAGTGACGGCGGGCACGGTGCTTCTCCCGGACTGAGCCGAAGCTCCAGAAACGGTTGATTCCCACCGCTCCTTTTTTTCGGACGGTTTTCTGCTGCAGTGGGCGGTCAGGAGTGGAACGAAACGAGACACGCCCAACTCTGTGCAGTGCCTCAGAATTTCTTGCATCGGACCGGGCCTGATGCAGCCGAACGCGAGGGTAATGTCCGGTTGATCGCACTCGACGCACTGGGTGTCGCATATAATTCCGCTCACGGAGTTACGATGGAGCGTCGTCAGCCTTATCGCATACTCACGAGTCCCGTCGAAGACCTTCACCTCGTCACCCGTTTTCATACGGAGAACGTTTTTCAGGTACTTCGAATTCTTTTCGGAGAAAGAGACGATTGATTCACCAATCTCGTCGGGAGAGATAAAAACTCTGATTGTCTTCACGGTTAACCTGCGGTGGGAACTCTTTCCCGTGTTATGGGGCCGAAGCGTTGTCTCAGGTACAACTCGATTTTGTCCAGCCCTGTTTTGATGTTTTCCAATGAGTTCGTATAGGAGAAGCGGATGAAACCTTCTGCGTTTTCTCCGAAGTCTATTCCCGGAGCTACTCCCACCCCTGCATCCTCGAGTATCTCAAAAGCGAACGTGTATGAGTCGGACGCAAAACGTCGTGCATCTGCGAGTACGTAAAAAGCCGCCGTAGGATCCACTTTTATGTCGAATCCCATGCTTTTCAGGCGTGGAATCATGGCCAATCTCCGCTGGTTGAAGATTTCTTTCATCTTTCCAATTTCCTCTGACGTATTGTTCAGAGCTTCCACTCCGGCCCACTGCACGAAGTCCGCAGCACTTATGAAGAAGTTTTGACTCATCTTTTGTATGGGTCGCAAGTACTCCGGCAACGCGATCAGATACCCGAGACGCCAGCCTGTCATGGCATACAATTTGGAGAACCCGTTGACCACAAAGGCGTTCCTCGTAAATTCCAGTACGGAATGCTCCGTGTCCTCGTACACCAGGCCATGATAAATCTCATCCGAGAGTATCGGAATGTTCAGTTCCGCGAGCTTTTTCATTCTTTCCGGACTCATCAAGGTTCCACACGGGTTGGAAGGCGAATTGACAAGAATCGCACGGGTCCTGTTCGTAATAGCCCGTGCAACATCCTCGGATTTCATCTGGAATCCCTCTTCAGGAGCTGCGGGAACAAAGACCGGGACACCTCCGAGAAATCGGATGAAATTAGGATAACAGGCATAATGCGGATCTGAAACAATGATTTCAGATCCCGGGTCGAGCAGTGCCGCAAGAGCGAGAAATATTGCCGGCGACGACCCGGACGTTACGATCACATCTGCCGGGTCGACCTCAACGTTGTACGTGCGCCCGTAATGACGAGCAACTGCCTGACGAAGCTGTGGAATTCCAATGCTGGATGTGTAATGGGTTTTTCCGGCGCGCAGAGCAGCAATGCCGGCTTCAACGATATTGGGCGGGGTATCGAAATCGGGCTCTCCCACTTCCAGATGTATGATATTTCCATCCATCTCCATAGCCCGTTCCAAAACATCCATAACAAGGAATGGCGGTATGGTTGCGGATCTTTCGGAAATCGGGCGTTTATTCGGATTCATTCGAGGCTCTCCCTCTTTGGTTTGATTTACGTGGATACACATTATATTTAAAACACTGGCGTTGCTTCAAACTTATTGATTGATTTTCCTGTGTTTCGCTGGTAAAATACCGCAAGTCTAGGAAAAATCTTTATTTTCCGGGCAGATTTCACTTTTTTACAGAAATAATGAACGAAAAACCCATCCGATATTTGTACGGTCTCAAGACCCATTTAGTGATTCTACTCGCCGTTTTCGGTCTGTTCTTGGTTCCTCTGTCCGCCGCCGGGGAGACATACGGACTGCGTGACGCTCAAGGAAATTTCGTTCCGAAGGTCACGGTGACCATCAAGAACAAGGAAGTACTCATCAAGAAAGTAGACCCCCAAGAGAGATTCAAATCGTTTAGCCTGACGCTCAATCCCAATAATAGGAACCTTATTCGAAATGTCGGGCTTATCGAGCTTGAATGGATTGATTCCAACAATCAACCGACCAAACCGGTCCGCTTTGCCGGTCCGTTGTATAACCCCGAGACCCGAGTCTTTCAGGATTCAATTATAAAGTCCCTCGGATTCAAGCTCGTTGATAAAACTACGACTCGAAGTCTGTTCGGGGACAAGCCGGTGAGCGATTTCTTCACAATGACCCTCGATGACCAGCCTCTCGTTTCCTCCGAATCTGTCGCAGAAAAGTCCAGAACTG
Organism: Desulfomonilaceae bacterium; assembly: GCA_041740635.1. GTDB lineage: Bacteria > Desulfobacterota > Desulfomonilia > Desulfomonilales > Desulfomonilaceae > Desulfomonile. Next base: position 139,736 of record JBGSLQ010000043.1, on the reverse strand, counting down.
TGAATATGGGTACAGGCAGGGATGTCTCCCTGAACATTGATAAGAGTGTCATCGTATTCAACGAGAATAATTTCAAGAAAGGCGAGATCCTTAATGTAGATAACCGCTCGGGTCTGGATCAGGTTCTCGGCGTCGAGCTTCCGGAAAAAGGTCTCCTGTATTTTCAAATTATCAGAAAACCCGAACAGACGAAGATTCCGCGAGAGAACTGGGACAAGTTCAACGTCTCTGCCGATTCCGGAATTTTCATCGTGCTGATTCCCGAACCCACCGCGAACGAATACGCGAGACTCGATGGAAAAGAGATCACCATTAAAGTGTATCAGGGGGGCCGCGTTCGGGACGTCAACAAAATACCCATCAAGATCGCTGCGGACCTCCACCCTGCTCAACAAACATCATCTGCTCCTATGGATACAACCGCTAGGGAACAGACGAGTCGGCCTGCGGCCGTGACTCAATCACGTGGAGACTCGACCGAACCCCCTCCCCCTGCGCGAACCAGCTCTTCCGGTCCAAGAGCCGAGGCGAGAACTTCCGTCTGGATATGGATCATTCAAATTTTCAACCTGGTCCTTTTGGTAGGATTGGCAGGTTTTGGTATGTTCTTCATGCTCCCGAAGATTCAGGTTTTGCAGGATCGCCTTGCAAAAGCAGAAATGTTCATTCACGGAAGCCGTGAGGCGATACGAGATGAACTTGAACAGATCAAGGGAGAAATCATCCAGCAGTGCGAAAGAGACGCCTCCGGGAAATAGTCCCATCCCAGCATTTAATCTGTATAAACCGTATATGGTGACATCTCACGGCTGAGAAACGCGTGGTAATCTCAACTACCCTTCGGGAGAGTGCTCAGTCTTTCCCGCTCTCAAATGTAACCTATTGGTGGAAACCGGTGTCTCTGCCGGTGCATTCAATCGATATCGTTGATCGTATGGAAGATGTGCCGGCACGGAGGCCGGCACCCATTAATAGTCATGAGCTTCAATCGGACATTAACTTTGATCATTGCTATAACGAGAATCTCCTCCAAAAAAAGTTGCAGTTGAGACGTCAGGAATTGCGATCTCAAGTGTTTTCCTGTACCTTCCGCTTACAGGGTTCGCACCGGATACCGGAATGTTGACTGTAGGAATGCTTTGGATTCAAATTCCAGAATTCCATTCCGATCTGCGGTGCGTATACCGGCGTCCGGCATGATGTCCGATTATCGTGATGATTTCGGAAGCAGACGGTCGGTCTGCTCAAAGGGGCTTTGAGAATGCGTGCAAGAATGCCGGCAATGAGTATACATACCCGTGTTTCTATTTCAGGAGGTTTATTCAATGTTCGGCCCGCTTCCCAGACATTTCTTTTTAACATCCGGTGCAGGAGATGCGACCACTGGACTCAATGCATTTGATGCCGCTCTGCTCGACGCCAAAGTCGGCAATACGAATCTGATCAAGTTGAGCAGCATTCTTCCACCTGCAGCGGAAGAAATCGAACCCTACCTGTTGCCGCAAGGATCGATGGTCCCCCTCGCGTACGGCGAGCTGGTAGCATACGAACCCGGAGCGGTAATATCCGCCTCCGTCGCTGTAGGTATACCGGACGACCCGACCAGCGCAGGGTTAATCATGGAATGCTCCCGATTCGGTGATGCTGCGATTTGTGAGGAGGCATGCAGGGAAATGGTCCGTGAAGGAATGGAAGTAATTCGCGGTCTCAAGATTCGGGAGATCAAAAGCATATCTGCCACTCACACGGTCAAGCGGGTGGGTGCTGTCTTCGCGGCGGTGGTGCTATGTCCCTAAATGAAAAGAATTGGTTTACCGAAGCTTACAATGACACCACGGCATTTTCGGTCCGATATTCACGTAAGTTGTTCGACGAGACAAGTGAGTTCCAACGGGTAGAGATTTTCGAGACCGACATTATGGGCAGAGTGCTCATTTTGAACGGCTGCTTTATGGTCACCGAAAAGGACACGTTCATCTACCATGAAATGCTGGTTCATCCCGCTATGTCCTTGATTGGCGATGCTCGAAAAGTCGTGATCATCGGTGGAGGAGACGCGGGAGCGGTAACCGAAATAGTGAAATATCCTTCCGTGGAATCCGTCATTCTGTGTGAAATAGATCCTCTGGTGGTGTCCTCATGCAGAGAATATTTTCCTGCATTGTCAGCAGGATTGAACGACCCGCGGGTGAAAGTGCTCAATGAGGATGGTGCCGCATTCATAAGCCGGTTTGACGAGGAATTTGATCTCGTGTTGGTGGACTCCACTGATCCGGTCGGTCCCGGGGTTACCTTGTACGAGGTTCCTTTTTACGAAAACATAAGGAAAAGCCTCAAAAAAACGGGTGCAGCGGTGCTCCAGACCGAAAGCCCCCTTTTTATGGCTGACGTATTTTCCGAGTCCGTGAAGAAATTGCGGAACGTTTTCGGACAAGACAAGGCTAATCCGTATCTTACTGTGATTCCTTCATATCCGGGAGGCATGTGGTCTTTCACATTCTGTTCGGAATCTATAGATATTTTGACGAGTCTGCCTCGTACCGGAGTTTCAACCAAAGAGCTGCGGTACTATAACGCGGACGTCCATCATGCGGCTCTGGCACTGCCGAATTTTGTACGCCAGCTTCTCTAGGGGATCGGATCGATTCGTTTGGAGGCTGTAGCAAAGTCGAGTCTGGGCACACGCGCGGGTGTGCCCAGACCTTCAAATGTTGTCGTTCCGAGAAGCATAGTGATGTGACGGCACCACAAATCCTTTTCATTGCCTCACAATGACTGTTCGACTATCGGTCTTCCCAAAACCGAATGCTTACCCTTCTTCGCTGTAAAGTCTTGACCTGAGAGGGAATTCTCGCTACAAAGGCTTCCACTCTTTCAGCAAACTCCCTCGATTCGGAGGCAATTCACAGCACATGCATAACGTTCAGTTTCTCGCCTCATCCGCTCGGGAAATACTTCCAGGGCGACCTGCCATTCTCGGATGTCCGCTCGATGTGACGTCTACGTATCGGAGCGGCTCCGATATTGCTCCGAATGCCATACGAATGGCTTCCGATTCCATTGAGACCTATTCCCCTTTTCTTGATATGGATCTGGAAGATCAGCCTTTCAGCGATCTCGGTGATCTCGATATTGCAGGTCAATTACTCGATTCTTCTCTCGATTTAATGGAGCAGGCGGCATCGATTATCCATGCGAAAGGTGGACGCTTGTTGGCGTTGGGCGGGGAACACACTATCACGCTTCCGCTTGTGAAAGCGTTGCACGCGAGTTTCCCCGATCTCGTGCTCATTCATGCCGACGCGCATTCGGACCTGAGAGACGAGTACGAGGGGCGGGCCATTAATCACGCAACAGTAATTAAGAGAATATCCGAGATAATCGGAGCCGACCGATTAATTCAGCTTGGAATCAGATCCGGTACGCGCGCGGAATTCGCATGGATGCACGAAAACGGAACCCTGCTCTCGTGGGACGCGTCCACTACAAAAGAGCTGTCAAAGCGTGTGGCCGGACGGCCGGTGTACTTCACCCTGGATCTTGATGTGCTCGATCCCTCTTGCCTGCATGCTACGGGAAATCCTGAACCGGGGGGATGGTTCTACAGCGATATGGAACGCTTATTTCAGGCGCTCCGCAAAATGCGATTGATTGCTGCCGATGTGGTGGAACTGAATCCGCAGTTGGATCCATCTCAGGTGGGCACTATAACGGCATCCAAAATCGTACGCGAGCTGCTGCTGATTCTCGGTGCCACCGCGATGCAAACGTGAACTCGCTCCAGAAGTGGCTGTTGACTCACATTCATACGGCTGATAGACTCCGGACCAGCAACAATCCGGGACATAGAAATTGAACATGATTTCATTTCTTACCCACTGCCCCCCCCGAATCTTCTTTTCTTTTCTAGCACTGTTTTTTTGTACGATCTCTGTATGCGTTGCTCAAGAGCAGCCGTCCAAGACCGTGCCGCGTGGGGGGTGTCCGGACCTCATCGAGCTCATAAAAGAATTGACGCCTGCAGTTGTGAATATTTCCATTGAACGCCACATGCTGCAGCACAGTTCGACTGAACCCCCTCCCCTGTTTCGTTCCAAGCCGGGGGCTCTCGAAGACCAATCCCGCGCCAAAGATCGGTTTCAAGCGGATAGCGTAGGTAGCGGTTTCTTTTGTGACACTCAGGGACACATTGTTACCAACGCTCACGTAGTGGAAGGTGCAGGGAAAATTCTTGTTACCCTTTCCACAGGAAAAGTCGCAACTGCCCGACTCGTCGCAATCCACCCCAAGGTGGATCTGGCGATGCTCAAGATTACCTCTTCATCCCCGCTTCAAAAGGCAAAGATCGGAGACTCGGCCGGTATTCAGGTAGGTGAATGGGTCGTTGCAGTAGGCAATCCCTTCGGATTGGGAAGAACCGTGACCGTCGGGATCGTCAGCGGCAAGGGAAGATTTCTCGGGCTCGGGCCTGACGACAATTTCATTCAGACCGATGCTTCGATAAATCCCGGCAACTCAGGCGGACCATTGTTCAATATGGCTGGAGAAGTCATAGGAGTGAATACAGCAATAATCGCTTCCGGGAAAGGAATCGGTTTCGCCATTCCATCCAATTATCTCCACGAACTTATTAAATTGCCGACAAACGGCGAATATGCCGTGCGAGGCTGGCTTGGAATTTACGTGGAAGACGTCACCCCTGAGCAGGCCAAAAAACTGGGGATGAGCAGTGCTCGCGGAACATGGGTCGATGAGGTGCTCACGTCCACTCCTGCGCAGAATGCAGGCTTAAAAAAAGGCGACCTCATTGTGGACGCGGACGGCAAGCAGATCAGGAACGGGAGACATCTTTCAAAGATTATTTCCTCTTTCAAGCCCGGGGATATCCTCAAAATGAAAGTCATCAGAGGACGCCAACAACAGGCAGTGGATATCGTCCTCGGCAAATCTCCCGAATAATCATCTACTTACGACAGGTTTGTTTCCTCAGAATGGAAGCGAGATTCTGCACTGCCTCCTCCAGATCGTCATTTACCACTACATGTCTGAACATCGGTGCCAAAGCGAGTTCGCCCGTGGCATTCATCATTCTGATCCGGATCGATGCGTCCGAATCCGTACCTCGCGCCCTCAGCCGTTGTTCCAATATGGGTATTTCCGGAACGGTAATAAATATCCCGATTGCCTGTCCGAATTTCCGGAATACTTCTCGCGCTCCTTCGACATCTATATCGAGAATGACACTGCGGCCCACCTCGATGGCGTCAGTGACGAATCGTGCAGGTGTCCCATAGAGATTCCCATGCACTTCCTTCCATTCAAGGAATTCATTGTTCTTGATCATTGACTTGAATTGTTCTCTGCTCACGAAATAGTAGTGAGTGCCGTCGATCTCCCCGAATCTCGGAGCTCTGGTCGTGCACGATATGGAATAAAGCATATCCGGAAATTCCGGCCGAATTCTGTTGATCAGTGTGGATTTCCCTGCCCCTGAGGGAGCGGAAATGACAAAAAGACAGCCCTTGCTCATTGTGTCCTCTTTCCTGTAGTACGTACCGTTCAATCCTTCATGTTTCCAACCGGAACATCTCAGGATTGATTGGCAAAAAATGTCGTTTCCCGTCATGACATGGATCGTCTGGCAGGTCAATCGGATTTCGGCTATAATGAAAAATCCCGTAGCTCGAGCACTGCCGAGCGTACCGCAAGTGTCCTGTGAGGCTGATCCCCTATGGTCAGAAAAGCATTCTGGTTCGTTCTCCTCGTAATGAGTGTCTTTGCCGTTGCGTATGGCGGTTTTTACCGCAAACTGCTGGTATTCGATAATCTTGAAAAATTCGACAAACTAAAAAGTGTCGGCATAGCCATAAAAATTCCCGGGTACGAAGAAAAGCAGGAAGAATTCAAGGTTCAGTCCCAGCTTTTTTCCGAACCTGAAGCAGTAAATGCCGCCACTTTTGAAGGACTCGGCAGGTACAAGGACGGGAGACTTATGTCCAACTACCCGGACTTAAGAATGCTCAAGGGCCGACGTCCGTGCCCCACATGAATTTGATCCCTGAACCACAGGTCGTGTGGTTCAAAGTTCCCCATTCAGCTACAACCTATTTGAGACTACCTGGCTAGGGGAGATCCGGAATAGAAATGCCGTCACAGGCACGAACATCGAGACTCGCTTGAGACAATACACGGAACGATAGGATCTTACGTGGAACGGTTAAGATTTAAAATTCAGCTCGCTTTTGCAGCCCTGTTTAATATCGGATTATTTCAATGGCATTCGGTCTGTTTTCCTGTTTTGAATTGCCATTCCTGTCCGACCTCGATATTTGCGTGTCCCATAGGCGTCATAGGCCAGTTCTCTGCCATTGGCGTTTTTCCTCTGAGCGTCATTGGAATCATCGCAGTTGCAGGCCTTGTGGCAGGACGATTCCTTTGCGGATGGGCTTGTCCGTTCGGGCTCGTTCAAGATCTTCTCTATCGCGTGCCGTATGTGAAGTTCTCAATCCCTGCATGGACCCGGTTCATAAAATATGGAGTTCTGGCACTCCTGGTAATAGCCGTGCCCTATTTCTTCAGCCCTGCCTTCCCGCTTTATTTCTGCCGTCTTTGTCCTGTGGCTACCGTGGAATCCGCGATACCATGGGCAATCATCAACGGAACGGCAGATGTTCTCACGCTTTCGTTCCGACTTGGATTGCTCTTCCTCATCATTGTCCTCGCAATGGGACACAAGCGATTCTTCTGCAAAGTACTCTGCCCTCTCGGAGCGAGCTTGTCCCTCTTCAACAGATTTGCAGCAATATTTCCTCAACGAAATGACAAATGTATAGACTGCAAAACCTGTAATAAGACCTGTCCCATGGAGACAAAGTCAGCACGATTCGGAGTGTACGACGACCGCGCAGAGGAATGTATCTCGTGCCTGGACTGTCAGAAGAAATGCCCGACAGACGCAATTCGTCTCTGGGGATGAGTCGTAATTCCCCGAATTGACGAGCCCGAATCGGGAGCGGCCGAACGTAAGCTCATACCGATTCGCTATGCTAGCAGTTCTTGGGATGGGGCTCGTGCCCCGCGAGACGCGGGGTTACAATCCCGCTTACAGCGGGACCCGAAATTTTCTGCTTTGAAAGCGCATTGATATCACGCGGTAAAGACCGCGTGCAGACGGGTCAGTCCTGCCTTCATGGAAAGAATGACGGGTGAGCTGAGAGCAATTCGCGCGTAAAATCCGCATTATTGCTGCAATTTTGCGGGAATTGCTCTTGAATCCGTCTTGAATGTGACTTTCGATAGTGCGTGTAAGTGAGGGGCTCCGTCGATGTCGCGCTCGATTAGCTCCCTCGTGCAGACTGCGTGCCTAGACTCTCATGGAAAGATCTATGACGTGACCGGATGGATTGATCCAGACCATAAAACTGGAAGGCTTCTTCTTTTTTGCTATTGTTCTGATTTCATCGAGGCGTCTGATGGGAAGATCTACGGGGGTTGTTTTAAGAAAGCGATTCAGTTCGCGGAGGTTCTTAAAGTACTGAATGGTCATGAGAATGCTTCTCCTATAGATACTGGTGAGCCGGCGCCCAGGTCGGCGAAAGTGGGGCAGAAGGTAATCTCCTATTTCTACCATAAAGAAATTCGTGAGACAACCCCATCACTCAAACGCTTCATATAAATAATAGTACTTCCGAGATTTATTTTGGAGAGGACAGGAATCATATCGGTTGCCAGCTTCACCTCCTTCCCCCCGTTCGAAAAATCTCATTTTCGATCGTTACGAAAAATGACCACCTGCAATTTCGATTCAAACGGTACCCTCTTGAATCTGGGATCAGCCTCAATCCTCTTTAGTGTGGGAAGGCTCACCTGATTGAGAAAATCGGGAGGATTCGGCTGAGCCTGTTCTTCGGTAGAAATATAAAAGAGGGGGTTCGCCGCGTTCATTTCGGTCCACACCTTCTCGCTATCGAATTCTATGAATCCGAGCGGTCTGTAAAAACATTGGATCCCATTCTGCAACCTGGCTTTGGCAGCACAGAAAGAAACCGAACACGTATTCAGCCAAAGAAGATCCATACCGATGAAGTTGACTCTTCCCCTGGTCTCGGGAGTGCACGTAGCTTGCACAATATGTTCGAGTTCGCGTCTTCCGGTTGTATCACGATGGGGAGGTTGGACCCAGACTGTCATACTGGGATTCTGATGAATGAAGCCGAGTGCCTGAGCTTGTACGAATCCCCATTGAATTGCGAGTATGAGAGCAATGACAGGAGCGGTACGCGGCACAAACCATACGAGGCGAAGGAATACGATAAAAAAGGCGGGAAGCGCGGGAAGGATATATCGAACGTCTTCATTGACGTTCAGAGAAAAAGCGGCCAACACGATGCCGATCTGAAACAACCCGACAAGGGTCAACAGATTGAGGCGATCCAAACCCCCAAGCACTATTTTTCCTCTGAGAAGAGCAAGGCCGATGGAAATCGCCAGTATTGCTGCGATGATTCCCAATCCTTCAGGAGTTGTCAGTGTGACGGACGTCACAGAAAGCCAATGTCCCAGCTTTGCCAGAAACTGGCCTTGTTGCCCGTAAAAGGAAGCCACTCTTCCTGACCCGACATCGGCTAAAAAAACGAGAAGATTCTGATAATTGTGAGCGTACCAGGAAACAGTCGCAAACGTCAGAACGAATCCCAGGAAGACAAGAAAGCCAATGCGGATGAGCGTCCGGGCGGACGTGTCCGGCAACCATTTCCCTGCCCGCACGGCATCCCACAAAACAACGGTTCCCGGCAGAAAACAGTAGAGCGGAGAAGATACCTTGGCTAGCATAGCAAGATTTGTCGCAATGAGAAGGAAAGCGGCTATCTCGATTCGGGCCATTCTCTGGGATTTACTCGCAATCCAATAAAACGAAAGGACCGTAAAAAGCTGAAATGCCTCCACAAGAAACTGATGCGTCATTGCTACAAAGAGAGGTGCCGAGGCGAACAGTAAGATCCCGCAAAGCTGTATGTCCAGACGGTCAGGGAAAAATTTCCGAGCGATTGAGTACGCGAGGAAGAGCGTTCCGAGTTGAATGATCAAGACAAGCAGGTAAAGACCGAATTCCACAGAATGAATTGCGGCACCCAAAGGAACGAAAAACTGACCGAGCCAGGTCAATCCCGGAGCCTTGTTGCCCAATACTCCTGTCATGACCTGCCACCAGAACGACGGCTCATGTCTCAGGAAATACCAGAGCTCTGTTGATCCCCAGGCATAGCCTGCACAGTCCCAGCCCCAAGGTGCACGATCCACATATATCCAGTAAAGACTGGGGATCGACAAAACCATTATAAGTACGCCCATAATCGGTTTGAATCTAGATGCCATTTCTCCACTCACAAGTAGTTGCTGAATTACTATTTACTTAATGCAGTGTTGCACGATGATACCTTTTCGCGATTGCTTTTGAGAACTGCCGTAAGTAACAAAATAGTTCTCAGATTATTCTGAGAAGACAGGAATCCACCCGAATCAGTGACAACAACGACCTGGCAGGTGCTCATTTTTGATCGTTACGAAAAATGACAACCCGCATTTTCGATTCAAACGGTATTCTCTTGAATCTGGAATCAGCCTCTATCCTCTTTAGTGTGGGAAGACTCACTTGATTGAGAAAATCGGGAGGATTGGGCTGAGCCTGTTCTTCAATAGAAATGTAGAAGAGGGGGTTCGCTGCGTTCAATTCGGTCCACACCTTCTCCGAATCCAATTCTATGAATCCGAGCGGCCTATAGAAACAATGATTTCCGGTCCGCAATCTGGATTTGACGGCGCAGAAGGATACGGAGCAATTGTTGAGCCAGATAAAATCCACGCCCAAGAAATTAACGTTTCCCCTGGTTCTCGAAGTGCACGTAGCTTCCACAATGCGTTCGAGTTCCATTCTCCCGGTCATGTCAGGATTCGGAGCATGGACCCACGGAGTAATGCTTCGTTTCTGATAAATAAAGCCGTGTGCCTGAGCGTGAACGAATCCCCATTGGACTGCTAGTACGAGCGCGATGACAGGCGCCGTATGGGGCACAACCCCCACCAAGCGAAGGAACGCGATAAAAAATGCAGAAAGTAATGGAAGGAGAAACCGAGTATCCTCATTGATGTTGAGAGAAAAAACCGAGAGCACAATGATGGCCTGAATGGCTCCGACTGTAGCCAGGAGATTGAGACGGTCCAAACCGCCAAAACGGATTTTTCTCCTGAGCAGAGAGACGCCAATGGAAATCGCTAGGATCGCCGCAATAATCCCCAATCCCTGAGGGGTTATCAGTGTTTCTGCTATCTGGGAAAGCCAGTACGACACTTTGATCGGAAAATCGGCTTCATTCCCGTAAAAATAGGACACTCTTCCTGTTCCCGAGTCGGAGACATGGGCGATGACATTTCTGTAATTATGAGCGTACCAGGAAAGAGTCACGAACGTCAGAACAGAGGCAAAAAACAGAAGAAAACCAGACCTGATAAAATGTCTTTTCGACGTATCCGAGAGCCACTTCTTGCTTCGAAATATGTCCCACAAAATCACCGTACCTGGTAAAAAGCAGTAAAGCGGGGAAGACGCTTTCGCAAGCATGGCAAGGTTTGCTGCTATGAGTAGGAACGCGACTATATCCAGCCGTGCCATTCTCGCCGATCTACTCGCGATCCAGTAAAACAAGAGGATTGTAAAAAGCTGAAATGCCTCCACAAGAAACTGATGCGTCATTCCTACAAAAAGAGGTGCCGCAGCGAATAGCAGGATTCCACAAAGCTGTATGTCCAAGCGGTCCGGGAAAAATTCACGAGCTATGGAATACGCGAGGAGGAGGGTTCCGATCTGAATGCTCAAGTTAAGCAAGCAAAGTCCAAACTCAACAGAATGAATTGCAGCTCCCAAAGGAACGAAGAACTGGCCGGCCCAGGGCAGTCCCGGAGCCTTGTTCCCCATGACGGTTGTCATGACCTGCCACCATTCAGATGGACCCGACTTTAAAGCGTACCACAGGTCAGTAGATCCCCAGGCGTATGATGCACAGTCCCAACCCCAAACTGCACGATCCACATATACCCAGTATAGACTGGGGATCAGCAAAACCATAATAATTACGCCAATAGTCAGTTTAAATTTAGATTCCATATCCTCACTCGCAAGTAATTATTGAATTACTATTCACTTTATGCTGCGTGCACAATGGTCAACAGAGAACCCTCTCCCATATAATCGGCTTCAGCAGCAGTAATTTCCAAGGTTGCACGGTCTGGTTGATTCTTATTTTTCACACATGCCATCAATGCTCTGCGCATAAAACCCACTTCATCATGCGGGTATTATTTTCCAAAAAGTGTCGAGTGGCAAGCGCGCAATTAAACGCGCTGCCTTGATTGTCGGATTCGGCATAAAAAGGAATGTGGTGGATCGCCACAGTGGTGTGGTATTTCGCTACACAGGCTTTTCATTGTGTATTCGGAATGTTAGCCATATTCATTCAGTACCGTCTCAACTGTTGTAGATTTTCACATCTATCAAATCACCTCACCCATCCTCGTAAATCACTATTTTTGCAGATCATTCTTCATTGGCACATCCTATGCAAATCATGTGGGCAAGACCGATCATTGAGAGATCCAAACCTGAATGATCCCGATTTTGAAGAGAATACATACAAGGAGGCCCGCCATGACAAGCAACCAAATCAGAAGGCTGATGGAAGTGAACGCAAAGCAGTTGAAATGCAATCATGCGCTCACAGGAACAGCACCGGCAAACAAGATGTGCCCGTATTGCTATCAATGCGCCACCTGTCCATACGATCAGATGCTTGAAGATACGGTTCACATCTACAGAGGCCTCACACCGGTGCCTGCCCGAGCATAGGGCCTCTCCGAAAGTACACTGAATGTTCGTCAGGTAATGTCGGGCTCTGGAACACAAGCGGTCGAAATGCGGCGGACGGTTTCGACCGCACAACTGCTCAGGGAATAACGAGGTCTTTTCAAAAGGAGTAACCAATGGCCGTCAAAGAGAAAAAAAGGAGTGGCGTGACGGTGTTCAACCTGGCCGACAAGGAATGTGTGTGGATGCGGGCGCGAATTGTCGGAGTAAAGTACTGCGATAATGCATTCGATTGCACGAGCTGTTCGTTCGACAAAGCAATGACCCGTAAGATGTCCAAGGATTCCCGGGACGCCAAGTGGAACACGAAAATGTCCAAAATGCTCGGCAGCAACGATCTGCGCTGTCGCCATGCCGCCACGGGAGGTGCTCCTCCCTCGAAAAAGTGTGCAAACAACTATGATTGTGCACGCTGTCCGTACGATCAGATGCTGGACGATATGATCCAGACGGACCACACGCTCTTCGGACCGCCCCAGTACATGAATGCTCACGGATATCTCGTTCCCAGAGATTACTATATCCACAAAGGTCATGGCTGGGCGCGGGTAGAATACGGCGGCAGGATCAGGATAGGTCTGGATGACTTCGGCAATCGCCTCGTGGGCAGGCTTGACGGTTTTCGGCTCCCATCACTGGGAACACGGTTCAAAGTCGAGGACGAATCCTTCATAGCCGAACGCGAAGGTCATGAGGTCGGCGTCCGGGCTCCTCTCACGGGAGTTGTTACGGCCGTGAATCATAAACTTCTGGACCATCCGGATTCCTCCAATGCAGATCCGTATGGCTCCGGATGGGTCATGTTGATCGATCCCATGGAGCTGAAACACGACCTGGAGGGGCTGGCATTCGGTCTGGAAAGCGTGAAATTCATCGAAGCCGAAGCAGAACGGCTGCTCTCCATGATCACCGACGATCCCTCTGCTGCAGCCGCTTTGGGTGGCGAGCCCATCAAAGATGTTTATGGTGCGTTTCGAGAGGTGGGATGGGACGGCCTTGTGAAGAAATTCCTCTGACAAAGCAAATTGTCTTATCAGAGACAGATCGGGGAAACAGTCCACATGAGAAGGATGTCCCCGATTTCTTTTTTTTCTTGCCGTCGATCCGAATGTGTTCAAATACTGCATGCGCGTCTTATACCATTTCGCCAATAAATCTAATAAAACCGCGAGGTCCGGCAGAGACGCCGGACCCTACCATCGGCCGGTAGGGGCCGGCAGGGAGAAACTGCCTCACAATTCTCGAATGCACAAACATCGTGCCACGATTCGCCATCCGAGTAAGGGTCCCGCGAACACGCGGGAGGTCTCCCCTCATTTGGGCAGATTCGCGCCGCTACAAGCAGGCCTGGAAGATAAAGTGAAATACGTGCCACTATAAAGGGTAGATTTCGATTTTTGAGACACTTTCGGGACGCCGGCCTCTACCGGTCTTCTCAAGCACAATGAGTTCAAAAGGTCAGCAATTATGTCATCTGCTGTAACTGCCATTTGTTCAGAGAATTCCCACTTCGCAAGTCCTCAAAAAAGCGATCAGTCTCTGATTTTTTCTTGCCAGATACGAAAGCCGTGAACTACTTTGGGCGTGAGAGGCATAATGAGGTTGACAGGTCCATTCTGTGAACTGCAAGAGACTCCCTTGGTTCGGACTTTTTCATTACATGCACCTTATTCGTCTGCCAAGACGAGAATTTCGGGTCTCTTCCGGAAGAGGAATCACGTGTGACGCCACCAAATAAAACGACGTTTTCCCTGACAGTCCAGGTGAATCCGGATTTTTTGCCGGTAGTTACCGCGTTTATAGAGAAAGCCTCCCGTGCTTTCGGCCTGGGAGAATCGGAAGCGCTTTCCCTGACATTGGCTGCAGAAGAAGTCTTTTCTTATTTGTGCTCCACAGGCCGCTTGAATGAAGCACTTTCCGTAACATGCACCAACGGCCATTACTATGTTCAGGAGGAGTTCCGATTCCGGGCAGAGCACTTCAACGTAAGAGCTTTCAACCTCACCGCTTCGGCTTTGCCTGATGAAGACGCTGACTGGCTTCAAACCGGACTTCTCATAGCCTCCAGGATGGTGGATCGCTTCCAGTTCTTTCAGGAAGACGGCACGTCAAGGCTCCTCCTGCGAAAAGAAAAGCATTACCCGGAATTGGAGGACTCGCCCGTTACCTCTCCTCAACCTCTTCGGAATATCGTCATCAGGCATCCCGATCCTGAAGAGTTAAAGGTTGCTTCCCACTTGATAGCCGGCAATTATCCCCTGCATTGGATTCCGCAGAGACTGCGGGTTCCGGGCAAGCTCGTCGACATGGTCCAATCGGGTGACTTTGGGGCTGCAGTTGCAGCGGACACCTCGGGTCACCTGGGCGGACTTGTTGTCTGGCACACCCATGAAAACAAGCTGATCGGGCTCTATGGTCCGTACGTCTTTGACCGGACTAAAAGCTCCGACATTTCCCGGGCGCTCATAGAATCTTTTATAGGAGTCGTGGCAAAATCGGGGGCAATCGGCATTCTGAACCGATATCCTACTCCGGAAATTCCCACGGAATACTTTGAGGTTTTAGGATCTTTCACCATACGCGCGCCCTCGGGAGATCCGGTTCAGAGTGAGGCGTTCTACCGCCATTTGGAAGAAGACCTTGGCATGGCCGTCTGGGCTCACCCTCTGTTGGAAGGTTTTCTGAGGGAACAGTATGAAAAGCTCTTTTTTGCCCGGGATATCCAACTCATTACGAGTGAAGGCGAGACTTCTTCCCCCTTTTCCGTGCTATCCGCACATGTGGATCGGAAAGTGGGAAGGGTGACCCTTCGTCCGGTGTGGGGGGGAAAGGATGCAGAAGAAAATCTAGCGGACCATGTCCGTGTCCTGAAACAGGAGAATATCCCGCAGATTTTCTTCGAGATGGACCTGGGCAGATCCTGGCACAGCCGATTTACCCCGGGGCTTCTCAACACCGGCTTCGAACCGCGGCTGGTACTCCCGTACGCGGGAGCAGGCGATCTGGTCATGTTTCAACTCAGGGACGACGAGGCACACGTATGACCTCTTTGAACCTGGACCACCTTCTTCCGGACCATATCAAGCATTTTGAAGCATACGTTCCGAGCAAACCCGACCCCGAGCTCATGCGCTTGTACGGCTGTTCCCGACTGTACAGGCTCAATAATAACGAAAATCCTCTCGGTCCGCCCGAAGCCGCACAGGAGGTAATCCGCAATTTTCCTCCACCCAGCGCGGCCGTTTATCCCAGTGGAGATGCCTATTATCTGCGAACGAAACTGGCGCAAAGATTCGGCATGGATCCCGACCAGTTCCTCGTGGGAAACGGGGCCAATGAAGTTATCAGCTTTGTGATGAAGGCCTTCTGTGAAAAAGGGGATAACATCATTACGGCTGATAAAACGTTTGCAGTTTACGAATGGATTGCGGAATTCTCCGGTTTTGAGGCGAGACTGGTGCCGCTTAAAGACTATGCATTCGACGATCAGGCACTGCTCGATAGTATAGATGAGGGAACCAAAATCCTGTTCGTCTGCAATCCGAACAATCCCACCGGTACGTACTGGAATCGGGATAAGCTTACAAGATTTCTGGATACAATAAATGGGCGTCGCATAGTAGTCGTTGATGAAGCGTATTTCGAGTTTGTGGAAGCGGAAGACTTCCCAAATGGAATGGACTATATTCGCGATTACCCGAATCTGGTGGTTTTCCGCACTTTTTCAAAGATGTACGGACTTGCAGGATTGAGGATCGGCTATCTGGCAGGATCGCTGGAGGTTGTCCAAGCCATCAGACGCACCTGTATTGTGTACTCGGTCAATGCACTCGCTCAGATCGCGGCTGCAGCGGCACTGGATCAGGACGACCATGTAGTGCGAAGTCGTG
The DNA here is from genome assembly GCA_041740635.1 of Desulfomonilaceae bacterium. Lineage (GTDB taxonomy): Bacteria > Desulfobacterota > Desulfomonilia > Desulfomonilales > Desulfomonilaceae > Desulfomonile. The sequence continues at coordinate 123,929 of JBGSLQ010000043.1, read as the reverse complement.
CTTTGGTAAGAGAGGGGAAGCTTTATCTCAAGAGAGAACTCTCCAGGCTTGGGCTTTCATTTCAGATGGGTGAAGGCAACTTTATCATGATAAGACTTCCTATGAGCGACACTCTTGCATACCGTAAATTGATGACGCACGGAGTAATGGTCCGTGCCATGACCGGATTCCGGTTTCCCAACCATATCAGAGTGACCGTTTCCCATATGGAGGCGATGCAGGCATTCATTGAAGCCCTGGAAAAGATTCTGCCTCATCGTCCGAGACTTCTCCATTCAATACCCAGGGAAACCGGATGAACGGCACCCACAGGGGAAACAGAGATTGGTCCATTCAAGCCCGATCGCCGTGCTTTGCAGGCGCACCATAAGAAACGATTACAGCATGGAATATTTACGAAATGAGTCGTTGCGGAGAACAGAATGAACATACAGTTTGCGAATGAAGGCGATTGGATTGTTGTGGGGCTTGAGGGCAGAATGGATGCCGTCACTGCACCTGAATTCGAAAAACGCATGCTCGAGCAGATACGTCAGGGTTCGGCCAAGTTCATTCTGGATTTCAGCAGATTGGAATATATCAGCAGTGCCGGACTTCGCAGCGTGCTTGTAACGGGCAGAAGTTCAAAAGCCAAGGGTGGCGATATCGCTTGTTGCGGGTTGCAAGGTGTCGTCAAGCAGGTATTTGAAATTTCCGGTTTTCAGAAACTTATGCCCATATTTGATTGTTTGAACGATGCACTCAACAAATAGCGGTTTTTGACGGGGGACGCAGAGTATGAAAACCAGGTGGTTTTACAGCCTTGCAACCAAAACGACTGTTCTGGTGGCATTGGGAACCTCGCTGGTTTTGGCTGCTGTACTTACGTACAGCTACATTTCCTCAAGAGACATTATCGAGGATCAGGCCGAGCAGAGTTTACTGAATCTCGCTAAATCCGAAGCGGCTAAGTTGGAGCTTAAATTAAGCTCCGTAGCGGAAGTTGCAGGAAATCTTGCCGTCATCCTGGAAACCGACCGATTGGACAAGGTCACATTGAACGCCCTTATTCGAAGGAATGTGCAAGATCACCCTGCAGTATTCGGGTCGGCAGTCGCCTTCGAGCCCTTCAGTTTCATTTCCGGAGTTAAAGCATATGCCCCTTATTTTTTTGAGGGGCCAGACGGCATTTCGTTTATCGATCTCGCAAGTAACTCGTACGACTATTTCCGGCACGACTGGTACTTCATTCCGAGAGAACTTGGAAAGCCCGTTTGGAGTTCCCCGTACTTCGATGAGGGTGGCGGCAATGTGGTCATGACCACGTTTTCTCAGCCATTTTTCCATCCTCATGCGGAGACGGAGAAACGCATCTGGGGGATCGTCACGGCTGATGTGTCCGTTGAATGGCTCACAGAAAAACTTTCAACGATAAAGGTCGGTCAAACGGGCCACTGTTTTTTGATTTCCGAAAATGGTGTTTTTCTTGCGCATCGCGAAGAGAACCTCATCATGCGGGAATCAGTTTTCAGCCTTGCTGAGGAATTGAACTTGACGAACATGCGTGCTGCAGGAAAACGCATGCTCTCGGAGGATTCGGGCTTCATAGATATCGGTGAATTCATTGATAAAAAGCCATTATTTCTCGGCTTTGCGCGCTTGCGCTCAACGGGATGGTCCCTTGGCGTGATCTATCCGAAGGACGAGCTTTTTGAAGAGATATCGAACCTACACCGTACCAATGTGACGCTTGCGGTGGGTGCACTTTTGGCATTGCTGGCCGTGAGTGTGCTTCTTGCGAGCTCCGTGACATCTCCTCTCAGAAAAATTGCTGAAGCTGCTTCGCGAGTCGCAGCAGGAGATCTGGACCATAATCTTCCGGCGACTCACGGAAGAGACGAGGTCGGCGAGCTTGCACGGGCTTTCAAGAACATGACCGTAGATCTGAAGAAATATATCCAGGATCTCACGGCTACAACTGCGGCAAAGGAAAGAATAGAAAGCGAACTCGGGGTCGCGGCATCCATCCAGAAAAGCATGTTGCCATCGAAATTCCCCGACCGCGAGGATTTCGATATCTATGCGGTGATGGACCCTGCAAGAGAAGTGGGTGGCGATTTTTACCAGTTTCTTTTCGTGGATACCGATCGTTTGTTCCTGGCAATCGGGGACGTCTCAGGGAAAGGAGTTCCAGCGGCGCTCCTCATGACCGTCGCCACTTCCCTTATTCGGAGCGCCGCGGCTGAAGGACAAGCTCCACATTCGGTCCTCGAACAGTTAAATAATCATCTGGTGCCTGGAAATGACAGTTGCATGTTCGTCACCGTCTTCTGTGCAATGCTCGAACTCAAAACCGGAGCATTGACGTATGCCAATGGAGGACACGAACGACCTCTCATCGTAAGAGCAGATGGGCACATTGCATCATTGAGCCCCCCTGGAGGGCCGGTTGTGGGAATTATGGATGAAATGGAATTCTCGGAAGAACAGATCGTTTTGGAACCTGGCGATTGTCTGATTTCTTTCACGGACGGAGTCACGGAAGCCATGAACACGAACGATGAATTGTACTCGCGGGAGCGCCTTATAAGCTGTCTTGAAGGATCACAGGGCGTAACGGCTCGATCCGTCACAGCAAAGGTCTTGGATTCCGTTTCGGCTTTTGCAACAGGTGCTCCCCAGGCCGACGATATCACTGTCCTTGCCGTAAAGTTCAACGGCCAACAACATTGAAATCGGGAAGGATTTCCCGCAATGCCACTTCCAGCATATCCCCAACCCATTTAGGCGTTATTATCAGAATATTCCTCCCTTTATAAAGGAGGCAAGGAGGGGCATGCGTTAAAATAAGAGCATCCACTTTAAACTTTCCTGGTGAGGGTCGACGTCTCTGCCGACTCATGTTGATGGAAAATGCCCGCGAACAGCTAGGAATCCACCATTCAGCAACTAACTTAATGCTTGTCAATTGCGAGGAGCGCAGCGATCCCGCGTCTCGGGGGACAATCGCCTGGGAAACAGGCGCCTAATTTCAGGCGATTGCTTCGCTTCGCTCGCAATGACAGTCATTCAGACACTCTGGCAAAAAACGATGCGGTCCTCTTTCGTCACCGGGATCCTGCTCCGATCGTCAATATGCTGGACATTCTTTACAAAAAAGCTACCCGAATGTTACTCTGTTCGTCGCGAAAAGCCATCTTCCACCGAGGCTAACATGCTGATCGAAACGTATAATCTCGACATCACAGTTTCCAATCACAGTGCCGAAGAATTCGAATACGAAGCCATAGCATATCTTCCCGTGGATATAGCTCAGGCGCTTCCCTATCTGAACGCCACTTTGAGAAATGGAGAATACCTCCCTCATGTTCCGGCTTTTTCCTGGAAGAAAGACGATCACAAGATCGGTTTTTGGCAGGATAAAATTGCTGTGGATCATCTGGAATCACGAGAACAGGCTCAAGCAGTAGTCAGGCAGCTTGTTGACATGGTCAACGATACCTGGGAACGCCGCGGCGAAATAGAGCCCGATTCCACGTCACGCGAGAATCTGCAACCCCTGGAGCTTTATCGACTGCTCCCTAAAACCAACTGTAAAATGTGCGGAGAGAGTTCCTGTTTCAGTTTCGCGTTGAAGCTTGCCGCCGGACAGGTGCAGATCCGGCAATGCACGCCGCTCTATGCCGAATCCGGGCACGAGGAGAAGAAAACTCAGTTGGAAGCATTGCTGGCTGCGAAACGAACGTTGCTGTGATTACTTCGCGGTGTGAGCATCCGGATTTTCGTCCATTAGGGCGTCCACGGGTTCGTCACCGTTTGTTACGGGATATTCGTTACCTGTCGGATCTTGCACGCCGGTCAGGGACTCTTTGTCGCGATCCGGAGCCTCTGTAGCTGCATCAGTAACATTTTCTTCTTCCGCGGAATCGTTTGATTGCTCCTGAACCGGCTCCTCTTTGGCTTTCTGCCGAATAGGTGCGTATTGCTCGCTCAGACGCTTGGTTGTGTGCTCCAGCCGTTGGATAAGCGTCTCAATGAAGACTTGATAAATCTTCAACTTCAGAGTCGGGCTTTGCCTCTCCAACACTTTCAGGTCAAGTTTGAGCACAACACAAGGCTGCCGTGCAATGACATGCGCAGTCCTGGCGGTTTTGGTAAACGCACCCATTTCCCCGAAGCACGCGCCCTTCGTCAAATCGATTATTTTTCTTTTGTTCTTTATTACTCTCACCGACCCTGCCAGAAGCACAAAAAACGTAGTGTCCACATCTCCTTCACGGACGATTACCTGTGCGGGTTCATAGCGAATGAATGTTCCGTATTGCGTCACTTCCTCGATCTCCCGGCGGTCGAACGATCGGAAGAATTCAACGGATTTCAGTAGCGCGGCTTTCTTGGCCCCTTTGATATCATTGACCGAGAGCGGGTGGCCCTTCATCGCACGGTCGATTTCTTCAGCGAATTGTTTTCCCGATCTGTACCTGAGTTCAGGCTCCTTATCCAGGGCTCGCTGGATCACCTGGTCTATTCCGGGAGGAAGTTTGGCATTGTACCCGAGAACGGATGGTGCAGGTGAGTAGCGAATGTTGTCCATAAGTTCGTACAGGGTGCGGCCCTGAAATGGGCGCCTTCCCGTGAGCAGTTCGAAGAAGACCACTCCCAGGGAGAAGAAATCTGTTCGCTCCGTGAGCTTCAACCCCTTGGTTTGCTCCGGAGACATATAGCTCGGAGTGCCCATGACTTGAAAATCGTTTGTATTTTCACCGCGTGTCATCATGGCGATCCCGAAATCGGTCATTTTAATTCTGCGATCTCGGGTGAACATGAGATTGGCTGGCTTTATGTCGCGATGAATCACGCCATGCGAATGCGCATGATCCAACGCGAGACAGACCCGTTTAACAAGATCTGCTACGCGTTCCTGCGGAAGCAGAGTCCCTTCTTTATTGAAGGCTGTAAGATTCTCCCCTTCCAGCAATTCCATCGCTATGAAGCAGTAATCTCCATCCTGCCCCACGTCGAACACAGTGACAATATTAGGATGGACAAGATTGCCCGCTATCCGAGCCTCTTCGAAGAATTTATCTATGACGAATTGCAGGTCTTTTTGTTCGTAAACAAGATCGAACCGGCGGGTTTTGAGGGCCACCATGCGGCCGATCATAGGATCGCGGGCGCGGAAGACTTCGCCCATATTGCCTCGGCCCAAGCTGCCCAATATCTGATAACGACCGATGTTGGGCATGGTCGGATTCTGAATGATGTTTCTGAGGGTGTCGTCCGTTTCGGTCACAGTCTGTTTCTACTGAGAATTTGGCGCTATTATATACGGAAATCGGTCGCACTTACAAAGCTTTTCAGTTCGGACAGGCAAGAAGATTGTACGGGAAGTTCAGTACCGGTTACAATCCGAGTCTTTCAATTTTGCCCCCGAACATCTATTATTTGAAAAATACTCATTTCGGACGTGACAAAATGTGTGAATCTAAAGCGTATATCGTCAAGGACGGGGTCGAAGAACTCATTATGGAAAGTGTCAATTTCCTGAAACCGCAGGGAGAAGAAATCCTTCTTCGCAGCATTTTTGGAGAACAGACAAGAATCAAAGCCAGATTGTTAGAAATGGATTTGACAGGACACAGAATCGTGCTCGAGACCACGTGACACGGAGAAAGGCGTAAAAAAAGGTGCCTCTTTCTTCTTGACACCGATTCAAAGGCTTTGCTAAACGTTAGCTGTGCCAAGCAGAAAATCCAGTAATATCCCGCAAAAGAGGCTTGGAACCGATGATATCCACGGAGGCAGTGATCGTACTCAATGCAGGCTATGAGTTCCTGGGCTTAGTCTCATGGCAACGCGCTATGGGACTCCTGTTCAGTGGGAAAGTTGAGGTTATCAAAGAATCCACTCGGGTTATCAGAACTGTTACCCGAACATTCAGGATTCCCGCAGTCATACGCCTGGTAAAATTCATCCGCCAGATCTACCGACGAGAAGTTCCTTTTTCCCGCAAAAATATCCTGACCCGAGACGCGTTCGTGTGCCAGTACTGCGGTCGCGAGTTCCCTTCGGGAGACCTCACCATAGATCACATCATTCCCAAGGTGCAGGGCGGCGATAACAAATGGACCAACGTTGTCGCATGCTGCAGAGCCTGCAACATCAAAAAGGGCGGCAGAACACCCAGACAAGCCGGAATGCAGCTTGTCCGTAAGCCCTTCAAACCCACCATTATGGAATTCATAAATCTGTATCTGGAAAGAAAATTCGGTATGGGGCTTTCTGAATTGCTTGAGTTTTAGGAGGGGAAATCCGGAACCCGGCCGATTCATGCAGGGAGTCGATGAATTTTCGCGACCTCAAACAATGCGAAATAATTTGTTTTTATTCGAAAATAGAAAAACAGGGAAAGCGAACGGCATTTTTTAGTTGACACCTTCGCCCCCTGTGATAGAAGTCGTCCCACTTCTCAACATACTTTTCCATCCCAGTGGAACGCACGCAAACGGCCATTTAGATGCCGTTTTCGTGTTTTTAGGCCCAGTGTTTTTGACTCCCCTCCCGGAAATCTCTGAAGAGGCGCCGAGGAGCGGCGGAGACGGCACCTTCACCGGCGGGAATGAATTCCCATATCCAACCTCGATCAGACTTAAACACCCGTATGATTCCATTGTCAAGCAAATTATCTCTTTTTTGTTGTAGTTGTATTATTTTTCCAGAATAAGAATTAGCAAACTTAAACCATTCTCTGAAACCTGAGCAGACAAGCCTTCAGAGCGCGTTATACGGACTTGCAACCAAGATATTTCTCATTGAGGCGGTAACACGGACCTACACGGCAGGTCCCGGCACCCGACACTGACAGTTGAGCACGGATACAGGGGTGCCACAGACCTGCGGAGCCAGGTCAGTGCAGTTAGCATCCTGCAAAATGGTATTGCATGAAGGTTCAACAGTAAGAAACGGTTCCGGCATCCGTTATGAACTTCTTAGATTTCAGACAGGAAGAATGTGAATACCGCGTACGCGCTGAGAGAAGGATTACTCACCCTAACGCTTTTCGGGGAGCGGCACTATGCGGAAGAGCAGATGTCGTTCCGAGGATGCTTCAGGTACTTTTTCGACGCCCAATCCGAGGGAGTTCAGGCCGCGTATGACGGTGTCCTGGTATTGCAGGTCTTTCGCATCGGAGTACAGGAAATCCGGGGCTCTGGATTCAGTCACCCGTCTGAGCCGATCCAGAGTATCCAGATAAATCTCGTGGTCGGGGACTCCGGAGCGTACCAGGGAGACTGTCTTGCACCCGGACAAGTAATGAATTATGCGAGGACGGCCTGTCAGGACAATTGCATCGGGAGCATTCGCCTTGAGCCACCGCGCTGCGGAAAAGAAAGCGGAAGTACGGTCATTCTGTGCCCCACCTTTTTCCAGGGGGTGCCTTGCCTCCCAGACGACTCCCACATTGTGCCCCAGGTTTAACGCCCCAAACACGAGAAATGCTATGATTAAAACTCTTTCCGGAGCGGGATATCCGTACCGATGACGCACCAGCTTCGTTGTTTCGAAAATGCCCAGAGCAAGAAAGAGGTACAATCCGGGTAAGAGAAAAATGATGTACCTCGTCCCCGCGCTCGTCAGCACCAGACCGCAGAACTGCAGAACTGTGATCGTGATGAAGAGACGCTCGCCTTTCCGATATGCCTGGACCATCCCGAACAGAGTCAATAGAGGCACCGGTAGTTCAAGAATTCCGGTCTTCACGGAAATTCCGGTAAGCGCCAGATTACTTTCGGGAAAATACTCCAGGACGGCAGTGGCTATTACGCGTAGCTGATCGCTCCAGTGCCTTCCTGCCACAGCATTCAGGTACGTGCCTTCGGATTCCGAGATCGGAAACGAAGCTTTCCAATATTGCCACAAGACAAACGGGACGATCGAAATGATGAGAAAAAAAAGGATTTTTATCAGCCGCTCGGTCTTTGAAACATCTTTCCATGCACTGAAAAAGAACACGGCTGCAGCAAAGGGAATAGCTATGCCATTGATTCGAATGAGACACGGTATGGCCATGATTCCGGCAGCAACCGCCAACCACGCGTACGTCGGGGAATCCTTGGCTGACAAAACCCCGTGAAGCGCAATAAACGTGAACAATGCAAAAGGCACATCCGCCAGGACGAAAGTAGCGTTGTAGAGAAGCACGTAATTCAGGGCAAAGACTCCCCCGACCAGCACCGCAATATCCCTGCCCGCCACCCTTGCAATCAGCAGGAACCCGAAAAAGGCTGCTAGGAATCCGGCCACGGCCATGAGCGCACGATAGCTGAAGAAATCGGCACCGAACAGCCGAGCAGTTCCCGCGATAATCAGAGGAAGACCCGGCGGCACAAAGGTGTGGGGCTCTCCATTGAACACGTACCCTTCCCCTCGGGAAATGGATTCTCCGAGCGACAGGTAAAGAGCGCTGTCAGGGGTAGCATTCCAGGAGCTGTTCACAATCAAGCAGAAGCCTACCAGGGCCAGAATCAAAATGACTATCAAACGCCCGCGGGTGTACAGGCCCTTGAGGGATTGGGCCATTTCCACGAAAGCCGGTTCCAACCGAACAGAATTGCTCTGCTCAAAAAAGTGCATGAATCTCTCTGACTGAGGCGTAATAACAGGGACATACAAGGAATCTGCTTAGGAGATGATGTCCCTCGGCAGTTTTACTGCCATATGGTGCCGGATTCTAGTCCGAGCGGAGTTTTATTTCAAATTGAACTAGCACGATTCCGTGCTCTTGGAATTACACTTTTTTCAGTATCCAAATGTATGTGGGACAAATGAAATAGGCCGTTCGAGCCAGCATTAGTGCCGCTTTTTGAGCCCAGGAGCCCGGTGTTACGAGTTCAGTGGCTGAGTATTTCACCGGATCCCGTATGACTTCCAGCGTGTAATCGCGACATTCAAATGCTGCGGTCAGTTTTCTCAATCCAGGCAAGGTAAGCAGATTCTCGTAGTAAATGTCGCCTTTTCCGAATGTCCGGGAATACAGGTTTGCCATCGGCTTGGGCAGCACCGAGAGCAGAGGCAATCCGTAATGAGGTTCGATCAAGCAGAGCCTATTGTGCGCTGCAAAATAGCAGATTCCGCCTTTCTTGAGGATCCGGTAAATCTCATGCATGAGCTGTGTAGAATCGGGCACGTGTTCGTAAATATGAGTACAGGTCACTACGTCGAAAGATTCGGATTCCAGGCCGGTGTCGATAGCGTCTGCCACCGCAAACTGAAGGGTATCACTGGAAAAATGCTCGATAGCGTGTTCCACTGCGGGCCGGTCGATGTCTATACCCAGGGTGAATTGAAAGTTTCTGCTGTACATCCGTGTCATGAGTCCCGCGGAACACCCTATGTCCAGCAGACGCAATTCCGCCAGAGATCCGGGGCCGCCACAGTAGTCTTCCAGGACTGCCAATGTCTTCATGGCTTTCTGATTCTGGCGTTCATCATCGAACTGGTACTCTGCGAATCGCTCCGAAAACCCGAACTGATACACGTGTTTATTCTCAGACATGCAGCCCGCCCTTTTTTTCTGAAGAAAATCCGGGCACGCACATATCACGGGATCATTGTCGAAGCAAATGGAATTTTGCCTGTTGTCGCGGAGAGAAATCCATAGGCCGCATGTATGCATCTGCCTTTGAGTTCTGTTCGGATGGAGATCGTCCGTCCTTGCCTCTGGCTGCGCTGCATGTTAGGAATATCGAATTCCCTCGTTCATACTGGAGAGCAGGTTTATGGAAGCCCGTTTCAACCGGATCTGGTTGCGTCTCAATGCTGAGACCGTCGGCAGCGACGATCACTGGTGGATTGCGCTGCAAAACAGGGCATTTTTTGAGGATATGGCTCCGGTGATTCGCAAATGGGTGCGAGGGAGAGTGCTCGATCTGGGAGCCGGGCGTCTCGCCTGGGAAAGCCTGATAGGAGAGCAGACTGATGATTGCTTGAGCGTGGATTTGGCGCTCCATCATCCTGACCTCGATGCTCTGGTGGATGCCACTGCAGCACTTCCCTTTCAGGATGCCAGTTTTGATGTGGTTTTCTGTTGCTCTGTCCTGGAGCACGCTCCGGAACCCTGGAACGCGTTTTCGGAAATCTTTCGAGTGCTCAAACCCGATGGCACTGCCATAATATCTTTGCCTTTCGTGCTACATTTGCATGACGCTCCTCTGGATTTTTACAGATTTACCAGGTTCGGCATTGAGCGGCTGGCTCTTGCTTCAGGATTTCGCGTCGAGGAAATCGTGGTGAACGGAGGTCTCTTTCATCTGTTCCTGAACGTGCCCTCCGTTGTAACGTCCGTTTCGTTGGATGCGGTGGGATTGAGATCCCTGATGCGGCCGTCGACGCGTGTATGGTTACAGGCCGCTCGTTTCTTCGATCGAGTCTTCCGGCTCCGTGAACCGTTCGCCTCCAACCACATAGCCGTGCTTCGGAAACCGAACAATGTGTGCGAAAAGTCTTGGTGAAGCCGTTACACATTGAAGAATAACCTGTTCGGATGAATGTGTTCGTATGTCATTTCTGACGCAATAAAGGGAGGATCTTTCTTGAAGCTTGACGTAATCGGCTTCGGATCACTGAATCTTGATGAAATATGGGAAGTGCCCCGTGAGTTCTTGCGCATTCACGAGCTGACCCCTGGTGAGGAATACGTGCGTGATGTGAACTGGTTCGCACAGTTCTACCCCGAATTGCGCAATCACGGAATCATGATGGACACGACTCCGGGAGGTTCCGCTGCAAACACCGTTGCCGCACTGCGAAAACTGGGGTTTTCCACGGGATTCTATGGCTCTGCCGGCGAGACCGATGTGACTGCTTTGAAAGTGGAAGACCTGGGAAGGCCGGAGGACCTGAGAATTCATACAGTTCCGATTGCAGCGGGAAGATGCCTGGCACTCATAGACGCTGAAGACTCCCTGAAAGACAGGGTGCTGCTCATTCTGCCAAACGCCAACGATATGGCAGGGTCCGAGGAACTGGATACCGAATACTTCCTGAGTGCCTCATGGCTGCATTTAACATCCTTTGTCGCACGAGATCCTCTGGATGCTCAGATAAAGCTTGCCGCCGCAGTGCACGGAAAGACCCGGATCAGTTTCGATCCCGGAGCGATCTACAGTTGCCTCGGCATGAGCGCACTCGAGCCTCTTCTCAGAAGGACCGATGTACTCTTCTCAAGCGTAGAGGAATTGGAGAAACTGACTTGCGCGGACAAAATTGAAAAAGCCGTCGATACTCTTATGAAATTGGGAATCAACATTATTGTCGTCAAAATGGGCGAAAAGGGACTGAAAGCTTTTTCACGAGATCGTGCAGTATTTCAGCCCCCAATTCCTGCAGGCACGATTAAAGACCGAACAGGAGCAGGAGATGTCGCTGCTGCGGGTTTTTTGGCCGGGATGTTGCTGTCCCTCAACATTGAGGAATGTGCTGAATTAGCTGCAATTGCAGCATCCAGGAGTATTGAAGGATTCGGCCGAAACGCGTATCCTGATCGATCCGTTCTCGAAACAGTATTGTCCCGGCGGCAATCAGCCGGGAGCAATCAGACATAGCAAGATGCTTAGTGGAGGAATGCAGTGCAGCCAGCCCGAAAAGTTTTCATAAGCGATTGCGAAGGTCCTATTACCAAAAACGACAATGCGGCCGAACTCTCTGATGCCTTCATTCCCAAAGGAGACCGGTTTTTCAGCAAGATCAGCTTGTACGACGACTATCTCGCGGAGATCGTGCGCCGGGCGAATTATAAACCGGGAGACACCCTCAGACTTATACTACCGTTCTTCAAGGCTTTCGGCCTCGACAATCGCAGTATGGTGAAGTTTTCCCGGAGAAATATCCAGATCATTCCTCAAGCCGACGACATGCTCCGAGGAATTTCCGAAAGGCTGCCCTCTTACATTATCAGTACCAGTTATTCGCAATATATTGTGGCAGTGTGTGAAGTCTTGGGGTTTCCGCTTCAGAACACCTATTCCACCGCGGTAAATCTCGATGATTATTCCATCACGGAAGGGGAAAAGAAAATCCTGAAAGACCTTCACGCCCGGATACTCTCCCTGCCGGATTTCATGATTCCAAAGGGAGCACTTTCTCTTGCAGATTTTACCGATGAAGGTCAGCAGACCGTTGCAGATTTGGATGAGATTTTCTGGAGCATTTTGCCTGATCTGAAAATTTACCGGCTCATAGACGAGGTTTGCCCCATCGGCGGCAGGGAGAAGGCGGCTGCAGTACGGAAAATTGTTGAATTAGAGGAAACCGAGTTGCACCACGTTTTTTATGTAGGTGACAGCATCACGGATATCGACGCATTTCGCATGGTTAGAGATGCAGGAGGATTAGCGCTTTCTTTCAACGGCAACGATTGGGCGGTGCGGGAAGCGTCATTTGCCGTGACTGCTCAGACCGCCCTGCCCATCGGGTGGCTCGCGTCAGCATTCGCCAATCATGGCATGGAAGGGCTGAGGGATCTCACCATGAGCCGAATTACTCCTGAGAACCGGGAATCCATAACAGAGCTGAGCTGTAAGGTGAGAAAAACGGTGCGTACAGAGAAGATAGGCAGTCTGGGCTAGACGGAAATCTCAAAGCACGTACGGAATGAACATCCAGGTGCGTTTCCGGTATTCCTCATACTCCGGATAATGAGCCTGCAATAGTTGCTCTTCTTTAAATCCCTTGATCAGGTACAGCAACGCACAACCAAACCAAAACGGTGCAGCACAGATACTCCCGAAAGCGAGAGCGTATCCGCCCAAAGCTGTCACTACTGCAGTGTACATGGGATGCCGCACTTTCGTATAAATCCCCGCAGTGATCAGTTTCCCGCTTCTCCGGGGAGCAGCAAAGACGCGAAAATTTCTTCCCAACGCCACATAGCTGAGAAGCCCGATTCCCAGCCCCAGTAAGCCGATAATACCACCCGCAATTTGCAGAACCAGAACGGCAGTTGAAGATGCTACGGTACTGTACAGAGGAGCTACAATCAGAGTCAAAACAGCGAAGGTGATGTATCCGATAGATATGCCCCGGAAATCTCTGCCTCGCATGTTTGCTTCACGTTTCGACCTGGTCAGACTGAAGGGACCGTATGTGCTGCGGCCTCGTTCCATGAGTGCCAGATAAAGTATTCCCCAGTTCAGATTGTACACCGTCGTGAACCCCAGACGGCGCAGCATTATGGTGAAAGGCGGCGATCGATGACCGGACAAGCACGTCACGAGAACCGGCCGGTCTTTTGGTCGTGATGCCGCAGCTTCAATCAGTCCCGCTCCCCAGGGATAATTCTCTGCGCATTGAATGCGATTCCATTTGAACTCCGGCTTGGTGCGTATGTCCACCACCCAGGTATCATTCGGGAGCGTGTTCAATCGCCAGGGAGGTAACGGCTTCGATCCTGCAGCTATTGTCAGCAGTTCTCCCCCAAGGACGAGACCGAGCAGTAACAAAAACGTCTTTGAGTTCCCCGCGAGCCCATTATTCGCCAACTCTGCCCGCAGTCGTGCCATCATAAAACCGGTCTGCACTACATATACGACCAAGAACACCATCCATACGCCCAATCCCGGCAAACTCCCGGTATGTATGCCAAACCCGAGAAGCCCAAAGAGCAGCGCTGTCGTGAGCGGATGGAGAAGTTGCCCGCCATGCACCTGTGCGAATATATGAGCATCGTGGGATATTGACGGTATAAAAATGAAATATGAGGCGAGACCGACTATTGAAAAGAAAAAGAGAAACCCTGCAGGAATCAAGAACAGGAGAGATAGGACGAGTTGCCCCATTCCGGGGTCTTCAGAAAATCCGGTGGTCAGCCCGATGGTCAAGACCACAGCCGCTGCCGCTGCGTACGATGCTATCGTAAGAATATGGCTGTCAGCTATTCGGTCCTGCCATCGGATAGAATTGAGAGATGACGCAGAAATCGAGCCCGTCCTCCACTACCATTATGAAGAACAACGGATACCGCGAATACGGTCGTTTTTCAACAATGACTCAACAGAGCAACGGACCAATCCACAAATTATCTGGATTTCATCCGTCTCAATTTTTTCAAGAGTCTCTTGCGAGCGGCCATAGCTTTTCTCTTGCGTTTTACGCTGGGTTTTTCATAGGCACGTCGCTTTTTTGTCTCGGTAAGGACTCCTGATTTTTGCACCTGTTTCTTGAAACGCCGCAATGCATTTTCAAACGGTTCGTCTTCTTTAACATAAACTCCCGGCATACAGATGATTCTCCTTTCGCGTACTTCTTTTATCGGAAATGGATCGAAGTACCTCGGCACTGCCCATGATTTTTCATTTCATGCGCGGAGCACCCGTAAGTACCCCAAAACTTATCTACGATTTTTATTTCATGTGTTTTTCGGAATTTTCCCGCACCTCACCCGTTGGTGAAATGGGAACACAAAGACCGGATTTTAACGATAGGAGGTATCAAATCCCTTCTACTGGACGTCTCGGACATGTTAGTCGCTAAATGAAACGCCCATCAGAATAAAGGGAGGATGGTCCGAGTCAAACTTCCCCGGCTCCAACCCATCTGATAAATATACGTGACCAATAGGAGTTCGTCAAGAAATTCTGGAACAAAAAATACGCGGAAGAGAAATTAAAAAGATGGCAGCCAGCCAGGAAAGTGAGCGCTGGGATTTGACGCCGCAGACGGTCACCCGCCAATGATGTTAACGTCGGCTATGCATGAATGTAGTTCCCGAAAACAATTACACGCCCCGTGTTTCGTGGGGCCAAATGTATCTATGGATCTGTAATTGAAACCTCACCGGTAGTTTGTCTTCCAGCAACCACGCGACTACGTTACGACTGGGAATCTCGCCGAAGACCGTTGAAATGAGCACCTGCACCTTTTTATTTCCGAAATTTTCCCGAATGATGCCTCTGGCCCATTCATAATCATGCCTGTCCGAGATAACGAACTTCACCTCGTCCGTAGGCCTCAGTTTCCAGATATTTTCCCATCTGGTTTTGTGGCTTTCTCCACTCGAAGGACATTTTATGTCCATGATTGTGACCACTTTTTCGGGCAGCACCGAAATATCTTGAGTTCCATTCGTCTCCACAAGCACCTGATGACCGCGTTCTATAAGTGTATTCGCCAGCATCGGGGTTTCTTCCTGCAGTAACGGCTCGCCTCCGGTGATTTCAACCAGATTGGTGCCGTAATTTTGGATACGCTCCAAAATTGCATCGAAAGACATATCTTCCCCTGCTGTTTGCGCGTAACTCGTATCGCAATATCTGCATCTCAGATTACACCCTGCGAGTCTCACGAAAGCGCAGGGATATCCGATGAAGGAAGACTCTCCTTGAATGCTCCTGAACAGCTCGGAAACGTTTAAGATCATGGGTGCTCCTTTTCAGGATTGAAAAACTCGTTCCCAGTGATAAGATATCATTTCTTAATAATTGAGGCCAGCGGGCCTTGTATCGAGAATGTTGGAGGCTGCATTGAAGACAGTATCAGTCCGATTCCTCCCGGACGATGTGGTAATCGAAGCTGAAGTAGGGAAACTGCTGCTTGACGTTGCTCTGGAGGCGGGTGTTTTCATTCCTGCGGGTTGCGGTGGGTCGGGTACCTGCGGGCAGTGCAAAGTTCGTGTCGTGAACGGCTCCGTGGATGCGCAAAAGCTTGAAAAAGTCCATGCAGCCGCCCGAGCTGCCGGGTACGTTCTGGCGTGTCAGTCGCGCGTTACGGAAGAGGTAACGATCGAGGTCCCGAAAGCGAAGCTTGGAAGAAAGGTGATTCCTCGGGATGAAGCGGACCGCATGCGCCAGATGGCGACTCCTATGGAATCCCCGATCGTTCCAGAAATCAATCCGATGACCGTGCGGGTATTTATGGAGCCCCCTCCCCCTTCTGCAGAAGACAACCTCAGTGACTACGAACGACTGACGAGGACACTCAAGGTCGATCACGATCTTCAACCCGTTAAATGCAGCCTGGACGTTTTGAGAGAAATGCCTCGGCAGTTGAGGAAAGACCAGTGGAAGCTCACCGCATGTTTCAAAATTGACGAGTGCGGAGACGGCCCGGCCGCAGCTCGCACGTACTCCTTGAGCAGAATTGTTCCGGGGCATCTCAAGGCTGCACCCATGGCAGTGGCTATCGATATCGGAACCACATCTCTATGGGGCGAGTTGATCGACCTGGATTCGGGAAAAGTATTGGCGAGATCGTCTCGTTACAATCCTCAAATCTCCATGGGAGACGACGTTATCAGCCGAATAGTCTTCGGACTGAAGAAGGACGGTCTTGATAAACTTCAGCAACACGTAGTCAGAGGACTCAACGAAATTGTAGCGGAACTCGTTGAGAAGAGCGGGAGCTCGATTGATGAAATCAATTATATGGTTGCCGCCGGAAACACGGTAATGACCCACTTGTTCCTCGGGCTCTACCCGAAATACCTTCGTGAAGCTCCGTACGTGCCTGCAGCTCAGAATGTTGACCCGGTTCCTGCCCGGGAGCTGGGATTAATGCTCGATCGTCATGCATTTGTGAACGCGATTCCCGGTGTGGCTTCGTATGTAGGGGGGGATATTGTCAGCGGAGTCCTGGCAAACGGTATGTGGGATTCCGAGTTGATGACCCTGTTCATAGATATCGGGACAAATGGAGAAATCGTCGCCGGTAACAAAGATCTCCTCATGACGGCTTCCTGCTCCGCCGGACCCGCTTTCGAGGGAGGCGGGCTGGAATACGGTATGCGTGCCGCTCCTGGTGCCATTGAAGGCGTGCTCATAGACCCTGAAACGTACGAGCCCATGATCAAAACCATCGAAGCAAAACCTGCTGTAGGAATTTGCGGTTCAGGGATCATCAATATTATCTCTCAAATGCTCAAGATCGGAATTCTCAACCAGAACGGGAAATATGCCGACGATCTGGACACACCGAGAATTCGCACAGGAAGAAGCGGGAGAGAATATGTTATCTGCCGTGCGGCTGAAAGCGGACTTGAAGAGGACATCATCCTCACGGAAGTGGACCTCGATAATATACTCAGGGCAAAAGGCGCCATGTTTTCAGGTTACACTTGCCTCCTGGACAAGATCGGCTTGACTGTGGACGCTCTGGATCGAGTCATCATTGCGGGAGCTTTCGGCAGTTTCATCAACCTCGATCATGCCATCACCATCGGGCTCTTGCCGGATATTCCCAGAGAAAAATTCTCATTTATCGGGAACTCATCGTTGAAGGGCGCTCGATTGGCTACTCTCGACAGAGCACTTTTTGCGAAATCCCGGGAGATTGCCAGAGCAATGACGAACGTGGAACTCTCCGAAGATCCTTCGTACATGGACAATTTTATGGCAGCACTCTTTCTCCCTCACACGAGAGGCGAATTGTTTCCATCAGTACGCTTTTACAAAACGTGAGCTTCTTCCTTCTCCGCCGAAGAGCTGACACCTATTCTCTTATGATGGCCCCCACCAGGGTATAGGCGTTAGCTTTGTTCCAATCTCTTACGTCCCCCACGGGACGAAAGGGAAATAGCCCGGTCGGCTGTGGAAAGAGATTTTGGGTTTGCTTCACGGATTACAGTGGTTACACTCATTAGTAAGATAGATCTTAGAGGTCTCTAATTTTTAGCAAGGTGTTCTGGAGGTCACAATGGACGACCAAGAATTGGATGTGCGGAAATTGGCCGAGGAAAATTTCGTCGAAGCTCCCGCCAATGCGGGAGATTGTGTATGTGACGAGCAACTCAAATTACGGATGGCGTTATCCGAGCAGAGATTCAATCCGGAAATATTCTCAGTTGATCATGTAGGTATAAAGGACGCTTACTGTGCAACACACGATCGGTGCAAGCATTAATTTTCCACAAGATAACAACACCAGGAGCTTCTTGATAAAGAAAACTCCTGGTGTTTTTTATTTATGGAATCGGGAAGACACGGAGTTTGTTCTTCTACGCATACCCATATCGAATTGAACTATTCTTCATGCCGAGTGTCCAACCGTGAGGAATTTAAGGCAGAAGTCGATCACAAATCAAACGCAATTCCGATACACGACACCGTTGCAGAAGCAAGTGGTGGTGTATTCATATATATTGGCAGACAAACAAGGATAAGTACATGAAAGTTCTCACGTTTATTTTCGCCAGGTTCATTCAGAAAGGCCGATACGGTCGGGCTCTGGCCCTGCTGCCGCTCCTATGGAAAACGAGCCTGAAAGAACTGGGCATCGGAATCCTCAGGGTATTGCGGTACCTGGTTTCGGGAAGAGCAGGACTCAAAGAATTTGCCGCATTGTTTGCAGGAGTTCTTTATATAATTTTTCCGGTAGATTTTCTTCCTGATTTTATTCCGGGTGTCGGCTGGTTGGATGATGCTGCAATCTTTACGGTTTTAGCGGGATACCTTTACAAAAAAGCCAATGACATCAGAGTAGAGCAAAAGTCGGCTGTTTAAGTGCTCTCGATGAACAGTCGGTCCCGGCGATGCGCATTTGTGGATGATCAAAGTTGAGAGGCAAAATCATCCGCGAGTAATCAGCGGCACTACAGAGGGTTCCAGTCGAACAGTGACGGGCGTGATTCCGTAATGGTCGCCGTCAGCTTCCACGGGAACCCGATTGTCCGATTCGATACGCACGCTTCGCGCCCTGAACCGCATAATGTCCGTATGATGCGAGGATGTGCGGGTTAAGCCGGCAAGGGCATAGGAAACAATATCGCTGACCGATCCTTCTCGAAACACGCACACGTGAAAACAGCCTGAATCCAGGCGTGCGTCCTCTGCAAAGACCAGGAATCCACCATAGAGCCTCACTTTCAGGAGCATCACGGTCGCTCCGATTACTTCAGTATGTTCGTCAAGGATTACCTTCAGCCGGACGGGTTTGAGGTGGGCAATCGTCTTTACAATAGGAATGACGTACCCGATGTATCCCAGGCCTCCATAGCGATGTCTCTTCACTTCTTCAGTGACTGCTGCATCGAAACCCGCAGTCAAGAGCATGAGAAATCGTCGATTTCCTACCAACCCCAGATCTGCCTTTAGAATCTTTGCTTTTTCCAGAGCATCGGCCAGCAACTCCATCTCAGACGGAAGTCCAAGAGTCAGGGCAAGTTGATTGGCGGTTCCAACAGGGAAATGGAGCAACGGAACACGTGAAGGATCCGGAATCCCGTTCAGCACTTCGTTTACTGTACCATCTCCCCCTGCTACGACCAGTCTGTCCAGAGAAGAATCGATGGTGCGGGCACGTTCCGCTGCGCTTCCTGCTCCGGAAGTCAGGAAAATTTCTGTCTGATGGCCTCTGCGTTCCAGTACCTGCGCAAATTCTTCAATGCGCGAAATTGCTCTACCCGTACCAGCTATGGGATTTCCGATAATAAGTAGTCTCATGCGAACGGTTTCACTCTACAATGAATTCGGTTGTGGCTTGCACGCTCGGTCACCTGTCGCAGCATATGAAACCACACACGAAGCGACTATAACAAAAACGCGCGAGACTGAGATACCTATTCCATGGGGGAACGAAAAATGTGCTGGAAACATTGCCTAAAATTCCTCTTCATTTTTTCGATTTGGATTGAACCTATTGCAGAGACGCTCTGGCTTATGCCAAAATATCGTCAATCCATTCAGAAAACAGATAGAGGACTATGTACATCAGGCTGGAAGGCGAAAACCATCTCCTCGTACGAACAGTCAGGACTGCCGAGCAGGGTGTCCGTGAAGTAGTATTGGCGGACCTGGGTATAGATCCCGAACTCAATCTGTTCACATCTGCCGAACAGGGGCGACGCAAGGAACCGGAACTGTGGGATGGAGTTACCGATTTTCACTTGCTTCAAGCACTGGAAAATTACAAACGCCGGCTAGGGAATTACAGACCCGCTCTCGTCGTGATTCAGGGAAAACAGCCTGACACGGATGGTGAATGACCCATCCATCGGTCATGTCGCTGATTAACCAATCTTTGCAATCAATCAGGTTTGATCAGCTTATCGAATTTCCCCTTTTCCATGAGTAAATAAGAACCTGTGGCGCTGGTACATACTTTCCCGTCCTGAACGATCTCTGCTTCGAGGCAAATCCGGCTGCCATTGCGAGACGCGATCCTGCATCGCGCTTCAATGTCCTGGTCCACATATACCGGTCTGAGAAACTTCACCTGAAGATCGATAGTGACTCCCACCTGTTGCATGAAATGGATCGTTGCCCATCCCATGATTTCGTCGAAGATACCGCTTTGTATGCCGCCGTGAAGGATATTTCCAAAACCCCGAAATTTGGATGATGCATGCCAGTTGAGAACAACTTCGGGCGGATTCGTTTCTGACTCGAAAAAGTCCAGCTTCAGCCCGATGGGATTGTCCAGCCCACAAAAGAAGCATTCACCTGTTCTATATGGATTCGGAATCGGTTTCATTCGTACTCCTGAAGGTATTGGGACGATTTCTCTCATCCGAAACAGATTACAGCGGGAAAGATTCGTGTCAATTCTTCTCGGCAGTTCGGTCTATTTCGAGCTGTCCTCGATATACGATCTCACGAGGTTCTTTCCACTAAAGTGACCTAACGTGTAATAGGCTATGGACATTTCCGGACCGAAAAGCTTTCTTCGTATGCGGGCGCGGCTCCAACCGCGACTGTGCAAATCTTTGATTTTCTGTCCGGTTTCTTCAAGATAATGAACCTTTTTCAGGAGTTCCTCCCTGGGATTGTCCCGAGTCGTTCCACTGCCGGGGAAAAGGAGAATGGAATCCAGAGAAGCGAGATTTCTTAAAGATTCAATGATTTGCCAGATATTGTAATCCGCTCGCAATGCTTTATCCTTGCCACCCACATACGTGTCTCCCGAAAAGATCCATCCTTTGTTCGGTTCATATAAAGTGATGTGGTCCGGACTGTGACCGGGGGTATGAATAACACGGAATTTGTGATGCTCTGTTTCTAGTTCTTCTCCGATGGCAGTTGCTGTGGATGACTGCGGATAGCCCCACATGACTATCTGATACGGCCGAAGTTTCCTGGTGGACGAATCTGCAAGGATAGGGAGTGCTTCCGAATGTGCCAGTATTTGTGCTCCGAACTTCGTCTGAACTGCCTTGTTTGCAGCAATATGATCTTCGTGGGAATGGGTATTTACGATGAAGCGTACGTGCCTGTTCCCGAGCGTGTTCATGAATTCCGAAACCGTGTGGGCGCAGCCGGAATCGATCAGCAGTCC
The DNA here is from genome assembly GCA_041740635.1 of Desulfomonilaceae bacterium. Lineage (GTDB taxonomy): Bacteria > Desulfobacterota > Desulfomonilia > Desulfomonilales > Desulfomonilaceae > Desulfomonile. Next base: position 102,689 of record JBGSLQ010000043.1, on the reverse strand, counting down.
ATCCACAAAATATGCCGCAGTATAATACAAACCGCGTCCCATGAAGGTTCGGGCCATACGAAATTTTGTCACTTCTCCGACTTGTTCCACGTATATCATGTGTCTCTTTTTCTCACTTCTGAAACGTTTTGCACCGGTTCATGCAATGTGGCAATCAAGTAGAGAGAATCTGAGGACCTTCTTCACAAGGATGGTTCCCCCAAAATTACTCTCTACTAGATCCATTTGTTGCGCCTGAACAGGTAAAGCAAGGAGGTCACTACGGTGAGGGCTACGGCAATCACCATGGGATAACCCCATTTCCAGCTCAGTTCGGGCATATATTTGAAATTCATACCGTACCATCCGGACAAAAAGGTCAAGGGAATGAAAATTGTGGAAATAATCGTCAGCACCTTCATGATTTGATTTAACCGGTTGCTGACACTGGACAAATAGATATCCAACATCCCCGACACAATCTCCCGATAGGTCTCCATGGTGTCTATGACATGGATCGTGTGGTCGTACACATCCATCAAGTAAGGGATCGTGTCTTTTTGAATGAGAGGGGAATCTCCTTTTGCAAGTCTATTGAGTACTTCTCGCAACGGCCACACGGACCGGCGTAATACGATCATGTCCACCTTCAGTTTGTGAATTTCCCTCAGCATTTGCGGATCTGCCCTGGTCGCCAGATCTTCCTCCAAAACTTCAATGCCCTCGGCAAGTTTCTCCAGTACGGAAAAATAATCGTCCACCACAGCATCGATCAGAGCATATGCCAGGTAGTCCGTCCCTGAGGTTCTGAGACGGCCTACACTGGAACGGATTCGATTCCTGACCAGGTCAAATGGATCTCCAGCGGTTTGCTGAAACGTTATGAGACAGTGCTCTCCAAGGACAAGGCTGACGTGTTCCGAAATAATCTCAGAAGTCGTTTCGTCGAAAGTCAAAGTCTTGAACACAATGAATGTGTAATCATTTGTAACCTCAATTTTCGGCCTTTGGGTGGTATCTACGATATCTTCGAGCACAAGTGGATGAATGTTCAATTGCTTGCCGATTGTTTCAATCACGCGGATATCATGTAATCCGTCCACATTTATCCATGTTATCAGATGCTCTTTCGGGATTTGTCCTACCTTTTCGGGATCCAATACCGGGAATTCGGTGACCTCGGAACGATCGTATGTCATAGCCGTTATATGCACCGGTCCTTCTCGTTCAGGACCTATGTAAACCAGCGTACCGGGCGGGAGTCCGGATGTCCGGGAACGCTTCCGGCTCTTCGGCTTTCCCTGAGATCTTTGCGGTTTCGGACGACGAGTCGTCATACATGTACTCCGTATAATCCGAAATTACATGACATTATATCAGGCAAACAAATGCTATGTTGCCATAACTCGGCACGTACACCAAACACATTCATAATTGGTTAGGCAATGGAGCTTGCTTGACCGTTATCCGTTCCGCATGGTAACTTTTGAGGAATGGATATTGAGTGTATTTGGCCCCACTTTTGTAGAGTCTATGTATGGCGTTAAGAGATACGAATTCTATAGAATTTTTCCATAAAAATGGAACGTCGATTTTTCCAGAGTCAAACATCGACCCGTGAAATTGAGATAAGTGAAACAGGAAAATTCAATTTTATTCCCGATCCGACGGACGCTTCGATAGCTTGCTTGGAGGAAGACATGGACGACACGTTTGAGAAAAAGACATGCACGTGCAAAACTGGTCTTTCCCGACGGAGCTTTTTCACTTCGGTTGGCGTGGGCGCAGTTGCATTGGCTACGGCCAAACCCGTGCATTCTCAAGAAAAAGCCCAGGTATTGGAACCGGATTCAACAGAGAAGATCCGACTCATAGTGAACGGGCGGGAGCATCGCATACTCGTGGAACCTCGATGGACACTGCTCTTCGTGCTCAGGGAAAAGCTCGGGTTGACCGGCACGAAAATGGGTTGTGAACGCGGGGAATGCGGGGCGTGCACGGTGCTCATTAATGACATTCCGCAATATTCGTGCCTCAAGCTTGCTGTGGAATCTGAAGGGTACGCTATTACCACCCTCGAGGGTCTCATGAACGGGGAGAATCTCGGACCTGTTCAACAAGCTTTCCTGGAAAAAGATGCGTATCAGTGCGGATATTGCACTCCCGGCCAGATAATGGCTGTGGAAGGTCTATTACGGCAGAATGCCAGTCCAACCATGGATCAAATCAAACGGGGCGTCAGCGGGAATCTGTGCAGATGCGGCGCATACAAGAACATTTTCGATGCCGCGGATCTTGCTGCCAAGCTGAAGACAGGAGGTGGCTGATATGAAACCTACCGACGACAAGCCATACTTCCTGAAAGGTGTTCCTGTTCCTGAAACGCCTCTGCCCGGCGAAGATCCCAAACCCTGGAAACAGACTTCAGTAGTGGGAAAACCACTGCCGAGAACCGACGGATACGAACGTGTCAGCGGATCTGCAGTCTATCCCTCGGATGTGCTGTTGCCTGACATGCTGTACGGTGCGATTCTTCGCTGCCCGTATCCCAACGCTCGAGTGAAGAGTATTGACATTTCCGCTGCCGAAAGATTGCCCGGAGTGCGTGCCGTTATTACAGGATCGACTCCCGGTGCCGATCTCAAATGGCCTTACGGTGACGGGGTCAGCGCGAAACTGTTCGATCCGCACTGTCGTTTCGAGGGCGAGGCTGTTGCCGCGGTTGCCGCCGAGACTCCGTACCAGGCCAGTGATGCGCTTCAAGCAATAGAAGTAAAGTACGACGTCCTCCCGTTTGTGGTCGATGAACGCAATGCAGCAGAATCCGGTGCTCCAGCCGTGCACCAAAAAGGTAATCGTGTTGCTGCACCGACAAAATACGAGCGCGGCGATGTGGCGAAGGGTTTTGCCGAAGCTGATGTTGTCCTTGAAGAAGAATACAGGACCGAATGCGAATTACATACGCCCCTGGAACTCCATGGGTGTGTCGCAAAATGGGATCATAATCAGCTTACCATCTGGGAATCCACCCAAGGAGTGTACGCGGTTCAAAGCAAAGTTGCGGAAGTTCTCGGGCTTCCGCTCTCCAAAGTCCGCGTGATCGGGCATTACATGGGCGGAGGATTCGGTTCCAAACTTCGGCCCGGCAAGTACACAGTTATAGCAGCATTACTGGCAGCAAAGACAGCCCGACCTGTGAAGCTTTTCTTGTCCAGAGAAGAAACCTTTGTCACCTGCGGAAACAGACCGCCGACCAATATGAAGCTCAAAGCCGGCGTAAAAAAGGACGGCACGCTGACTGCTTTAGAACTGACGGTTACGGGTACCGGTGGAGCCTTCCCTGCCGGAGGAGTCAGTCTTGTCGATTGGCAGATACGGGATCTGTACACATGTCCCAATGTTCGTACGGAGGCTACGGACTTTTATACCCATACAGGACCGGCTCGACCGTTCCGGGCTCCGGGACATCCTCAGGGATCCTGGGCATTGGAACAAATGCTCGATGCATTGGCTGAAAAAATCAATATGGATCCTGTGGACTTGCGGCTCAAAAATATTCCTCTGTTTAGTCAGGCACGGGACGGGAAGCCCAAGTATTCTTCTACAGGCCTCAAGGAATGTCTCGAGACCGGAGCAAAGGCTTTTGGCTGGGAGGATGCCCGAAAGAACCGAAGCGCAAGTCAGTCCCGCCATTTGAGGCGTGGAGTGGGAATGGCTGCGTGCGTCTGGTTTGTGGGAGGGGGCGGTCCGCCTTCTACCATCGTGCTGAAGCTGTTTGCAGACGGCAGTGCTAATCTTAACATGGGCGCAAGCGATATAGGAACCGGCACGAAAACCATCATGGCCATGGTGGTCTCGGAAGAATTGGGAATCGATCCGAGCAAGATCTTTATAGAAAACGCGGATACCGGAACCACTCAGTTTGCGACACCAAGCGGAGGAAGTAAGACAATTCCCACGGAATCACCGGCAGTGAGAGCAGCAGCGATAGAAGTCAAAAGACAACTTCTCGCGATGGCTGCGCAGGATTTGAAAGTCGATGCCTCGCGACTCGCGATGAAAGACGGATCGATTTATATTTCCAACGATCCCTCCCGCACCGTGAAGATTCCAGACGTGGCAGGTTTGAAAAAAAGAGGAGTCATCGTTGGCGTAGGTTATCGGGGACCTAATCCTGCGAATCTGGTCGTGAATCCTTTTGGAGCACAATTCTGTGAAGTTCAAGTCGATGTGAGAACCGGAGAAATCGAAATCTTGCGATTCGTTGCAGCTCACGAGAGCGGGAGAGTAATGAATCGGCTCACCTTCGACAATCAGGTTATTGGTGGTCTCACCATGGGAATAGGACTGGCATCGACGGAATTTCGCGTGCTAGACGCGAATGAGACCGGAAAACTCTGCAACAAGAACTGGCATGATTACAAGTTGCCGACAGCCCTGGATATTACGGAAAATATCACCAGCGTTCCTGTCGAGATCCTCGATAATCAGGCAAATTCGACCGGCGCAAAAGGACTCGGCGAACCGGTTACCATACCGACTGCTGCGGCTATTGCCAATGCAGTTTACAACGCCACGGGTATCCGAATTACGCACACGCCTATCAACCCTGTTCAGCTCAGCCTTCTATTTTCAGAAAAACCGGTCAAGGAGTGAACCATGCTCCCGAATTTTGCATACGTACGTCCAGCATCTGTCGAAGGCGCAGTGGATCATCTGCATTCCGAGAATTCCCGGGTTCATGCAGGCGGGACCGATCTCCTGGGGTGCTTGAGAGATAATATCTTTATGGCTGACAAGCTGGTGAGCCTCAGTGCGCTCAGCGATCTGAGGGGAATCCGTCGTGCTGCGGATGGTGGACTCCGAATAGGAGCGATGAACACCATCACCGAAGTTGCCACGAACGAGTCGATCCAAGATCAGTACCGCGCGTTAGCGATGGGCGCATCGGAAGTTGCCAGCCCTCAACTACGGAATCAGGGGACCATTGGTGGCAACATGTGCCAAAAACCGCGCTGCTGGTACTATCGCGGCGAGTTTCACTGCCTCCGAAAAGGAGGAACAGTCTGCTACGCGTTTGGCGGAGAAAACCAATTCCACTGTATTTTCGGCTCAGATGATCATTGTGCGATCGTACATCCGTCGGATACCGCACCGGCGCTTTTAGCCTTTAATGCACAGGTGCGCATCGCGGGACCTAAAGGGGACAGGTTGGTACCTGTAGAGCAATTCTTTGTGCGACCTGCTGAAAACGTCGAGAAAGAGACTATTTTGCAGCCCGATGAACTCGTAACCGAAATAATGCTTCCTCAACCCCCTCAGGGCACACGCAGTTCATACAGAAAAGTGCGAACGAGACGCTCCTGGGATTTCGCACTCGCCGGAGTTGCACTGGCCGTCGTTTTCAAGGGAGATACGGTGGAGTCCGCACGCGTGGTGCTCAGTGGAGCTGCTCCGGTCCCATGGCGATCCGCAGAGGTTGAGAAAGCCATAATCGGCAAGAAACTGGATTCCGCTGTCGTAAGCAGCGCGGCAGAAGCAGCCGTGAAGCAGGCACAACCGCTCTCCAAAAACAGGTATAAGATTCCCCTTTTTAAGGCGGTTATTCAGCAGGAACTCGAAAAGATAGCGCACGCTTGATTCTCGTGAAATACAACGAGCACTGGCGTAGGGGCTGAAATAAAACTATATGTGTGATTTATGAGCGAAGCGAATGATCATAGCGTCTTGATGGACATCATTGGGAGTGAGGAATCACTGACCTGGAGGATCGAGTCTGTGCAAGGCTTGATGTGGGTGCCACTGACCTGGTTCCAGGTCAGTGCCGTATGAGCAATCCTCCGACTTAGACGGAGAGATCGGAAGAAGGAGCGGAAATAATCATCAGGACAGGGCATCGTTCCCTGCGGAGAGGACTCCGGTAATGGTACGGAAAATCTCCCTATTCGTATATCTTCCTCGTGTTCTCGCGGTGATCGACCATGTAGAGCATTTTTGCATTGGATTTTAGTTCTGCCTCCAGATCGGCCACTTTCTCACGCTCTACGTCAAATGCTCTTATATAAACGTTCCTGAACCCCTGGGGCGCTTTCTCGTACGAACTGAGAATGCTGCAGAGACGCGCACCATACTTTCGTATGATATCAGTCACAACTTTGATGGAGCCGGGATTGTCTTCCATGAGGAATCCGAATTGAAAGCCCCGATGGCTCAAACCGCTCAATGCTATGAGGGCTCTGAATAGATCGCTTTTTGTGATTAGTCCCCGTATCTCGCCATTCTCATCTAGCACGGGACACCCTGAAATCTTGTTAGTCATCAGGATTTCGGCAGCTTCTTCGATGGTCCAGTTTAGAGGAACCGTTATGGGGTAGCGGCTCATGATTGCGCCGACTTCCACCCTGGACACATGGTAGATGATCTGCTGAATATCGAGGCGAGCCATATCCGAAGGAGACGCACGTTTCAGATCCCTATCGGTAACGATCCCCACCAGCTTGCCTTCTTCCAAAACGGGAAACATGCTGACGTGGTTTTCCATTACCAGATTGATAGCATGCTGAAGAGAATCTGTGACTTCTAGCGTGACAACTGTCTTAGTCATCCAGTCTTTGACCAGCATGGTGACTTCTCCTTGACAGGAACTTGTTTGGACTATACTCCAAAATTTGGCCCAAAAAACAAAAATTGTAGTCACTGGCCCGAATTATCTGGTCCCCTGGAGATGCCGCAGTTCCGATGTGGAAAAGAGACAGCCGGGAGGGCGTCTTCTGCGAGCGGCTGCTTGCAGAACTTTCGTAACAAGTTCCTCGAAATCGCAGGGTTTTACGAGATAAGCGAACGCATCCAGGTTAGTAGCCTCAAGTGCTGCCTCGAAAGAGGGATGAGCAGTCAAGACGATAACCTGCGTATGAGGCGAAACTCTCTTTATCTCTTTCAACACCTGCATTCCATCGAATCCGGGCATTCGCAGGTCCAGAATCACCACATCGAAATCCCGTGTTTCGGTTATTTCTTTAATGGCTTCCTCTCCTGAATTTGCTAGAGAAACGTCGATTCCTCTTCTCGAAAGACGTTTTCGCATAACGGAAAGAAATGCCTGCTCATCGTCCACAACGAGTAGCTTTGAATAACCCATATGAATGACCCAATCCGTTATTGACATTTCACCCCGGAAATAGAATAAGCAAAGCATGTGCCAATGTACACGATTTGTTAGTCACTCAAAAACCTGCGACTTTACGTTAGCTTACCTCGACTTCATGTCAGGAACCAATATGTCTCTATGGTTTTTCGCCTAATAATCTATTGTCATTAATCCATACCGAAAACCCGACAAACGTACACATCCGTCTAAAATCCTCGTTTTCGCATATCATCGGCTGCTTTACAGGATGTAAAGGTTGTCGACAGTGTTCCGTTTCGATCCGTTCGGGCCCTGATCGTTTTGTGGTAAACTCTTCTGCACTGAATGAACGTTCAATGGCAAATCATATATAATCAGGAGCTTACATGTCGCGAATACAGGTTCGCAAAGTGTCCGACAGATCTGATATGGATCATTTCATCAATCTTCCCTGGAGATTGTATGCCGGCGACACTGTATGGGCACCGCCCCTCAAAAAGCAGGTCCGGAGTCTTCTGGACACAGCGATCCATCCATTTTGGCAATTTTCGGAGCGTGAGCTGTTTGTGGCATTTCGAGGTGATCGGCCGGTAGGGCGAATCGCAGCGATAGTTGACTCCAATTACAATCGTTTTCACGACGAAAAAATGGGGGCCTGGGGTTTTTTCGAATGCGAAAACGATGTGGAGGCTGCCGGTGCATTGTTCGAGGCCGTTGAAAACTGGACATCCGAGAAAGGTATGACATTCGTACGAGGGCCTCTGAATCCTTCAACAAACTATGAAGTGGGATTGCTCATAGAAGGATTCGAAACCACCCCTTCCATTATGATGCCGTACAATCCGCCCTACTATTTGCCCTTGATTGAATCATGCGGGTATCAAAAAGAAAAAGATCTCGTGGCGATACTCGTGGTGCCAAGCGACAGAGCGCGGGCACGAGTGGAGAGGCTTGCGGCACGTGTGATGCGGAATCAAAATCTCAGAGTCCGTACTGCGGAGAAAAAGAATTTCAACGCAGAAATGGAAATTGTGAAGGAAATCTACAACGAGGCATGGAGTCGAAATTGGGGTTTCGTCCCCATGACCGAAGATGAAATGACCTTCATGGGTAAGGAACTGCTGAGCATCATGGACCCGGATTTCATATTTTTTATCTACTATGAAGACCAACCGGCCGGTGTTTGCTTGATTTTACCGGATATAACTCCCCTTCTGAAGCGGCTGAACGGCAAGATCGGCCTGAGCGGACTATTGAAAATTCTGTTTTACAAACGTGAAATCAAAGGATTGCGGGGTCTGGTGCTGGGATTCAAAAAACAGTATCAGAGACTCGGATTACCATTGGTTGCCTTCAATCATCTCAATCATGTTGCGAGGGCAAAAGGATATCAGTACCTGGAGCTAGGCTGGAATCTCGAAGACAATCACGATATCAATAAATTTGAAATAGAGGCTGGCGGAAGAATTCACCGGAAGTATCGGATGTTCAGGAAAGACCTCCCCACCCCGTCACGGTAAGAGCAGTGTTAGTTTCGGACCATTAACCGGAGTGCGCTGATTCCTTCTTTGGTTTTGAGATGCTTTACCAGATCGTCTGCCTGTTTTTCCGACGGGAAATTTCCCAGATATAACCGGTAGATTATTCCCGTATGGGGTCTTGCCACCGGCCTGAGGACAACCTCATAGCCCCGTGTCTTCCACTTGTTCGCCCATTCCTGAGCGATGGACGGATGAGTGAAAGCTCCCACTTGCACGGTATATCGGCCCGGTGTCGAAACCAACGGTAGCAGCGGCCGGAGATCCTCCGAATTATTCAGCTTGGCTTGCGCCTTGTTCTTGGAATCATCCCTTTTCTGAGGCACAACAACGGAATCACCGGTCTTGCGCCCTTGGAGTTCACTCTCCTGGATGGTTGGAGGGCATTCCGGGTGAGCTGTCTTCTGCTCATCCTGGGCAGTGAGCTGCTGATAAAAGGTCACCTCGGGAGGTTTATGAGCACCGTTGTCTGCAACAATTACTTCTCCCGGTATACATCCTTGAATCGCACCGTGCTCATCCACCCGAAGAGATTCCTTGGGCTGAAAAGCTTTCCCGGAAATCGAGGGATCCGAAATCAATCGGTAGTTGATAATTGCCAAACCTATGAGAGCCAAACCCGAAGCCAGAACGGCAACGGCAAGCCACCCGTTCTTGGGGCGCGAGCGGTCATCCGAACGCTGGACCTGAGCAGCACTGGCCGAACATCCGAACTTCAGTTTGAACGAAGACCACCACCCGGAAAAGGAGATCCTCTTCCGGGCAGGCTTTGGATTGGCCAGTTGGAAAGCCGCATTCCGTGCGGCCTTACTTATTTTCACCGACCCGGATCTTCGAGAAAATATTCTTGATAACAGTTTCACATGCGCTCCGGAGCAGTCACGCCAAGGATATCGAGCCCATTGGCCACCACCAGACGAACCGCTTCCGCAAGAAACAGTCTTGCTTTCTTGAGATCCGTATCTTCAGTTAAAACTCGATTATCGTGATAGTAAGCGTGAAATATGTCCGCCAGTTCCATCAAATAGAATGTCACCCGGTGAGGTTCCAAAGCTTCCGCGGCTTCACGCAACATATCCGGGAAGTCAGCCAGATGCTTCATCAACCTTTGTTCTTCGGGCAATGCAAGCATGTTCAGATCCGGATCGGTCATATCCGTATCGATATGGCGCTCCTGTGCGATTCTAAAGATGCTTGCGATACGTGCATGCATATACTGGACATAGTAAACCGGATTCTCTCGGGACTGCTTTTTTGCCAGATCAAGGTCGAAATCCAGATGACTGTCAGAGCGTTTGGTGAGAAAGAAGAATCGCGCAGCGTCCGGCCCCACTTCATCCAGGACCTCTCGTAACGTTATGAACTCGCCCGAGCGGGTGGACATGGAGATCTTCTGTCCCTCTCTCACCAGATTCACAAACTGCACAAGCATGACCTTCAGTGAATCCGGCGAATAACCGAGGGCTTCAACTGCGGCGCGTACCCGAGGCACGTATCCATGGTGATCCGAACCCCAGATGTCCACAAGCAGCCCATAGCCGCGCTGCAATTTGTTCAGGTGATACGCTGCATCAGCCGCAAAATACGTCGGCTCGCCTGTGGCTCGTACCAGGACTCTGTCCTTCTCGTCCTGCTGCTCGTTCATGGAGAACCACACGGCCCCATCGTGCTCCTCTGCTTTGCCCTTTTCCTGAAGCTCCCGAACCGTGGCAGTTACCATTCCGCTTTCATGGAGCGTCCGTTCGCTGAAATAGCTGTCGTATTCCACTCCGAAGTAGCGCAGGTCTTCCTGAATCCCTTCCAGGATGCGGCTGCAGGCATAACGGGAAGCTTTTTCGACTGCTTCTGTTTCGGGCAATTCCAGTAATTCTCTGCCAAGCTGGGAATCTCTCAGTTCTTTGGCCATTTCGAGAACGTAATCTCCTCGATAATGGTTCTCGGGAAATTCGATTTTTTCACCGATCATTTGTTTGTAGCGTACGTACAAAGACCGTCCGAGAATACGCATCTGATTCCCGGCATCGTTCACATAATATTCAGTGTGCAGGTTGTATCCGTTCTTCCTGAGAAGTCGCGCCAGCGTATCCCCCACTGCCGCGCCTCTGCCGTGACCGACATGCAACGGACCGGTCGGATTTGCACTGACGAATTCAAGGAGGACCCGTGGAGAATCAGGCTTTTCGGAAGCGCCGTAAAGCTGCTTCTCCTCGTGAATTGTTGCGACGACTTTGTGCCACACTTCCGCAGCAAGGAAAAAATTGATGAACCCGGGTCCGGCAATTTCAGCTTTGGTCAACACGGAAGGGTCCATATCCAGGTTTTGCACAATGATATCCGCGAGCTGCCGAGGTTTGAGCTTCGCGGGTCCGGAGAGAACGAGCGCTATATTGGTCGCGTAATCACCAAAACGAGGGTCTTTGGATCGTGAAACTTCAACGAGCACGGATTCCGGTTCCCGAATGTCCACCAGCCCTTCTGTGACGGCCTTCTTCAGAGCGTTCAGGACCAGACTTCTTACCACTTCTTTCATAAAACGTTTACCTCTGGGCGTCTGTCGATTGAGAGCGACATGGAATCAATGTCAAGCCAACAGGACTTCAGTTGAGGACTTCGGCTGATTCAAGTCGCTCTCGCTTATTTTTCCTCTTCTTTTCGATCGGACGGAACCTCAGGTAAGGTCACATCCCTGGTATATTCCGGACATCGCGTGGATGTTGCTCCATCCATGGAGAACTTTTTATTACAGGTTTGTCTCCAGGCGCACAGGACGCAAAGGGTTCGCCCGTCTTCCATGGTGCCTCCATAAGCTGCAGAATGCATTAGCATTTCTGGTGCTTATAATCAAGTGCTTTCATATTGGTTGAGAAATGATTTCCGGGATTTGAGTTGTCTGCGTGAAATCACCTGCTGTCCCATCATGAAATTATAGCAAATGTAAGAATTTTTGTCCGATTGGAAAAGCGCTGCTCGAAAATCGGTGGGTGCCGTGCCTCCGTACCGGCACATCTTTTATAACAAATCGACCGGTTCTTGCTGGCAAACGCCAAGCCGTACCATCGCCAGTAGTGGCCGGCCTCCGTGCCGGCCAAGATTGGGTTCATAAAACGAATTAGTAAAACAGAGTTTCAGGAAAACGTGCTTCCTCTCTTTGGGGCGAAGGCTGAGACAAAGGCAAAAAAAAAGGGGAGACACTCTGAGAGTGCTCCCCAGTCAAAGGAATAGGAGAGTTTGGGTCAGATGACCGGTCTGGTTACCGTGTGCGCCAGCCTCTGAACTGGAGCGGCTTCTTATCACCCAGATCCACTTTGCGCCTCTTGAGTTCGCCGTTACTCATTTGGATAATGACGTTTTCCCCTCTTGAATCAAGAACCGGCCTACTGGGAACACCGGATCCTAAATCTCCCACCCTACCAGGAGGAGGTATTTCCGGACCAATTGGAGGGGGAACTGGGAGCGTAGGGTCATCAATAATATTATCTCTTAAAGGAACACACATGTAATCAAAAGCATAGAGCAATCCTTGATCATCAAACCCGCATGGATCAGCGGGTGGAATGTACGTCGTAAAGAACACTATTCCTCCCGCGATCAGCGGTTTACCAATGATTCTCTCCCCGGGTTTGTTCTCAATGGAGTCAGTGGGAAAAATGCATCCGTTTGTACCAGTTAGACAAGGGTGCCTTAGATCATAAATGCATTGATAGCATGAAGACGAACACGAAATCTGACAGCAATCCGAATCGGTTGCATTCTTAATCCAATTGCAATTGTTGTTAAAAGAAACAATATTGTTGGGCAGCCCGCACCTGGGAACGAACTGCACTCTGAAATTTGTCCTGTGATTCGAATCGTATACTTCGTGTGAGTTTGCCGGATTTATAATCGGCAACCCGTATGTCACTCCTCCAACTTCTGTCATGATCGAATCCCGCAAATTGTACAGGGTCATTCTTGCGGTATCCTGTTTATCGGAATCAGATTCAAAAATGTCATCATATTTGCCGGTTCCGAAGATTACTCTGAGAGCCGGCATAGTGGTTGTTGATAAAATCTCTTCAAAACTGGCCACAGGAGAGACCGTGATCGGCTGCAATCCGGAGCGATAATCGTCTGTGCCCAAATCATCGTTGAGTACCGGCTTTGTGGGCCAGAGTTCCACTTGAATTCCAAAATTGGCATTCGATGTGGCACCATTCGGGAAGTGGTCGTCAAGATTGAACTTTATCCCGTACAAGTACCCGTTCATGTCTCCCACGTATATCCGATCTATATAGCCGTCATCTCCGATGGTATCGTTTTCCTGATCCCAGACATCAAGGCAGAGCGGATCGGACATTGCGTACGGAATCGTGTTGGCTCCAGCGGTCTTTACGTTAAAGTTGGCGATGTTCTTGTTGAGCACCACTGGCCAGACGTATTCAAAGAGATTGTTGCCCGTTTCTATGTCCATCATTAAGAGGAACGGCCAGAAAAGGGACAGTTTGAAACGTTCGTCAATGGCAGGCGTACTATCGAAATCTTTGTCATAGATGTGAATTCCGCCACCCATGAACACTACGGCTCTCTTATCGTTATTGGGATCGCTTCCGGTCGGAAACTGCACGAAAGTATCGGGGTCACCTCCACCAGTGGCCGGATTGGGATCACCCACATAGAATTTGACGGCAGACGGTATTTTAATCCGTCCCAAATATGGTTGCGACCAGGTCATGGGAAGAAGTTTTATGCTGTCATAGGCACTCCGGAACGGAACGTAGCACTTGAAATCTCCCGGAGGAAGCGTGCAGCTCGATTCGCATGTCCCTTCGCATGTGGTCTGGCATATCACCTGGGGCGGCTCACAGAGATTCCGGCATTTACTCTTGCTTTTTCCCGTGGCTCGGCAATTGTTAAAACAAGTAGTGTATTCGGCAAAGCATGTGGCCTGACAATTGCTCCTGCACTGCTGAACACAATTGGGATCGATCCCGGAAGCAGGCGCCTCGACGACGACGCGATTCTTGAGTATCGAGTATTCCCACAACACTTTCGGTCCCGAGGTGGGATCCAACGCATCAGGTACCGGCTTCGTTACATCGATGCCGAAATATACGTCACCGCCGCCTCGCTCGCCGCCGACGATAATCGTTCGCCAGCACCTGCCGTTGAGGTCGGCATCCGCTCCGCAATAATTGGATTTGATATATACCTCCCATGCCCTGGAGGAGAGATCCACCATAGACCTGTGTTTGCATCCGGTGGAACCGTATGCTGTATTTGCGAGCACTTTCAACTCGGTCAGCAAATTGCTTGGGATGTAAGCCCAAAGCTCCTTTCCTATATTCGGATCTTGGGTGGGATCCGTCTTCCACGTGAGTCCATCATCGGTTGTGGACAAGAGAAACGCGTGCAGCATCCCATCATTGCCGCCAACATATACGACTTTTGGCCGAGTTTTCTGATCGTCCCTGTACTGAAGGAATTGGTTTACCTGGGGATCACGACGCGAAACATCTCCAAGTCGGGGAGGCCCGACAATTACCGGGGTCGAATAGACGATGTCACCGAGTTTCCACGGAGCTTCAGTTGGTTCAGCCGAGCGCTGACGCAGGCCGGTTACGTTTTCACCTCGTACCCAGTTGATGAGATCGTCCCTGTCTCCGTCAGTCGCAACACTAAGTTCTATACGGCTGATGTAGTCTCTATGAAAGTTTTTCTGAACTTTGTTCACCGGATCCCAGGTGATGATATTTCTCTGGGCGGAATTCACCGGAGTGTTGGCTTTAAGGATGTCACCCGCATCCCAGCAGTGCCGGGTCCCGGTGATTTCCATGCAAAGCGTTCCGGCTTCATTGCCGGCCTGTGGATCGAAATCATAAATATCCTCATCATCCAATTTGAACGGTTTGTACCACTCGAGATGCCCTTTCCAGAGGTAAGTATCGACTTTTTCCTGTTCCCCAGCTTCGAAAACACCTCGAACTACTATATCCGAGGATCGGATTTCCTGGGAAACGGTTGCCACGGCACTTGCTGCGGCATTTCCTTTAGAGACCGCTGCCATAACGGCCAAGAGCGCTTCCTCGAGTTTCTTTCCGTCGCTCGCCTCAAAGTAGTTGTCAGGGTCTCCTTTCTGTTCGTTTGTGCCGTCCTCGTCCCTGTCCCAGACAGTGTCCCATTCCTTGCAGCAGTCATCATAGGATTGACCGACAGATGGATTTGGATGGCACTTGTTGTTAGGCCAAGTCATGCTCTTGCTGTCAGACGGGTAACCGGTTAATGGATATGGGTAGCTCGCGTTGCAGCCCGTTACATCTCTGAAACCTCCGAACATGGCTACGCCTTTCATGGAGTTGTAGCCCTGCTGATCCTGAGAGAATGCTAATATTGAAAAAACCTCTGCACTCTGTGATCCCGCCAAATCGCTCCTGAGGTCTTCCGTATGGAGTTGTCTTGCGGGTCTTACCGGATCGACCGAACTGTTCCAAATCCCGTCTGAAAGAAGCAGAACATAACTCTTCCGACAGGGTACTGCCGCCGCGGCTCCTACAACATTTGCACCATAATACGGATCCTTGAGACTTCCCTTATTTATGAAATATGAATTGTCCGCATTGCTGTACGTGTTGATCTGCCTCAAATAGTCGTACGCTTCCTCAAGAGAGTCACCACTTGGCGTTCCGTTGTAAGGATAGATTTGCGTGTAATCTATGCCAAAAGCCGACCCTACACCCTCGAGAGCATTAATCAGCTTAGACATGTCGTCATTGTCGCACCCGACAGCCTGTTTGCCATAATGACCGTTGACGCCTTTGTAGTATATGAACGCGAACCTGACGTATGCCCAGGAACGCTGGATAACGCCTTTTCGGGTGTCTTTCACAGGCCCGTCCGGTTCCAACCGTACCCGCACACGGGCCCACGGAATAGCTCCAATTTTGCTGTCCATGACGCCGTTGTTCGTAAATCCACTGACTTGGTAAGGTGTTATGTGAACATTGGAGTCCAATGTATAGGGTCGCTGGTATGCCGGATCGAGTACCGAAGTCTGGTACGTGGCCCGGACGTAATACGTGCCGGCATCGAGGTACGTGTCGATAGTTGCGGGGCTGCTGTTGTCGTCGTACGCGAGTCGATACGAGTTGTTATCACCGTTGTGGGCAAGCGGCTGGGTATAGATTGCTATATAATCGTTCCCCGGCCACTGCCCATCAAGAGTCATAAGCACTCTGGTCCGTTTCGTAAGCGTAAACGTCCATTCCTCGAAGTACTTGGCAAAGTATACCGGGCTTGTCGCAGTGAGCCTGCCCGAATACTTTCCCGTTATGGATACGACAACATCCCGTTCGTGATTTTCTTCATCCTTGTAATATGAACCTCTGTCATAGTCGTTCGGGTAGGCAGGATTATTAGGATAATTAACGGTTGCTTCTAAACTGCTCGGTCTCACATAGAATTCAGCCTGAAGATTAGTGTTTTCCTTAACTAATGTCCTTGAGCCTTGTGCTCGTAGATAGCAGTAATTTTCTCCGCTGGGGCATATTGCTTTGCCGCCGATGAGCGCTTTGAGTGCAGCATCGGCCCGGGAGGTTACAGCAAAATTAAGGACGTTTCCACTGACTCCGATGACATTGCCGGAAGAGTCGGGGACCAGCGATCCATAGATTCTCTTGATTGCATAACCTGCCACCTTATCCGCCTTGCCGTTCCACGGTTTGGCTATCTTGAATCGATCTCCGCTCACTTCCGTAACAGGATAGGCGTTTCCATTGAGGCTCTTATGGCTGGTCAGATCGTAAACAGCCACTAAATGGCCGACCTGAAAATTGTGACCCGCGGCCGTGAATTCAATGGAAGTACCCCCACCGCCGTCCTTGGATTCTGCAGTAAAAGCATACTGGCTCACAGGTTGCGGTGTTGCTAATCGGAAATACTCGGTGCTATTAGCCAAATCGGATTCATATACGTAGTATTTGTCTGACTCGAATGTTCCATAGTAGGAAGTGTTCGGTGCATATATACCGAACAGATTGGTATCATAGAAATTCACAATGTGTGCAGGATCATGATAGCCATGAAAGTTTACGTCATCGTCACCAAAATACGCAGGGAACTGCATACTACCTGAGTAGTCCATAGCAATGACAACGTTCGGTCTTGTCGCACTCCCCACGACCGGAGGGACGCTGCAGGGTTGATATGCACCTGCCCATGAAGTCCCCTGATCGACAATAAACATGAGACATGCCATTATCAACCCGAGCAGTAGAAACTTCGCTTCTCCTCTGGCGGATCTATTTTTCATTGCTACCCTCCTTCTTCGGAAGCACCAGGATGATGACTTCATTGCCCTTACGACAGATATAGACTTTATCGAGCGGCTGGACATCGCTCAGAAGAGTATTCTTATTCTCCGAATTCTTTATCGAAACTTGTTTTCCGCTCAACGCGATCTCATTACTCTTTCCTTTTCCGACGAAAACCGAAATGGAACTCGGGCCAACCTTGGTCACCTGAATCGGTCCTTCAATGGAAAATCCATTTCTCGACAGCAGCGTTACCGTCGCGCCGATCACTGGAGACAGTTTAGAAATCTCCGGAGGTTTCGCAGGAGTACGTTCGCCAGGGCCAGGTTCGCTATCCAGCTGTAGACTCGCTGCTCCTGAGAAAGTCACGGCAAAGCAGAGAACCAGAAAAACGGAGAGCCAGACCCTCGTAAACGTGGAGATTCGCAGCCCCTTTATTCCCTTCATTGTCTCCTCCTGTCAAAATCGCTCGGCGCGAAGTATTTCTGCAAAAAAATATGATCGACGGGTACCGTTCGGGATAATCCCGGGCAACCCCGCACATCAGCATAAAGATCTTCTGGTAAGCTGTAATTTCGCTGAAAACGCGTAGTTGAATCGCATATCTTCACCATACAGCCCCTCAGATACCGTTTGCGGGCCTCCCATATCAGTCGTCCACGCAAGGCGGTATGCATTCCTTCGGCCGCTCCGGGATGGATCGGCACACGCTACTAAATAGCAAAATACATGCCATCAAAGATGCAAAATTGCATTGGCCCCTCTAGATCAAGACTTGCTGAATAACTGATTGCAGGACTGGTGAGTTACTCCCTAATAGCCTATTAAATTTCTTGCGTAGCCCCCAAGTAATTGCCTGGAATCACGTGGATAATTTTTATGTCTATAAATTGGTCGTACGTCCAAGCAGTTTACACTTATTAGTCACGGATCTCCGATACCGATTCGCTTTTCTTCCCATAATCTGGAAGGCTGGAGGTAGCCTTCGTTATCCTATTAGCGTCGAATTGAAGATTAGGGATATTGGTGGGTGCCGTGCCTCCGTGCCGGCACATATTCAATATAATTAATGATATCGACCGAATGGACCGGCAGGGAGAGACTGTCTCAAAATTTGAAATGCGCAAACATCGTGGCACGATTCGCCATCCTTGTAGGGGTCCCGCGAGAACACGGGATGCCTGCCCTTATTTGGGCGGACACTAGGCCCGCCCTACAATCAGGCCAGCACGAGGATGAGCCATTCGTGCCACGACCTTGGATAGATTTCGATTTTGAGACACTTTCGAGACGCCGGTTCCCACTGGTATCTTGTATTGAAGCATGGGATAGGCGTCAAAATTTGGGCAGTCGTTATAGGTGCAGAACTGCGAATGATATGATCGTGAAGCACAGAACAAATTCCGATCCAGGTCGCATGAGTCGCACTGAGTCCTAAGCGAAGCTTCCTCAATGTGTCGTTTACAGATTCAACTTGAGGAACGAGGCCAAATTCTGTCTTGAATTTCCGAGAGAAAGCTTTTTTCTGATGTTCTTGCGATGAACAAGGACTGTCTGTGGCGATATGGACATGACTTTGGCTATCTGCTTGGAGGACAATCCGGAACGAATCATTTCGCAGATGCGGATTTCCCTGGGAGTCAGCACGTGACCGTCCTTTACCATGTTGAAGCCAAAAGAGGAGAACATATTTGTGAGGTTGAATTCCAAAGATTTTATAAGGAAATGCACCGTGTCCGGAACGTTTTGTGCTTTCAACTGATCGAGTATCGGGCTTATGGTCAAATTCAGATTATGGGAGATTTTCTTTTCCACTTCCCGCTTTTGTTCCTCGATTCCTTCAATAATAATCTTGAGTGCTTCATTGGTCTTCTCAAGACCTTCCGAATAGCGTTTCAGTTCGGCTCTTGAATTTTCCAGATCTATCGTTCTTTCCTCAACTTTGGCGGCAAGGGAAGAGGAATATTCGGCCAAAGCCTCGTGACTGGCTCTCAGAGTGAGTTCGGTAGCTTTTATTGCGGTTATGTCTTGAACAGTGGTGATTATGCCGATTACTTCACCTGTCTCACTTTTCAGAACATTATTGTGCATCAGACAAGGAAATAGCGTGCCGTCCTTCCGTCGATTCCAGCATTCGCCACCAGAACACTCCTTGGTAGCCAAATCATTCAGCATTTCGGCAATGTTGGGAAATTCATCGGAAGAGTTCAGTGACTCCAGACTCCTGTTCATGAGTTCTTCACACGTGTACCCATGCACTTCGGCAAAAGCAGTGTTCGCGAAAACAATGGTGTGATCCAATTTCAGGAAAGCTATCCCTTCCGAACTCTGCTGAACCATTTCGGACAGCAATCTCAGATGCTTCTCACTCCGGAGCCGCTCGGAAATATCGCGAAACACGACTACCAAGCCAATTATGCGTTTTTCCATGTTCCGGATAGGAGCCACCCTGACCTCCAGCGGAATGGTAGTGCCACTCCGTGAGGTGAGAGTAACATTCTCCAGACACACAGCCGAATCTCGCTTCTGAAACGATTCCAGGGAAAAATCGCGCATCGATTCGTTTGCATTCCCGCCGGACAGAGACAGAACAGCCCCAAGTGCCTTTCCCGCGGCCTCGCCACATGTCCATCCCGTAAGAGATTCGGCGACAGCATTCATAAATCTGATGGAACCCTTCTGGTCGGTCGCGACAAGAGCATCAGCTATACTGCTGAGCGTCACAGAAAGCCATTCTTCGCTCTCCATCAACTTGCTTTGATAGTCATACTTGCAGAGCGCCATTTCTATGGTGGAATTGAGTTCCACATCACGGAATGGTTTTGTGAGATATCCAAAGGGTTCTGTGATCTTTGCGCGCTCGAGAATTGTGTTGTCCGCGTACGCTGTCAGGTACACGATAGGGATTCTGAGAGTGGAATTGATCTGGTGTGCGGCTTCTATGCCATCCATGGAGCCCTGCAACACGACGTCCATGAGAACGAGGTCCGGCCTCAGCAATTGCGCCATGGCTACAGCGTCTTCCCCCGTAGGTGCAATTGCGCACACTTCATAACCGAAATCCTGCAGGCTCATCTGAATGTCTTCAGCAATTATGCCTTCATCTTCGACGAGCAAAATACGAGCCCTTTGCATGGAAGCGCCCCCTCATCTTTTCAGGCGGATCATCCAAAAGTTTACGATAACGGGCATGAATAATACAAGGCGCAATACAAGGCGTAAGTTGTCAGTTCGCAATTCCTTTGTAGATGCGCACGCACAATAAAGAGTGTATTGAAGTATAGTCATCCACATTGTGGGATAATCTCATCTGCTCATTGCGGAATCGTCCCTCAGTGCCCGGGATCGCTGCACTCCCGTAAATTGGACAGTCCGAGTGGAGTCGTTTTCTCCAGTTATTCCAGAGGGACGTTCAGGCCGGTCGGTCTCGTTCATTATTTCGTATTTTCAGTAAGGTTCTGACCGATCTGGTACGGGACCTTGTCCGAGAAAGGTCCCGATCTCATAAAAGGGCTACATATTTCCTTCGAGCTTAAGGTAGCGGACGTCAACCCAGCCGGCTTTGCCTCCAGGAGTAACGATCCTGAACCAGGCGTGTTCGTTTGACGCGCGTTTTTCCGTTACCTTGACCTCTTGTCCTACGGAAAGCTGATCTATGACCGGAGAATCTGCCTGAGGCTGCTTTCGAACGCGGAGAGTGTCCGTGGTCGCACGTCCCGTTCGCGCTAGGCGCATGGAATAGACCTTGACCTCTTCAGTTTTTTCAGGAGCCGACACGACCGGTTTCGGTGCTGAGTATGCTCTTGCTTCGTTGGCAAATCGATCTTTTTGAGCCGGCGCGGCAGAGGGTCCCCTCATGCTCATCGATGGGTCTTTTTCCGCATTTGCCGCGGCCATCTTCGTGGTTCCGCTGGCCTCCATGTATTTCATGAGCGCGTACTGGTCCGCAGTCTGGGCTCGCAGGGACTTGAAATTGGACTCGACTTCGTGACGAAGCTTTGCGACCGATCTTCTCAGATCTTCCAGGGCTTGCGCTTCCTGCTCATGCTTCAGCAACAATCCCGACAGAGAAGCAAATTGGTCGTGGACCGACGCAGACACACGCACAAAATGGATCTGGACCAGTGCAACGGCTACGATCAATCCAATGAAGATCCAAGAAAAGTAGCGGAACGGAAAGAGTACCTGCTCATTGTCTTCCAGGAGAAACGAGGCGGTGAATTTTTTTCGTACCCAGTAATACCAGAGGAGCAAAAAAGCTGCTACTACGGCTATCTGTAATGTGATGATAAGGTATTCCACGATCATGGGGACCTCCAGTGAGGTAGTTGCGAAGCAAATACCATTGGTTCCAAATAAATGCAAGCCATATATAAAGTAAATTCTTTAAAAATAGTATTAATCATAATAAAAAAAGAGAATAGCCTCATATTAAAATTCTCGGGGGTCTTGCGAGTGAACACCTGCTTTCCTCATTTTTTGCTTCAGATTATTTCTTACGAGACGACGGGGGGCAGTTCAGGGGCGAGGGGTCCCGGCATTGTATGGGTTCTGACCTCGCCGGGATTGTTTATGAGGGACGGCGGGCCATACCTTACAGTCAGTTAGTTACACCGGTCCCCGTTTTTGTTGTATCGTCAGTGCCACAAATTTTGTCGTTTATCCCTCGTGTGAATTACAAGATTTTGGTAGGGACCGGCGTCCCGAGACCGTCTCAAAAATCGAAATTTATCCCAGTCCGTGGCACGTATTTCTCAAGATCTTACCGGCCTGACTGTAGGGGCAGACCTGCGAGTCCGCCCAAATTAGGTCAGACGCATAGGTCTGCCCCTACTCGGATGGAGGTTCGTGGCACGATTTTGGTGCATTCGAGAATTTTGAGACACTTTCTCCCTGCCGGGCCATTCTGCCGATATCATTGATCATATTGAAGATGTGCCGGCACGGACGGCACCCCAATATTCCTAAATCTTCAATCAGTCACTAATTTTGGCAACCGCTCTATTCCGTGTGCCTGGAATTCTCTTTACGCTGACAATCGGGGGTGTTGCTCGGATGTCATCCTGATGATAAAAGAGTAGATGTTTCCATTGTCGAAGGACGGAATAGATGTGTCACCTCGAAAAGGGACTTGACAGAATAACACGGATCTGCTCAAATGATCGTTTTAGAGCATTTACTAGAAGTCTGAGGAATTACCGTGAAAAGAACATATCAACCGAGCAATCTCTCGCGCAAAAGAACTCACGGTTTCCGCATTCGGATGAGGACAAAAGGTGGTAGACTCGTCCTCCAGCGGAGAAGAGCAAAAGGACGCAAGCGCCTCTCAGCTTGAGGCACGCACTTTCAGGCTGACCAAAGAGGACAGGATTCGGCGACCCTCCGAGTACCGGAGGATCATAAAAGAAGGTGTCCGCTACCGAACCCCGCACTTTTTCATCCGGATGCTTGAGAATCCGCAGGGCCTACAAAGGCTGGGGATCGCAGTCGGCAGGAAAGTTGGCAAGGCTTGCGCGCGAAATCGGATCAAAAGGAGGCTCCGAGAGTACTTCAGACTGAATCGGGACAAAATTCCCCCCGGGACAGATGTAGTATTCAACCCTCTGGTAGGAGCTTCCGTTTTGGATACAAAGCAGCTTTTCGAAGAGTTGGACCGTTTTTTCGGAACCAATTGCTGAATTCCGGGAAATATGTAGCTGGTGGATTAATACGTTGCTACCAGATCTTTATTTCTCCTGTATTCCCTTCTGCTTGCCGCTTTTATCCCACCTGTTCCGAGTACGCCCGAGAAGCCGTGCTGACACATGGTGTTGTCAAAGGAACTTGGCTAGCCATTAAGAGATTGGCTCGCTGTAGGCCGTTCGGACCTGGTGGATTCGACCCGGTCCCCTGAGCACACAACGCCGGCTTTCTGCGCCCTCGTATGACGACCTGTTAACTCTCAAAACAGCATCCCCTTACTCGGGGAGAGAAGAATGGATCGAAATTTTCTCTTAGCTATCGTACTGTCAATCGTCATTATTGTGGCATTTCAGTTCTATCATCAATCTGTCGCGCCGCCTCCCCCTCAAAAACCTCCGGTGACCACAGAAGCCCAAAAAGAACCTCTCCCCCCTCATCGGGCCGCCAAGGAACCGGAAAAAGCGTCGCAACCTACACTGGAACCCAAGAAAGCTCAGCCACAAGCCGAAATAAAGGCTCCGGAGGTTCCGGAGACGAGAACCAGGATAGAGACCCCGAATTTCGAGGCGCTGCTCAGCTCAAAGGGCGGCAAAATAGTTTCATTCAAGCTCAAGAATTATATGGTTTCCGCCCAGGGAACAGAGTTGGTCGATCTGTTCGGTGCGGGAGGCAAGGACACTTCGGGACCATCTATCATGTTTACCCGGAGAGACGAAACCTTCACTGATTCTGCCTTGAGTTACCAGACTGACGCACCGCCGACTATCAAATTAACCGAGGGACAAGGCAAGAAATCCATAAGTTACCGTGCCACTACCGAAACAGGTCTCACGATTACCAAAACCTACACGTTTGATTCCGAGACTTACGAAGTTGGCTTTTCTGTACTTCTGGCAAATGGCTCCAATGAAGACCGGAACTATCTCATTACCTTTCCGCTGCAAAAATACTTTCCTCCGGAGGAAAATGACCGGTTTGCATGGAACAGCGCGGAAATTCTCATCAATGGATCGCTAAAGGATTATTATTTTAAAGACATCAAGGGTGATGAGGAGCTTTCGGGTCAGGTTGAATGGTCAGGATTGGGAGACGCATATTTCTTCAAGGCCTTGGTATTCAAGGATAAACCCGCCAACAAAGTGACTCTGTTCAAGCCGGTGGATTCCGTAGCGGAGACCTGGGCGCGATTTGGCGCTGTGGATATTCCTGCGGGTCAATCTGTCGACACTGCACTGGCATTATACCTGGGTCCGAAGCAGCAGCAAGCTTTGGCTGCAGCCGGGGATAACCTGTCGAAGGCTCTTTTCTATAGTAATTACAGAGTCCTGGATATTTTTGCCGAGTATCTCATCGCGTTCTTGAGGATCAGTCATTATGGTTTTACGATTGCCGGCGTCCGAATTCCCGGTACCGGAAACTACGGCGTTGACATCATCATCCTGACTATAATCATAAAGATCCTGTTTATCCCTCTTACTCACAAGAGCATGAAATCCATGAAGAGGATGCAGGATATTCAGCCACAGATTCAAAAGCTTAGAGAGAAATACAAAGATGACAAGGCGGCAATAAATAAAGCCACCATGGAGCTGTTTCGCGAGCAGAAGGTCAATCCGCTCGGTGGATGTTGGCCGATGTTTCTGCAGCTACCCGTTTTCATAGCCCTGTACCAGGCGTTATCGTACGCCATCGAACTTCGGCATGCGCATTTTGTGTGCATACCGTCTATTTACTTATGCATAAACGATCTGTCTGCGCCCGATCCTTACTATGTGACTCCGATACTCATGGGCGGAACCATGGTGCTTCAGCAGTGGATGACTCCTTCAGGCGGAGATCCTATGCAAAAAAAGATGATGCTGCTCATGCCCGTGGTCTTCACCTATTTGTTTCTCAGTTTTCCTTCGGGCCTGGTTCTCTACTGGTTGGTAAGCAATGTGCTTTCGATTGCTCAGCAGATTATTACCAATAAAATGGCCAAGTAAGGGGGGAAATCTGATGTCCGAATATTACGAGTTTACTGGAAAAACCGTTAAAGAAGCTGTGGCCCGGGCTTGTGAAGAACTGAAGCTTGAAGAGGCCCTTCTCGATATCGAAATAATTGAAGAGAGCACAAGGGGTTTCCTTGGGCTGGTTGGACAACGGGATGCCAAGATACGGGTCCGCAGGCGTGAAATACTGATGGAAAAGCCTGTCCAGCCTCGTCCCGCCCCGTTGCCTGAAGAACCCGAGGAACCTGAAGAAGAGCTGTTCGAAGAAGCAGGAGCGCCTGAAAGCGAATTCCTTGAAACAGAAATCGAACCTGAAACTGAAATCGGAACCCAAGCTGTAATCACGGAAGCCGATTCGGCTGCACTGGAAGAAGCGCGTACTATTCTTGAGGAAATACTAAAGAGAATCCCTGTTGAAACAGAAATAGAAGCATCCATCGTAAACGGAGCCGTGTACCTGGACATCAAGGGAGACGGTTCGGGGCTTCTCATCGGCAAGAAAGGCCAGACCTTGGATGCTCTTCAGTTCCTCGTCAACAAGATCATTAATAAGAGCAGCCCTGCCGGTGAAAAGATCGAGGTTGTGGTCGATACCGAGAATTATCGAATGCGGAAAACCGAAAATCTCAGGGAAATGGCTGTTAAAATGAGTCAAAAAGCCAAGAAGACCCTGAAACCGGTTTCCTTTAATCCCATGCCACCCCACGAACGGCGCATCATTCATCTCATTCTCGCGGAAGACAAAGAAGTCTATACCAAGAGTTATGGAGAGGGTGCTCTTCGAAGAATTATTGTCTATCCCAGAAGAGGCATGTCCAGCAAACGGAGAAGACGCTAGCCATCGGTTTTTCCTGGATCCTTGACTGTTGATAGTACGAACACGTTCATCTCCACGCGTTCTCTCCGAGCGCTTTCGAAGCGAAGGTTGGTAAACCCCTTTTCAAAGGAAAACCTCCCGGTTTTGCTTCCTGATCGGAAATCGGTTCGAGAGAACCGTACCTGTACATGACCATGCCCAAGTCAGACACCATCGTTGCCATTTCCACACCGCGGGGATATTCGGGGATCGGTGTGGTACGCCTGAGCGGTCCCGACTCGATCCAGATCCTCACCCAGATTTTCAAACCGACCGCAGCCGACGGATTCAATGACCGAACAGCCGTCCACGGGAACCTTGTGGACGGGGACGGCAGGATACTTGACGACGGGATTGCCGTTTACATGAAAGGTCCTGCTTCGTACACCGGGGAAGACATGGTGGAGATCAGTCTTCATGGCAGCCCGGTGATATTGGATGCTGCAGTCGGGCTAATTCTGGCGTCCGGTGCTCGTATGGCACAGAGAGGTGAATTCACGCGCCGGGCTTTTCTCAATAGCAAGCTGGATCTCTTGCAGGCTGAAGCGGTGGTGGATCTTATAGAATCCAAAACCGAAGGAGCTGCACGAGAGGCACGATTGCGCCTGGACAAAGGCATGTCGTCGCGCATCGCAAGCATTACTTCCACTCTGAAGGACATCGTGGCAGAGCTTGAAGCTCACATGGATTTTGACGAAGAGGACGAAAATCCTGCTCCGGATCCAGAATCCAGACTCGCCTCTTTGATACCGGAATTCACCGCTCTGCAGCGTTCCGTGGAATCCAGCCGCATGCATCGCGACGGAATACGTGTGGTCATCGCGGGAAAACCCAATGTGGGCAAATCGACGCTCTTCAACTCGCTCATGGGATCGGATCGCGTCATTGTCACCCCGTATCCAGGGACAACCCGAGATCCTGTGGATGATTTCCTGGTATTGAACGGAGTGGGGTTCCTCCTGTGCGACACTGCCGGAATGAGGCAAGAACCGGACCCAATCGAACGAGAAGGCATACTCAGAACGCAGCAACGCATCGATAGCGCCGACATTGCCATCGTCGTTCTGGATGGTTCCGCTCCGCTTGACGAGGAAGACGAAAGAGTTCTTTGCACCTGTAGCGAAAAAGCGTCAATCACCGTTCTCAATAAAGCCGATCTCGGTCTCGTTGCCGATTCCGGCGTCGCGCTTCTGCAGGGCACTGCGATTCCCATAAGCGCCAGGACAGGCTTTGGAATCCAAGAGCTGGAAGAACAGCTCCGAATAGCGGGCAGCACACTCTTCTCGTCGGATGCGGGCAGTCTCCTGAGTTCCTGGTGCGTTCAGCCGCTTACTTCTGCGGAGCAGCACGTGAGAGCCACCCTGGACGGCCTTCAGACAAAGAGTATGGCTCCGGAAATTATTGCTCTGGAACTCAGAAAAGCGCTCGAATACCTGGAAGAAATTACCGGAGAAAAGGCAGATGACGGGATTCTCGACCGTATCTTCGAGAGATTCTGCATCGGCAAGTAATTGGTTATTTCCAGATTCGTCTCATTATAATAAGCGCCAAAACTAATGTCTGATTCAGAAAAATGAGTATTGGGAGCTGTCGTGTCTCCGTGCAGGCACGTCTTCAATACAATTAATGATATCGATAAAATGGACCGGCAGCGAGAGACAGTCTCGAGACTCCTAATCGTTCAGAATGTGAATAAGCAAGAAAGTCGACCGAGAATCCCTTAGAGTCCTCATGGTTAGTGCGTCCTTAGGGCTTGTCATTGCGAGCGAAGCGAAGCAATCGCCTGACATTAAGCGCCTGAGTCCCAGGCGATTGCCACGTCGCTGCGCTCCTCGCAATGACAATATTTGAAAGCGATGCTGAGTGGACAATTCCGATGCTAGGTAGAGGCATCCAGCGAAACGCGGGACGCGTTACCTACCCAAATATTGGGGTAATCATGATGACAACATCAATACAAGTAACTTGGATCGGCATTCAGAGACACCTTCGGGATGCCGGTCGCTGCCAATATCCTGTAATTCACACGCGGGATAAACGACAAAATTTTGGCGTACCTTTCTGGCCTTGTTCGCCCTAACGGTTTTCTTCGGATCTTCCCGCAGAAGAAGCCGGTGAGCCAAAGAGAATAAGAACTTCATCTGTATCCACCGTTTGTCCCGGAGAGACCATGATACGCTCCACTGTTCCTTCACACGGGGAGGCAACACTGCTTTCCATCTTCATGGATTCCAGCCGGATAAGTTCCTGGCCTTTACGCACGTAGTCTCCCTCTTTGACATTCACTGCCGTAACGAGGCCGGGCATGGGGCATTTGAGCACGTTTTCCGTAATCTCCTCCCGGTCCCTCAACATGTACGGAGCAAGCTTCCATTCAGCGGGCGTATAAATTTCGAAGAGTCGTACGATACCGCAGAAAAACGCCTTGATGTGGTTTTCGTCATATTGAAGCCTGAACATGTGCGAGGAGCCATTGATTTTCAGAACGAGACGACGGCGATAATATTCAAATTCCGGCGTGATCACGTCGTATTCGTGACCGTCTACGGTAACATTCCAGTTGTGATTTTGCGGGTCGCCTCCAAGGTTGACCGGAAAGACATGATTTCCTACGCTCACGATATAGTCATGTAATTCTTTGAGAGCAGGCCTTCCTCCGACCAGTGGTCTCATGGATTTCAGAGATTCCTTCATGAGGCTTTGACGAAAGTGGTACACCAGCACGGAAGCAATGGTCATGTAGCGAAGGTGCTCGAGATTCGGCTCACGATCGAATTCCGATCCGGAAAAATGCCGATCGATAAAACGTGTAGACAAATTCCCGTCAACAAAAGCAGAATGATTGATTACCGCGTTCACGAAATCCACGTTGGTCGTAATTCCCTCGATATGGTAGCCATTCAGCGCCTTCACCAGTGTTGTTCTGGCGTGCTCACGGTCCGTGCCCCACGCTGCTACTTTTGCGAGCAGCGAGTCATAGTAGATGGTGATAGCGCTACCCGCCTGGATGCCACTATCCACACGAATGTTCTCGCCACTGGGCAGTGCGTACCGGGTCACCATGCCCGTTGTGGGGACGAAACCTCTTGAGGGATCTTCCGCGCATACACGAGCCTCAATGGCCCATCCTTTGAATGCCACCTGGTCCTGTTTCAGTGGTAACGGCTCGCCTGCCGCAATGCGAATCTGCATCTCGACAAGATCCAGATTCGTAACCATCTCTGTGATCGGGTGCTCCACCTGGAGACGCGCATTCATTTCCAAGAAGTAAAATGCACCATCCGGGCCCAGGATGAATTCCACGGTTCCGGCATTGGAGTAACCGGCTTCTCTTGCGAGATTGCATGCCACCTCGGTCATTTTGCTCCGAAGAGTCTCATCAACAGCAACAGATGGAGTCTCCTCGATAATTTTCTGATAACGGCGCTGAATAGAGCATTCTCGTTCGCCGAGATGAATCACATTCCCGAAAGTGTCAGCCATAATCTGAATTTCTATGTGGCGGGGATTTTCGATATATCGTTCCATGAAGATTCTGTCGTCAGCAAACGCTTTTCTTGTTTCATCGCGAGACGCGGTCAGAGCGGAAGCGAGTTCGTCTTTTGTCGTGACAATCCGCATACCGCGGCCACCACCTCCGGCAGCGGGTTTGAGCAGTATCGGCCACCCGATAGCCTCTGCAAGAGCGTACGCTTCTTCAATATCAAGAATCGGCTCGTGATGGCCCGGAACGACAGGTACCCCTGCTCTTACGGCCAATGCCTTGGATTCCATCTTATCGCCCAGGAGCTTCATGGCAGACGCAGATGGCCCGATAAAGGTCAAACCGGCTTTGGAAACCATTTCGGCAAAGTGCGCGTTCTCGGATAGGAAACCGTACCCGGGATGAATGGCTTCGCATCCGTGGCTCAAGGCAGTCTTTACGATGCGCTCTGCATTCAGATAGGAATCGGCCGGTCGGGAATCGTCGATGCAAATCGCATCATCTGCTTCCTGAACGTGCCGGGAGCGAACATCAATCTCTGAAAAAATGGTCACTGCCTTGATGCCCATTTTTTGGCAAGTCTTCATGATTCTCACGGCTATTTCGCCGCGGTTGGCTATAAGAACGCTACCGAACATCGAATCCCTCACAATGGTATGTTTCCGTGTTTTCTTTTCGGCTTTACAGATTCTTTTCCTTCCAAAAATTGCAGGCTCCGAATAAGTCTCTTACGGGTCTCGCTCGGGAAGATCACATCGTCGATGTATCCGCGCTTGGCAGCGAGAAAAGGGTTGGCAAAAGTAGTGCGGTATACCTCTTCTTTTTCCAGGAGCGCTGTTGCAGGGTCAGAGGCTGTTTCGATCTCTTTACGATAAATGACTTCCGCTGCCCCGCGTGGTCCCAGGACCGCAATTTCGGCAGTCGGCCACGCGTAGTTGACATCTGATCCGATATGTTTGGAATTCATAACAATGTACGCTCCACCGTATGCCTTGCGAACAATCACCGTAATTCTGGGGACTGTGGCCTCGATGAAAGCGTACAGGAGCTTGGCGCCATGTCGTATGATGCCACCGTGTTCCTGTTCCGGCCCGGGCATGAAACCCGGAACGTCGACGAGACATACGAGCGGAATATTGAATGCATCGCAAAATCTCACAAACCGCGCTCCCTTTACCGAGGCATTGTTGTCCAACACTCCTGCCAGAACAGCAGGTTGATTGGCTACCAGCCCGATTGTCTCCCCGCCGAGCCGACCGAATCCGACAATCAGATTGCGCGCAAAATGCGCATGGACTTCCAGGAATTCTGCTCCATCCAAAATACTATTGATGAGAATTCTCATGTCATACGGTTGGTTCGGGCTCGTGGGCACCAGATAATCAAGCGCAGGGTCAGTTCTATCGAGCGGATCTCTGAGATCCAATATGGGAGGCTTCAGCCGATTGTTGGAAGGCAAATAGTTAATGAGTCTCCGCACTTCCCGGAGGCACAGGATGTCGTTCGGGACAGTGAAATGTGCGACTCCGCTCTTTGTGGCATGAGAATGTGCACCGCCTAAGTCTTCGAAACTGATGTCTTTATGAATGACGGTCTTCACCACATTCGGGCCGGTGACGAACATGAAAGAGGACTTGTCCACCATGAAGGTGAAATCCGTCATGGAAGGGCTGTAGACCGCTCCTCCTGCACAGGGTCCCATTATGCACGAGATCTGTGGAACAACGCCGCTCGCCATGACGTTCCGATTGAAGATCTGACCGTAAGCGGCAAGAGCATCCACGCCTTCCTGAATTCTCGCTCCGCCGGAATCGTTGAGTCCGATGAACGGTGCCCCGACTCGAACCGCCTGGTCCATGATCTTACAAATCTTCTCGGAGTGAGCTTCACCAAGCGAGCCGCCAACCACGGTAAAATCCTGGCTGTACAGAAAAACTTCTCGACCGTCTATCATGCCATGACCGGTGATGACTCCGTCACCCAGGAATTCTCTCTCACGGCCCAGATGCCCTCCCCTGCCTAATTTGAGCATATCGAACTCTTCGAACGAGCCCTCATCCAGGAGGAGTTCCACGCGCTCCCTGGCGGTGAGCTTTCCCCGCGCCCGCTGGTCCATCAGCTTCTGAGGACCTCCTGCCATTCTGGCGGCATCCCGCATATTCTGCAAAGTGGAGAGAGTGGTCTGAGGGAGCCAAACCTCAGACTTGCATGCGCCTTGCTCAAGGGAACTCTTCCGTGATTGCGAGCCACTTGACGGTTCGTTCTTTTTGTCCGCCATGATACCCTCCGTCGAACAGATCCGGTCTCCGAATGCAAATTCCCCGACAGAGTCATCGGTTTGCAAGTGAATTCAGGAGCTGTACTGAATTCCTTCGGGAGTTTGCAGGAGTTGTTCTGGTTGTTGTTATAAACTTGTGAGTCATGAATTTCCACTATTCGCCCGAGGTCTTCGAGCTTACAAGAATTCTTATCGACAATTCCCATTCATTCATTTTTCTTCACGAACTGGAGGCGAATAAGTGCTGTCTCCATAATAAGGAGAATAGCCCGTGAGCAGGGCTTCGTAAATCAACTTTTACTTTAATAATTTACAACAACATCTGAAATTTTATTGACTTTTCTTCCGGTTTGATATACGCATCAGAAACATCATGCGAAGTCCCGGGGTATACCGGGTCTGTCGACCAGCAGGGAAATTCCGGTGCGTTCCGGGAAAGGACCATCCCATTATTGAAGAATACTGCCGAATGTTTCGCGATAAGGGGAAATACTCCGGTTCTACACCGTCTGGAGGTACGCTTATGCTAGCAAGGGGCACAATGAGAACTCCCAGTGCTTTCTTTATCGTGGCCATTTTACTTATGGTCGCAATTCAGGCTGAAGCCGTGGATGGAAAGTACAGGTATCCTCTGAAAGTCAAGGTTTCCGAACAGGATTCCGGGAGATTTTCGGGCGTGGCATCCGCCCGAGCGCACTCGGGAAATATCGGCGCGACGCTACGGGATTCAGCCGACTGGGAAGTTGCCGCGGGCCAGGCACGACGGGAAATACTTTGCCCGAAACGCGGATTCAACTTCGCCTTAGGAATGCGACCGTACTTTGCGACCCTCACTGGTGCGACAAAGGTTGCGAGCAGAGGTGGCGAAGGAGGATTTTTGAGTCTGATCGGACACTTGAGAATTCCTCCGGAATCTACGCTCTGGGAATTTTACGGCGCAATTCGAGCATGGGACAAGGTGACAGTTCGTCTGGATTACCTTCCCTGGCATTGGGGCGGTCCCGGGCACACACCGATCGAAGCCAATTTTGGGGGACTCCTCCTCAAGACGGGTGATTACATTCAATCGGATATCAATATTGCGTCCCTGGTGCTGGGTGCGGACTATGACGTATCGTTCAGCCGTGACCTGATATTCGGGCCCAATGCCGATCTGCACCTCATCAAGTACTCGCAGACGGTAAGCAGAATTCCCGGAGGAGAGGGCGTGGACTTCTCCCAGACAATTCTGCAACCGGCTATAGGAGCACATCTCAAATACGAGCCGACCAACACCGGTTATTTTTCATGGTTCAAACCATTCCTCGAAGGTCGTTTTAGCTGGATGAGTTTCACAGGACTCGGACTCTCCACCTGGGACCTGGGAGCGGGTGTCGCTCCACCCGTCAGCCGCAACGTAGATGCCGGGATGAAACTCGGATATAAACAGTGGCGCATGGAAGGTACTCGAGGCAGACTTTCTGCAGATCTGGGTGTGGAAGGTCTCTACATGGATTTCAACCTTCAATTCTAAATTCTCTCACCCCCTTGCTCCTTATCGATGCCCGCGGGATGCTCCCGCGGGCATACTTTATTATGACTTGACACGGCAGCGCGATATATTTACAATTTCGGTTAACTATCTTGTGTTTCGCGATAATACCTTTCTGACACCATGAAAACCTTTGGAAAATATGCCAAAGAAAGAATACGACAGCTCGGCAAGAGCCAAAAGGATTTAGCCGAGAAACTGGGCGTATCCCGGGCCTACATATCTCAAATTTTATCGGGAAAAAAGAATCCTCCGGATCTCGGGAAACCGAAGAATCGGTCCCAGCTTCTCATATGGTCCGATTTTTTTTCCGTGCCGGAAGACCATGTCCTGGGATTGGTCCGTTTTGAGCTGCATCGCGTGCCTCCCAAGCCATCCCCCAGGTATCCCGGTTTAAGACGGCTTTTACTCGAGAGGTTAAAATTTTCGGACAAAGTGCTGCTTGACGAAATCCAGGCTTTGGAATTGCATCCTGCCGAGAATCAGGCACTTCACCAGATGGTGAGAATTTTCTTTATTCTCCAGGAAAATCTCGAAGCCGGTTCCGCATATGGGCCTGCCAGATTCAAGGATTTCTGTTTTCGGGCAAAATGCAACAGGGATTTCATAGAATCGGAGTTGCTGACCTTTTTCCGGGATACGCCGTTCTCCTGGATCTGGGACAGGGAGGCCAATGACGTTACTTTCTATTCGGAAGCCGACCACATGCAGTCGGCCGTGTCCCGTTTACAGGAGCTGTTCTCGGACAGCCCGAACATTCATCTGAGCCGGACCATTCCGGTGGTGGGTCACGTGAGTGCGGGCGAAGGGTTTGAATTCACCGACGGAGGATATGCTCCGGGCGAAGGGTTTGAGCAGGTGGAACTCCCACCGGGTGTAGATCCTTGTCTTGCCCCCACATTATATTGTGTTAGGGTGAGAGGGGATTCGCTTCGGGAATATTTTGGCGACGGGACCCTCTTGTTCATCAGACCTCAATCCTGGGAACAGATAAAAGACGGTGACCTCGTCATATTTAAGGATAAAAACGGGAACAAGGCTTTCGTCAAAAAAGTGGAGTTTTCAGGAGACAATCTGATTCTGAAATCCATGAATCCTCTGTACAAACACATGGTTCTTGCTCGGTCGGACATTGTTTTGCTCGAGAGGGTCATGTCAATCCTGTTGTGAGGAAGAAACGTGTTACAGTTTTTTTCGAGAGTGTCCTTAATCGCCTGTCTGGCAGTTGTCCTTTTTGGTTTCGCAATTGAACAGGTTAGCGCGTGCCCCAGTGCGCATATGGCCTCAATTGAAGATGGTTTTCGATACGGATTTCCTCCTCAGATAGCAAAAGGGTTCAATTTCGCCGGACAGCACGTATCACTTGATAGACATGACATTCGTTATCGCATTCTCAAGGAACTGAATTATCTCCTTCAGGATCGCCGTTCGAGAGTCCTTTTGTGGCTGCAGAAAGCCGACGAATTGAAGCCTGTCATCTCGCCCATTTTGCACAAGCACGAGGTTCCCTCCGAATTTATCTTTCTCGCGGCCATCGAAAGCAGTTACAACGGACGCGCCATGTCTTCCGCAGGCGCTTACGGGTTTTGGCAATTCATAAAGTCCACAGCGGTGTGCGGCCCTTCCGGCTGCGATCAGTATGATTGGAAGATGCATATCAATAACTGGAAGGACGATCGAGGGGACCTTGTCATCTCGACGAATTCCGCAGCCAAGTACCTTGCATGGATGTATCGGGTAAAGAAGGTCACATTAGGAGACAAGCCCGAGAAGGAAGGGTTCCGTGATTGGTTTCTCACTGCCGCAGCTTACAATGCCGGTCCCGGGAGAGTAACCCAGAGGCTGAATGGTTTCGGTTCCGTGTCGTATTGGGATATTCCTCTTCCCATTGAAACGGAACGGTATGTTCCCCGCTGGATAGCGGTGGGGCTTATCCACAAGTACCGGGATTTCTACGGCGTGCAGATTCCGAATTCTCGAACTATCGCATTCGATACGATCGAGAAGTTGCGCCTGCAAAAAGATCTCCCGTTTGCCTCAATGGCAAAACTGCTAAATTCGACACCACGAGGCGTGTGGACTCTGAACAGCCACATTCCCCCGGAAAAAGCTGTTTTCCCGGCACGGTCCGGAAAGACTCCCATCGAGCATTGCATTCATGTTCCTAAAGGTTCCCGCCAGAAATTCCTCGCTCAACTGGCTGCTCACGGATACACGAAACATGTGAAGGAACCGACCGCACCGAAGGCCAAGAGCGTACCGACCAAACATGCCTCGAACCGGGAACGGTGAAGTTGTTCCGAGAAGGAATGACCTTTGGAATCCGTAAACGCCAAGACAGCCGTCACTCTCATTTGCCTGGGGTTCATCCTCATTGCCGTAAGCCTCCCGCTTTACCTCGGCAAAATAAAGATGAACTACTTGTATGGCTTTCGTATTCGGAAAGCTTTTGAATCTGAGAAGAATTGGTACCTGATCAACCGATACGCAGCAAAAGCACTCATGTACTGGTCGGTTGTTCCTATGGCCGCGGGAATTGCCTGCCTCTCCATCGAACCGCAGTATGTGCTCACGGTTGCCAGTATTTGCTTCCTATCTCTATTGGTTCCCATTGTTCAAACCGTGTGGTACGCCAAGAAACTCTGAATGATTCGAGTACGCGATTTGTTGCAGGTGATGCGCAGTTGGACTGATTGCCAAGAATTCTGACGGTTATCTCACGCCCAATTCAAGATATCAGTGGGGACCGGCGTCCCTGCCGGTCCATCCTATTGACATCATTTGTTATATTGAAGATGTGCCGACACGGAGGCCGGCACCCACCAATTCTCCTATCCTCAATCGGACATTAATTCTGCAATTGCTATATTTATGGCGATTCTGCAAACAATGACCTCAATTCGGTACGGCTAGTCTTTCAGATACACAATCAGCAGAGAAGCCGTCTGTGAAGATCTGTTGGCAAGACGTGCGGCGGCTTCGGGCAAGAGATACAGGCTGTCTCCTTGTCTTAAAAAATAGGTATTCTTCCCCGTTTCGGCTTCCAACTCGCCTGAAAAACCGTGGAGAAACCGATCGTTCTTATCCGGTTCCACAGACATTTCGGAACCTGGCTGAAGTTCCAGAATTTTCGCATCGATTTTCCGGAGCCAAACGTCCTGCGTGAGCATTTGCACACGAACGCCCGGCACGATCTCAGCAAATTCGATCTTGTCACGCGCACAGAAAATTGCCTCTCCATAGAGAACTTCATCCAGAAACGCGCCTGCTTTCATCCCGAACGCTTCTGCAATTCTGACCAGAGTGCTGAGCGTGGGAGACGATTTACCCAATTCCATCGAGCTGAGATTTGACGGAGCAATACCTGTCAGGCGTGACAAATCGTTCAACGATAGCTTCCTCCGTTGTCGGAAAGCTCTGATTTTTGCGCCCACGTCTTTATCGGCGGGTCCCATGGAAATACTCTTACCATACTGGTGATGGACAAGCAGAATATCAGCGATTCCGAGTAATTTCATCTATTTTGTACACCACGATCTTTATTCGTTCGGTAAACCCTATGCGTTCGGATTGCTCCATTCGCTTTTTTACCTTGGGGCAACATCCGCTTCGGAGTCTCTGTGATATAGTTGGACAAGAATGATTGATTTAATTGTCGAA
Source organism: Desulfomonilaceae bacterium (assembly GCA_041740635.1). Taxonomy (GTDB): domain Bacteria; phylum Desulfobacterota; class Desulfomonilia; order Desulfomonilales; family Desulfomonilaceae; genus Desulfomonile. The sequence goes on along the minus strand of JBGSLQ010000043.1, from coordinate 66,279 downwards.
GCGCAAGTTTGGGAAGAGCAGTGCAATTATCGGACTCACAGGTGAGCAGTGGCGGGATTCGGAGTCTTTTCTCCATGTTAGTGGACGTGGGGCCTCTCGAGAAGACAGCTATTGCACTATTTATCGTGACCTCGTTTCAAGCTGCATTTCTCACGCCCTATGTCATTGTCGTCCACGGAGAGCGTGCGAATCTCTTCACTGGACTGCTCTGTGCGATCAGCCTGATTGCCGCGTTCATTGCAAGAGATAAGAATGGCAAGTTCTTTACGAACGGTGAAATTGCCGTTGCAGCAATGTTGACAATTCTCATTGCGGTGAGCGGATGGCTGAGCATCACTCCACGGGTGTCGTTGTTTCGTGGACTCGTGGTCGTGTCATCGGGACTCGGGGGATTCGTGTGTGCACGGATACTTCTGAGAACCACTGACAGAAAATTCCTGTTCGCCTGGTTTTGCACAATCCTCGTGTGCGGCATCTTGCTCGTGAGCCTCATCGGACGCGCTTTCCTTGCTGATAACGTTTTTCATTTGCTCGACGCAAATCCCCATCCACTCGCAAGTCGCTTATTTATATTGTTTTTCGGTCCTCTCGCGTTGCTGTTGTCAGGTCAGCCCGGTTCGGTTGCGATATTTCTCATTCTCTTGCTGGGCTCATATGTATTCTTTTATTTGAGCCATTTAAGGTCGGGTTATATCATCCCTATTCTGCTGGCAACGGGAGCATTCGTCTTCGGAAGAATGAGGCTGAAGCATTTTGTCTGGCTACTCGTCCCCTTGATCGTTGTGGGCATATTCTTTGTCAGGAGTCTGGACAAGGCAAAATTCGATCCCAAAGACGAACCGACGTATTATCGAGCCGAAAACTATCCATTCTCCTGGTATATTGCCTCCCAGCATCCATGGTTCGGCATCGGTTTGCGTGCGCCGCGTGATGGATACCTAGAAAATTATTCACTAAAATATCCGTATGTCGACAAAGAACGGTTTTCCGATTCGGTGCGGCGGGTTGTCAATTCCGAGAACATTTTCCTCACGTTCATGGCTGAGCTGGGTTTTCCGTTCGTTGCTCTTTATTGTTTCAGTGTCGGCTACCTGGTACTGCAACTTGTGAAACGAGCGCGACTGCCCGTCTCTCCAGGTTCTCTCAATCCTTTGGCGCTGCTCCTGCCAATCGGTGCCGCTCTATTGCATTTTCTCGTGCTTGACGGTCTGCTTCATCCTCAGATAAGCTGGTTCTTTCATGTGCTCCTTGGAATGATCCCCACTGAAAAAATATCGAGGTCCGAATAATGCCTCTGAACGTGAATACCGAATTATGTAAGCGCGACGGTTTTTGTGTCGCTGTTTGTCCTCTTACGCTGATCCATATGTCATCCAAAGATGCGTTCCCCGCCCATGGACCAGGAGAAGAGGAATTGTGCATAAAATGCGGCCATTGTGTCGCAATATGCCCGGAAGGGGCCTTGTCCGTGGGGGACATCACTCCCGAGCGCTGTATGCCGATTCAAAAGGAAAAAATTCTCGATCCGGAACACGTCGAATATTTTCTTCGGTTCAGGCGTTCCATTCGTAACTATTCACGAGAAAAGGTCTCTCAGACGATTCTGTCCGAGGTTATCAGAGTGGCATCGCATGCTCCCTCGGGTCACAATACTCAGCCTGTCCGGTGGCTGGTCATCAGCAACGAAGAAGAAATGAAGAATCTTGCAGCACTCGTTGTGGATTGGATGCGAACCATCATCCGCGATCTTCCCAATCTTGCGGATTTAATGCATTTGGACCGGGTGGTGGCGGCATGTGATTCCGGCCGGGACCGTATCTTGCGAGCTGCTCCGCATCTTATCATAGCCCACGCCCCTGAAACGGAGCGCACCGGTCAAAATGCCTGTACAATTGCCTTGACGTACCTTGAGCTTGCAGCTACCGGTTTCGGTTTAGGTGCTTGTTGGGCGGGCTACTTCAATGCTGCAGCGGGATTGTACCTTCCCCTCAAGGAAAGATTGAACTTGCCCGAAGGCCATCAGTGTTTTGGCGCAATGATGATCGGGTATCCCACGTACTCGTACCGTCGCCTCCCTCCCAGAAATACGCCTGTAATCGACTGGCGTTGATCGATTTCGGTTCACAATCACTTGTCATCTTTTCGATCTCTCTCTCGTCCCGCTGAACTGCCCTTCTGACGTTGGTAGGAAATCATCGCGATCGATGATTATTTTTTATATGTGAAAGTCATTAAAACAGTGCGGCTGCTCAACGAAATACCTGATGAAAGGATCACGGCGATGATAGAGATGAGACTGGAAGACCAGGAAGCCGGAATGATGGAGGAACTCCTCGAGACCTATCTTTCGGACCTGTCCTTCGAGATCGGCCGAACAGATGAGTATGACTTCCGGCAAGAACTGAAACGAAAAAAACATATGGTGCAAGACGTAATTTCACGAATGCATGAAAAAGCCTCCTGATACTGTTTCGTATCACACAGCAAAGTGGGGGAGCCTTCTTTTGTAAAGGATGTTCCTCAGACCCCTTCCAAGAAACTATTAGCATTCGTCGGAATCCGAATTTCCTCTCGGGAAATTTGGTCCGGCAAGTGTCAAAAGTCTTGAGAAAGGATTCCGGAGAAACTTTTTCCAAAGCTTCACTCCAATTTCCTTTTTCTGATACGGAGTTTGCAACTGAGGTGGATAAACAATGAAAGTTGGAATAGTCGGGTCGGGGCTTGTTGGTTCCACGTGTGCATATGCAATGGTGATGAAGGGTGTGGGAACCGAAATCGTTCTCATAGATAAGAACCGTAAGCGAGCTCAAGCCGAGGCGTACGACATTTCACATGCAGTGCCTTTCGCAAATCGCATCAGAGTGACTTCCGGTGAATATCGGGACCTCAATGGCAGCAGGGTTGTCATTGTAGGTGCTGGTGTCGGTCAAAAACCCGGAGAAACTCGACTGGAGCTTCTCAAGCGAAACGAAGACGTGTTCAGAGAAGTGATTCCATCCATTCTGGAGCATGCGCCTGATGCGCTTCTCCTGATTGTCACGAACCCGGTTGATGTGATGACTCACTTTGCGTGGAGGTTCGCGGAACAGCATGGAGTTCTACCTTCCAAGGTCATGGGTTCCGGGACAACCCTCGATACCGCTCGGTTCAGATCGTTACTTGGGATACATTTCGGGGTCGATCCGCATCACGTTCATGGGTACGTGATCGGGGAGCATGGAGATTCGGAGGTGCTCACGTGGTCTTTACTTTCAGTCGGCGCATTGCCTTTGGAAGAATTCTGTAGGGTCCGCTGTGGCTTGGACCAAAAGATAAAAGAGACCATTGAACACCGTGTCAAGAAAGCCGCATACAAGATCATTGAAGGAAAAGGCGCCACCTATTACGGTATCGGTGGCGCTGTGTCTCATATTGTAGACGTGATCCTGAACGACTATAGAGCTATTCTCACGGTTTCCGCGAAAACACCCGAAATCGAAGGTGTTAAGGATGTAACCATATCTCTTCCGAGACTGGTTGGAGGAGAGGGTGTCCTTGACACATTTCCCCCGCCCCTCGATGCAGATGAACGCAATGAATTGCGCAAGAGTGCTCTTGTCGTGAGGAATGCAATAGACGAGTTAGATCAAGCCAAATGATCACGGTGAAGGATTCGAGAATAAGACCTGGGATGCCTGCCCTCCCGGAATGACCTTCACGGAGGCCGGTCGCTACCTGGGCACCCACAAGGGGATGCCCCTACCCGATCCGGATTGGCTTTTGATATCGTGAGAACACCTAAATCGATTTCAAAATGGATTCCCTGAACTGCCAATCGGTGTTCCAGCCAGAGGCAAAGCTCTTCCAGATTCTCACGTGGGTAGGATTTCTGAAAAGCACTTCTTCATGATTCGTACCGTGAAACTTCAGCAGTCGGTTCAGCCCGCGTTTGAATGTGACATCGTAGGGTTCCAATTCCCAGGAGATGAGCAACGGTGTTTCCAGCCGCGTGACGAGATCCCGCCTGTACTCGGAGGAATCCCAGATGACCGTCGCGAAAGAAGAATACCTGCGGGAAATGGTCCGCTTACCTGCAGTGTTGCCCGGATCGGGAACTATGATGCAAAAATTGATGTTGACCACCTCGCCTTCACCGCATAATGGAAAGTAGGAGCGATTCAGGAAGAGGTCAGGATTGCCCGCAGATGCCAGAGCAGCTTCAAAGAAATCCATAGGAGGCGGTTCCTGCAGTTCGAGAACAACATGAACGACAGCATGCGGATTCGTGTTTGCGAATTCGGTCAGTATCTCGATCATATGCTCCTTGTTATATTCTCCTCTGAACCACAAGGTAAACGGGTCCGCTGCCTTTTCCATTACTTGAAGAAAATCTTCTCGCCATGTTTCTCCTGCGGGATTTACTATCCACTTGCTGACGTAGTACCCCTCTTCCACGGACTGCAACACTTCCGGTCCGCGATCCACCAGAGATGGTGGCGCGATGTAATCCATTTCCATGTCGAATGCCTCTTCGCATTCCAGAAGGGCAGACTGAATCTTCTCTGTTTTGAACGTCGGAGTGGATCGAATGTGGTACGGCGGCTTCGGATCGTAAACAAGCCCCAATTGTTCCGCATTGGCCCTGAAATCGGTACCAGGCAGTATTGATAAAACAAACGGATGGACCACCGAATATGCTTCTTTCTTCTTCAGCCACTGAAGCGTTCGGGAGAAATCGCGCGGAGTATCGCGCGGTAGTCCCACAATAATCCCCGTGGTCACTTCAACACCGATCTGCTTGAGCAGCCCTACTCCGATCGCGATCTTCTCAGGATCCCCTTTACGGCCTGCAGCTCTGAGAGCCTCCAGGTTTGTGCTCTGCAGCCCTATTTCTGCCGAGGCAAGGCCTGCCTTTTGAAGGACCGGCAGGTCCGTGGGTTCCAGGAAATCCGCCCGAAGCTCCGTGTGCAGTTTGGGGTATTCGCTTCGTCTCCTCCTGCGCGCCATAGATCTGAGCAGTCTCCGAAAACCTTTGCGTGCATTGAACGTCGGATCCATGAGGTACATTTCCCGGATTTTGGATTCGGGCGAATATGCGAAATCCAGGACTTTGTCCAGGCGATCATTGGAATGAAATCTCAGACTGCACGATGCCTTATGATAATAGCAATACCTGCACCTGAACGGACAACCCCTCATGGTTTCCAGAAATAACGTTCCATCGGAGGACGGCTTGATCCTCCTGTCCAGATACGGATACTCGCAAGCATCCAGGTTCCACGGTTCCGAAGAATCCGTATTTATCTGCAATCTGCTCTTGGGATCTTTCCAGGCAATGCCGGGAACACCGGCGAACGCTCGTTTCTTTGTCCATCCCAGAAGCGTGGTTATCCTCGATTCACCTTCACCGAATACGGCCAGATCCACTGCAGGATGATCCAGAACCCATCTGTTGTCCGGAGTCACCTCGGGTCCGCCTACGAGAACAACTGTTCCGGGAGATCGCCTTTTGATCGTCGATGCAAGAAAAAGGCTTCGTTCCACGTTCCAAACGTACAGACTGAATGCGATAGTCCCTGGTTCTCTCTGGAGGATATCGGAACATAACGCTTTGTCCCCGAGTACATCTACGGATTCCGGCGGTAGAACCTCAGCCGAGAGTTTTAATTCCGGGTCCTGCCCGAGAGCGGCTAGAAGAAATCCGGCAGCAAGCGGAATATTTGTTGGAGGAATCTCAAAAGAAAAACGGGGTGGAGGTAATTGTACAAATAAGGTTTGTTTCATCACTCTATTTATGCAGAAAACGTTACGCGCCCGTCCATGAAAAAGTGTACCTTCAGGATGCGGGGAGAGCGCCCGGCATCTTATGCTTCATGGACATTTCCAGTGATTCAGGATGATTACCGGCCGGAACGCAGAATATATTCCCGAATAAGTGTTCCCACCATGAACTTGGTTATTGCCCATTTGCCGGCCATGGTCTGCCAGAATGAGTCCGCTCCCGGCACTTCCATATTCAACATCAGGGGCAAGAAATGAAAGAACTTGAACCGAAGAATTCCAGCCGCATACGGTGGTGCGCTTGAATCGTCGCCCTGATGCACGGTGGTAAAGAGAGTAGTAATATCCTGAAACACGTCAATTTTCCAGTGATCGTGTTTTATATTCTTCTTACCGGAAACGAAATACGTCCTACCGTCTTCTGCAGTAAACCTGAACGTGTAGGTCATCAGCTTTATGCCCAGTTTGGGATCTATGGAATACAGGGTAAAACCCCCGTCTCGCATAGGAAAAGTACCACCGAGCGGCTCAAGCGTGACATTCCCGTCGAGCTGAGCCGCATGATCGGGTGAATCGATAAACTCCTGGAGATTCGAAATGGTTATTCGCGCATCGAAACTCATCCAGGTGTTGTTTTTTTCACCCTTTATTTGCCCGTTGAAAAAGTCCTTCTCTCCTAATCCCACCCATCCGGAGAGCGTTTCTGTAAATACGATTCCGAGGCCTCCCAAATCACTCATAAAAGGACTCCCTTATATCAATCCGTTTTGCATGCATACACATGTCAAAGAGGCTAAAATAAAGAAAACCGTCTCTTTATGTATGTCAATAAAGTTGCTTTCAAAGTTAGACGAAAATCCCCCTAACCCGCGGTTATATAGGGGTAATGGAGGATTTTGAATGCAAATTGATTCTAGCAGTATCTTTCCCGGATGGCGGCCGAATGCATTTGGAGATGTCTTCCAAGAAAAAGGGTTGCCGTCATGAACGCTTGTTTCCATTTCCGGGAGTCTTTGGTGATTCCTGCTGCATCTTGGGCGCTTCCACGGCAGTTTCCTTACCACGGGACGCCTTCGCAGGTCTCTGAATCTCAGACGGTTCCAGAGGCTGGCCGGAACTGAGAATCTCTTTTCCGTACACCACTACGACCTCGCCGTCTTTCAATCCTTCAAGAACTTGCGCGTTCTTGGCATCGGTCGATCCGATCTTGGTTCGTCGCAGTTGTGCTTTCTTATCGCTGTCCACTACATAAACCGAATTGTAGTCATTATCTCGAATCTGTTCCAAAAGAGCTTCCAGAGATACTCGAGTGCAATCAGGAATCTCTTTGTATACGGTGCGACCCCGGGCAAACATTCCCTGAAGAAGCAGCATGTCCGGATTATCGAGATAAATACGTACCTGGAACAAACGTCCCAGATTTGCCACCGGCTGTATATAGGTCAATTTGCCAAAGAAAACCTTGCCGGGATAGCTGTCGATTGTCACTTCTCCTTCTATGCCTCCCGCAAGAATTCTCTTCACGTTCAGTTTTCCCACGTCGATATCGGAAAGGTACGCCTCGAGATAGACTCTGGTGTAGTCACTGATCATGAAGAGCTTCCCAGCTTCCGACACCCAATCACCTCTCTCGACATATCTGTTGGATAAAAGACCGGCGACAGGAGCTTTCACTGTCGTTTTCTTCAGATCCTGCAGAGCCTTTGCCAGAACTGCCTTATCCGCATCTACCTGAGCAAGTGCATTTTGGTAATTGGAAAGCTTCTGTTCGTACTGGGTATGACTGATAGAACCGCTCTTGAACAGCTCGAGGTTCTTTTCCCATTCGATTTTGTTGTACGCGAGAGTTGCCTCGTCTTTCTGTAAATTAGCGGATGCCTGGTTCGCGGTTTCCTTTATTTTCGTGTCGTCGAAAACGAGGAGAACCTGCTCCACTTCAAGAGCCTGTCCGTCTGCAACCTCTATGGATTTTATTTGAGCAGACACTTCAGACGAGACAGTCGTGTTGGCCACGAAGTTCAATGTACCCGAAAGCTCCAAAACCTGCTCGATAGTTCCCTTGTCCACCTTGAGCGTGCCGACTTTCATTGGAGGCGGCGGAGGCTTCTTGCTTTGCTGTTGACCGCACGATATCAGCATGGAGACAGTCAGGATCGCGGCAAGCAAGATAAGACCGGTATGCCTGACGCTATGATCGTTGCAGATGCCCATATTTCGTATGATTCCGTTCCTCACCCTGAGGGAGGCCCAAGGAAGAGTGAGGCAAATTTTTTCTTTCACACTACTCTTCACTCTCAGTACACCCGTTCTTGTTTGATGTCATGTTTGCACGACCGCGTGACTCGTTGAGTCACGGACACGTACATCGAAAAACAATAAATTGTAGCTTACTCTTTCAAGGACATAAAGGGAAAAAGGAGCACCCCGCAAGGCTTCAGTGTCGGTCAGCAGTTATATCTTGACATCGCCCGGAGTGCCGAAAAATACTGGTGCAGCCGATTTATACAAGCAAACCCTCATAATAGATGAAATTGTCGGAGGTGAGGCTTACGATGCACAAATCAATGATCGCTATGATTGTGACGGGGATATTGGTTGTCCTTAGCGTCTTCGTGCCTGCCATACATGCAGACGAAAAGGACGATTTTTTTGAGGCTGTTCAAAAGCGAGATCTGAAACGAGTCGAAGACCTTTTGAATAGAGGCGTTGACGTCAATTCCAAAAGAAATGGTTGTCATACAGCCCTAATGTTGATTCCGATCTACGGGAGGCGAAATAGCGAATTAATGAAACTGCTCCTGGAAAGGGGCGCCGACATCAATGCGAAATCCAAGCGCGGCAGGACTGTCCTGACTTATGCTGCGGCAAGCTGTGCGACGGACAATGTGAAATTCTACCTTGACAGCGGCGCTGACATCAATGTGCGGGAGATTACGGGGGATACTGCGCTGATCCTTGCTTCTTGTGAAGATTGCTGTGACACCGTGAAAGTGCTATTGGATCGAGGTGCAGATTTCAATGCTAAGAACGCTGTCGGATTTACAGCGTTGATATCGACGGTTAGTGGGTGTTGGGCAAAATCTGTCGCAGTGGAAAACAAAACAAGCGTAGACAGTAGATGTCCCTTTGACGGAGCCACAAATGACCTTCCTTCCTAGAATGCCCTCTTGGGAGAGCAATAAAATTGCTCTTGGATGCTGGGGCAGATGTAAATGCTAGGGATGACAACGGAAGGACAGCACTAATGTGGGCTATCGACACCTGGAGCAGTATGCCCCACACTGTTCGCGAGGACGAAGTGAAACTGCTCTTGGAGAGAGGAGCTGACGTAAATGCTAAGGACAAACAGGGCAAAACGGCACTTATGAGGGCAGTTGCGAATGCTAGACTTGCAGGGGTCAACAAAATAGCGGAACTCCTCAGGGCCCACGGAGCGACGGAATGACTGCGCCGGAGTTAGCCGGAATTGTTACGGAATTGATGGGCAATTTTGAGCTTCCGTGTTTCTTGCGCTATTTAAGGGGCATAATTCCGAGTAACCGCATTGACTGTCGCCTTCTGCGTAAGCAAAATCTGGTACATGAGAGCTATCGTGAAAGGTGCCTCGCTATCGGTCATAATCAAGCCAACGAAAGAGAATTGGATTGCTTACCGGAAAGGGAGTGATCGGAAATGACATTCGACCCAAATATCTTGGAAAAGATAGATGCCTTGCATGACGAGGGACGCGATTTCGTCGAGAGAGGGCAGATACACGGCGTGGCCGTAGAATACGAATTCGACACGTGCCGATTCGACAAATGGCGTCGCAAAGCAAATGATCTGCTGTTCGCCCTGGGCGGCTGCGATGATCTCTATTATCAGCGATTCTCCAAACAAGTCTCGAGACCTCACGTGAAGGATCTGGAAGTGGGTCTTAAGATTCTCAGTGCGGTCAGAGATGACGTGAGCAGTACGATGCTGCGAGAACGCACCGGAAAAGCATGTCCTGAGAAAGGTTGCAGCAGGCCGAGTGCCGGTTTTGACTAGTCCGGCTCCTGAGTGGTGGGCGTAACAACTCACTGATACTAAAACTAATGTCTGTTGGGTGTCGGTTTCCGTGCCGGCACATCTTCAATATTAACAAATGATTCAAAATGATGGACCGGCAGGGAGAAAACTGTCTCAAAATTCTCGCAGGCACAAAAAAGCGTGCCACGATTCGCCATCTCGTAGGGGCAGCCCTATGTGTCTGCCCACATTTGGGCGGACACGCAGGTCCGCCCCTACAATCAGGCCGGGAAGATGATGAGAACTTCGTGCTAAAATCTGGGATATATTCCGACTTTTCAGACAGTCTCCTGGGGGACACCACACTTGATCAGTCCGTTCTATCGATATCATCGATCATATTAAAGATGTGCCGGCACGGAGGCCGGCACCCACCAATACTCCTATCCTCAATCGGACATTAATTTTGGCCATTACTATGTATACGGAAATTATGGCCGTTTTGTGTTCCCATGAACCTTGCTGCATTCTCCGGGAAACGAATTTCCGGTCACGCTGTTCCTTGCCAGTTACGAGTTTTAGTAATGACTCTTCTATTGAGCCCGTCTCCAAGAACCTATGAATTATGGTCAACGTCTTTCCATTCATCATCATCATCATAGCCCAGCGTTTTCATATAATGTTTCAAAGAATGACGAGAGATCCCCAAGAGTTTCGCGGCTCCTTGTCTGCTGCCTCCAGAGCGCCGCAATGCTTCATTCACCATAAATCGTTTCAATTCCTGAGTCATTTCGTTCAAAGACCGATCCGCTGGAAACGATACTGAAAAGCATGCTTTTTCTTTTTCTGACGGCAAGCTTTCGATGTCAGACAATCCAAGAGCAAAAAGATCGATCTTTTTTCCATGTGAAAGGATCAAAGCCCGCTCCAACACATTACGCAGTTCTCTCACATTACCCGGCCAGTCATATCTCTTAAGCGCATTTGCGGCGGCTGGATCGATGGCAGGAATTTCTTGAATCTGAAGTTCATTCAGGAGTTTTAGCAGGATCTGCTCAACGAGCAGAGGAATATCTTCTCGTCTCTCTCGAAGGGGAGGAATTTCTATGGACATGACATTGATTCTGTAGAAAAGGTCTTGACGGAAACGTCCTTTTCGGACCTCTTGCTCCAGGTCCCTGTTCGTGGCGGCAATAAGTCTGGCATTCACTGAAATTACTTTCTCGCCTCCAACACGAGTGAATTTTCTGGTATCCAGGAAAGTCAGGAGTTTTGCCTGTAATGGAGGTGAAAGCTCTCCGATCTCATTTAACAAAAGAGTGCCGCCCTCAGCTAATTCCAAAAGTCCGCGTTTGCGACCGAATGCCCCTGTAAAAGCTCCCTTCTCATGACCGAAGAGTTCCGATTCGGCAAGCCCTGGGGCTATTGCTGCACAATTGATTGAAAAATATGGACCGTTGGCCCGGTTGGAATTCTTGTGAATGTATCGAGCCATATAATCCTTTCCACTGCCACTCTCTCCCAGGAGCAAGAGCGTAATATTTCTCTCTGCCGCCAAACGAGCGCTCTTCATGGTTTTCTGCATGGCCTCGGACTGATATTGCTCTTCAGATTCAGCCAAGACATCAACTCTCTTACGATCCGTTATATCGCGTGCTATCGTAAGGACGCCAACGATCTCACCCAGGTCGTCTCTCAGTGGCACTCTTGTATCGAAGAGCACTCTGGGAATTCCATTGATCTTGATGGTATGCTCTTCTTCTATCGACTGGCCTTGTAGGACGCGGGTATCGAGATCTCTGAGGTAAGCCGCATCTTCCGGACCAAAGAGATCTTCATAGCGCCGACCGACGATTTCCGAAGCCGATAATCCCACAAGTCTTTGTCCGGCCGGGTTTGCATCGATATACCTTAATGATTTGTCTTTGAGAAAAATGTAGTCTTCAGCGCCCTCAAAAATTGCTCTGAATCTTTTTTCGCTTTCTCTGAGCGCATCTTCCATTCGTTTGCGCTCGGTTATGTCTCTACAAATTGCCTGAACTCCCGAAACTTTCTCGGATTCGACGAGCAGTCGCACGTTTTGCCCGACCCATACCATTTCTCCCTTGTTCGTTAAAAAAGGGAATTCGTAATAAGTGCTTGCCTGTCCTTTAACAAGTTGCATCCCGTAGAATTGCGCAGCACCGTCTCTGTATTCCGGATGAATCAGTTCAAGGTAATGTTTACCCATAAGCTCTTTTTCTGAATAGCCGGTTATTTTCACGGCGATTGGATTAACAAATGTGAAGAATCCATGCTCGTTGCACTGGTAAACAATATCATTCGCCTCTTCCACCAACTGACGATAAAGCTGTTCGTTTCTTCGAAGCAATTGCTCCATTTGTGACTGTCTTTTGGTCTCCGGAGTAAAGTCAATAAAGACAAGGGCCAGTCTTCTTATGCCTATTTTGGTTAATTTGAAGCTCAGCCGAGCACGTATTCTATTTTTGTCGATCTCAAGCAGTGCTTCGCCAACCCTGGGTTTCCCGTCCGCAAAGACCTTCTCTACCATTGAATGCAGTCGCGTTGCATCGCAATGGCTGGGAAAGAAACTGAGGAAAAGACCGCTCGATGTCCCTTCAAAATCAGCGCCTATTTGGCGCCAAGATTGATTCGCGAAAACCACCGAACCGGATCTGTCGATCAACAAGACGGGAATGGGCAGAGCTTGCAGAAATTTTGTGAAGAATATCTCCAGGGCTTCCTCTTCAACGCAAAAACTATCACTATGGCTCACATCCTCGGTCGGGGAGCTTTCATAGTCAATTGAGGGTTTTTTGGCGCTCATATTCACCTTAACGAATTTGCTTTATCCAGACTGTCCCAATATGTTGTCATAGAAGGGAGTGAACCAGTATGGGTCTCAAGCGGCGTCAAAACGACTACATTCGCAGTGCAGCGATTATCTCTGCAAATCGGAAAGTACTGTAATAGAGTCAGTCGATGTCGTTGAAATAATCCCACAAAATAGTCAAGTTGTCAATCTGTGCTATTAGATACTCGCTCTCGGCCCCGTAACAAGCCAATCATATTGAACTCCGGTTACACCATATGCAGGAGTCTGGGGGACATCATGGCTTATAGGTGCAAATGGAACGTAGTCGAGTGGCACCCTGCGGCAGCATTGAACTTGCCCCCGCAAATCGAGATTGTTAAGTACGTAATAGTACGTCATTGCAGTAGAAGCAGGTGCGAGCAAAAGAATCGAATGCTGTTAATCTCAGATTTAATTGATGTGTCGAGTGAAAGTATCCAAGCGTATTTTGGAAATTATTCTTAATGAGAAAGAAATGCTCAGCGATCGCCGCAGGACAGCGGCTGGAATACACGCGAGAAAGTGATCATGAATATTCAGAAGGCGAAAGATTTTCGGCACGCTCTCAACAAAGACAACCACCCCAAAATGTGTCTGAAAGATGTGCGAAGTGCCATCAACGAACGTCGAATGGAAGTCTTGCACAAAGCTTTCGTTGGATTTCACCCTGCAGATGCCGCGAGAATTCTCGAACCGCTTGATGGATCGGAATTGGCCAACTTTATTGAACTTATGGGTCCTCCGCGAGCGTTGGAAATATTTGAATTTCTGGATTTTCAAAAACAAAAAGAGACCGTCGAAAACCTTATGCCCGAGGCTCTGGCCCAACTTTTTGCAGATATGAGTCCGGACGACCGCACAGATTTGGTAAAGGAACTCGGCACCGATTTTCAAGACCGAGTGCTTGGGCTCTTAATACACAAAGAGAGACAGGATCTCTTTGGACTCCTCACTTATAGCGAGGATCAGGCCGGGGCATACATGACTACGAGATTCGCCTCGGTGGAACCAGACTATTCCATTCGAACCGCCCTGGACCGTCTAAGGATCCAAGCACCTACAAAGGAGACTATCTATTACGTTTATGTGGTAGACGACCAACTGAAGCTCCTGGGATTTGTGAGCCTCCGGGATCTGATCATGTCCAGACCGGAAGTCCGAGTGGGCGATATTATGGTTACGAATATCATTTCCGTTCAAGTAGATGACAATATTGAACATGTAGCCAATAAGATGGCTCGTTACGATTTTCTCGCTCTACCGGTTCTGGACACGAAAGGTCGATTAGTAGGGATTATCACTTTTGACGATATCCTTGACGTGATTCAGAGAGAAGCCACCGAAGACATGTACAAGCTCGCCGGAATGAATGTGGGCGAGCAGATTTCTTCGTCTGTCGCACGCATTGTCAGCAATCGTCTTCCGTGGCTGTTTCTCAATATAGGGACTTCCCTTTTGGCTGCAAATGTTATCACAATGTTTGGCGGGACAATTGAAAAGGTTATTGCACTTGCCGCTCTTATGACTGTTGTGGCCACGCTTGGAGGAAATTCCGGGAATCAGGCGCTCACTGTTGTAGTCAGGAGTATGGCGATGGGCGATACTACAGGACAGAGACGCTCCTTGATTATCCTGAAAAATATTGCCGTCGGTCTTATCAATGGTTTCACATGCGGTATGGTAATTGCTGCCGTATCCTATTTGTGGTTTGACAATCTTTGGCTTTCGATTATTGCGTGGATCGCCATGACGGCAAACCAGATAATAGCAGGACTTTTCGGCAGTTTAATTCCTATGGCATTGAAGCGGTTCAACATGGACCCTGCACATGGCTCGAGTATTCTGGTAACGACCCTTACCGACATTGGGGGATTTATAATCTTTCTGGGATTGGCGTCTCTCCTCATTAATGAACTCATGGCAGGATAAGGACACATTGACAGGTCAGCTGTGTGGAATCTATTGAAGGTAAAAGCTCGCAGGAGGCTGAAGATGATCGAAATTCTACCACAATCGACAGGAAAGACGCTTGGTGTACGGTTGACCGGCAAAGTAACCGATGAAGATTATGAGACGATATTTCTACCGGCCCTCGCTAATCTCATCCGGGAGTACGGCAAGGCAAATTGCCTCTATTTTATGGATAAAGGTTTCGATGGATGGACCCTTGGCGCCATGTGGGATGATGCGAGTTTCGGAATGAAACATAGGAACGATTTCGAGAAAGTTGCGGTTGTCGGTGGCCCCAAATGGGCGGAATGGGCTACGAGGCTCGCTGCGCACTTCATATCAGCCGAAGTAAACACCTACCCCGGAGACAAACTCGACGATGCCTGGAACTGGATCAAGGAGTAAGGCACAAGAGCTTTGGTACCGAATTCCGCGAATTCCTGGTACACCATACGTAATTATTCAGATTGGCTGGTTAGAATCGGAGTAGAGCTGAATATGAGGCAAATCGCTCGGGTGGTTAAAGCTGCTTCTGGACAAAGGTGCTGACCCTAATGCAAAATTCCTGGATGGGACCACAGTGTTGATGGTAGCTGCCGAGCCAGGGTAGCCTAGATATAGTACAGATGTTGCTGGATAAGGGAGTTAATGTAAATGCGAAAACCTCCCGTGATCTTAGTGCCCTGAATATCGCTGCCGAGAAAGGCCACACTCCAATTGTAGAACTGCTCAAAGCCCACGGAGCGACTGAATGAGAGTTGCTAGGACTTCAAGGCAGATTTCCAACAGTAGCGTCAGACGAATCTTGGCCTTACTTCTGCTCTCAACTTGCATGTGGGTCAGTGACGGTATTGCTGCTGAAGGCTACGAAATTCTTTTCAAAGGCGTCACATCGAAACTGAGTCTGGAAGAGCAGCAACGGATCTTTGAAAAGTTGGGGTTCCGTCTATCTGATAATGGAAAATTTTATACCGAATATTGCGATGAGGATGTATCTCCAGAAGTGGAAGTCATAGACCTGAACGGTGATGGGGTTCCGGAACTGTTCGTACATTGGGGCAATCTGTGCACGTCGGGTAATGCTGAAAGGTCGATTTCCCTTTTTATCAAGAACGCATTCGGACACTATGTGATAAATCTTGGATTTCCTGCGATCGCCTACCGGATACTCGCAACTCAAAATCAGGGATTCCCGGATCTAGAGTTCGGCGGACCTGGTTCTTGTCGGGGCGTGTGGCGGTGGAACGGGTACAAGTATGAGTACATATGTGGTCGTGAAGAGGAGCCGGGTGGTTGTACCAAAAAAGGAGTCAGTACCCTCTGCGATAGCATGTGATGACAGAGGGCACACTTATCGGAATTACGCCCGGAATTACTGACGGAATTAGCCGGAATTGGTCAGCGAACGTGACTCTGGCTATCGGCAACAGTGTTCCTCATTGACGTTTCGTTTTATCCCATGCTTTGATTTGCTCGGCCAGAGTTGCCTGCGCCCGGTGAGCGATAAATCCTTCTGTTCCAAAAATAATCAGTCCTGCCCATACACTGCCAAAGCCGATGAACTGTGAGTATGTAAAC
Source organism: Desulfomonilaceae bacterium (assembly GCA_041740635.1). Taxonomy (GTDB): domain Bacteria; phylum Desulfobacterota; class Desulfomonilia; order Desulfomonilales; family Desulfomonilaceae; genus Desulfomonile. Next base: position 50,147 of record JBGSLQ010000043.1, on the reverse strand, counting down.
GCCTCCCTGTAGACCAGTACGCCAAGCAGGAATTGTAGAGTCGGCGCAATGTACTGGAGAACACCCAGAAGCGAGAGCGGAATACGTGGTGCTGCCGAGGCAAACATCAGAAGGGGAACAGCGGTCACCAGTCCTGTGCCCACAAGCAGCACATCCGAAACCGCACCGGTGTGAAGGAATGCGCCTTGCCCGATGCTGTCGGAATACAACAGATAGAGAAGTCCAGGCACCAGGAGTATTCCTGTCTCCAGCATCAGGCCATAAAGTGAACCGAGCGGACCGATCTTTTTCACCAGGCCGTAGGTGCCGAAGGTGAAGGCCAGAGTCAAAGCAATCCAGGGTGGATGGCCATAAGCGAGCGTCAAATACAGTACGCCTGCCGTCGCGAATCCGATGGCAACCCACTGCCATGGACGCAGGCGTTCATGCAACAAGACTACGCCCAGGAATACACTGATCAGAGGATTGATGAAGTATCCGAGACTCGTTTCGATGATGAATCCGGAATTAACCGCCCACACGTACACCACCCAATTGATACCTATCAGCATAGCCGCCGCCAGGTACACCAGGAGGACGCGAGGACTCAAAATCGCCGCCCGGAAAGCCAGCCATTGACGCGAGAAGAGGATCGCGCAGCATAGCATAAGGCAGGACCAGAGAATACGGTGGCTGATTAGCTGTAATGCCGGCACATGCTGAAGCCATTTCAAGTACACGGGCAATAAACCCCAAGTAGCATAAGCTCCAACAGCGTACCAAGGCCCTTTGTTCATAGGTCCTCTCGAAATCGTTCAGCGGTCTTGCCAATTCTGTTGCACTCGCCCGTAATCCGGGTTCGGGACGCTCTCCCTCGCTCCGACGAGGCCACCGGATAATCCATCACAAGGGCCGGGTGACGATTCACAAAGTGCCTTTCGTTTATGGCCTACATCCCCCGAAGGTTGCCATTTCAAAATACTTGAAGAAGCAATCTACGTCGGTGTAACCGATTTCTCTTAACCATTGGCACTGAGTCTCAAGCGAGGCGAACAGATTGGCTTTCCGATCAGGCCGCTCGGAATACTCTTTTTCGATGGAGGCCCGTGATTGATTCGACCCATTCTGGACGGCCGAATCATACAGGGAATCGACCCGAATGCGATCCCACAGAGCAGCAAGCCTCGGGGTTGGGGAAGCTACATGCTCCAGATTGACGAACATCCCGCCCGGGGCCAGTATATCGAAGATTTCGGCATAGATCTCACGCTTGCGAGTGTCTGGTTGATGATGAATGGAAAAACCGGACACTACCAAGTCAAAAGGAACGTGCTGAGCTACGGCGCCAGTCCACTCCGGCCCGCTATAATCAGCAATGCAGAAATGCAGTGTACCGGGCAAACTTTGAAGTTTCTTGCGAGCCGCGTCAAGCATCGGCGTGGAATGGTCTGCCAGGATAGCCGTAGAATCCGGAAAGTTCTCCATAATTACGGCTGCAAGTATGCCGTCCCCGCATCCCAGATCCATGAAGCGCCGGACAGGGCGACAAAGCTCCCTGACGAGCCTCAGCGTTGTCTCGATCTGTTCCCGGATGAACGGACGCGAATCCTTTCGCTCAAAATAACCGGCCACCACGGATTCGGATTTCCATATCGTATGGTCTATTTTTGCCATCCTTTTCTCCTGCAATTGAGAGTACTTCATAGGTAATTGTTGGCATCGACATTAGTCACCCCGATTCCTGCACCAGCTTTTGGTTCACAAAGAACTTCTCACGGCCGTGACGGTCCCGTGACATTTGCAGGCAGTTGCAATTAAATTGAGGCCGGGCCTAATCTTCTCCAGCAGGTTTTTCAGATCGCGAAAAGGATATCCTCCAACTCCCGGTAAGATTTGAAAACTTCTCTGGATGAGTGTCGTCCAATCAGGAGACTTGAGCAATTTTAAATCCTCGTACAGAGGCTCTCTCGGCAATCCGGTCACCGTGCACGTCTCACCCTCCGGACAATCGTCAGGACACAAGAAATCCGCTTTGGTGCATAAGATGTTGCTTTCATTCAGAAGATAAGGATTCGGCACTCTGGCTTCAACACTCGGGGGAAGTGCAGTTTCTCGGCACCCACCGGCAGCAAGGACGTAAGCTGCTGCGAGATGAAACGGAACCATAGGAATCACGATGTCCTCAGAGAGCTCGGATTCGTTCGCAAGGAGAAACGAAATCACATCCGAGTTGACCATCGAACAATTCGGTAAAGATTCAATTTTCCCAAGATCGCTCTCCACGACTATAAAGCTGCAATCAGGATAGGCCGATCTGATGCGGTCAAAGGCAAGGCGTCCGAATTTCCCGAATCCCGCTATTACGTACCTCATGGGGAAAGCCTTCCTGTTATTACCCTCGGCCTTCCGGCCAGGTCCTGGATAATACGAATATCAACGAACGAGCCGGTCTGCTGGAAAACAGTCTGCGCCTGCATCTCCTGATCCGGTCCGATTTCCATAAGCAGAGACCCGCCGGGAACCAGAAAGTCCCGCGCTCTATCGGCAATTCTCCGCACGACGTTCAGACCGTCCGGGCCGCCATCAAGAGCAAGAAGAGGTTCGTAATCGATTTCCGGCTCCAGGGTTGCAATGACTTCTGTAGGAATATACGGCGGATTCGAGCAGATTACGTGAAACCGCTCCCCTTCTCTGAGTGGTGAATAGAGATCCCCCAGCACGAACGTTATGGCAGAAGTGACTCCATGCAGAGCGGCATTCTCTCGTGCCGTGTCCAGGGCGAGCGGATCTACATCCGTGGCGACAATGCGTGCTGCCGGATTTTCAAGTGCCACGACTATGGATACGGCTCCCGACCCCGTGCCGATTTCGAGAAGCCGTGGGGTTTCGATGGTAGTAAGCTCCCGAAGAGTCGCCTCAACGAGAATCTCTGTATCCGGTCGCGGAATGAGCACTCCGGAGACAGCCTTGAAGGTTCGTGACCAGAATTCTTTTTTCCCGATGATCAACGAGACCGGTTCGCGCATGGACCTTCGTCTGACAAGCTCGCGATAGCGCATTCTCTCAGAGGGTGACAAAGGCCGCTCGAAATTGAGATACAGGAATAACCGGTCTACGGATAGGCAGAATGCAAGCAGCACCTCTGCGTCAAGTCGCGCGGTTCTGATCCCTCTCTTTTTGAAGAAGGCCGTAGTCCATTCAAGTATGTCCTTGATGGTCCACTTTTGAGAAATCCTCTGCTGCTGTTCCATATTCACGAATTCCGGATTAGAACGATTATCACAAATTCTGGCGTTTATCCCGCGCTCAAATACAATCTATTAGTGGGAACCGGCTTCTCTGCCGGTTCATTCTATCGATGTCATGGATCATATGGAAGATGTGCCGGCACGGAGGCCGGCACCCACCAATATTCTTAATCTTCAATCGGACATTAATTTTGGCAATTGCTGTATTCCTCCCGGGAGCATGCCAATTCTCACGTTCCGGTGTGTGCAATACCATTTTGCATTCAAGATGCTAACTGCACTGACCTGGCTCCGCAGGTCAGTGGCGCCCCTGTATCCGTGTCCAAATGTTAATATTGGGTGCCACGGACCTGCCGTGTAGGTCCGTGTTACCTCAATGAGAAATATCTTGACTGCAAGTCCGTATAACAACATTTTCCCAAGCTGGGTCGAATCCCTGGAGCTACCGGAAACATTCGAACATCTATTTGAAACAGTTACAATATACTCACTATTTTGCCGGTGACTCGACGTCTTTCACAATGCGGAATCCTACAGTCCGATAACATCCTCGGGGCACAGCTTTGTGGCGATTTTGTATCCGTTTGGAACATTCAGGAGAAGCCCAGGAACCGCCGCGTATAACCTTATCTCGCCCAAGAGACGGTCCAGTCGGATTCGGTCCGGGAGATTGAGCGTAATAGTCGCGAGCGTACCAATCCGAGCACCATTCCCATACATTCCCCATGCCTTTCATGCCCTGTATTCCTGGCTGTGAGCGAGAAACCGGGATGGAACCCTCCCGCGAAAGCATGACGAGACTATCCTGGGGAGGAGTGGCACAGGTCATGACAGCCGCCTTCTCCCATTCGGCTGAAGTCGGCAACCTGCCACCGGCCCATTGGGCGAATTCTGCCGCAGCATGCCACGAAACGCATACCATTGGATGATCGGCATGGCCGTCTTTGGGTTCGAAATGCTTGTCCTTTTTCACAACAGGACAATCCGGGCATGTGAGCTTGACCCGTGGAGATCCGTCCTTGGCAGTTTCTCCCACTTGATTCAGGAATTCGCAGAACTCCCTTGCTGTTACCTGATGCTTGGAAACGTAGAAGTCTTTCACGAGAATCTTTTGCAAAGGGCGCTCGTCCGGTCTGCCCTCTTGCTCGAGACTCCCCATATCGAATTGGCCTCCCGGAATGAAGAGCATACCCCAGTACTTCCCCATGCCTTCCCTAAAATTGACATTCCTGGCAGGAGACGGAGTCCCCTTCCCTTCAGGTTGCGGTTGGGAATCCGGAAGGGGTGGAAGAGGCACCAATGAGTCACCCGGACATGACGGGAGCAGAGGACAATCAAGAGGATCGAACTGAGCAGGCGGAACCGCTGTCGGTCCTTCGGCCTGAATCTCGTACGAACCGAGAAGTAAAAGCACCGTGCCTATTGCAATGAGGTATATAGTCCGAAATCGCATTTCCGGGTCCGCATTCCGCCTTCTTGATCGTGCCGTCAGGTAAGTCGGTGTCCTTTGTTTCCGATTGAGAGAAATCGCAGTGGAGCGCAAATAAGGTCTGTACTGGGACGCGAGTCCTTCATCCAAGCTGCTCTCTACGATCTGAGGCATACCATTCCGTTGCATCGCTGCACAATGGGCAGCCGAACAGAATTCCAAATTATAATGGAGTCACATGAGCCGCTCGTCAAGAGAATCGCTTGGTAGGATGATCGTAAATATGCATAATTGCCCAAACCATAAAAGCAGTGAGACCGGGGGAATTCTTTTTGCAAATGGATTATTTCCTTAGTTCAGCCGAGAGTCAGTGAGAATTTCTGACAATGGCTCTTTCTGGTCCCGCGGATCACGGCCAACGCGGATCGGTAGGGGCTCCCCTTGTGGGTGCCCGGTAGTGACCGGCCTCCGTGCCGGTCATTAGGATAGGGCAGGCACGAGACCTGCCCCTACACTGGCCGTGCTCGCTTTGCCAAGATCATATTTGTCAGTTCAATTCGGACCTGAGCTACGGACATAATCGAAAAAGCTTCCCTCGGTCTCACTGCTTTCCAAGGAGCGGTTTTGTCGGGTGCTGATAAATATTTCGGATTGCTGAAGAAGTACGTGGAGAAGTTCGCATCGTCCGGGAATTTGGCGTCTGACGAGGCGTATTCTCGGGCTTTGGAGTCCCTCGTGGACGTTCTCCTGCATGAGAATCCGAGAGAGGCACCGAACGACCCGGAAATCCCCGACGAACTTAGGGAACCGCTCCATCCTGAAGAGCTTGGAAAGCTGTACGAATACTGGAGAGGATTTCGTTTATCCCGCACATCCGGCGCGTTGGTCCAGTGCATCAGGAACAGGAGAAATCAGGGACTCTTTTACACGCCGGAACGCGTTGTGCAGTTCATCGTAGAGCGCACTCTGGACCATTTGGAATCCGACGGAGCGGACCTGCTCGATATTCGCCTGTGCGATCCGGCTGTTGGAACCGGAGCATTCCTTGGTGAAGCGCTGAATGCTTTGGCCGCGCGTTTGCAACACAATCGCGGAGGCAAATCTTCGAGTTTCTCGGAAGAAATTCGAACTCATATTGTCCGGAACTGCCTGTTCGGAGTGGATCTGGACCCCATCGCAGTGAAAATCGCAAAAGCTGTTCTGTACAGGAATATCGGACAGGCGAGTTCGGAGATTGCTCCCAAGATTCGCGTTGGAAATGCGCTTATCGGGCGACTCGATGCACATGACAAGAGACAGCAAAGTTCGGCATCGGAGATTGAAATTTTGGACTTATCCGACGCTTTTCATTGGCTGGCCGAATTTCACGAAGTGTTTGCTCCACCCCGAAACGGTTTCGATGCAGTAATCGGAAATCCACCGTACGAAATTGTCTCGGTAAAAGAATCAGGAATCGCGTCTCGCAGTCTCGATCAGGCGTTCTTTCGCAAAACCTATGAGACCTGCACCGGAAAAATTAATACGTACAGGCTCATGATTGAACGCGGACTGCAACTGCTGCGGGAAGGCGGAATCCTGGGGTATATCGTTCCGGCAACTCTCCTGGCAGACTCGACCGCTGAAGCGCTTCGAAACATGATTCTCGACCGAACCACGGTTCTTCATGCAGTGGTGATTCCCGAAAAAGCGCGGGTTTTCCCGAATGTCACGCAAGCGCTCCTGATTCTCATCACGCGCAAAGGAGGGCGAACGGAATCGCTCAAACCAGCTTTTTGGGATGGGATCGGCTCGATTCCGGAAACGTCTCATGTTTCCATTACCCGCAAAATTATCGCGGATTGCGGGTGCAGAGTGCCTCTTGTCAGAGCGCCGCGAGAATTGACGTTGCTGGAGAAAATTTCGGTATTCCCTCCGCTTGGAGGAAACGATCGCGTTCCATCAAGAGTCTCCATATCCCAGGGCGAAGTGAACGTCTCCGTCCACAGGAAATTCATAACAGCACAGCGCACGGATTATCCGCTTATTCGAGGCGAACACGTTCTTCCTTTGGCAATCGAGCACCCTGCCCCCCGCTGTGACCGTCTTGATTGGGTTGAGCCGGAGCTTGCGGAAAAACTCATGAACGGCAGTGCCGCTTCGCGCAGAACCCGAGGTACACCGTGGGATGCGAAACGGATCGTCGTCGGACGCGTGGTAAACATGGACTCAGCACGGAGATTGAAAGCCGCGTTGGCTCCAAAAGGCGTGTTTCTCGGCGACATGACCAATTCCATTGTGAGCCGCGGTATTCCGCTGGACTATCTCCTCGGGGTGCTCAATTCACGGCTGCTGAACTGGCGATTCAAGCTTACCAGCACGAACAACTACATTTCTGCGCGGGAGCTTGAAGCTTTACCTGTTCCTATTATCGATTTCAGCGCAGTCTTAGATTCGAGCGTTCAGGAATTCGTTGACGCGGTCCGCAAAGACCTATCCGAGAGAGAATTCTCGTTGATGGAAACAGTCGAGGTTATTGAAGCGAAGATTGGGAATTCTTCAGATCCGTCGCTGCTCGGCGCTGCCGTACAAAGAATAGTCAGGGACCTTGAAAGCATTGTAGGATGTAGTGAGCGAAAGCGAACCGCATCGATCGGGAAAACCGTTTATGGGCTCGACAGATGCGGTTCCACTCACTGGAATCTGCTGGATGGTCTTGTGCTTTGCCTGTACGGCGCGCAGGATTTTGACGATCTATTGCCGTAACAGACATTCCATTATAGTAATTGGCGAATGAGCCGCTGAGTATCAAGTCCGTGCGCGGAAAACAGGCTGGGTTCTTACCGAGTAACGATCACAGAGTTCCCCGCAAACGCCGCATGCACCTGTCAGATGGCCCCAAGCACTAATTTATCCCAATCAGGTTTTCCGTCTAGCATCAATTTCTGACATATATCTTCGGCAAGAGATTGGTATTGAGGGAACGATTGACGGACATTTTTGATCTTCGATACTTTCAATATTCCACTATGAGCAACTTGACTCCGATAGCTGTAAATCTCTTTTAGTAGTTGATACTTTTCGACGCGATCCTCAGCTGACTGACCGGTGAGCCAACTACCACGCAGTCGGAAAGTTAATGAGAGTTGATCATTATTATGATTATCATCAAGAAGCAGCATCTCTAGAGCAACCCCTAGATCCAGTATTTTATCTTCTATCTGCTCTCGCCGTTTTGCTTGAGATAATCGGTCAAGTATTCTTTGGATGCGCATTTTTTCACCATCATTAGACTGCCTATACTTAGCCAAAAGAGATTCTATCGTAGATTTTGCTTCACTTTTTAACTTGGTAGACCGCCGCGATAATACATCGTAGATAGGTGAACCACCACCAGATCCCCCAAAAGGCCCCAGAGGTGTTGTTGGATCAACATAGGTTGAGGAATAGTAGGGCAGACATGAAATACCGCTAAGCGCATTTAAAAGCATCGCTATCTCATATAGCTGCTCTCTTGCATTCCAAAATTCCTGGTCAGCGGGTCGATGAAATGGCGCCTCTATTGTCTTCTGCACTTGGCAGGTCTTCGTAATCGCACAGGCAGGAAGACGCATTCTCTGCCTGGGGGGTCCAGATCGAATTTGAAGAAAATACTCTTTGTCTCGCGAATCGGGCATATGGGTTGCAGGCTGAATTGCGTATCCATCACCAAGAATTATCGGCTCATCCACTTCAATACCCGAGACCCAAAGAGTATTGAGAACCGAGATTTTCTCAGAATTGAGGAACGAGTCCAGGTACTGTTCTGCGCTTGCCACACCATTTTCGTTTGCACACCACAAAAACCATATCGCTAGGGTTGTAATCGCGAATCTTGCAGCACCGTCTCCCCGTGAGAGCATCTTGTCTTCGAGAGCAATGACACGCGGGTCTTCGCTCAATGTCTTGACTATGGATTTGCCCAACTCAGTCTTCTCGAGCATTTCAGCATACTGGTCATAGATTCGTGTATGAAAATCGTGGACAAATGAAAAAGGCTCGATCTCGATTTTTGGTATATTCAACTCACCAACCTGCATTGCCGTTAGCCTTTCAAGTGGGCCATCTAACGCCCCCGCTGCATCTGCCCGGCCCGCGCTGGAGAGCTGTTAACTTTTAGAAGTTGACATCGCGGCCTTGGTAGGCTGCAGTGGATGACTCGGCTCTTTGAGCGAAATGGGGCGACATGTCATTTGTTGCCAACCATTTGCTGTGCCTGCCTTGAACTAAATCGTTTTTTCCTGTTTTCTGAGCGTACGTTCCCTCTCGTCAGTGCGTCAAGTATTTTCGGCAGTAATCTTCGTTCAGTGAAAATCGATTATGACTGAACAATCAACGACAGGACGAATTGTCTCTCTTTCCTTTTCACCACAACCAAACCATCTGATCGTCTTTGATACCTGTCCAATCCCTTCACCCCTTTCCAGATCGGCTGCCCGAAAGAGCATTGTGTTACCATTCACCGACCGGACAGTTCGGGATCAATAACGTGGACGGATGGGCAGGGCAGCATTGCGGGATGGTGGCAAGCGAGATGCGAATCCGTATGAGAACGGGCCGAATCTCCTCGCCGAAGTTTCTTGAACATATCCATTCTCCTACTTGACTCTAGTGGGAGAATGGTCAAAATTGGTGAACAGGAGGTCATGTCATGATAACCAAGACGGCAGACTCGAAGGGAAGGATTAATCTGGGCAAAAATTTTGCCAACAAAACTTTCATTATTGAGCAGATCGGTGAGACGGAAATGAAACTCGAACTTGCTCGTATTATACCGGAACGAGAAGCTTGGCTTTATCAAAATCCGGAAGCAAAAGAATCCCTCTTGAGGGGCTTGCGTCAGGCCAAGGCTCGGAAGTTCAGCGAGTCCCCACCGGACCTCGCGATAGATCAAGCTCTGGTAGATAAGATTGAGGACTCGGAATGACCTTTTCTCCAGTTTGGACCGATGAGGCTGCCGAAGTCTATTCTGATCTGAAGTCGAAAGCGGAAGCGGTCCAGGAGGCACGACAGAAGTCCGGCAAGAGCAAGTCATCGAGACAAGAAGGACTCTTCAAGCAGGTAAAAAAGTGCATTGATCTGTTATTAGAAAACCCCAGGCATCCGGGTCTGAACACGCACGAATTCAAGTCTGAGCCGAATCCGTACAGCAAAGATGAAAAAGTCTTTGAAGCGTATGCCCAGCAAAAGACAGCCGCTGCTTACAGAGTTTTTTGGTGCTATGGAGCGGAACAAGGGCAGATCACAATCATTACCATAACCTCACATCCGTGAGAGGCGGAATTGAACCAGAGATCCTGGAGAACGAGTAAAAGAAGAGAGCAGCAAACGCCTGATTGCCATGGTAAAACAAAAACAGAAACTTACCACGCCCCCCCCCATCTCAACCATGCTGCTTTGAAAGCGCATCGTTACGAAATGATCGGCATTATTCTCTCTACAATTAAATTTACCTTTTTGTCCATTTTGAGGTTGTGTTTTCGGCCATAGTGGGACAAAATAAGGGGTTAACTCGCACACCCCTGGACGTCGGGTCGTTCCTGCGAATAAGGAACGCAATTTCAAGGGTGGAGGAAAAACCCGAAAAGGAGATTCTCGCATTGTCACTTATTACTATGAAACAACTGTTGGAAGCTGGAGTTCACTTCGGTCATCAGACCAGAAGATGGAACCCCAAAATGAAACCGTACATTTTCGGCGCGCGTAACGGAATCTACATTATCGACCTGCAGAAAACCGTTCGGCTCTTCAAAAGAGCATATTCTTTCGTCCAGGAAACCTGTGCGAACGGACAGAGCGTTCTGTTTGTGGGCACCAAGAAACAGGCCCAGGATGCCATTCAGGAAGAAGCAGCGCGGTGTAATCAGTTTTATGTGAATCAGCGTTGGCTCGGTGGGATGCTGACCAATTTCTCCACTATCAAGCAGAGTATCGAACGACTCAATCAAATTAATGTGATACTCGACAAGCCCGAAGAGACCAACTATACGAAAAAAGAGCTGGTAAACCTTCAGCGCCAGTTTGAAAAACTCAGCAAAAACCTTTCGGGAATTCGCGAAATGAAAAGACTTCCCGGGGCTGTCTTCATCGTGGATCCCAAAAAAGAGAATATTGGTGTAAAAGAGGCAAGAAAACTCAACATCCCCATCGTAGCGATCGTGGATTCAAACTGCGATCCGGACGAAGTGGATTACGTAATTCCGGGCAATGACGATGCAATCCGGGCGATACGTCTCTTTTCAGCCAAAATGGCAGACGCTTGCCTAGAAGGAAGAAGCATGTACGAAGCTTCTTTGAAAGAGGATGTAGGGGAAGCCGGAGTGCCGGCATGGAAAACGGAACCTCAGGCCGAAACTGCCGCCGGAAATGGAGAGCCTGCAGGAGGCCCTGAAGAAAAAGCGGAAGTGGAAAGCAAAGTCGAAGGAGAGTAGACCGGATTCCACCCGAAACAGTAGATCATACACCCCAGTGGAGGAATCGCTTGTCAATGCGATAGGAGATGAATATGCAAGTAACTGCGCAAATGGTAAAGGAACTGAGAGAGAAAACCGGCCTGGGCATGATGGACTGCAAGAAAGCTCTGTCGGAGACTGCCGGAGACCTGGAAGCGGCGGTAGATTATCTCCGCAAAAAAGGTGCTTTGAAGGCTGCCAAGAGAGAAGGACGGACGACCTCGGAAGGTCGGATCGGTTCCTACATCCATATGAACGGGAAGATCGGCGTATTGGTTGAACTCAATTGTGAGAGTGATTTCGTAGCCAAGACAGAACCGTACGCAGAGCTGGTCAAAGATTTGTGCATGCACGTTGCCGCAAGTTCGCCCCGTTGGATTTCTTCCGAGGACGTACCCGAAGATGTGCTGGCCAAGGAAAAAGATATCTATATGACTCAAGCGAAGGAAGCCGGAAAGCCCGAAAAGATGCTTGAAAAGATAGCTGAAGGCAAGCTCAACAAGTTCTTTTCAGAGGTATGCCTCTTGAATCAGCCCTTCGTAAAAGATCCTGACAAGACCGTTGATCAACTGATCAAAGAAAAAATAGGCCAGCTTGGGGAAAACATCACCATAGGCCGTTTCGTTCGATTTCAGCTTGGTGAAAGCAAGTAATCGATGAAGAGGTGTGAGGGGTATCGCCGCGCTCTTCTGAAGATTTCCGGTGAAGCCATGTCCGGCGAACGCGGTTATGGCTTCGATAAAGACGGGATTTCCCGTATAGCCCGGGAGATCGAGATTGCACGAAATGCAGGCCATGAATTGGGAATCGTCATAGGGGGCGGCAATATTCTCCGCGGAAGAGAAGCTGCCTCCGTTGGGGTCCCTCCCCTTGCCGCGGACCACATGGGCATGATTGCCACAGTCCTGAACGGCTTGGCGTTGCGCTGGGCTCTTGAAGAGCTGTCGGTGAAATCCCGCGTCATGTGCGCGTTTCCTGTCGGGCACTTTGTGGAAGAAGCCGATTCCGAACAAGCCAAAGATTATCTCAGCAGAGGCTATGTCGTCATTTTTTCAGGCGGCACAGGTAATCCGTGTTTCACTACGGACTCTGCGGCTGCCTTGAGGGCAGTGGAGATCGATGCGGACGTCGTGATCAAGGCAACCCAGGTAAACGGGGTGTACGACAGAAATCCTCACGTGTATCCCGATGCCCGATTGTATGACCATGTTACTGTCGAGGAGGCTCTGGAAAAACGACTCGGCATTATGGATGCGGCAGCCATCGAGATTCTGGGACGAAAGAGAATTCCAACCATTGTCTTGAGTTTGCATGAGAATGGAAACATCCAGAGAGCGCTGGCTGGTGAGAAGGTCGGGACATTGATGGTTTCGGCCTGAACATCTCAGGATCCTACTTGAGATAGAGGGAAACACATGATTGAAGACCTTATCCAGGAAGTAAAAGCTTCCATGGACAAATCCGTGGAATCTTATCAGAAGGATATAAAACGAATCCGCACCGGGCGTGCGTCTTTGGCTCTCCTGGACGGAATCATGGTAGATTACTACGGTAGTTCAACTCCTATTAACCAGTTGGCTACTCTTTCCATACCCGAGGCTCGCCAAATAGTCATTCAGCCGTGGGACTCGCAAGCAGTCCCGGACATCGAGAAAGCCATTCACAAATCTGAACTCGGTCTGACCCCCAGTAATGACGGCAAGTTGATTCGCATCGTACTCCCTCCGTTGACTGCAGAGCGCCGCAAAGAGCTGGTAAAAGTAGTACGCAAGATGAGCGAGGAGTACAAGGTTCAAGTACGGAATCACCGCCGGGACGCGAACGAGATGCTCAAAGAGATGAAAAAAGAAAAGGAAATCTCTGAAGACGACATGCACAAGGGCCAGGAGCGAGTTCAAAAAACCACGGACGATTATATCGCAAAACTGGATAAGGTACTGGCAGAAAAAGAAGCCGAAATTATGGAAATCTAAAACCGGCTTGACTGCACGTGCTTTTCGTTCCCGCTATGCAAATCAGGTTTGCACGTGATCCTCTGTTTGTTCCTATCGGAGAACTATGAGTTTCCAGGCCGATTCGCAATCCAATTTTCCCCGGCATGTCGCAATTGTCATGGACGGAAACGGCCGGTGGGCCAAACGTCGATTGCTTCCTCGTTTGGAAGGCCACAGGCAAGGGGCCAAGTCCGTCCGCCGAGCCGTGGAATTCTGCAGGCGAAACGGAATCGAATATCTCACGCTTTACGCGTTTTCCACGGAAAATTGGAAACGCCCTCAGGGCGAAGTATCCGGATTGATGAAGCTCCTGATGCAGTTCATAGATTCGGAACTGGAAGAAATCCACGCAAACGACATACGACTGATGACCATAGGCGAGTTGAAACGCCTGCCTCTCCATGTGGTAGAAAAAATACAGGATGCGATTGAAAAAACCAGCAATAATAAGTCTATGGTCCTGAACATAGCCTTGTCGTACGGGGGAAGACAGGACATCGTCAATGCCGTTCTTCAGGTGCACGAAGCCATTCAAGCCGGAAAGATACAGCGATCCGAAGTAACGGAAAAGACATTCGAACGGTACCTCGACACTGCGGGTATCCCGGACCCGGATCTGCTGATTCGTACCGGAGGCGAGCAGCGACTCAGCAATTTTTTACTATGGCAGAGCGCTTATGCTGAGCTATACTTTTCCTCCGTTCTTTGGCCTGATTTCGATGACGCGGAATTTATGAAAGCCATCGAGGAATATAGATCGCGGCAGCGCAGGTTCGGAATGATTTCCGAGCAGATCGAAGCCGAGGGGAGAAGGTCCTGATGCTCAAAGCTCGTGTGATTACAGCGATAATCGTTATTCTTATTCTCATTCCGGCGATCTTATGGGGAGGTGCCCCTGCCGTCGCTGCGCTGGTGGCGCTTTTTTCCGGAATAGCTGCCTGGGAGCTGACGAGAAACCTGGATGATGTCAAGACACCCCCGGGAAACCACCTGACGATAGCGCTTGGTCTAGCGGTAGTGGTCTCGTTCTACTATCTCCCTCTCAGGGCGGTTCCGGCGGCTATCGTTTTTATGCCTTTGACCATCCTGCTGTTTCATCTTTTCCTCTACAATCTGATTCAGAAGACAGTCCCATCTGCAGCGGAAATGACCTTTGTGATCGGCTATGAAGTTATTCCCTTGAGCCACGCTATCCTGCTCGCCCGATTGGATTACGGCGCGGCCTGGGTACTTTTCGTGCTTGTGGTGATCTGTCTGGGGGACGCCGGCGCCTACTTTGCCGGGAAATACTATGGTAAACACAAGTTCTCCAGCAATGTGAGCCCTTCCAAGACGCTCGAAGGACTGGGCGGGGGGATAGCAGGAAACTTCATCGGCATGCTCGTCATGGCAGTTGCAGCGCCGGGATTGCCGGGAGTTGGCGTTTTGGCGCAGTTGACGCTCATCCTTGCAGTGCTCAGCCCTCTGGGAGATTTATGCGCTTCTGCCCTCAAGCGTCGCTTGGGGATTAAGGATTTCGGCGGCGTTCTGCCCGGTCACGGCGGAGTCATGGATAGAGCCGACAGCCTGATTTTCGGCTTTCCCGTTGTATACTATTTCATTGTGGGAACCGGAGCAGTGGTGCTTCCCTTATGAAAGGTCTTTCCATCCTGGGCTCAACCGGGTCCATAGGGATTCAAACACTCGACATCGTCCGACTGCATCCCGACCGCTTCAAAGTGTGCGCACTTGCGGCCGGGAGCAATATCGATCTGCTCGAACACCAGATCCGCGAATTTCATCCTGCATTGGTTTCCTGCGCGTCGGCTCAAGGAGCGGCTGAGCTGCAGAAACGGCTGTCCGACAACGATCATAGACCAACAATAGTCACTGATGCTGAAATTCCTGCCACTGCCGAAGGTGTGGATCTCGTCATTGGCGGACTTCCCGGTAGTGCCGGTCTTGTCCCGAGCTTTGCTGCAGTACGTGCAGGAAAAGACATCGCTCTTGCGACCAAGGAGGTCCTTGTCATGGCGGGGGACCTCTTCATGCGAACTGCACGCGAGATGTCGGTGAACGTCCTGCCCGTGGACTCGGAACAGTCCGCAATTTTCCAATGCTTGCAGGGAAATGGTGAGTCCGAAATCAGACGCATTCTCCTGACTGCATCCGGTGGGCCGTTCCGGGACATGCCAGTTGCAGATATGGCCGAAGTTACCGCGGCTCATGCATTGCAGCATCCCAGGTGGAAAATGGGGCCCAAAGTCACCGTGGATTCTGCAACGCTCATGAACAAGGGTCTTGAAGTTCTTGAAGCACGATGGCTGTTTGACTTGCAGTCTTCGCAGATCGAGGTGGTGATTCATCCCCAGAGCAT
The DNA here is from genome assembly GCA_041740635.1 of Desulfomonilaceae bacterium. Lineage (GTDB taxonomy): Bacteria > Desulfobacterota > Desulfomonilia > Desulfomonilales > Desulfomonilaceae > Desulfomonile. The sequence goes on along the minus strand of JBGSLQ010000043.1, from coordinate 34,674 downwards.
CGTCCATTCCATGGTGGAGTTCATGGACGGTTCGATTCTGGCGCAACTCGGTGCAACCGACATGAGAATCCCCATCAGCTATGCAATGGCATATCCTGAGAGAATTGCATCTGGAACAGAGCCGTTAAGTTTTCCCGAGCTTCGGAATCTCACGTTCATGCAACCGGATATGGGAAAGTTCCCACTCCTTAAGGCCGCGTTTGACGTGCTAGCGAAAGACGATACTGCAGCTTCCATTATTCTGAATGCAGCGGATGAAGTTGCAGTAGAGCTTTTCCTCGCGGGCAGGATTCCTTTTCTCTATATACACAGGCTCGTGCTCGATGCACTGGATTCCATTCCATCCGGAAAAACAGGCACACTCGAAGAGATCATCGCTTTTCATGAAGAAGTGGTGGATCAGGTGCGGGATCGATGGGCATCCTTCGTCCAATGAGCCCTTCTCTAATATCATTTCGCCAATAATTTAATAAGACCGATGAGGTCCGGCAGAGACGCCGGCCCCTGCCATCAGCGGTAGTGGCCGTGCCTCCGTGCCGGCCAAAATTGGATTCATAAAAGCGAATAGGTATCACATGCGAGTGACATAGCAATACATTTCAGTTTCATATCAGTCTGTTTTTTCAGCGAGTTTTGGGGAGATGAGTCGTTCCACTTCTCGTGCGAAGACGCCATAACCTTTCTCGTTGGCGTGACCATCCCGCTTCCAGAAGTAATCCCAAACACTATTCGCATCAATGCCGATCTGAGCGAGAATCACCGGTCTAAGATCCACATAATCCACGCCTTTCGGAAGCAGCATTGACTCCAGCGGTTGAATCTTGTAGCTCTCTCCGAACAAAAAATGGTTTCGCTGGGGAAGACCGATCATGATGTACTTAAACCCTGCTTTCTTGGATAGTTCATTCATTTTTTCCCCAACTTTCTGAATCTCTTCCAAGGATTCTCGGATCTTGACGGCTTGTTGGTCGCGCGATAATAACATCCAATCATAACCGAAAAGATCCATCATAATTACCCGGAACAAACGCACCCTCTCCCAAAGCGGCTCGAACCAGGGTGAGCTTCTGTCTTTGAGCATGCCATCAGATCTGAATCGATCTATGCCGCCTCGCGCTATAATATCCGTCACATCGCTATCATTGACTGCTTGTATAACCATGTCGGGCTTATATTTTAGAAGCCGTCTCCTGAAGAGTTCCAGTTCAAATACAGGGTCACTGCTGGCAACCCCGGCAATGACAATTTGGACATACTGCTTGGGAATCTTGTTTAATTGCTCTTCAAGGACCTTGGGCCATGCCTTTTCAAAGGGCGCTCCCTGTCCTTCCACCCAAGAATCGCCTAATATGACTATTCTGAATTCGTTCTGCGGCTTATCTACTGGATGATCTACATCCCTGAGTCCCTCCGAGTTGGTCATGATCTGATAATCGAATTCCGGTTGTTTGTAAGACAATGTCTGGCTTGGTGGTCGGACGAGAATCCATGGTTGCGGGAAGCTCTGTTTATAGGGAGAGACGTATGAGCCGTGATTCCTCTCTGTCCACGTTTGATGTGCTCCCAAAATTCGTACGATGAGTTCCCCGAAGACAATACTGACTGAGACAGCGAGAACAACCATTGCTATTCCGAACAATCTTAATCGTGTTGCATCAGGAGTAGAGGCGGCTGATCTCATTCCCACACTACATTTCCTGCTATTGCTAGCATGCCCGCACATAAACCTCAGTGTCAGATTCTCGGCACATAATCTGTGTGTTACTTCGGGGATAGTCTTAAAAGATACTTCAATTCAGAGAATCGCAAAACAAGGGACTTCCAGGGATCTTCTCTTGCTGCCGTGCACCGGAATCGTAATACCTGCATCCTAATGCTCCAGGAGTAAAAGGGGCGGCTATTCGCAAAGTGCCGCGATTCGCTTCTGCTCGGCTTCTATCTGGAAAGGACCGGAATCTTCCAAATAGCGATTTATAACATCCCATTCCGTGGGATGCATGACGCCTTTGAGCAAGGGCAATCCGACTGTCTTGAAGGGTATGATGCTGAGAAGTCTTATTCCTTCCTTTTCTGCAGCTTCCATACCACCCTGTTCCCGATCGAGCACTACTAAAACGGTGTCTAACACTACATCTGCGATTCCCTTTTTTCGGACCTCGAACTTTACCTGTTCCATAGCCACGAGTTTGCTGTCGAAGCGGGTTACGAGATCGTCCACAAGCGCCACGTTGTCGTTTGCCGCGAGTTCGCCCTCCAGAAGCGCATGTTCACCATATGCGGTGATTGCTTGCTTGAATGTTTCTAAAGATTTTACTCCCTCCATTTTACGGGTGAATCCTCCAGGTATGCCGAGGAGGGACATTCCTGCTGCAAGGGGAACTCCCGCCATAGCGATACCGATCACCTTGGTGATTTCCGGAGCCTCCTCCTGCACCATGCGGACCATTCCTTTGCAAACGGTTTCGAACACACGCGGATAGGAAATCAAGGGACGAAACTGAATGTACAAGGGGCTGTAAAGCCCTGAAATTAGTTTCCACCCTTCCGGTTTATCCCTGTAAAACGTGCGGATCATACGGTGTTCGTACAGGAGCGACAGGATTTCTCTCGCAAAGCTCTCTTTTTCTTCTGACCAGGACATCTGAATCCTTTCTCGGGTGTCTTCATCTACAGGAAAACACGAGTATCTCTTTTTATCTGGATTGCGGTGTATTTGGACATTCGGAGAAACGTACAGTAACTCACTCATTGTCATATTTCAAACGAAAGCCGCAGTTGACTATGTTCGCAGGGTACTATAATCTTATTTTTTCGACTCAATCAATGAAACCGGGAAATTACATTCATGCTGAAAGGTAGGAATATCCTCCTTATAGGAGCGAGAGCAGGAGGCTACGGAGAAGGGATCGCCCGCGCTGCGGTAGCAGCCGGAGCGAACGTGTACGGGACCACGCTTACCCCCTCGGACCCGCAGGAACAGACTTTCTTCAAGTCCGTACGGGCAGAGCTTATCGACATTCCCTTGCGATTCGATTCCGAAAACAGGGCCGGCGTTCTTGACACTTTCAAAAGGATCCAAGAATACCTCAGAGACAAAGGGGTTCAGCAGCTTGATGCTGTTATTCATACGGTTGCGGGCGGGTTTCCCAGACAACCTTCTGTCATGAAAGCGGTGGCAGACATTCTCCGGGGAAAATCGATCTTTTCGGACATGGCAACCTGTGTTAAACGAAATGTCTTCTATGTCAACGCTGGTTCATTCGAGGATACAATTACCGGACTGTCCGGGATTTGCGATACGAACACTCAATACGTGGCGCTCACGTATCGAGGAGAACTCCCTTACTTTATTACTCAGACAAAACGGTATCTCGAGAGACGTGCGGCCCGGCAAGCCGAAAAGGGAATTCGCACACTGATTGCGGCTCTTCCGGAAGCATGGACCCAGTCTTCCCAATTCTTTGCGGGAATTGAAATCGCCATTATCCATAATTACCTATTGCATCTGCAGGGACATGACCCGGGCCTTGAATTCGCGGAACCTTTTCGGAAGATGGAGAAATCTCTCGCGGCTCTGACAGGATTCCCGGAACTGCTCCCGGAATTGAAAGAGTTCATACGCGATCACTGGGGAGACATAAACGCAGCGTCAAATCCTGCTGTCGTTTCGGAAAGGGTCGATCTGCTCTTTACTGAACTGCGACACAAGGGGAGCTTTCCTGTTCTTCGCCAGTCAGTCGAAATCATATCGGATTTCGTAAGAACCGCATCCGGCATAATCGTGGTGAAGGATTTCCTGGAACAGAAAGCCTATGAACCCGGGGATGTAAGACAGGTATATTATCACGATCTATTGGGCTCAACGTCGGTCGAAGAAGCGAAGCCTCGCATCGTCCCGGTGAGAAAGGCTGTGGTCAACCGCAAATGGCAGGAATTCGATAAGAACGATGTGCGAGCTACTCTTAGCATGTACGGGGATAAATTTCTCTTCCTCGATTCTGTTATCATGGAAGTGGGAGAAGTGTACACCGGATTTTTGGGGTTCGGTAAATTTAGAGTGCCCACCCCGGAAGAAAATCCTATACTAAAGGATCACTTCGTGGGAATGCCGTTGTTCGGGGGCCATCTCCAAATGGAAGCCGTGGCCCAGTTCGGCACTTTCATGATTCTGAAAGTGCTCAAAGATAAAAGACTGGTACCCATTCTCACGGGAACCGAATTCCCCGACTTAAATACCATGGCTCCGCCGGGCGAGGTGCTCAAGATGATGGGCACTATTCACTTTGCGGAAAAAAGAAATCTCGTACTTGAGGCCACCATAGAGAACCGTTTTGCCCGCTCCAAAGGGATAATCAGAGGAATGGTTGTCAACCAGCGGGTGATTCGAAAAATGATGTCAGCATTTGACTCTGTGGAAGGCGACGACTGACGGAGTAATCAACTTGACCTCTCCTGATTGCTTTGTTACAAGACGGAATAGTAAGAATCCCCTATTCTGTCCCCCGGAAACGAGCTTGGCGCCAAGTCAAACACGGACCAGCGGAATTGCCAATTCCCTCAAATGGGATTTGGTGAAATCCATTGCCAAACTCAATCAATTGGCCGAAGTGCTTGCCCCCATCAAGGGGCGGCGCATGCTTGTTCTCTGCCACAACAACCCCGATCCTGATTCCATTGCAGGCGCGTATGCTTTCAGTTTTCTCCTGGCCAAGAAATTCGGAATTCGCTCGGTTCTCGGTTACGGTGGAGTAGTCACGCGGGCTGAAAACAAGGCCATGGTCCATCGGCTGCGTATTAAAATGATGCAGTTGAGCAAAGTCGACCCGTCCAAGTATGGCGGCATAGCACTTATTGACGCTCAACCCGGTACCGGGAACAATTTAATGGATGCTCGGAAACCCTCGCCGCTCATCGTGGTCGATCACCATCCGTTACGACAGACAACACTGAAAGCGCCGTTTTATGATATTCGCACCCGGTACGGAGCCACATCCACCATCATTACCGAGTATCTTGTGGCCGCGGGATTAATCCCATTGCGTTCCGTCGCGAATGCTCTCCTGTACGGCATAAAGGCTGACACGAATTCTCTCACCAGGGGAGCTGCGAAAGTTGATTTCACCGCGTTCAACTACTTGTCGCCACTTACGAATCCGCGCATTATAGGTCTCATCGAGAGGCCCGCGTTATCATCGGAATATTTTGAGGACTTATACAACGGCATCTCAAGAACAACCCTATATCGTGATGTTGCCATATGCGAATTAGGGGAGATTCATTCCGAAGCCATAGTGCCGGAATTGGCCGATCTGCTCCTGCGGACGGAAGGCGTGAGTTGGTCGTTCTGCATAGGGAAGATGGACAAGCTCCTGATTCTTTCCATGCGGTCTACTACACGGACACATAAAGCCGGATACGTGCTGAGACGCCTTGTTGCAGGTCAGGGATCGGCAGGTGGGCACAGAGAAATGGCAGGAGGTCAAGTCCCTCTCACAGGGAAATCCCCCCAGGAAAAGAAGGAGCTTCCCTCAAAGCTCATCACGAGTTTCCTGAAACTTATCAATAGAGAGCGCTGTCAGCCCAAGCCGTTCGTTCACACGGATGCAAAATGCAAAGCGGCAGGATAGCCACTGCTGCCAATTACCGAGCCGTTTGCCTTCGGTCAGGGGCATAGAACTGGGATCTGGCTGGCGTCTTCTGATGTAGTTTTTCTGCCGCATCATTCAAGTATTCAGCGATTTACGCAATACTGAGGCATTTTACCGGACTTGAACGTCAGAATATTGTCTGCAACGACTTTTCCTACACCTTCGTAATTGAGTTCTGTTGCTCCCGCTATATGGGGAGTAGCAAACACGTTCGGCATCGAAAGAAGCGGATTTGCCGGGTTTACCGGCTCTTGAGCAAAGACGTCCAAACCTGCCCCCGCGATTCTCTTTTCCTGAAGTGCATGTAATAGGTCTTTTTCATTTACCACCGGTCCCCGGGAGACATTGATCACGTGTGCAGTGGCTTTCATTGCAGCAAAGAGAGATTCGGAAAACAGATCCCTGGTTTGATCGGTAAGCGAAACGGTAGAGATGACGAAATCGGCATGTTGGGCAAAGCTGTAAAGATCGGACAAGCTGCCTGCTCTGACTATACCGCATGCTGCTTCCGCATAAGGATCAGGCGTCCGGCGGATCGCTTCGACTCTCATGCCCAGGGCGTTCAACCGAATCGCAAGCGCTTTGCCTACTCTTCCCAGTCCCACAATGAGGGCGGTCCGTCCCATGAGCGTGTTACCGACGGGAGCCCCCCAGAGTCCGGTCTGAAAAGCTTCGAAACATTCGTGTATCCGCCGTGAGAGTCCCAGCATGAGGAGCAGGGCGTGCTCGGCTGTAGAGTCGGCATTTATGGTAACATCACCGGGAACATTGCAGACCAGTATTCCCCGAGCGCTCGCGGCAGGAATGTCAACTCCCTCCAGTCCGACACCCCATTGATGAATGAGCCTGGCCGATGTTCTTTCGATTAACTCCGGTTCAAGCCTATGCATCAGCGGAATGATTACATCCACGCCGAGTCCGAGTTCTTTCACGTGTTCGGAATGACAATTCGCTATCTGATCTTCCGGCAAGAGAGATGCAAGCAGTTCCGGGGCTCTCGGGAAGGTAGTGCCGCAAAAAAGGATTTTCATGTACTTCGTTCCTGATTGACGATCATTTCCCGACCGAATAATTAAAACTGGGAGACAACCGCATACTGAAGGCCGGGATGCCCGTTTATGGGACACACATTTCGCTCGATGTACGCAGTGATGGGGAAAAGCGGGCATGTGTTGCCGGGGACCAAAAATCTGGGGAGTCTCATGGAAAGCAGCTCGGAAAATCCGGTGCCGTACTGACGAGCCAACAACGGTTCGCCGGTCACTGGAATGTCCGGATTCAAGGGAATTTTTATACTTCTGATCTGGCCGTTTCGCTCACATACGACAATGATATGTTGTACGTTCCTGGCCTGATCGTTGGCATTCGAGCCTTGAACAAACTGGCCCCTGAAGCCGCACGATCTACAGGTGAACTCAAGTATTTCTCCCTCAGACCAGGAATGAGTGGCGCTGGCACACAAAATCAGACTTGCGAAAAACAACTTGCTCCAGATTTTCTTCATCATCATTCTTTGCCTCCCGGTTTCGCAGGCGCAAGGCCGCGGGGCGGAAGAATCAATAATAAAGATTTGCGGGAAACGCAATAGGTATCGCAAGAAAAACGAGTGAAGATTTGTCCGATGGGATTTGACAATTTGAGGTAAGCGGTCAGTCAAAGGAGCTTTTCGGGGAAGCTTTCTTCACTCCTTAATCATATATAAAATGTGCCGGCACGGAGGCCGGCACCCACCAATATTCTTTTTTTCAATCGGATAGTAATTTGGCTGTAGATCTCACAGACTTGATCGAGACCATCAGTCTATTTTGCCGTCGACCCGATAAACGAAAAATCTGCGATTTGGATGAAGAAATCCGCTATTTTCCGTAGCAGCCCGAGGCGGTTGTGTCTCAACTGCTCGTCTTCAACCATGACCATGACTTTATCGAAGAAAGTATCTATCGGTGCTTTCAGTTCAGTCATGAGTTCCAGAGCTTTGGCGTAATTGCCGGAATCGATGAGCGGTGCTGACTGAGCGGCAACTTCCTGAAATTTTGAGAAAAGCTGTTTCTCGGATTCCTCCTGCAATAAATCGGGAGAACACTCTGTAGGCTCCACGTTTTTCAATATGTTCACCACCCGTTTGAATCCGATCATGATGGTGTCGAAGTCCGGACTCATTTTCCACTGGTTCAAAGCTTCCACCCGGCGACGAGCGTCCACAAGGTCATCGAACCGTGCCCGTACTACTGCTTCGACCACATCGAGAGAAAAATCGCGGGAGGTATGGAAATTGACAAACCTTGTGCGGAAAAATTCAAGCACGTCCGCTTCCACTTCCGATAGATCTCTGGTTCGCTTGTCATCGATGAGCTTTACTGCTTCCCTGACGAGCCAGGGGAGATCCACAGGTTTTTCGAGGTTCATCAGAATCTGAATGATCCCGAGAGCATTGCGTCGCAACCCGTACGGGTCTGCAGCTCCGGTGGGAATCAAACCCACGCTGAAACAGCCTGCGATTGTGTCCATTCTGTCCGCGATGGAAACGAGTGCGCCAACTATCCCCTTGGGAAGGATGTCTCCCGCGAATGCAGGAAGATAGTGTTCCCGCACCGCAGTTGAGACTTCTTCAGGCTCTCCGTCCATTTTCGCGTAGTAGCTCCCGATAATTCCCTGCAATTCGGGAAATTCGTAGACAATACCCGTTTCCAAGTCGCACTTGCACAGGAGAGACGCGTGCTTCACCACGTCAACTTTGTCCGGAGCCAGCTTTTTTGCCAGCATCATTGCAAGCTCCGTAAATCTTTCCACTTTCTCGTGCGCTGTTCCCAGTTTCGAATGGAACACCACGCCTTTGAGTGCTTCCAATCGATCCATGAGGGGACTTTTTCGATCTTCACGGAAATAGAAGCGAGCGTCTTCCAGTCGGGCCTTCAGCACTCTCTGATGACCGCGTAGTGACATGCGTGGATCTTGGACAGGAGTGTTATTGACTGCAATGAAACGATTCGTAATGCGCCCGCCGTCGTCCTGCACGGAAAAGTATCTCTGATGTTTCTTCATGCAGGTGATAAGGATTGAGGCAGGGAGTTCCAGGAAATCCGCGGAGAATTCTCCCATAACGGGGTACGGGCTCTCCACGAGATACGTGATTTCATCCAGGAGATCCGGTTCTTCAAATACTTTCAGACCTTCCGACGCTGCAAGCTCTTGCACAAGCCGAGAAATTTCCGAACGCCTCCGGCCTGGATTTATAACGACTCCACGATTTTCGAGTGTATCGCGCAACTGGTCGAACCCTGAAACCGCAAAATTGCCCGGATTGGTAAACCTGTGGCCTCGAGTGCTGTTCCCGCTTTGAATATTTCCGAAACTGAACGGAATAACCTGTTCTTCGAAAAGAGCCACTATCCAGTGAATGGGACGTGCAAACCTGACGTCCAAACCCATCCAGCGCATGGTTTTGGGGAAGCTGATCTTTTCCAGGAGAGCGGGAAGCTCTTCCGAAAGGACCTCAACCGTGGGACGTCCTTCTTCTCTCTTGCGGATTGCCACCTGCTCGCCCTTCGGGGTGCTCACAATCACCAGGTCTTTCACATCTACGCCCTGGCTTCTGGCGAATCCTTCTGCAGCTTTGGTCGGATTTCCGTGCTCGTCGAATGCCGCAGATTTTGCCGGACCGGTCTTTTCTATTTCCACAGATGATTGCACCGGTGCGAGATCCAGGGCTCGGAAAATGAGCCGCCTGGGAGTGGCGTACCATTCCTGTGAACTGTACGAAATCCGTGCATTGTCCAGGAGTCTCCCGAAAAGCTCGCAAAAAGACTGAGTGGCCGGCGGAATGAAGCTCGCGGGGATCTCTTCGGTTCCTATTTCCAGGAGAAATTCGCCTTTCATGACTTCGCCCCGCTTTCGCTGAATTTGTTCAACAAGGGAAAGCCCATAGTCTCACGCTGGGCAAGATATGCGGCAGCAGCCTTTCGAGCCAGATTGCGGACCCGGTGAATGTATGAGGTTCGCTCTGCCACACTGATTGCTCCGCGTGCATCCAGAACATTAAAGACGTGGGAGCATTTGAGACAGAAATCGTACCCGGGCAACACGAGGGGTTCCTCTAAGTCAAACAGATTATTGGATTCGGTTTCGTAAAGGTCGAACAACGTGAACAGCATTCCTGTGTCCGCTTTATCGAAATTGTATATCGACCCCTCTACCTCGGACCGGTGGTGAATGTCACCGTACGTGATATCGCCCGTCCATTTGAGATCGTACACGCTCTCGACTCCCTGGAGATACATGCAGATCCGTTCAATGCCGTAGGTGAGTTCCACGGAAACGGGCTTCAGGTCGATACCGCCTGCCTGCTGAAAATAGGTGAACTGGGTGATTTCCATACCGTCCAGCCACACTTCCCAACCAACTCCCCAGGCGCCCAAGGTCGGAGATTCCCAATCATCTTCCACGAACCGGATGTCGTGCTCCAGAGGGTTGATTCCGAAAGCTGCAAGAGACTGGATGTAAATGTCCTGTATTTCCAGAGGCGAAGGTTTCAAGATCACCTGATATTGGTAGTAATGCTGTAGACGGTTGGGGTTTTCTCCGTAGCGTCCGTCCGTTGGTCTGCGAGACGGTTCGACGTACGCGACGTTCCACGGTTCCGGCCCGAGAACCCTGAGGAAAGTTGCCGGGTTCATTGTCCCCGCGCCCTTTTCCATGTCATAGGGTTGCTGAATAATACATCCCCGGTCGGACCAAAACTTTTCCAGGGAGAGTATCAACTGCTGAAATGTAAGCATGTCAATCCTCGTACGAGTCATTCTGCCGGTGCAAGAACAGAAGCGGGCAGCAACAGAATTTTTTAACACCCACGCCAAGACGAGTCAAGTCTGGCGCAAACTTTAATCGGTTTTAAAGAATTCTCAAACCAGTGACTCTCCGTTTTAAGTCTCCGAATTCGAAGACAAGGTGAAAGAGCGGCTTCATCTGTCTCCAGTTTGCAGAGGAGAATCAATCGATTCGATGGGATATGTAAATGCCCTGCCCTGTTGTTGAATCGCGATTTGCTTCTCGCCGTCTTGACGGTATAATGCCAAAAAAAAAGATGCAGGATCGAAAGGAAGATTTACATGTTGATTCGGCCGCGAGCCGTCATGTTAGGCTTTGTTTTCTGGTCATTGTGCGCGACTGCGGGGGCATCGGACCCTCAGCTTCTCGAAAAAGGAAAATCAGCTCTGGAAGCAGGGCTTTCTGAAGAGGCCATATCCTTGTTTACTCAGCTCATCGGCATCGATCCCTCGGCAGCCAACTATGACCAGAGAGGTCTTGCCTATTCCGCAGCAGGGAAGGACGCTCTTGCCGTTCGCGATTTTGAGAAAGCTGCATCTCTCGAACCGCAACAGCCTCTCTACCACCTCAGAAAAGGAGCCGCCCTGAGCCGCATGGGAAATTATCAGGAGTCGGTGAAAAGCCTGTCTCGCGCTTTGGAATTGGAACCTGACAATTTTCAGACCTTCGCGTATCGAGCGAGGGCTTTGTTTCATCTGGGACAAGCTACCGCTGCAATGGACGATTTGACTAAGGCAATTCGCCGTAATCCCAGCAATGCGACGCTTTACAAGTTGAGAGGAGATATCCTTTCATCCTCTGGTGAATTCGACAGCGCGATACAGGATTATGATACCGTTATCAGGCTTAAACCTAATGATTCGGCGGCGTACAACAACAGGGGCATTGCGCTTGCTCATTTGGGAAAGCTGCGTGAAGCAGTGGACGATCTCAACAGGGCTATGGACATCGCAGCGTCCACTCCGTCTCAAGTCCAGGTGCCTGGAGTCCAGGGCAACCCGTGGTAACTCGCTCTCCTTGAACGATAGCACTGAAAGCAGCATAAAAACGAGTCGGCAATCATGGAAGTTCTTTGGTGTCAGGTATGGAATCCGAACGGTACGAAATAATTCTTGAGTCTGCCATACAGGACGGTCTCGAGCGCTCGCAGGTTCTCAAGAAGCTAGCCGCGCTGTTCAAACGAGACGAGCCTGCGGTCGACAAGCTGCTCAGACTGTGCCCCAGAACTATACGAAAAGACGTCGATCGTGACACTGCACTTAGGTACGTAATGCTCATAAAGGCAGCCGGGGCCACTGCCAGAATACGCAAGGAGAAATCAACGGAGTCCCCGGCCAACATTGAATCGCCGGTCCAAGCCGATCCGCCTCTTCCAGAAAACCGTTCCGGTCAGCCTGTTCGAATCGATCCTCCGACACAACAGACTTCTTCCAAGGTGAGCGTGTTTTCGGACGTTTCCTCAGGAAGGGACCCGGCCCAGCCTGATCCGAAGGTTGAAGACTCAACAAAATTGGGGGAAACATCGCATCTCACATGCCCGAGATGCGGTTACTCGGTCGAAAAAGAAGATGATGTGATGCTCGTCCGGGGCGATTGCCCTCGATGCGGACTGCTGGTGAGAAAAGAGCTGGCTCAGGCATTCCAGGACGATGATGAACAGGAAGATCGTGAGATCGATCTCTACGAAGCCAAGATGCCTGCAACATGGGAACGACGGGCCCTTGCATCTCTGTTCCATTTTTCACTCTTCCTAACAGCTCATGCAGGTTTCACTTTGTTTTGCATTTTTCTTTTTACTCCTCTGGAGTCTGTTGGGGATTACATTTTTCGGAATTTCCTGCTCACAGGATTGGAGGCTTTCCCGCTGTTTTCCGCAGTGACGTTCATATTGGCAGCATGCATCGGCGTACCTTTGATAAATGGCGGTCGGACGTGGGCTCAAAGCAAATTCGAGATATCACTTCTTTATACTGATGAAGCGCAGGCAGGTGGCTTGTATTTTTCCCTTATTTTTCGTGCGGCAGCCATATGCGCGATCAGTTTCGTACCCGGTCTGTTGGTCGGCTGGGTGGCGCAGAGTCTGAATTGGCTCCAGCATGAGATTACCTGGTTTATCATCATGATGGTGTGCGCTGCTCTTTCCTGGGGGGCTGCCTGCTACTATGCCTTGAAGCGCCCGGACAAGCGCAGTCTTCTCGATTTGGCTGCAGGCACGATTCAGGTAGAAGAGACAGTTCTGCCCGATAAAGCTCGAATCGCGGCATTCGGTCCATTTGCTGCCGCAACAGGTTTTTGGATTATTCTTGGTATCCTGCTGCCCTTAATGCAAAGATTTGTGAAATTCTGAATCTGGTCACTCTGCGGGAGAAATGTGGGAGATCGCAGAATATATCTGACTATCGTCATTTCCTGAATTGCGAAATAATACGAATATCATGATCGTACAATTCAAATACATTCTTGAGAGAAGAAGATGTTCGAGCCCTTAAGCACGGTAATCGATAAGGAAGTTTGCACGGGATGCGGACTTTGCGTTGAAATATGCCCTGTGCAGGCTATTTCAATGCGCGACGGCAAAGCTGTGGTGACTGGATCGTTCTCGCTCAATTGCGGTCATTGCATGGCTGTCTGCCCCGTAGGAGCAATTACGGTCGGAGCTCTCGAATCGACAATGTCTCAATTCAAGAGTTTCACTGCCGATGAACGTTGGCTCCCTTACGGCGAGCATGACACAACCCAATTGGCGAGACTCATGGCATCGAGACGGTCGTGCCGCAGTTTTCTCGATACCCCTGTAGACAGGCGCATTCTTGAAGATTTAGTCAAGTTAGGATGTACAGCCCCTTCTGCTACGAATTGTCAGATGTGGACGTTCACCATTCTTCCCTCCAGAAAGGATGTGGAGCACCTTGGAAGATTGATAGGGGACTTCTACGTCAAACTGAATGGAATGGCGGAAAAATCCTGGCTTCGTTCCATTATGAAACTCGTCGGAAAACCGGAACTCGATCGGTACTACAAAAACTATTACGAGTTCGTAAAACAGGGCATGGAGCAATTCAGACAAACAGGACGCGACCCGCTGTTTTACGGAGCACCGTCGGCCATAATAGAGGCTTGCGACAAACGAGCGTCACTTCCCAGGGAAGATGCGATGCTCGCAACGCAGAATATGCTGCTTGCAGCTCACAGCCTGGGTCTCGGGAGTTGTCTGATAGGAATGGCCGTGGAGGCAATGAAGCATGAACCGAACATTCGGCGGTCTTTGCGCATTCCCGATACAGAGGCAGTCTACGCCATAATAGCTTTCGGCTATTCCCGTGAGACGTATCAGCGACAGACCGGTCGCAAGCAGGCTGTCATTCGTTTTTTTGAGACGTCTTCCTGAGCAATAGCGCTCCACAATCGATCCATGCGTACCTGAGTTGCTTTCAAAATTGCGTTCGGTATACTGATTTTAGTGAATGGAATTGCTACTGGAGTATTTAATTCATGTATGACGTCATAATTGTCGGCGGGGGCGTTTCGGGCATGAGCGCGGGACTCATTCTGGGAAGGTGCCGGAGATCGGTTTTGATCTGTGACAATAACCAACCCCGAAATGCAAGATCAAAAGCACTTCATGGATATTTAACACGCGATGGTATACCGCCGCTGGAATTTCGCAGGATTGCTCGGGAACAACTGAAAGCATATGCAAATATTGAGGTAAATGATGTCGAAATTTGCGATGCAACGTATACAGAAGATGGCTTTGAAGTGCTTGGCGAGGACGGCTCCCGTTTCTGCTCCAAATTTCTCGTGATTGCATCGGGAATTACCGATGTGCTGCCGCAACTTGAAGGTATTGAAGACATGTATGGAACCAGTGTGTTTCACTGTCCGTACTGTGATGGCTGGGAAAACCGGGACAAGCCATTTGCCGTGTACGGCAGGATCGACGAAGCGATTGAATTTGCACTGGAACTAAAAACCTGGAGCTCCGATATTGTTCTGTGTACGGATGGAGACGAGTTGTCCGACACGCAAAAACTGATGCTATCGACCCACGGAATCGGCCTGCAACAGGATCCCATTCAACGGCTTGAGGGCCGTGACGGCCAATTGGAAAAGATTGTCTTTGCCAGTGGTGAGGAACTCATGAGATCCGTGCTTTTTGTTGGCCCCAGACAATTCCAAAAATCTGCCCTTGCGGAAAAATTCGATCTCGAGCAGGAAGGGGCCGGAGTAAAAACCGGCAAGCTCCAGGAGGTCAGACAAGGGCTGTACGTCATCGGAGATGCAGTAAAATCCGTGCAACTGGCAATTGTCGCTGCAGCAGAAGGAGCAGAAGCAGCATTCTCCATAAATACCGCGCTTCAAAAGATTGAGCAGAGCATTCCGGCATAAAGAACTTAGCGGTCTGTATTGTAGGATACTGAGGCCCTGCCTGCCGAGCGACGGATCAGCATCATTGCAGCCGTCCGAACTTGCCGATCAATCGTTCCGCAGCTTTAACACCCGAGTTGAAGCTCACCTCGAGGCTCGACTTGTACAGTCCGTCGCCTGCGAAAATCAGGTTATCATACTGCTCTTCAAGGGCTTTTCTCAGCGAGTAAGACCGGGACACAGATCCGGACGGAAGTTGCACTGCTCCATGCTCCCAACGATATACCCTTGAGAAAAGGACCTCTTCCGATAAGCCGGGATATAAACTGTTTATTTCTGCCAGAGCTGCACGTTCCACTGCCTCATCCGGCGCATGAAATAAAGCGCGACTTGCGTCTTCGCAAAGAATCGCAGTGATCAGATCCTTTCCATCCGGCACGTGCGTCACTCCTTTGTGTCGGTCAAAGACTACAGTCCCCAGCGTTTTGAAATCTTTTCGAACGAGATTGCAGATCATCGAAGTGCCCTCATGCACTTTATCCAGGCCGAATGCCGCAACGATAGATGGAGCGTACACGATCTCCTGGAAATGGGTTTTTACTTCAACCGGCAAGTCTGGGCAGAGCAGTGGGACCATGGGCGCTGGAACCGCGACGATAACAGCATCAAAAGATTGCGTCTCCGATCTGTCTCCGCGGACAGAGATTTCGTATGTATCCGGTCCGGCCACACGACGCACCTCGATGACGGGCGTAGCGAGTCGCACATCCAGCGTTGCCGCGAGCCGTTCCGGGAGCGTACCCATGCCGTGTTCGAATGAGAAGATCTTGAACCGGGTAAGATTCTTGATGGTGGAGAGAAATGCAAGTTTGGAATTGCCTTCCGGAGTGCCAAGGAAGATTTCGCAAAAAATGGGGTACGCAATCAATTCCAGAAGATCTTCGTCATAATGGACACGCAGATAATCGGCTGAGGATTCCTGTTCCAGTTCGAAAGTTCTTGCAGTCGGCTCGGCCAAGTTCAGCGAACTACCGAGCGATTGAGCGTACAGGAACAACTTGATCATATCCTTCTTATTGCGCAGCGACAGAAGTTTATAAGTGAGGAAGTCTTTCGGCGAACCGATTTTGATTTGATATTCCCGGCCTCCGGCAAAAGTGGACGACGTGCCGGGTGTCTTGATCAATGCGTTACCTGCGCCGAGGTCTCCAAGAAATTTGGTGAGATTCCGGTGGAATTCCGGATACGTATAGGCAGCTTTCTCGACAATGAACCCATCCACGACCTCGGAACTCATTCGACCGCCTACGAAAGAATTCTTTTCGAATATTACGGCATGGTGGCCAGCGCGGGTCAGGAGGTGCGCAGCAGTCAGGCCGGCAATTCCTGCACCAATAACAGCGATTTCAGCGCACATGAAAACCTCCGGGTGTTCCCCACAGGGCTGAACACCAATATATTGGACGCTCTGTTCACAGATGAAAAATCTATACACTGAACAACTTACAATAGGAGGCCAGCCCTATCAAATTCTATCCGGTTCATTCCAGTAGATTTTCAAGAGGGCTTCCCGAAGAGTTCACGTCACTGGGTGGTTAAGATTCGTGTGAGATTTTTGAGGATTGTGGAGTTGTGACCAATTCAGGTCAATGCTCTTTGCGTTTCCATTCCCCGCCTTTCTTTTCATAGGTGTTTTCAACTGCCGACCAGGCCACTTTATGAGCAGTGGCTTCCTTCGAGGAACGCCCACGGCGGGCTTTGGGGTCGTTATATTTGTCGTAAGCGCTATTGAAAGCTTTCATATAAATTTCCTGAGCATGTTTGGGGAGGTTATCTTTCACACTATCCGGCAAATCAGTTAATGAATGGTAAGGCATGGTCACTTCTCCTTGATTATGTGATTTTGTTTGGCAGCGCTGTGCATTCCTGTTCAGTGCAAACCATCTCCTTTAATATAATGCCGGTTCTTACGCTTCAAAGTGGTGGTGACTTTTCTTGATAAGAATGCGGCTATTGTAAGCTGAGGAAATGAGCGTGCAGCATTCCGCAGGTATTTCCTCGTGCATGCCGATTAAAAGGAATCCTCCTAATCTTAAGCTTTTCACGATTTTGTTAAATGCAGCATCACGGCATTCCCCGGAATAGTAGGTCAGAAGATTGTTTCTGAGAAATATCAGATGGAATTCGTCCCCAGGCGGGTCGTCTCTTATGAAATCGCGAAGTCTGAACCTGACTGAATGTTTAATGTGTTGTACAATAGCCAAGGTATCTTCTTGCCGAGTCGGTTCAAAATAGGTTTCCAGAGTAGCTCTATCCACCTCCCGGAGACTACTTCTGTAATAGAGGCCGGATCGTGCTCGTTCAATCATATGGGCATTGCTGTCTGTTCCCTGAATATAGATTTCCGGGCTGGTCGGCATTGTTCCACAAAAGCCGTGCCACAGCATGGAGAAGCTGTATGGCTCTTCTCCCGACGCGCAGCCCGCAGACCATACTCGCACGACCGACTCATTTTCGACGAGAAGAGGCAATACGAAGCAGCGTAGATCATTCCACATTTTACGATCCCTGAAAAAACGGCTTATGGAAACTGTCAGCAATCTGCGGATCTCATCCATGAGAATGGGATTTCGATTTGCCGTCATGAGATATTCATGCGCTGTATCAAGGCCCAGGGATTGCATATGTTTGGTTAAGCGTTTCTTGACTCCTTTCCGAATTTTGCGGTAACCCTTCCGGGATAAATCGAAGTGTGCTAGAATTTGTTGGAATTGTTCGTCATCGAGCATGAAAGTTGTCTTCCGATTCAGCTTTCCTTTGTTTATTCCAGTATGAAACTTTTTGGCATATGAAGAATCAAATTAAAGGGGTGGATTACGAAAATTTCGTTAGAGAGCTTGACAAGTACATTCAAAATGCACACAAAAGTTTTGGTGGACAAGAGGCTTGGCCGGGGTAACGGCCAGGAAAAGTTTAACTACGACAGGAGGGACTGTTGAGCTATCCAATAGCTGCATCAGGATTCGATAATTTTCTCACTCAGGTGAGAACAATTCAACCACTTTCAGCAGAACGTGAATTTGAGCTTGCAGTCAAATTCAAAGAAGCGGACGATCGTGAAGCTGCCCATGAATTGGTGGTTTCGCATTTGCCGGTTGTGGTGAAGGTGGCTTTTCAGTACAGGTTTTATCAGTTTCCCGTCCAGGATCTGGTCCAGGAAGGCACCATCGGGTTGATGAAGGCCCTGAAACGATTCGATCCGTACAAAGGATATCGACTCGTTTCCTTCGCGATATGGTGGATAAAAGCTTATATCAAGAATTACATACTGAAGTCCTGGAACCTGGTAAAGCTCGGGACAACGCAGGCTCAGAGAAAACTCTTTTACAGGGTTGGAGATATCGGCGAGCACGCAGATCAGGATTCCAAGGATAAGCGTGTCAAAGACTTGGCGGAGCAACTGAAAGTCAAAGAAGATGAAGTCATCGAAATGGAGTCCCGCGTCCGCGCAAGGGAGTGGTCTCTCAATGAGATGATGGGAGAGGACAAGGACCTTGAGGCTATCGAGTTCCTCCAGGATCCGTCTCCCGATCAGGAAGAGCAGATCATGCAAAAGGAAACGGAACAGGCTCTTCCCATCGTGACTGAAAAAGCCATGGAAAAATTGGATCCGAGAGAGCGCTTCATTATCGAGCAACGATTCTTGGAGGAATCCCCCTGGACTCTTCAGAAGCTTGGAGACCACTTCGGGACCACGCGAGAACGGGTCCGTCAACTGGAGCAAAGGGCCCTTCGCAAACTGAGACGCGAACTCGAATCCAGCGGGGCTCAAGCCCTTCTACCCGCCTGATTTCGCAGAGAGGTTTTGCACGTGCAGGCCTCTCCGCTTACACTCGCCCCTTTCGGAAGGCCTCTTTCTCGCGGCAAAGTTTTCCAAAACCCGGAATAACCCTTTATGGCACATTCTTCCAAATGCAGGTTGGATTCGCTCCTGGTTACCCGGGGACTTGTAACTTCAAAACAACGAGCCCAGGCGCTCATTCTGGCGAGAAAAGTGCTCGTGAACGGGATTGTCGCGGAAAAATCCGGTAAAGAGGTCCCTGCTGATGTGGAGCTCGTCATAAAGGAAGAACTCCCTTATGTGAGCCGGGGAGGCCTAAAACTGGAAGCAGCGCTTGATGCCTTTGGTTTGAATCCCGCAGGCTTGAGCATCCTGGATGCAGGCGCTTCCACAGGAGGCTTCACCGATTGCCTGCTCCAGAGAGGCGCAGCCCGGGTCCTTGCAGTAGATGTCGGCTATGGCCAGCTGGACTGGAAGCTCCGCACGGATTCCCGTGTGGTCCTCATGGAGCGGACGAACATACGGCTGCTCGATCCGGTTTCTCTTCCCTTTCCGGTGGATGCCGCGGTGGCTGACCTATCTTTCATTTCTTTGAAATTGATACTTCCCGTGCTTGCAACACTGCTCCAGCCGACGGCCTGGGTTGTTCCGCTGGTCAAACCGCAATTTGAAGTCGGTCGTGATGATGTAGGCAAAGGTGGAGTGGTGAGAGATGTGGAAAAGATGAAGGCAGCGGTTGACGGCATCCGTGCTTTTGCAGAAACCTGCGATTTTGAGGTAATTGCCCAGATCGAGAGTCCCATCACCGGCCCCAAAGGGAATCGGGAATTCTTGCTCCATCTGGTAAAACGATAAGAACCGGCAACCTTCTGTAAATCAATTATGCCGTTAGCTCAGGTCCGAATTGAAGTCATCGGCTCTATAAACTGACATGCGTGGTCTTGGTATTAGGGGCGCAGCCCTGTAAGGGTCTCGCGAACACGCGGGAGGCTTGCCCTTTCCGGGAGGAGCGGCACAAGACCGCTCAATATAGGGCACCAGCGAGGGATGCCCCTACGGATCCGCATCCATGACCCGCAGCACTGATACCTATTCGCTTTTATGAACCCAATTTTGGCCGGCACGGAGGCACGGCCACTACCGGCTGATGGTAGGGTCCGGCGTCTCTGCCGGACCTCTCGGTTTTATCAAATTTATTGGCGAAATGGTATGAGAACAGGATTTCAGATCCATTACAAAAAAGGTTCCCCCTGCTTCGATTGCGAACGATATCAATCCGTTCTGGTGTTTCCTGTCTGTTTCTCCCAATCTTCCGGGACAATCACTTTGAGAGCGCGGGGGTGAGACTTGAATACCAGCGGTGTTCGCTCGCTCCGGGTTTCTCCATCCAGGCTCAAGGTTAAATTCCATCTCTGAGATCGAATAGTGATTTCACGCGTTTCGATCGTTTCCACTTCGTCCAGATCCGATATCCGTCCCATCAGAGACAAAATCGCCACTTTCAGTTTTCTCCACGCTCCCCTTTTTCTCAGTAACATGACCCATAGCGCACCTGTAGTCAGAACCGTTCTACGACCCACGTCCGGCCAACTCGTCTCATACGGATTGTTCCCGACAAACAGCAAAGGCACAAATCTGTGGGTAGTATTTCCATCCCATTCCAGTGTGACGCGAAACCACGGCAATCGCGGGAGTATCGTCAGAATGGCAAGAATCATTGCCGGCCATTTTCCGATGTACAGCCGCAACCGATCGCGCAGGCGCACTATTTTAGGGTAAAAACCGAGGCTTGCATTGTTGAGAAAGTACCTGCCGTTCACCTCCCCGATATCTATAGAGCCCGTGTTGCCGCGGCATATAACATCAACGGCTTCATCCAGGCCAAGCGGCATTCCAAGGTCCCGGGCGAAATGGTTCAACGTCCCGAGCGGAAGTACCCCCAGCACAACATCACTTCCCACGATCTTTTGGACGACGGCATTCACGGTACCGTCACCGCCTGCTGCAACAATGATGTCAGTTCCTTGTTCAATTGCAGAATCAACGTGTTTGGAGATGTCTCCCACCTTTTCCGGGACGAAAACCCGGAAGCTTATATCCGGATGCGCTGCGAATGACGCCGAAATCCGTTCCTTCGCGTCTGAGGTCACGGTTCCCGCAGAAGCGTTGCAGATTACTATTACCTTCGGAGCAGGGGTGTTCACTTCCAGCGAACCGGTTTCCATCATATGCTCCCGGTGAGCTTCAAATTTATTTTTCCAGACAGCCCGAGGGACTTGTAATCCATTTTCCGCGATCCAGGAAACGCACACACACGATCCGGGCAAATTCGTTCCGGGTTGCATCCCATTCGTACGCGGCTACATCCGCATAATTCCGTGTCGTATCAATTACGTTGAAGCTGTTGGGCGTAGACCTGGTGCGATGAGACAACGCGGTCCCGGCCTGCACTATGAGAATGGATCGAGTTTCTTCGTCGCTGCTGGCGGTTTGCAATGTGTATCGATGATGAGCGTGTCCTGCCAGGACCATGTCTACTCCGGCTCTTTCCATGGAAGCCAGGGCCTTTTCAGCACGACCCACTGCAGCGATTCCCTTGATTTCCTCGGAAGGAACAATCGGATGATGAACAGCGACGATCTTCCAGACATCGGAATTCACGGACCGCATATCGCTCTCCAAACGTTTCATTTGCTCATAGGATATACGGCCGCCGTCAAAAACAAATGAGCGTGCGGAATTAATTCCCATAATGAACAGTTCGTCGTCTCGATACTGCGGTTCTATATTGGTCCCGATATAGCGCCTATAACGGGTCAGGGGTCGAAGGAATCGGTTGTACACATTCCAGAGCGGTACGTCATGATTTCCCGGAATTATCAACGTCGGGCTCGGGAGTCGTGTTATGAACGCCGCGGCTTCTTCGTACTGGTGCCTTCTTGCCCGTTGCGTGAGATCGCCGGAGATCACGATTACGGTTGGTCCCAGTTGGCGTATTTCGGAGAGGAGAGGTTCGACCAGTTCGGGCACAACCGTCCCAAAATGGAGATCGGAAAGATGTACTATTCGGGCCATTGGTCAATGAAATCCCTATCACAATCTGATTCTTGGTGGCTATGCCATCCGATTAGAACGATCTTACATGGAATCGCATTTATTTCGAAGCAACTCACCTGATACCATTTCGCCAATAAATCTGATAAAATCGAGAGGTCCGGCAGAGACGCCGGACCCTACCATCAGCCGGTAGTGGCCGTGCCTCCGTGCCGGCCAAAATTCGATTCATAAAAGCGAATAGGTATGAATTAACTATTGAAGCTTAGAACGCAATTTCTGTGCACATCAATGTGTGCGCAGGAGAAAGCCTGAATCAGGCTTCCCCCCGCCACAATATTATGAAATATATTCAGGTCGTTCGGCACTCGGTTGCGAACGGGCAGCGGCGCCAAAACCGCCTTTTCTTAACTCCGAAAACAAGGCAATCATTTCCTTGTTGAAAGCAGGCAGATCTTTGGGGCTTCGGCTGCTCACCCAATTTCCATCCCGCACGACTTCGCTGTCGACCCAGTTGGCTCCCGCATTTCGGATATCATCTCTGATCGTGTGATAACTCGTCAGCGTTTTGCCATGCATGAGTCCGGCAGAAACCAGCAACCAGGGCCCGTGGCATATTACCGCAACAGGTTTGTTCTGTCCGTCGATTTTCTTGATAAACTGCTGAGCTTCCGGCACTACCCGCAGGGCATCCGCATTCAAGGCGCCTCCGGGTAACAAAACAGCATCGAAATCATCGGGATCGGCTTGGCCCAATACCATGTCTACCTTGAACTCATCCGCTTTCACATCATGATTGACGCCCTGTACAACGCCCGAATGGGGGGCCAGAATCTTCGTTATGGCTCCAGCTTCTTCCAAAGCGGCTTTCGGACTTGTCAATTCGACCTGCTCGAATCCGTCCGTAACGAGAATGGCCACTTTCAAACCATCTAACCGTCTGTATTCATCAGCCATCTTTATTCCTCTTCAGAAACATTGAAGCGTGCCATGAAAAAGACACGCCTTAATTACTAAGACATATTTTTTCTCAGAAGTTCTCGGAGTTGAGTTGTCACACGGAGAGATCAGGTAAGCCGAGTGGCTTGAGCAACAAGGCAGGCAAATGGACATCATCGGGAACCGCGGATTCCATAATCAGATCCGCGATTCCAGCCTTGAATTCATAGAACAAATAGATTTCGAAATTGGGTCGATGCTGACATGCTGACCCGGTTAAATGCAGGGACGAATTATGAGAAGTTCTCAAGATTCCGAGCGGATACGGAAGAATCTCCGTTTTCCGATCTGAACTATCTGTTCTTCAGGCCCGACCGGGATTTCCTGTGCAGAGTCGGAAACCTTGTTGCCATCGATCTTCACGCCGCCCTGGTTAATCAATCTTCTTGCTTCGGAACCGGATACGGAAGCAAGTGATGCTATCAGATCGACTGCAATCACCTTGTCCGCGGAAATGGATCTCAGCGGCATCTCGTCCGGGACCTCTTTGCGCTGAACCACTTTCTGGAAGTGTTCTTCAGCTTCGGACGCCGCTGCGGGGTTGTGATATTCGGCCACGATGCTGCGGGCAAGGGCTTTCTTGATGTTCATGGGATGGAATGGATCGTTCGACTCCTGGTGTTTTTCTATTTCTTCGAGCGCGGCAGCGAACTTCGCCACTTCCGATGGGTCCACGTCCGTCAGCAGAGTAAAGTACTTCACGACAAGATTGTCCTGAATGGACATGGTTTTGCCGAACATGTCTTCAGGGGTATCATCCACTGCAATGTAGTTCCGCTCGGTTTTGCTCATCTTCTTGGACCCGTCGAGCCCCTCGATGAGCGGGGTCATAATGACGATCTGTGGTGGCTGACCGTGCTGGATTTGCAGATCGCGGCCGGCAAGGAGATTGAATTTCTGGTCGGTTCCTCCCAGTTCCACATCGCATTTGAGCGCAACAGAATCGTAACCCTGCATGAGAGGATAGAGAAATTCCGTGATGCTGATGGGATTCCCTTCCTTGTATCGCTTTTCGAAATCATTACGTTCCAGCATGCGTGCGACGGTGGATCTGTAGGCCAAATCGAGGCAATCGGCAAACGACATGGGATCGAACCATTCGCCATTGCTGCGAAGCTCGGTCTTGCTCTCGTCCAGTATTTTGAAGACCTGCTGCCGAAAGCTCTTTGCATGCTCCCAGACCTGTTCTTTGGTCAGCCTGACCCGCGCTTCACTCCGTGCAGTGGGATCGCCTATGCGAGCAGTGAAATCCCCCACAAGGAAAATCGCGGTGTGCCCCAGATCTTGAAAATGTTTCAATTTTCGTATGGTGACCATGTGTCCCAGATGAATATCCGATGCCGTGGGATCGACTCCGAGTTTAATCCGCAATGGAGTCTTGTTTTCAAGACTCCACTTGATACGCTGTCGCATCTCCTCTTCATGGATAATTTCTTCCACGCCTCGCATAATTTTCGCCATTTGCATGTCTACATCCGGGAACGCCATTTCATCACCTTTCGTGCATATCGGATTCTCTTTAAAAAGGACTGCATAGTAATGGATCGGGTCCATATTTTCAATTGAAAGTCAATGAAACCCACAAAGTATGTCACTCTGCACCGAGATGTCGCTACAAAGCATACACCTTCATCGGTTTCATTACCTGAATGAGAGAAAATGTTCCCAATTGAAACGACATTTGACTCACCGGATCCTTATTTCAATATATTTTTTCTTTGATCTCAATGAAATAACAAGAAAAGAAAGATCACTTAGAATATTTACTGATATTTACCTGATTTATATTGACAAAATGCCTCACTACATATTAGACTTCAACTGGAAGAAATTGCCCGAACCGCTTGCCATTCTCTGACGGTTCGGGAACGATAATCAGCCCGTTGCCCTAATGAGGAGGGCCTTTCAATGGAAAAATTCTTCTTAATAGTGCTTTCCTGTCTCGCTTTAATAGGGTGCGGAAGCTCCAATCTCGAGCAGGCGCGACTCGAAGATCAGAAGGTCATCTCGGATCTCAAAGCCAAGCTCGCGGATGCGCAAAGCGCAGCGGAAATCCGTCAGAATGAAATTGACCGTTTGACACGTCAAATGCAGGATGTAACCAGTAAGAATAATGAGCTACAGAACCTTTTGAAGGCAAGAACCGAACAGAAGTCCGGAAAATCCGAACCACCGGGACGAGTCGAGCTTCTTGGCGCAAAAGCCCTTGCGGAATACAAAGCCGAGCAATTGAGCCGCAGAGTGGAAAAGCTCACTGCCGACCTGGACCAGAGGGAACGGGAACTGGCAGAGATTAACAAGAAGACGAAAACCCAGGGAACGGAAGTCGAACAATTGCGACAAACAGTCGCGGAGCTTCAGAAAACCGATGCGAACCGCACGGCCGAACTGCAGGGCAGGATTGAATCCATCACGAAACAATTGAAAGAACGATCCGATGCAGCCGAACAATTCAAGAGAGAGCTGAATGAGAGGACCGAGCTGCTCAATGCGCTCAAGAATGCGGTTACAGACGCAAGCACATTGAAAACCTCTGCTGAATCGGAGAACGCGAAATTAAGGCAAGCGCTCGAGGATACGAAAAAACAATTGGAAGCCGCCAATGCTGCGACTGAAGAAGCTCGTCAGGAAGCCGTGAAGTTTCATGCGTACGGTGAGCAGGTGCATACTCAATTGGGTCAATGGAAACAATATGCCGAACAGATGAAGCAGGAGGCCGAGCGGCTTAATAGCGAGCTTCAAGCAGCGACAACGGAGGTTGCACAATTGCAGGAACAGGTGCAGACCCTCCAGGCTGAAATCCAAAAGCCTTCAACCGTGGAGCGCCTTCTTCAGCCTCCAGATGTTCCGGGAGAGAATACTCCAGGAGAGCAACAGACCAAAAGCCTCTATTGAGTTGGCCACAACCCCAGTTTCTCCAGGAAATACAGAGAAGGTATTTCGCCCCCGTGCAGATATCTGATAAAGCCTGCAAGCGCGGCGGCCAATTCATTCAGCCCCTTTTTGTGGAGCCTCAACCGCTTTGCGGCTTCTCCTTCCAGTTTCAGACCCTGACGAATGACAGCGAGCGTTCCGGGACTCAATATTACAATTCCCGGTAGCCCTGGAGGCAAGCACTCGCGATGGCATATCCCCCCGAGCGCTGGAGAAAATACCGCTTCCTGGCCGGTACTGAAGATCTTGCCGCAAACCGTGCAGGAATCGAACCGCGGGGAAAAGCCCACGAACCCGAGGAGTCGTATCGTATCGAGCATGACACTCAAGAGATCCGGCGCAGCGTTGTCTTTGTCCAGTTCCTCAAGAATCTCGTGGAGAAAATCGAAGAGATTCTGATCGGGCGAATCCTCCGGGAGGAACATCGATGCTAATTCAAGGAAATAGGAGGCCCAGGCGACCTTGCCGATGTCCGAACGTATGCCGAGATGGCCATGGAGAACCTGGGCTTCATCGATCCAGACCAGGTCGTCTCGTTTCCTTTGCCGAAGCGTGAGATCCACCAGCGAGAACGGCTCTAAATGTCCTCCAAAACGGATACGGCTCTTCTTGGAGTTCTTTGCTATCCCTCTGAGCCAGCCAAGCTCGCGACTGAAGAAGATCACCAGTTCGTCTGCTTCGCCGCGGTCCTGTTTCTTGAGAATTAATGATTGCACCACGTGTCGCCGCCGTAAATCATACCAATGTTAGTTCAAAGGAGTAAGCTCGGGGAAACCCTATCTTAACAGAAGGATTATTTCTTCAACTCAGTCTGATTTCAGCAATGGTCTTGTTTTCCTACATGGTTCTCACGTCCTGAAGGGACGGACCATCGGTAGCCACGGGTGCAAACCCGTGGTCATTGGGCCTTGAAAAAAGTAGACCCTGAAGGGGTCGACCATTTCGGATCTTCGTAAGCTGGAATCGGATGTACATTCCTTATGGCTGCTGGATGATTGTTGGACCCTTCCAGGGTCCTCACTTCTGCTGATGCCGGAATTCATTCCGTGGGTTGTCACCCACGGCTATCCATCGGGTCGCCCCGATGGGGCTCTTGCCGCCCATCTCCTTCGCATTACGTTTTTTTTGTCGGTGCTGAGCTAAAATCATAATCCATTTACAAAAAAGGTTCCCCAAATCTTTCCGCTTTGAATGCGAATCGGTATCAGAACAGTTGTGCTCCTCCGAATACCCGGTGTGTCTTCACCCATTCCTTCTGAAATTCCACCTCTGTTTTCACCGATCCCGAAGATTCTGAAGCAATCTTTTCCAAGGCTTCCAAGGCTTGTTTCTGCATGACGCGGTTCTGCAGAATGACAATTCCTCCTGCAGCTCTGGTCGCGGCTTCGTTGGCCGGGGCTCCTTTAATGGCAAGGATCGCCAAGGTGTTAATGCCGAGAGGTCGGAACACATGATCCTTGGAATTGTTTGCGGCGTACGCTGCGGCGGAAAGAGCCTTGTAGTCAACCATGTCGTCGAGGCAACTCAACGCGGTCTGAAGCAAATCCAGACGACGACCGGCCAATTGGATGAATGCCGACGTCTTCTCGCGGTCGGCAGGACGTTCCTGTACACGAGCCAGTTCCTCGGCTGCCCGTTTCTGAATACCAATCCCCCAGATCAGAAACCGTGCCCCACCCGGCTCATTGAGTATTTGCCGACCCAAGGTGATAAGCCGTTTGTAAATGCTTTCAGCCACACGAGGGTTCCCTTGTTTTTCTGCGGCCTTGGCACGCTCGATTGCTGCTTGAGCATACTCACCGAACATTTCCCAGGGCATTGACGGGCGTTTATCATCAGTCCCTGCTTTGAAGTCGGGCTGATAATACTTGAGCAGATGAGCATGTTCGACGGTTGCCGCTTTTAGAAACATCTGGACACCTTCGGCTTTGGGATCGATGCCCCTGGAACTGCGCTCTTTGGGATAAAGTCGTTCGAGTTCCCTGTATGCTTCCACGGCTTTTCCCGGAGCCGGACGGCCCATGATCTCCTTGTCTTCCTCACCCGGCATTCCAATAGTATTTATGACTTCAAGCGCCGTTTTGAATCGTAATTCCGCCTCGTTCTGTTCCGGAGTAGGATACGGTTTTGTCCACTGCACAACGTGCTCCATCGAGATCGGGCGTTCCAACCACCATGTTCCGTCCTCTGCGATCCAGAGGAGCACCATGCGGAATTCCGGACGATTGGGGTACGCGGGACCTAGACTCGGTCCAGTGAAGGTCATGGTACATTGAAATCGTTCTGTTGTACCATCCTCGGATTTGATCCTCGCGTCCACACGGGAATTCGTGAGAGTCAGGACGTTGCTACTGTATCGCTTGAGGAATTCCTGAACATCCTCTAATTTCACATCTTTTTCAGAGACTATCTCCGGATACATCATCTTCAGCACAGCGGCCGCGTCCTGTGCTTTGAATGCAGCGATAAATTTTTTCATGGCTGTTTCGGGTTCTTCGGAAGAAGACAAAAAGGACAAGACCCCAAGAAATCCCAGTATAGCCACACAAGGATAATTGCGACCGAACAATTTGACGAGCATGGTATTCCCCGGTTCCGAATAGAACACAAATCTTCGGCGTCCTGATCGCCAAAGCGCGTTGTCTGTTTACCCGTTTACATGAAGTAATTCAAGGGGAACTTCGTTCGGGTGGAGAGTCAGACCGAAGTTAAGACCTCACTCCCGGAACTCTCATTGACCGGCAAGAGCCCATTCCAATTCTCTTCTGATAAGACTGTTTCCAGGTCTTAGCGAATCGGCCTTTCTCAGATATTTTATGGCTTGCTCCCTGTTTCCGGTCCTCCTTGACACCGCCCCCATGTGAAAATATGTCTCATGTGATTCCGGCACAACTTCGGCCGCTTGCTGGAAGCAGGCCATGGCCTCGGCGTATTTTTTAACCCTGGCCAGAGAGGAGCCCAGGCTCAACAAAGCATGCAGTCTCACACTTCTCTCGACAAAATTTTCTCGAGGGAAGTGATTCACCTCGTCCCTCCAAAACACGGCAGGATCGCTCCACAATTTTGCCTTGTGAGTGAGGCCCTGTTCTTCAAGAGTATCTGTTTCCCGGAAATTCTAAAAAAAGCTATTTCGCCCAAAATGATTGTGAGAGGCAAAGTAACAGCATTTTCTTTGCTTAATACTGCACGTATAAGAAGAACAATAGCGCCAATGTATCCGATAACCGGGCGAACCAACATTCCAGAACGCGAGTGAATTACAAAACCAGAGATGAAAAGTAGAAAAAAACAGGCAAGAAGAGCCGCGCGTTGCCAAATATACAATGTTACCCACGTCTGGAGAGGGTGCACCAAAACGAAAGGGCCGCAAACACAAGAAGTTATGTAATTACCCGCACCGTATCATGTGGAGCTGCAATCTTTAGCAAAAGTGTGCGCATGTGTTCGCAAAGAGTGTCGGGATTGTCCATTCAGCAGTTCCATTAAATGTTGCCATTGCGAGGAGCGCAGCGATCCCGCGTCTCGCGAGACAATCGCCTGGGATTCAGGCGCTTTATTTCAAGCGACTGCTTCGTT
Source organism: Desulfomonilaceae bacterium (assembly GCA_041740635.1). Lineage (GTDB taxonomy): Bacteria > Desulfobacterota > Desulfomonilia > Desulfomonilales > Desulfomonilaceae > Desulfomonile. Next base: position 5,430 of record JBGSLQ010000043.1, on the reverse strand, counting down.
TCGCTCGCCATGACATGCGTTAAGTTCGCAGGAACCATGAGGACCCCAAGGATTCTCGTTGTTCACTCTCGAGCGGTTCTGGTGTCGACCTTTTCTGCTTACCCACATCCTAAACGATTAGGAGATTTCGAGACAGTTTCCGGAGGCCGGCACCCACCAGTATTCTTGTCCTCAATCAGACATTAATTGTGGCAATTGCCATATTCACAGTCACCATGAGACCGTTCTTCAGAACATTTTTCCGGTATTCATCAAAGGAGAAAGAGAGAGAGAAAAGATTTCTGTAGCCTACAGCAGACTGTCTTCTTCGAGAAGTTTGATGAGAGGTACGGTAATGCGACGTTTGAGCTGCAAGGATTTTCGATCCAGGATATCGACTATTCTCTCCAGCTCTTTGATGTTTCTCGATTTCCTCGTAACGAGATATCCGGCTACTTCTCTCGGGATACGAACATTCTTGTCCCGCGCCATTTTGTCCAGGATAAGCATGCGGACCGGATCCTCCGGTGGAGTCAATTCCAGGACCAATCCCGATAGAATGCGCGATCTGAGGTGCTGATCGTCAGGCGAGAAATGGGCCGGGGACTCGCATGAGGCTATCAATAATGCCGCGCCCACGCGTGTCAATTTATTGTAGATCACGAGAAGAAGCGAACCAAGCTCCCGGTCGATCCGGGGAACGTCGTCTATCGCGAGGGCAGCGAGAGAATCCATGAGGTCGGGCCGAGCGGCCAATTCCTCGAGTTCTTCAAAACGCGGCTCGGTCCTTTGTGGTACAATGATTCGTGCGTGCGTCTCGGGAGCGGATTTTTGTTCCCATTCCGTGACAAACGCGTGTAACAAATGGGTCTTTCCCGTTCCCGGGAGCCCGAATAAAAAAATGTGGGGCAAAACACCGTCCGGAGAGAAAAGGAGTGACCTGAGCGCAGTAACAGCAACCTCGTTCCCTTCGTGAACGATGAGATTATCGAAGGTATACCGGGGTGGCGTGGATAGCGGAAGGACAAGCTGCATCATGGAGCTCATTGTAGACCGGGAAGTCTTAATGATCAATGGCGAATACTGCAACAAAGACTTGACAGGAACGGGTCTGTTGATTAATAAATAGATATTGGAATATTTTTTCTGATATTCATCCCTCCAGGAGCACATTCCATCCGAGGAAAAAATCATCGAACGCTGGGGTAATGCGCCGTATCTGTAAAGAAGCGCGTACCTCGCCCTAGAGACTGCAGGCATTATTCCAATCCCAAGATTTATGCCCCCGCTGAAAGAAATGAGCCAGGAGAGCCCATATGGACGTTGCAGAATTGAAAGAAAAAAAGGTTAGCGAACTTCTTTCTATAGCCAATTCGCTGGATGTAGAAGGCGCAAGCAGCATGCGCAAACAGGAGCTGATCTTCGCCATCCTTCAGGCGCACCAGCAGACTGAAAAGGAAGCGCCTATCAGAGGTGAAGGAGTGCTCGAAACACTGCCCGATGGATTCGGCTTCTTACGAGCACCTGATTACAATTATTTGCCCGGACCTGATGACATCTATGTTTCGCCCAGCCAGATACGGCGATTCAATATGAGAACCGGGGACACCATTGCGGGTTATATCCGTCCTCCAAAAGATACGGAGCGATACTTTGCCCTGTTGAAGGTGGAAGCGATCAATACCGAGGACCCTGAAAAGATCAGGGATAAGGTGCTGTTCGACAACCTCACCCCACTCTATCCGAACGACAGGCTGAAACTGGAAACCAGCCCCACAAATTACTCCATGAGGGTCATGGATCTTCTGACTCCCATCGGCAAAGGACAGCGCGGGCTCATCGTTTCACCACCGAAGGCCGGAAAGACCGTCTTGCTCCAGCAAATAGCCAACAGCTTGACCAGGAATCATCCGGAAGTCTATCTCATCGTGCTGCTCATCGACGAACGTCCTGAAGAAGTCACCGACATGCAGCGGTCTGTCCGGGGAGAGGTCATTTCCTCGACCTTCGACGAGCCGGCTCAGCGTCACGTGCAAGTTGCCGATATGGTCATAGAGAAGGCAAAACGGCTGGTAGAACACAAACGGGATGTTGTCATTCTCCTGGACAGCATCACCCGGTTGGCGAGGGCTCACAACACCGTGGTTCCCCCGAGCGGAAAGATTCTCTCGGGTGGTGTCGATTCAAATGCGCTGCACAGACCCAAACGTTTCTTCGGAGCAGCGAGAAATATCGAAGAAGGTGGAAGCCTGACGATTATTGCAACGGCTCTCATTGACACCGGTAGTAAAATGGACGAGGTTATCTACGAGGAGTTCAAAGGCACCGGTAACATGGAAATCCATCTGGACCGGCGTCTGCTGGAACGAAGAATTTTCCCGTGCATCGACATAAACCGGTCCGGAACCAGAAAAGAAGAACTCCTGCTGAGCCAACAGGATCTCCAGCGTATATGGCTGCTGAGAAAATTGCTGGCAGATATGAATTCAGTGGATGCCATGGAATTCCTCCTGGACAAAATCGTTCAAACCGATTCGAACCGAGAGTTCCTTGAAGTCATGAATAAATAAGCTCGAAATCCCGCATCCTGGATGCCAATGCATTCAGGATAGTTGCGGCTTGCAAAAATTCTCTTTTGACCGGAACTGTTTTCTGTTATATTGATCTGCTCAAAAGAGCTTAATGGAGGAAAAGGGAATGAAGAAGGATATTCATCCCGCATACCAAGAGACAGTTTTTAGATGCGCTTGCGGCGCGGAAGTAAAAACCCGCTCCACAAAACCCGAATACCGGCTGGAAATTTGCTCCGCGTGCCACCCCTTCTTTACAGGGAAGCAGAAACTCGTGGACAGCGCCGGTAGGGTTGAGCGTTTCATGAAGAAGTATGCCGATGCTGCTATTGCAACCGGCAAGAAACCGGCAAAGACGTCAAAGGTAAAACCTGCAATTAAACCTGCGGTAAAACCGAAGAAAGAAAAAGCCGAGAAACCGAAGAAGTAAGAAGACAATCTTTTCTTCATTATTGGTGCGGAGGCTCATGTTAATCAGCAATCAGTCGGGAGATGAAACGGCTCAAATCAGAGTGGGCGGTCAGGCGGTTATTGAAGGAATTATGATGCGCGCGCCCAAAACGTTTACCATTGTGGTCCGTAGACCGGACGGTGACCTGTCAATTCGCGAGGATCGCTGGTACTCTCCTATGGAGAAATGGCCCTTTCTGAGCAAACCGCTCCTGAGGGGCAGTGTTGTACTGTACGAATCGCTCTTCAATGGAATCCAGGCTCTCACCTACTCCGCTCAGGAAGCTCTCGGAGAAGAAGAAGAGAAGCTCAGTCCCATGGCGCTGGGAGCTACTATAGCTCTAGCATTGGGAGGGGCTATTTTGCTTTTCGTGGTTGTTCCGCATCTGGCGACTCTCGGTATCGGCACTCTGCTTAACACGGATTTGGGCGTACGAAGCGTATGGTTTCACGTCATTGACGGTATCATCAAAGTAAGCATTTTTATTGCTTACATTTTGCTGATTTCCTTGCTCAAGGACATTCGACGGGTATTTCAGTATCATGGTGCAGAGCACAAATCCATACACACGTACGAAAAGGGCGAAGATCTGACGGTGGAAAACGCCCGTAAACATTCTACATTGCATGCACGGTGCGGGACGGCGTTTCTGCTGCTGGTACTGGTGCTCAGTATTTTTATTTTCACTGCAGTCTTCCCATTCCTGCCCAAAGATTTGTTGGGGAACAAGATTGTAACGAACGCTTTCTATATCCTGGTAAAGATAGCTTTGTTGCTGCCCATCGCCGGATGCTCGTACGAGATTATCCGCCTCGGCAATAAGTACCAGAATCCGATACTGCAGGGATTCCTTTTGCCGGGAATGTGGCTTCAAAAGCTCACGACCCGAGAACCGACCGACGATCAGCTCGAAGTAGCTTTGGTAGCTCTGAAGAAAACACTGGAAAAAGAGGAATTACGGGCCCAACTGAATACAGCGGCCTGATCGATCTCATGCAGGTAATCGAAAAACTCGAAGAAATTAATCGCAGATATGAAGAGCTCAATGAAGAGCTTTCTCGACCGGACGTAATTTCCGATCCCGCAAAACTGAAGAAAGTGGCCAAAGAGCAGTCCGATCTTGCGGACATCGTGAAAGCGTACCACACGCTTTCCGACATACTCCGGGAAATGGACGATCTGGAAACGATCATAGCGGACGGGGACGATCCGGAGCTCGTGGAAATGGCTCGCCAGGATTTGCCGCAAATCAAAGAACGCGAATCCAGTATACGGGAAGCGATTAACATATTGCTCCTCCCTAAAGATCCCAACGACGCCAAGAACACTTTCCTCGAAATTCGCGCGGGGACTGGGGGCGAAGAAGCGGCCCTTTTTGCCGGAGATCTTTTCCGGGCTTATTGCCGATATGCAGAAGTCCGGAACTGGCGCGTGGAACTTATGTCTTCCTCGCCAGCGGCAGCAGGCGGAATAAAAGAAGTGATCGCTCTCGTTCACGGAACGGGCGCTTACTCCAGACTGAAATACGAACGCGGCGTTCACAGGGTCCAGAGAGTCCCGACTACCGAGTCCCAGGGTCGGATTCATACGTCGGCAGTGACTGTGGCAGTCCTCCCGGAAGCTGACGATGTGGAGATAGATATCGATCCCAAGGACTTGAAAATTGACGTGTATAGATCTTCCGGCCCCGGCGGTCAGAGCGTGAACACTACGGATTCCGCGGTACGGGTTACGCATCTGCCCACAAACCTGGTGGTAACATGCCAGGATGAGAAATCTCAGCATAAGAATAAGGCCAAGGCCTTGAAGATATTAAAGGCTCGCTTGCTTGACAGGATGGAAGAAGAAAGAAACGCGCAGATCAGCAAAGAGCGAAAAAATCAGGTGGGCTCAGGCGATCGTTCCGAGCGCATCCGGACGTACAATTTTCCCCAGAATCGAGTGACGGACCATCGGATCGGCCTGACCATCTACAAACTCGATGGCGTGCTTGAAGGCAAACTCGACGAAATTATCGATCCCCTCATTTTCCACGCCCAGACGCAAGCAATTCAGGAAGGCTTCACCCAGTAATATCATCCGCGCGTATCGTGGGTTCACCGCACCCTGCGCCCTATTGAGGACAAGGGTATTGGGAGGTGCCGTGCCCCCGTGCCGGCACGTCTTCAATATGATCAATAATCTCGATAGGATGGACCGGCAGGGAGAAGCTGTCTCAAAAGTGGAAAATCTACCCAGATCGTGGCACGCTTTTTTCGTCTTCTTACCGGCCTGACTGTAGGGGCGGGCCTAGGAGGCTGTCTCAAAAGTGTTATTCGGACGCGAAGCACACGGGGCTGCGGGCCGGTCATCGGGGTGTTTTCTGGAGACTGCTCGGCCTGAGCACCCGCATTGCGCCACATTGTACCCCCTCCGCCTCCATGTTTGACG
>JBGSLQ010000042.1:0-304463 GCA_041740635.1 Desulfomonilaceae bacterium | reverse complement strand
GCGTTGTCCTTCATGCCTTCCATAACGAAACGGTGGAGCCGGTCAGATGCCCATTGGTAGCCGCATCGAAGAGCCTCAAGGATAATCAGTGGGCGGTTGAATCGGTTCGACCACTCGACAGCGCGTTGGAGACTGAAATTCCAATGAGTTCTTCGGTTGGCAATCATCCAGTACAGGACATAGTCACCTTTGGGCTTGACCTCAGCGGTATTGCACTTCTGAATTCGGAACTCCGGTACCTGTGTCACTCTCTGGCCTTGTAACAACATTCTTGTGTCAGCCGATCGGCTGAGTCTCGTCACAGTCCTTGACCCACAGGCCAAGATATGAGGTAATTCTGGCTGATCGCTCGCTGCGTGCCGACGGATTCGGCTAATCTCTTGACGAAGGATGATAATCCCCATGGAAGAGCAGATCAAGCTCGGAGTCAGCGCGTGCCTCTTAGGCCAAAATGTCCGTTACAACGGTGGACACAGCAGAGATCCGTTCATCACGGACACCCTATCCCAATATGTTGAATTCTTTCCGGTTTGTCCAGAGGTGGAGTGCGGGCTCGCCGTTCCGAGGGAAGCAATGCGCCTCGTGGGAGATCCGGAGTCTCCGCGCCTGATCACCAGCAACACTAAACAGGATTACACCGAGAGGATGCTGGGTTGGTGCTCACGGAGAGTAAGAGAACTGGAGGAGCTTGATCTCTACGGGTTCATTTTCAAGAAAGGGTCACCCAGCAGCGGGATGGAACGAGTCAAAGTCTACACGGACCAGGGCATGCCCTCTAACCGTGGAATCGGCATGTTTGCCCGTGCCTTCATGGAACACTTCCCTTTGCTACCGGTTGAAGAGGAGGGAAGGCTTCACGATCCCAAACTCAGGGAAAATTTCATTGAGGCAATATTCGTCCTGAAGCGATGGAGGGAGAGCCTTTCCCCAAAACCGACGAGGCGAGGTTTTGTGGAATTCCATACCAGGCACAAGTTTCTCATCATGGCCCACAGTGCCCAGCACATGAGGCAAATGGGGAAAATGATTGCTGGTATCAAAAGCCATTCTTTGGATGAATTCCGGGTGCAGTATCAGCGGCTGCTCATGGATGCGCTCAGATTGAAGACGACGCGGCGGAAAAACACTGATGTCCTTTTCCACGTGATGGGATTTTTTAAGAAACAGATTGCCTCTGACGAGAAGCGGGAGCTGGTAGAGACTATCGAGAACTATCAAAAGGGGCATGTTCCGCTCATTGTACCGGTTACCCTGCTGTCGCACTATGTACGGAAATACGATGAGCCGTATCTGAAGGAGCAGTTCTTTTTGCATCCTCATCCTTTGGAACTGCAACTCAGGAATCACGTATAATGGGACCCCTCGCAGTCTCAAGGAAAGCAGGAAGCCCCTTATCAACAACTCGAAGATCGCTCACCAGTCTCCGAGAGCTTCTCTCTGTGGCCTCATTATCCAATTCGGAGGTGCCCCTGAAATGAAAACACTGATCGTCGGAGGCAATGGCTTTGTGGGATCCCATCTCACTCCGTTCCTTGCGGAGAAAGGCTTTGACGTGACCGTCATGGCGAGACGCCCGGATCGCGGAGCAAAACTCCCATCTGAGGTGAAGATGCTGGCCGCCGATGCAACTAAGCCTGGGGAGTGGCAGGCACAGGTGCCGACGTTTGATCTCGTCATAAACCTCGCGGGAGTTTCCGTGTTCAAGAGATGGGATGAAGCGTACAAGAAGCTTCTCAGAGACACGAGGATCCTCACTACGCGCCACTTGGTGGAAGCGATTCCCTCGGATGCTGAAAGGAAAATCACCCTGATCAATACCTCCGGAGCAGGGATTTATGGTCCTACAGGTGATGAAGAGCTGACCGAGAGCGCTCTGCCCGGTTCTGACTTCCTTTCTCATCTCGCTCGGGACTGGGAAGCGGAAGCTTACAAGGCCGAGGAGAAGGGGGTCAGAGTGCTTACTACCAGATTCGGGATAATCCTGGGAAAGGGTGGTGGCGCTCTTACTCAGATGACCCTGCCGTTCAAGTTCTTTGCCGGTGGTCCTATTGGCAGTGGACGGCAATGGGTTCCCTGGATGCACGTCAAGGATCTCTGTCGAGCCGAGCTGTTTCTTATAGAACACGAGAATATTCGAGGCCCCGTGAACTTCTCCTCCCCTTCACCGGTAAGGAACGTAGACCTTGTGAATGCCATTGGAAAAGCTCTTGGCAGACCGTCGTTCATGCCTGCGCCCTCCTTTATGATCAAGCTTGTGTTGGGTGAATTCGGTTCAGTAATACTCGAAGGCCAGCGAGCCATTCCAAAGGTTCTCCTGGAAAATGGTTTCCGTTTCGAATTCCCTACCATAGAGGTGGCATTGAAGGATCTCCTGTAGACCGATTCTCATGGGACACCGGGTCCTCTGGAGAACTGGAAACAGCTATGGATAAGCTCCATGTTGCGAGAAACCTATTTGATTTCGGGATCGTGATCGTAGTGTGGTTGGCTCAAGTCATCATGTACCCGAGCTTAGTCCACATCGAACGGGATGCCTTTGTGTCGTGGCACAGGAAGTATTCGAGTCGGATTGCCTTCTTCGTCATTCCATTGCTCTGCGGTCAGGCAATCATTGTTGGGATTCTGGTCTGCTACGACGCTTCATTCCTTTCCGTCCTTTCGGCCGCACTGATTTCCTTCTGCTGGGTTTCTACATTTGGTCTTTCCGTACCGTGCCATGCAAAGCTGCAGCGCTCGGGTAAAGATATCTCAGTGATACGCCGCCTGGTGTGGACGAACCTCATAAGGACTATCCTGTGGTCCTTGGTATTCTTAATCGGCATTTGGAGCACTCTATTTAGTGAGTCCAACGCTTTGGGGCAGGCCGGACGGATCTAGCCGGCCTGAGGCCACCGTCAGGATCTCGAAAATCTTTTTTGGTACGGGAGCACAATTAATCAATGGAGAGAAAAAGAGTTGAGCCTGGCCCTGGACAAGAGTCGGTATGGGATTACCCGAGGCCTCCTCGGATTGAAGACACTTCAAAGCGCATAAGAGTGATTTTTAACCACGTCTGTGTGGCTCAATCCACCCGTGCTAAGCGAGTCATGGAAACGAGCCATCCACCAGTCTACTACATTCCGCCGCAAGACGTCGCGCATGAGTACCTCCTTCAAACCGAACGGACATCATTCTGCGAATGGAAAGGTCAGGCAACTTACTTCACGGTAGAGGTCGGTGAGCGCTCTGCGGACAACGCCGCATGGTCTTATCGTCAGCCTTCACCTCATTTTGAAGCCATAAAGGATCATGTTGCTTTCTATCCGAGCAAGATGGACGCTTGCTATGTGGACGATGAAATGGTCTCTTCCCAACCGGGCGACTTTTACGGGGGTTGGATTACGAAGGACATTGTTGGCCCTTTCAAAGGGGAACCAGGAACCGGCTTCTGGTGAGAACTCCATAATTCCCCCAAAGGTTGCATAGCAAGAGCCTGGGAGAATTTTCCATGTAAATGCTTCATCGATCGGCCTCCCAAAGCGGAAATCATCACGCCTGGAGGTCATCAGGACAGCACCGTATGATCTTGATTTGAGGAGCTTGAATTTTTCCCCTCGTCTCGGGACATGCGCGAGGGCATTTCATAAGCAGGGAGTGAAATAATGATTGAAAACCTTGATCCGGTGCTCCTGGCACGCATCCAGTTCGCTTTCACCATTTCGTTTCACATCCTATTCCCGGCGTTCACCATAGGCTTGGCCAGTTGGTTGGCCGTCCTCGAGTGGCGATGGCTCTCGACAGTGGAGTCCTGTTATGCACGAACATACCGCATGTGGGTCAAGATTTTTGCCGTAACATTCGGCATGGGGGTGGTCTCCGGCGTGGTCATGTCCTTTCAATTTGGCACCAATTGGTCGGTATTCTCGGATAAGGCCGGAAACGTTCTCGGTCCGTTGTTAGGCTACGAGGTTCTCACGGCGTTCTTTCTCGAGGCGTCTTTCCTTGGAGTGATGCTGTTTGGGTGGAACCGTGTGAGCCCACGGATGCATTTTGCGTCGACCATCATTGTAGCCATTGGGACACTTGTTTCCGCATTTTGGATCTTGTCTGCCAACAGTTGGATGCAAACGCCGCAGGGATATAGGGTTGGAGAAGAAGGCCTCTTCTATGCCACAAACTGGCTGGAAGTCATCTTCAACCCTTCCTTCCCTTATCGCTTCGTGCACATGGTCACGGCAGCCTACCTGACCACGGCCTTTGTTGTAGGAGGGATCGGCTCATTCTACCTGGTGCGTGGCCGCCACAAAGAATGTGCTCGTGTCATGTTTGGAATGGCAATGATCATGGCCATTTTTGTGGCGCCGATGCAATTGCTCTTCGGAGATATGCACGGTCTGAATACCTTGAAGCACCAGCCGGCCAAGGTGGCTGCCATGGAAGGTCTCTGGGAAACCACGACCGGAGCGCCCCTCAATCTCTTTGGATGGCCCGATCAGGAAGCTGAAAAGACAAAGTATGCAATCGAGGTTCCGAAACTGTCCAGCCTGATTCTTACCCATGATCTTAATGGAAAGGTCGAGGGGTTAAAGGCGTGGCCCAAAGAAGATCGTCCGCCGGTGTGGGTAGTCTTTTGGTGCTTCCGCATTATGGTGGGTCTTGGCACATTGATGATCTTGACCGGCTTGACTGCACTGGTTCTTTACTGGAAAAAGCAATTATTTGAGGCGACGTGGTTTCACTACTGGTGCATGGCCATGACCCCAACCGGCTTTGTGGCCGTCCTTGCAGGATGGTTTGTAACGGAGGTCGGAAGGCAGCCATACATCATCTACGGAGTAATGAGGGCCTCAGAGGGCGTCTCGCCGGTGGCGGCTTCGCCCATAGCCATGTCCGTTACGGCCTTTGTTCTCACCTATGGCTTTATTTTCGGTGCCGGAACCTATTATATTTTGAAACTCGTCCGAAAGGGCCCGGATTCCGAAGAAGAAGTCTATGGTGCTCACGGAGTCAAGAAGCCGCCGTTGGTTACGGGTCTGGTCTCAGAAGAAGGAGGACCCCATGTTTAGCTTCGAAAGCTACCTGGATCTGCCTCTGATATGGCTTGGCCTTATCGGAACTGCCATCTTTCTCTACGTCCTGTTGGACGGCTTTGACTTGGGTATCGGCGTGCTCTTTCCCTTTGCGCCGACTGATCAATGCCGCGATCGCATGATGAATTCCATCGCGCCTTTCTGGGATGCCAACGAAACGTGGCTGGTTCTGGGTGGTGGTGGACTCTTCGCAGCGTTTCCTCTGGCGTACGCGATTCTTATGCCGGCCCTTTACATGCCGGTGATCTTCATGCTCTTGGGGCTCATTTTCAGAGGAGTTGCCTTTGAGTTCCGTTTCAAGGCTACCAGGTCCCGCCGCCTCTGGGACTACTCCTTCCACTTCGGGTCTCTTCTGGCTGCCCTCATGCAAGGAATGATACTGGGAGCTTTCGTTCGCGGATTTCAGGTCCAGGGCCGAAGCTTTGCCGGTGGATCTTTCGACTGGCTCAATGCGTACAGTGTGATGACGGGAATTGCCTTGATATTCGGGTATGCGCTCCTCGGAGCCACCTGGCTGGTGATGAAGACCGACGGTGTGACCCAGGAATGGGCGCGAAGGAGCGCATCGTACGTCCTGGCCTATGTCGGACTTTTCCTGGTAATTGTCAGCACCAGCATGCCGATGATGAATACGGATGTTAAGAACCTCTGGTTTAGTATGCCCACGTTTTTCTATCTTCTGCCCATGCCCCTGATAACCACAGTCCTCTTCGCATTCATCTGGCGAGATCTGCGCGGTACCATCGAGCATCGCCCCTTCCTCTTGAGCCTCTTGGTCTTTCTCATGGGCTACATTGGGCTGGTTGTAAGCTTGTGGCCCTGGTTGGTTCCCTTTAGCGTCTCCTTTCGACAGGCAGCGGCGGCAGGGACTTCCCAATCCCTGTTGTTGGTCGGTACCGTCATCATGCTACCGGTGGTGCTTGCCTACACCGCCTTCTGCTACTATCTGTTCAGGGGCAAAGCCTCCCATGAAAGTGCTTACTGAAAAACGACGTCAATGGCTCTGGTTTGCTGGGCTTTCGCTTGGAGGGCTCTCGGCAACCATTCTACTGGCGTCTTTAGTCCGGTGGATAGTATCGATACCGTAGATGGCAAGCGGTTTCCTTTGGTTATTCATCGATGGACCATGAGAATACCTATACATCCATGAACAAACTCAGACAAATAGCTGGTCTCGTAGTGAGTCTGCTCGTTGTTTTTGGAATTGCCACTCTGGGCGGTCTTCTTACCAATCTCTCGGTGGCCACGTGGTATCCGACGCTAAATAAACCGTCTTGGACTCCGTCAGGAGCTACCATTGGTGCCATATGGACGATCCTTTACACCGTCATGGGGATCGCCGCTTGGATCGTTTGGCGGAGGGGTTCTGGAGGCCGACAACGCCCGCTGGAGATCTATGCCCTCCAGCTCCTCCTGAATGCAGGGTGGTCGGCTTTATTCTTCGGCCTTCGGAGCCCCGGCTTGGCACTTCTCGAGATTTGCATCTTGTGGTTAGCGATTCTGGCAACTTCCCTAACGTTCTGGAAAGTGTCCAAGCTCGCTGGTGTGCTGATGGTCCCCTATCTGATTTGGGTTGGCTTCGCTGGGGTTCTAAACGCACTGATCTGGAAGATGAACTGACCGGAACCACCTGCACGCGTGCCTGTATAGCTTTCCAGTGAGCCTCGGGTCCATCAGCTCTGAGGGTCGGGTTGTCCGAGAAGCTCTTCCATCTTCTTTGTGAGTTCATAGTTGGAGGGCTCGACGAGAACGGACCGGTCAGGGAAAACGATAACCGGAATCACGATCTGGCCGACGTTGGTTTCCCGCACAAAGTTCCTCGCTTCGCTGTCTTCATCGATGTCGATCCACGCGTACTCCATTCCCCGCTCGTCGAAGAATCGTCTCGCTCGCCGAGCGTCAGGGCACCAGGATGCGCCGTAGACCACAATTCGTTCGAATGGGACGGTCATTTCATATGATCCTCAGTCGAGAATTATCCGGCGAAATGTGCCGAGCATCTCTGCAGATTCCTTGTTTCAAGCTTACCAAACAGGAGTCTCTTTTCAAAAGGGTTTCTTCGAACAGGCTCCATCTGTTTCACTATCATGAATACTTTGAGCCTCCGCGGTTTTCAAGTTCCGGCCACTTGACAGGTATCCGCAGCGACCCCACCTTAAAACTCAGGACCCAAGGATCGTGCATCAAACCAGTGAGGACTTGATCAGATTCATTTTGTTACATGGACGGTATCGGATAAGCGCAATTGCTGGCGTCCAGAAAAACTCCATGGAATGTTCCATGACGAGCTGAGGATGCCCTGAGATTTATTTTATTTCCCTGAAAGATCATTCGCCTTAATGCTGACTCCTTTCGTCCGGTATCAGATAAGGTTCCTACGAAGAGAAGGGAGACCCTAATGTCTGCAGGACATGCTTGTCCACATTGTGGATCGGAGATGGATCCCATTCGTACTCCTATTGAGTCGAGTTGGGGCGGAGAGATGCACCACATCTGTTTCAATGACGACTGCCGCTATTTCACGAAAAGCTGGAACGCTCTGGAGAGCCAGGGCATTGAGAAGACGGGCTATCGTTGCAGGATGGACCCTCGCGGCTGCTGCGGTCCGGCACCGGTATGGTCAGAGGACGCGCTGAAGGATCTCGTGGTAAAGGAAGACGCCGATGAAATGAGCAGTCTGGCATGGTTCAGTCCTCATGACCTTGGTCGGGACGATGAAACCCCTGACGGGGATTTTTATACGAAGCCTCGCTTTGTAGACCATCTGGACTCGTGTGCCCTCGAGACGGTTGAACAGATCTATGGTCGTTTGATTCCCGCTGGTGCAGCGATCCTGGATCTCATGGCCGGACCGGATTCTCATCTCGGGAAGGTGAAAGTTCCCGCAACGGTTGTCGGGCTTGGACTCAACAAAACAGAGCTGGAAGCCAACCCCCTGTTTTCGGAACACGTAATCCACGATCTTAACGGCGATCCTCGGCTGCCATTTCCTGACAACCGCTTCGATGTTGTTGTCAATACAGTATCCGTCGACTACCTGACCCAGCCTCTGGAGGTATTTCGAGAAGTTTCACGCGTGTTGAAGCCCGAAGGCCTTTTCATCGTGGTTTTTTCAAACCGGATGTTCCCCCCGAAAGCCGTAAATGTATGGAAGGCAAGCACTGAAAAGCAGAGAGTAGAGATCGTTCGCAGGTTCTTCACCATCTCAGGCCGCTTTGCAATTCAGGGTTATCAAGAGAGTACCGGAAAACCGAGGCCTAAAGACGACAAATATTACGAACAGGGAATCCCGAGCGATCCGATCTACGCGGTATGGGGTAAGCCTGTGGCCAAACAAACTAATTCCCTGAATTGAGCGGCATCTCACTTGATGGGAGTGAACCGTCCGGCGCAAGGTGGTCACGCATGCACAGCTTAGGCGTTATCCATGGCAGGTTTCAGGTACTCCATAACGATCATCTAAAGTACCTCTTGGCCGGGAAGGCCCGTTGCGAACACCTTGTCGTCGGAATCACCAATCCTGATCCCATTCTTTCACGAGAGGATCAAGCCGATCCGTTACGCTCGACTCTGTCGGCCAATCCTCTCACTTACTTCGAGCGCTATCAGATGGTTGTGTCGGCTCTTAACGATGAGGGAGTGGGTAGCAGCAACTTTTCCGTGGTCCCTTTCCCGATAAACCTTCCGGAACTCTACCGGTACTACGTGCCTATGGATGCGGTCTTCTTCATCACCATATGCGACACCTGGGGAGAAAGAAAACTTGATCTCCTTACAGGACAAGGGCTTCATGTGGAGGTGATGTGGCGTAGGACACCTGACAAGAAGGGCCTCACCGGATCAGAGATTCGCCGGAAAATGGTGTGCGGCGAACCCTGGGAACACCTCGTCCCTCGGAGTTCGGCGCGTCTGTTGAGGAAATGGAATGTCGTCGAACGCTTGCGAGGCCTAGTGGAAGCACCGTAGCCTGATCCGCAGACTCATGATCGGGGCAACGCAACCTCGCTCAGGCCACAGAGAAACCCTTCTCTAAAGCATTCTTCAGCAGGCCTGCTTTTCCCGGAAAGCGTACACATCCCCCTGGAGGCTGGAGAAGGGAAGTGAGAGAAGCCGTTCAGAAATCTCAACTTCATTCAGCGTTTTGGTTGACTCGAAGACCGGTCGGTTCTCTTGCGTGAAGTTGAAACGGTACAGACCGAGTTCCCTCAGACGCTCAATACATGCGAGGGCCTCTCCGATAAACTCAGCATGGAATTCGAACGACAACCGCGCCAACGGTCTCGAAAGGCCTCTGAAAACCTCCCTCTCGAATCCTTCCACATCGATCTTGCAGAAAGCCGGCTCTCCATATAGTGCGATCAGGGAGTCAAGAGTGGTTACCCGTACAGTCACGGAGCTGCCCCACGCATAATACGGGAATCTCCCACTGGATTTCACCGCTTCGATCCACTCCGGAGACATGGAGGATAAGGGCGAGCGGATATCGCTGAGCAGCATTTCCTGTTCCCCCTCAACTGCGCCCACTGCCATGGGGACGATACTGACAAGGGGATGGCGGCCAAACCGCACTTCCAGGCTTTTCAGGCAGTCTTCTTGAGGCTCCACGGAAACAACTCTTGCCCCAAGCTCCAAATACAGCGCCGTCATGTCCCCCACGTTGGCTCCGACATCAAAGACGAGGTCGCCCTCTTGGACAAGAGCTCGGTGGAATCTGACCGATTGATAATGAGATAGGCGCTTCCTTGCCTTCTTCAGGAGCGCTCTGGCTCTGGAATGGAGCCTCAAGACATGCGTCTTGCGGTTTCCAAGCGCATCGAGGATTTTTCCAAGTCCCTTCTTCCCCATGTCCCCTCTGTCTCATTCCTATCTGGTGCCCTCGGTAACCACCTCGTGGAGCAAAGCGTTGAGATCCTCAGACTCAAAGGACAGCTTTGCCACCATAGCTCGAAACTCAGGATCGAGCCTCGAAAAACCCCACAAGGCCCGCCGCTTTGTTTCCACCCAGCCATTTCGAGCGAAGTAGAGTGGGAGATTGTCTTGAAAGTAGGAAAGGGCATCAGCGTTCTTCAAAACATCTGATCTCTCATCGCCTCCTGTCTCATGAAGTCGAACGAGACGGCAAACCTCGGCTCTCACTCCTTCGTCCACCCCACATTCTACGAGAATCTCTTCGACGATCTCCGCGCTGTTGAGCGCGTGAGCTGCTTTGAATTCATCAAAGCTCTGAAAGCAGTTCTTACTCACTCTGCGACCCTCTATAGCGCGATCTATGTCATGGCCGAGAGCCGCGAGCTGAAGAGCCTGGTCAGCCCCGGGCATCAAACTGAGAACCCAGGCCACGGTGTTCTCCGCGTGACGCGGATCTTCGGGAACCTTAGATCTTGAGATTATTGACCGAATACGCTCTTCCGCCAGTTGGATGGCGTCCATGGACCTTGCCTCGTTGAACTGGAGGAAAACCGACCCATTCGCCGCATCATCGGTTCTTGGGCGAATTCAATTAACGGGCTACACCTTTCCCGAGATGAATGCCTCGGTGAGGCGATAGGCCTGATGATCGGGATACTGGACAGGTGGACGCTTCATGAAGTACGCGGAAGGGCCTTCCAGAGCACCGCCTTGCCCTCGGTCCAAGGCCAGCTTGCAGCACCGAATTGCATCGATGACAACACCGGCGGAATTCGGTGAGTCCTCGACCGAAAGGCGGAGTTCAAGGTCTATCGGGACATTCCCAAAAATCCTTCCTTCCATGCGGAGAAAACATATTTTCTTGTCGTTCAGCCATGGAACATAATCACTCGGGCCGATGTGGATGTCACGGGGATCCAGGGTCTTTCCGGCCACCGACTGGACCGCCTCGGTTTTGGAAGTCCTCTTTGACGCCAAACGGTTCCGGTCCAGCATGTTCAGGAAGTCAGTGTTGCCGCCAACATTCAATTGGTAGGTCCTGTCAAGCTCCACACCCCTTTGTTTGAATAGGTCCGCGAGTACTCTGTGAACTATGGTGGCGCCGAGTTGAGACTTGATGTCGTCCCCGATTATGGGCACTCCTCGCTCCTCGAAACGACTCGCCCATGCGGCATCACTGGCTAAGAATACCGGTATATTGTTTACAACGGCCACTCCGGCATCCAGTGCGCACTCCGCATAGAACTTAGCAGCTTTCTCTGATCCAACGGGCAGGTAAATCAGCAATATCTCGGCCTGCGATTCCTTTAAGGCTTTCACGACCTCTTCTCGGCTGGGTTCGGGGTAGGAGGCCAGGACGAAAGATTGATCGGGGTTCGACACCTTCATGCTCTCAGGGAAACCATCGAGGACTCTCCCCATGCTGACCGGGAGACCCGTTTCCGGGACGCTCTCGACAAAGCGGGTCGCGCAATTGGGTGGAGCAAAGATCGATCGGGACAGATCCTCTCCCACTTTTCTTTGGTCTATGTCGAAAGCGGCAGCAACCTCTATGTCGAACGGCTTGTAGCCGCCCACATCCCAATGCATGAGCCCGGTGCAAGCCTCTGTGGCCCTGGTCTGGTAATAATGAAGCCCCTGAACGAGGGCGCTGGCGCAATTCCCGACCCCTGCCAAGGCTATTCTGATTGATCCCATGATCTGATCTAATCCTCTCCTCGCGGAATCCGGTAACAAGAACCGACTGTTTAAGGCCGGGAACCCGTCGTTCATGTTACCGGCACCATACCACGGGCGATGAGACGTGGGAAGGGCTGAATCTGCCAGTTGTGTGCTGCATGGTTCTCAAAGGGGTGCGGAAATCCTCTTGGGCCTGACATCTTGGCCATCGCATGCGTCGGGAGCATTGACGACACGGTCTTCTACGAGTATTGGTCATGACAAGAATACTCAGGCCAGAAAATGCTCCTTCGGGGCCAATGAAAGGGCAAGTCTTGACATCTCAGCAAGTTTCTCGGCAGGGTGGCAGACCAAGAGTTCGGATCGGTTCGTGCTCAAGTGGATAAAGATCAATCTCTCAGCTCGGATCACTCCGAGATTATTAAGGGTCTCTTGGTTGCGCCCCTGGGTCATAACCATTTCCAGCATGGCATTCGGGATGGCGGCCGGCTTGTCATTTGCTGCCGGATGGGGTGTGCTCGCGGGGCTGCTTGCGGCGATCTCTCAAGTCCTCGATGGTGTCGATGGTCAGTATGCGAGACTCACGGGCACGCAGAGTTCGGCAGGAGCTTTTCTCGATTCGGTCCTCGACCGTTATAGCGACGGTTTTTGGTGCTGGGCCTGATAATTTTCAATCTGCAGCAGGGGATACCAGGATGGTTGCTGTTCATCGTGGGTGCATTCGCTTTGATAGGGAGCGGACTTGTGAGCTATACGAGCGCCCGCGCGGAGAGTCTTGGTATAGGCCTCGGTAACCCGACACTGGCCAGCAAGGGAACGAGGACCACCTTGATCGCCATAAGCGGAATCCTAAGCGGCTTCCTTGTTTACACGCCTACGATCGCGCTCTTCTACCTGGTGCTGCACACCAATTTGACGGTCCTCCGCAGGATTCGGCTGGCTTATCAATCAGTGGCACCGACGAAACCTCTGATGTGACATCGGATACCCTTCTCTGTCAGGCCTCCAGGCTAAAAGGGGCCATTTTGGAGCTATCCATCCCCATCCAACGAATCGAGTGGACGATCGCTCAGCAGAAGTTAAACACCATTCAGCAAACGGCCTTTTCGGAGCCGTCGCAACAAAAAATCGTACAACCCGAATCTCCTCCTTGGATCACGCATCTATGAAAGACAGGTAATTAGAGATTTGACTACGGAGGTAAAACCCATGAACTACTGGAACGATATGTCAGAACGAGTCAGAAATATACTGGCCGAAAGGCCCAATGTGGCTGCCTATGCCAATGATGAACTTTTTTCACAATGGGTGAGAAATCTGACCCCGAGCGCGAGAGGCGTGATCTGCAACCTGAGCGAGCTGAGAGGCTCCGATTTCTGCGCTATCTAAGTCCACACAGAATTCAGGAGGAAAGCTTGGCAAAATACGTATGCGGTAACTGCGGGTTCATCTATGATCCGGCCGAGGGGGATTCCTTCAAGGGAATAGGCCCGGGAACCAAGTTCAAAGACCTTCCGGATGATTGGGTTTGTCCCAGCTGCGGAGCGGAGAAGTGGAGATTCTCACCTGAAGATTGATTAACTATCTACAGGGGTCGGGCGAGTCATCGGAATTACTGGGGACAAAGATCTCGTGTGTTCGGTGACTCCCCGATATCCTGAAAGAATTCAAGGAGGGCTGCATGATATCTGGGCTGAACAGGCAGGTTTTCACGCAAATCAGCTATGGGCTCTACATAGTGACGTCACATCTCAATGGAAAACTTAACGGCCAAATCGTGAACACTGTGCTTCAGGTCACGTCGGAGCCTCCACGTGTTGCCGTGATCATAAACAAGAACAACCTCACCCATGAATTCATATCCAAGAGCAAGGCATTCGGGGCCAGCGTGCTCGACACGTCCACGCCCATGACTTTCATCGGTCTCTTCGGATTCAATTCCGGCAGGAATGAAGACAAGCTGTCCAAGGTGCAATTCATTCAGGGCACCACGGGTGTTCCTTTGGTGACCGAACATTGCCTCAGCGTCCTGGAGGCCAAGGTGATAGACGAAGTTGACGTGGGTACCCACACCCTCTTCGTAGGGGATGTGGTTGCAGCTGATGTTCTTCGCAGTGGCGAACCTCTGACCTACGCGCACTACCACACCCATCTGAAAGGGAAATCCCCGAAGACTGCACCAACCTACAATCCTGAAAAGTGAAGAAAGACCGGATCAGGGATGACCGCTTGCAGAAGGATTGGTAGCTTGAGTCACATGTCAACTTAAGGTTGGAAAGGAGTTTCCGAGACAAGGCCAACTGCTTTGATTATATGAAGAATGACAGGAGAACGGTAATGGTACAGGAACGTGCTGTTCTGGCGGGCGGCTGCTTTTGGGGCATGCAAGATCTGATTCGACAGTTGCCGGGGATTGAGGCCACCCGGGTGGGTTACACAGGCGGAGATGTACCCAACGCGACTTACCACAACCACGGCACGCACGCCGAAGCAATAGAGATTCTGTTCGATCCGGACAGGATTTCTTATCGCCGCATTTTGGAATTCTTTTTCCAGATACATGACCCCACGACCATGAACCGGCAAGGCAATGACCGGGGTCCGTCTTATCGATCTGCAATTTTTTATGTTAACGAGGAGCAGAATCAAGTCGCTCTTGAGACCATCGCCGATGTAAACGCCTCGGGCTTATGGCCGGACAAGGTGGTGACGGAGGTCGAACCTGTAGGCGATTTCTGGGAGGCAGAGCCCGAACATCAGGATTATCTTCAGCGCTTTCCCAACGGCTACACCTGCCATTACCAGCGGCCGGACTGGCTGCTACCACAGCGAGCAGGTGAGTGAGCAGTTTTTGGGCTCTTCTACACCACCATGAGTTCGGTTGTGCCTGGGAGAGGTCGTGTGGAATCCATCCGGCGCTCCCTTAAGCTTCAGGAGAGGCACATTCGCCCCCTCGACGATGCCGAGACCGTAAAAGTGGCAAGACTGAAGCACAATTCCGGTTAAGAAGGCCGATGATCTCATGTCTTCCGTTAAGTCGAGCAGAAAGAACAATATCAGGTGCGAGGTCGCGGGGCCGGAGGGAGACGGAGAGGAGTGGAATGGAGCTGTTAATGGATATTCTGATGAAGGTAAAAGGGAAACGGTATTGGATATTGATCACATCCGCAGCAGCCCTTATTTCGGTGATGCATTTCTATCTGTTTACGAGGCATTTACCTCTTGTTGTTTTTGAGGAACTCTATTATATCCCGCTCTTCCTCGGAGCCTTCTGGTTCGGTTTTAGAGGCGCTCTTGCGGTGTATGTTCTTGTCTCTTTGTTCTATCTCCCCTTCTTCTTTGGTGATGGAACGAATTCGGCATTAGGCCTGGCAGATAGGGTGCTTCATCTAGTTTTTTCAGGAGTATTTACCTTCACTATCGCTTTCTTTGTTGACCGTGAAAGGAAAAGAAGACAAGAGGCGGAAAGAGAAAAATATCTCGCCGGGATCGGACAGGCTGCCACGACCATCGTGCATGATCTGAAGAATCCGCTCATTGCAATCCTGGGACTTGGGCAGCGTATTCAGGAGGGCAAAGTCAACACGAATGCGGCTGTTCAGGTGATTATGAATTCCGCGCGGAGCATGGAACGGATCGTCAATGATGTGCTCGATTTCGCAAGGCCGATTCGGTTGGAATTAGAGGATGAAGACGTCTGGACCATTGTCAGCCGCGTTTATGATTTGAGTGCGAAAAAGGCTGAGGAGAAGGGTGTATTCTTGCCTCTCGATCTTCCCGCGGAGTCGGTGCCCGTCGTCATGGACGGCGAGCAGATGCAGCGGGCGCTTATTAATCTTTTCAACAATGCCATCGAAGCCTCCGACGCGGGCCAGAAGGTCGTCCTCACCGTGACGGATGCGAAAAGTCATCTGGAGATAAGGATCAAGGATCAAGGCTCCGGCATGGACAAAGAAGCGCTCCAAACTATCTTTACCCCGTTCTTCACCACGAAGAAAGGCGGGACCGGCCTTGGATTGCCGATAGCGAAGAAGATTATTGAGGCGCACAAGGGAACGATACGAGTTGAGAGCCAACAGGGAACGGGCACAGAGGTGAGAATACAATTGCCGCACAAAGACGGTGGGCCACAAGTGGGATGACTTGAACGGGATACTGCCACAGGGCTCATTGAAAACCGGAACGATTATGCGAATACCGATCCAGCTGCAATTCTAATAGCTTCTCATAATTGGCGGTGCAATTTACTGGATAGGAAGACCGTAGATGAATGAAGGAGCAACCGAAATCGGGCCTTTTACCAACGGCCCGGCGCACGGCATGGAGATTGGATATGTCGAGATATACATTCTCGTCACGATGATCTGGATGGGAAGTGAGGGCTTACGGAGGTTCTTAGTCAAAAAGGCCTAACCCTGAATCCCACGGTGGATATTGGGCCTCTTCGTCGGAACTCAATTTTCTGTCACGATCCTTCCACAAGGTACCGTGAAGAAGAAGAAAACCTGATTCTCACTCAACGGCACAGCGAGATCTGTTGAAAAATCCAACCAAGAAGCCATTCTGAAAAACCACTCACAGTAACTATTCGCCGTCTTTGAGCAGCAACCTTTATCACAGCGTTTTCGGCTCGATGTACGAAGCACATTTGGCTTATGACCTTTCCATACGATGACCGCTCGAAGAGCGCTTCGGTTGAAGAAGGAACGTCAGGATGGTAACGTCGGTGGCGGCTGGGCAAAAACATTGATGGTGTAGGAAGCTAAATCGAAAGGACAGAAAGGTGCAAAGCAAGAAACGTCCCCTTGCATTTTGGTTCGTCATGGCATTCCTCATTTTCGATCTGCTCTTCTTCCTGATAGGGCAGACCGGGGCCCTATTTGCCTACGATTTCACGGTACGGATCGGACTGCAGGAAAGTGTACAGGCCGTCGGTAAATACGGGGTTCAAGTAAACCGATCTTTTGGGCTAGCGGATACGGTCATCGGTATACCGCTTATGCTGATTTCACTTGCAGGTCTGCATAGGAGAAAACGCTGGGCGCTTACGACTCTGGCAGCTTTCATGGGAATAACAATCTACTGGCCGGTTTTCTGTGCTGGCCTGTTCTTCTTTCTGCAGGGGGTCCCCGGCTACGGACTTGTTCCGGGAGTTGGATATAACATCATCCTTTTACTGCACTCAGTATTTGGTATCTGGATTCTGGGCTACCTCATGTTTCGGGGTGATGAGCTGGTTTCCACGTGAACCATTTGCCAGTGGAGAAGTCCTTTCTTTGAAACTCATTATTCTGGCCACAGAGAACAAAATCGTCTTTTGAATCATCCCTCGTACTTGCCCCGATCGGGCATCCGAAGATGCTTGCCAGAAACGGCCGGAGTCTTGCCGTAATGCCTGCGAAAATCCAGGCGAAGAACGCACGGAGCTTTTTCAGGACCCCAAAGCTCTGGTCTACCGTTTTCCAGTCACTCCGGTCCGTTCGGTGATCGTAACTTTGTAGAGACCAAGACCCACGAAGAAGTCGGCGACCGCCATCATGACATTGGGAAACATCGATTCCATGAGCCATCTTAAAGGGCTATCCCAGAAGCTGGTCTTGATCCAGCCTTGGAGTGCAGCTACCACGATGAGATCAGTCATCATAATGATACCGAAGAAGGCCAGGAAACTGTTGAGCAACATCCCCCAAACTGCTGTGCGGGTTGAAAGGAAAAGTCCGCTCACAAGGCACAAGTCCATGGCCGGAAATGCCGTCCCCCAGAAATAGGTGATTCCGTGATGGGGCGGATGCATGATGTAGTGGGTCATCACTGCTCCAAGGGCCATGGCCACCTGGGCTATCCACAAGTGCATACGTTGAGGACTCATGATCAACTGTACCCGAATCTGATAGAATATCCGAGAAGGAACGTAATGATCACCGCCAACACGTGAAGGATTATCCATCCGATTCTAGGATACATCAGCCTGCTGAGCATATCAGTTACCTCCCAACCAGATCCGGCATAGCCTCCCGACCACATAAACGAGGCTCAAGCCGATAAAGTGCACAAGCCACCACCGTAATGTGAGGAATCGCCATGCCTTGTTCATCTAGTTTCACCCCAGTCTCTTCATACCCACTCAGCGAACACCCCCCTTGTAACATTTGGTTATCAACGGCCCTGTAGCAGGTCAAAATCATTTAGTCAACCCTCAAGCCACGGTAAAGAGCTTCCCAGGGCTCAAGAGCGTAAATGTCATGGGAGCGATGCGGGTGTGGGAGTGACCGCCGTCGGGCATCGAAATCATCCCCGGCTCTTGTTGACGGCTTGCGGAATCAAGAGAGGGAAAAAGGTCGAAAAGACAATCCCTTGTCCTACTGCCGTCAGTCCCGGCACGTTCAAGAGACCCGTTCCTGTTAATCAGTTTCGGCTTCGTAATGACGGACTTCGATAAGATTCTTCTCCGGATCACGGAAATATATTGAAGTTCCGATTCCTTGGGCTCCCCACAAAGGGACCGGTCCCCTCTCTACCGGAATGCTCCGGGCCTCCAACCTTTTGATGAGGGCTTCCCAGTCGGTTCTGGTTACGGCGAGGCAGTAATGGTTGAGGTTTTCACGGCCTTCCCCTAGACGGGCGGTCTTTTCCCACAACTTCTTCGGAAACAAGTCGATGATGGTGTCGGCATTCAGCCTCAGGGATACGAAAGGCACGGCTACCGCCCTATACTCCTCAAGGCGTTCAGTCGGCAACTGGAGGAATTCGCTGTAGAAGGCGATCATGGTCTCGTCATCTTCGACGTTCAGGACGATGTGGTCAATCAGGCAATCCATCGTAACACCTTGGTCAGAATGTGTGCTCCTTCACGATCCCCATTCGAGGAGGCTAATCGTCTCACTTTACATTGAGAATAGCTCGGCAGAGTTCTTGCCCTGCTTGGTTCGCTTCTTCAAGGTACTCTGGGAATCTCTGCACATCTCCTTCGAATTCGAGTCCGCGGTAGAGAAGCGTTTTCCACAGCTCCATATCGAGTGGATCAAAGAAATATCGAATTGTCAGCAAGGCCCCGTCGAACAGCTTCTTTCCCTTGGTTGCGCCAGCCGAAATGAAGAGTCCTTTTTTCGGAAGCTCCCTTTTCCCAAACGGTGTGTTCTCAAGCCAATACTTTTTAACCCAAATCGACTGACACCTATCCATAAGGATCTTGGTATGGGCGCTCACAGTGTAGAAGAATATCGGTGAGGCCAGCATCAGTCCGTCGCATTCCAACAGCTTGTCGTACACTGGCTGAAAATCGTCTTGCATCACGCATCGACCGGTCTTCTTGCAGCCGTAGATCTCCAGACACGGGGACATCTTGAGGTCCCGAAGGATTACCTCTTCCACATTGGCTCCTTCTTGCCGGGCCCCTTCGACGGCTTTTCTGAGCAAGGTGGCTGTGTTTCCATTTCGCCTGGGAGCCCCGTAAAGAGCCAAAATTTTCGGCGCATTCAACATTCAATGCTCCTTTCACTGATCTGCATCAATAATCCTGCGACTTACCTCGACATTTCTTCAACGTATTGATGCCTTGTGATGAACCGACGGTCTCCACGCTCCGTTGAGGTTTGAACCACCGGCCACTGTGGCACCTCCTTGAAACTGCATATGGCCCATTACGGCCCTTTACCAATCTTTCTGATGGCTTTGCCGACAAGTTCGGGGGTGCATCTGTCCTCTTCATGGAAGATTTCGATGAGCGAGGGCAAAGCAGAGGCTGCCGCATTCCCATGACCGCACAATGCCCGGATGGCGGCGTCTCGAACTCTGCACTCGTCGTCCCTCAGTCTTTCCACCAAGTCCGGTATCACTTCCGTGTCCTTCAGCTTGCCGAGTCCACGCACCCCAACCCATCGAGCCACAGGGTCTTCTGATCGTGCCAACTGTGCAAAGACGGGCTTGGTCTTGCCGCCTTCCGGGTCCATGCGCAACAGCGCTTTAAGCACAACCGAGGTGTTGGCCAGTTCAGGGTCGGGAAGCACTGCCACCAAGGCCTCAAAAGCTTCTGGTGAATTGATTCTCTCAAAGAGTCGGATGAGCACAATCCTTGCGCTGTGCAAAGAACTGGAGTCGCCAGCGTAATGGATCGAGCCTGATTTCCTATCGATTGTAGCCCCGGTCGGTTTCTTCAAGAGGCCAAGCATTTCACTCATAACCTGCGCAGCGAGGGGACCGAATGTCGCCAGAGCCTTTGCTGATTGATGTGCTGTTGTGGAGTCTTTCAATGCTTCGGCCAGGACCGGTATAGCTCTGACATCCTCGATCTTACCCAATGTCTCGGCCGCGCGCCATCTCGTAACTCGGTCACGATTCGCGTCAAGCAAGATCTGTGACAGCGGCCCCACTGAATCTTGAGAGGCAGGGGCCAACATCCCGAGTGCTTCAGCAGATAGGGTGGCTGTATCATTACGGTGAGCAAGCAGCTCGATCAAGAGAGGAATGGATTCCGTTGCGCCGATCCGACCAAGGGCCCACGCAGCATATTCAGGATCACCGTGTCCGCTGCCCTTGCCATCTCGTAACATGTCCATGAGCAGCGGTGCAGCGTTGCGAGAGCGAGGGCCGAAAGTCCCCAAAGCCTTGGCAATAGCCCCCCTCGCTGCAACCAGACCAGACGCATTAATTGCTCCATAGCCGCTTTCCCACGGTTCGGCATTCTTCAAGGCGTCTATCAGTCCGGGAATCGCCTGGGGATCACCGATTTCGCCAATAGCCCAGGCAATTCGGGAACGAGTTGCTATGGTTCCGTCGCCAGTGTCGTAATCATTTGGTCCGTATTGTAGGGCTTTCAGCAGAGCGGGTACGGCGCGGTGGGCTTCTGGCCCCATACGTCCCAGACACTCCGCAGCCCATTTGACACAGACGTATTTGCTGGGAGCTCCTGTCAGAAAGGGGAGATGGTAGATGGGGCGTCTCTTGCAGCTTCGATCCTGCTGGGTCAATGTGTGATCGGCCATGTACGGGCAGGAATTCCCTTGTACCTGATCAATGAGGTCTGCCAGTACAGCATCCTCTGCCCCTGATGCTTCATGGTTCCCCGTACACAAGAAGGCACTGATCACTAGAATGAACACCATCGTAAAGGCCCTCCGACTTCTTCTCTTTGTCCGTGGTGTCATTCGTCCCATCGTGAAACTCTCCACCGCCCTGTCACGTACCACGAGTATCCAGGATTCGGGCTAATGACGCAAGAACCGGGCTTGCATCAAGGTCCATCACAGGACCAATAATCGGACGCTGGATGCCTGTTTTACCCGAACCCTTTTCCGGCTGGAATACTAAAAGTCTCCGATCCGTTCCAAGTCGGAAAAATCACAACCATTCAATATCATAAGACAACGAAAGGAACGACACAGTTTAGAGAAGTATACGGGAAGGGTTTTTGGGCGAGGCGATTAACGATAGGGCAATTTTCTTGATGAGGGTATTTCAAGGACTATCTTATGAAGAGTCGGGGTCGGACGAGTCATGATGATGCGGGGAGGTCTTTCTTCTAGTCCAATCTCTGATCCTATCCCCTTTCATGTACAAGACAATCGCGAGAATAGCGCAGGCGACGCCTAGCCCGACGATGAATCCCCAGTTTTCCTTGTACAAAGCCGAACCACTCAAAGCCAGCATTACGGTTCCTGGGATCCGTCCGAGACCGCATACGATGATAAAGGTCGAGAAGGGCATGGGACTGAGGCCGAGCAAGTATGAGAGGATGTCCTTTGGAAAACCAGGAAATGCGAAGAGGACCAATGTCCCGAGAGCGCCGCGACGTTCCGCCAAAAAATGGAACTTTTCGAGAGTGTCCGGTTTTACAATCAGTTTGACCAGCGGTAGCCCCATTATTCGGGCTGCGGAAAATGCGACCGCCGAGCCCAGGGCTAGCCCGAGAGTTGAATAGATAGCTCCCTGAATGGTCCCAAAAACAAAACCCCCGATAAAACCGGTAACCTCTCCGGGAATTGGAGCGACAACAACCTGAAGGGATTGCATCAAAATGAACACAATCGGAGCCCAAACACCCCAGCTTTCCAGGTAGTCCCTGATTTCGTCTCTGTTGCCCCAGAGTTCTATAAGCCTCCACATTGCTTTAGGCAGTCGGCCTGAGAAGACCATCCACAAAGTGACAGCCAAGACCAATCCCAGGAGGAAGGCTCCCACGAACAGTTTCACCCATTCAGATCGGGAAGACGGCAGCATCACGGAACCTCTTCACAAGCTTCTGCTGCAAGGAAAACCGACTGGTGTTTCCCGTGAAGGCGAAAACACATGATGGCCCTCATAAAAAATACAGGTACCATACCTGGGCTATCTATGGAACATCCCGAAACCAAGTCCTCTATTAGACAAAGCAATGACAAGCCTCAGTTCATTCGGTTCCAGAATCCCATGAAGATCCTGGCATCCTGATTCTCCATGAAGATTTTGACGCAACGCCTCTCTTAGGCAAGAATAAACATGCTCTCTAAAATGGGAGCATGTTTATCTTCCATCCACATTCTCAATAAGGTCCGAGCGCTCAAAGACTTTTTCAGGCTTTGCCTCTAGTGTCACGTTCCGTAAGTTAGGTAAAGGCCGGGTCCGGAAACATCTCGGAAACCGCGTCTAAGTGGAGGCTCGCTCCAAGGTCGGAGGCAGGGATGCTCGCTCACCGTTAGGAAAGATTTCCGATTCCCCACAGCTTCCAAAAAATCAGTCAGGGACGCGGATAACCGTCTTGTTCGCGAGCAATTCTTGGAGCTCTGCGAGGAGCTTCTTCTCCTGAGAGTCGATAACAAGATCTGCCTCAGCTATGGCCAAGATCTTTTCATATTCCGAATTTGTGAGCCTGCCGTCTTCGATGGCCTTCTTAATCATCTTCCCAATTTTTTCACCTGATTCACCTGACTTCATAAGTACCTCCGAATTTCTAGATAGTGGAAGGAATTACCGGCTACCATGGCATCCATGAGCCCATATACACAATGTTGACGGTTCAAGGGATAGCCCCTCTTCGCCGGAAATGGTGTGGCATGGTTGCAGCAAAACCCGACCCGGCCGGCGACTTCCCCACGGTAATGAGAAAGGCTTATCCTGCGGCCTTTGATACTATTCGACGCCCTTCAAATAGTCAACGCAGGCTCTTGACCTGGGATTCTTGGCAAAGTACAGTTGACCGATGTAGGTATCGTACGTTTTCCCCGGCCCATCAAAAATGGGAGGGGACCCGAGATTAACGAATAGGAGGAGATCTATGAAGAAGCTGTTTCTCTCGGCCCTAAGTCTATTTCTCTTGATTACGCAAATAGCTTTCGCTGCAGACATCAAAGACTCAGAGTCTGCTACCCACGAATCGGATTCATCCACTTACAGGATCGTTGACACGTATTCCTTCCCCGGCTTCAAGGTTATCCAGTTCACACTGCCCGTTCTTTCGGTGTACTCATACCTGCTGGTCAGCGACGAGGAGGCTCTTCTGGTTGACCCAGTCCGGGACATTTCATTTTTTCTGGAAACCGCCCAGAAAGAAGGGGCAAAAATCAAGGGCGTCTATCTGACTCATTCCCATGCGGATTTCATAGCCGGGCATACGGAAGCCAAGAAAGCTTTGAATGTTCCCATTTACCAAAGCCATAAATCGGGCGCAAAATATCCTATTGAAGCGGTTGATGAGAAGTCTTCCGTCAAAATTGGCAGCGTGACGCTGAAATTCATGGATACTCCAGGGCACACGCCTGACGGCCAGTGCTGCGCCGTTTTCTCTCAAGATGATTCGAAAACTCCCAAACTTCTCTTTACGGGCGACGTGCTCTTCGTGGGAAGCGTGGGTAGGCCGGATCTCATGGAGGGAACGATATCTGCCGCTTGGCTCGCTTCGGCGATGTATGATTCGTGGACTCAGAAGCTGTCCAAGCTCCCTGACAGCGTCATGATCTGTCCTGCCCACGGCGCAGGCTCACTTTGTGGGGCTCATCTCAGCGACGAACCAAAATCTACCATTGGTCAGGAAAAGGCCTCGAACCCTTACTTCAAGGCTAAGGGAAGGGGCGAGTTCATCGCGCTCGTTCTGCAAGGCCTTCCCGAGGCGCCTCAGTATTTTCAGTATAATGCAAAGATGAACCGCGAAGGGCCTCCACCGGTAGACTGGGACTCAGCCATGCCGAAGGAAGTCACTCCAATTCTTGAGCTGACCCAACCAGAAAAATATTACGTCGTGGACCTCAGGGAGGCTGAATCCTATGCCTCGGGTCACATCCCCAATTCTGTCAACATCGCCGCTCGAGGAAGACTCGAGACGTGGGTGGGGACAATGGTGCCGTGGGGCTCCAAGCTCATTCTTGTAGGGGACATGGACCTTCTCAAGGAGGCTAGGCACAGGCTCTACCGAGTAGGGTACCAAGGGGACATCATTACTCCGGAATCATGGAAGAAGGCGAATCTCCCCGTCAAGAACGGGAACCCGATCTCACCAAGAGACCTCTATGCTCTTATGCAAAAAGGGGAAGCGCCGCTCGTGATTGACGTGCGGCTTCCAGCGGAGTGGATGGCCCTCCGCATAGGCACAGTGCTGAACCTTCCATTGAGCCATTTGGCCGAGCTGTCTTCTAAGCTGGATCCTGAGCAGCCGGTCGTGGTGGTCTGCAATTCTGCGTACCGCTCCAGCATGGGAGCTGGAATACTGGAACGCAAAGGGATCAAGAACGCCCGAAATCTTGAAGGCGGGAGTCAGGCTTGGATGAAGGAAGGCCTACCCGTTTACAAAGGCGAAAAGCCCCCTGAGGCCGACTTAGTACCCAGCAAGGCGGTACCAAAAGCTACGCCGTCGGCAGAACAGAAGGAGAAGGCAGCAAGGCCTACGCCAAAACCCAAAGTTCCTGATGTGGGCTGCTGAGACGACCTCATCGTGTAAGGGGATAAGCGGGTATTGTGATGCTAACCCGCGGTCCCGCCGAACGACAGCGAAGTTCGTCTTCTATCGTGAAAATCCAAGCAGAAGGGCTCGATCGACTCTCAGAATCAGGGATGCGCCGGCTTTCACGCTTGGATTTTCACACTTGCATTGACGATGGTTCGCAGTTTGAGCCCGCCTAGTTCGCATGTCCTACCGCGCCACTTCTCATAAGCTCACGCAGAGGTGGTAAACCTCGGAAAGTGGCTATCGCTTCTCACCTTTTAGCGTGGCCCCATCGTATCCCCACTTCCATCAAGGGACATCCATCAGGAATAAACCGGATGGCTCTTTCGCCTCGATGACTATTCGGTCAACCTCGTTCACCCTTGCTTGATGCCATTTTTTGAGAGTCCTTCATTGAAAGGCACCGTGTATTTAGTTACGTAGATGAATGACAACAAAGCCGACCAGGCTACATTTGGGACCAGCTCGGACACAAAGATCGTTCTGGTCCGAAGACGGCTCCCAACCGCAGATTCGCACTACACGAGCCAAGCCGCCGCAGCATCATAGCAGATAAGAAAGTCCAGACATATTCCTACAGTGAGCCGGAAGGATTCCAGGGGGGCCCTTAAAGTCTGGGTACATGTCAATGACCAAAAGAGGGTTAGAAATTTCCATTGTCCGGCTGTTCAAAGACATTCAATCACGAAGAGGAGCAATGTCAGGAACGAAATCCGTCCATTCATCAGTTCAATCGGTTCACTCTCTCAATCCATTTACTGTGCAATCGCCTTCTAAATGAGGCTTTCTCTTACACGACGCCCCAGTTCTTGGCCGGTCAGAAACTCCTCGTCCACCGGTTCGGAGGCTCCGGCTCTTTCCAATTCTGCCACAAAGTGACCGTGCCGAGCCCTAGCGAAGACCTTGACATCGGGCGCGAATGATCGTACCTGACGTACCACATCCAATGAGGCCTTATGGTCGGGAACCGTCACCACAACCACCTTGGATTCTTCCACATGCACATGATCGAGAATCTCCGCATGCGTAGCGTCGCCCACTTGCGCCCTCATGCAAGATTCGGCGCCTTCATCGAGCATGCAACTCTCCTTAGCTCGCGCAACGAGAGAAGGGTTGAGATCAACGACGATTACCTGAATACCATCTTCCCTCAATATTCTGGTTACTTCTTGACCTGCTGGCCCGAACCCCACCACAATCGCATGATCTTTAGCGACGAAGTCCTCTCCGCCGCCTGTTTCGGAAGTTGACTGCGGGACTAATCGCGGAAAGAGTCTGTTGGAAAGGGTCCCAATCCTGGATGCGTTCTTTATGAGAAAGGGGGTGGCAAACAAGGAGAGTATCGTCGCCGATATCAGAAGCTGAGACAGTTCTTCGTCCAGCAAACCTTGAGAAAAGGCCAAGTGCCCCAGTACGAAGGAGAACTCGCCGACCTGGGCCAGAGTGACTCCCGAAGCAACGGCGTGCCTGCGTGAGACTTTGAATAGGGCCAGCACCAACCAGACGACAAAACCCTTCACCACGATGAGGAGTCCCGTCAAGGCGAGAATCGAAACCCAGTTTCGCATCATCCAGCTCACGTCGGCCATCATCCCGACAGAGCAGAAGAATATTGTCGCAAACAGGGCTCTGAATGGGGCTACGTCCGACCTGATTTGAGCGGCAAACGGGCACTCAGCCAAGAATACGCCGGCGGCAAAGGCACCCAGCGAGGGTGACAGGCCGACACCATGTGCTGCCCATGCTGAACCTGCACAGACTACTGTCGAGAGTAGCATGAAGAGCTCGCGATTACGTGTGGAAGCTATTGCACTCAGAAAACGCGGGAAAACGAAGTCAACTATGAGGAAAAGACCTCCGAATAGGACAACTGCGAAGAATGCCTTCTTCCCTAGCTCCAGTAGAATCTCCGATCCTATTCCAGAGCCGGCGAGGGCCGTAACAATTATTACGAGAGGAGCTAATGCCGCATCCTGGAGCAATAGGATCCCAAGGGCGTGACGACCGTGCACACTGTCAAGCTCGGAACGGTCTCGAAGCAAACGAATTACCACAGCAGTGCTACTTGGAGCTACCACCAATCCCACCACCAGGGATAATTTCGGTGGCAAACCAACCAGATAGCAGCCTGTGGCAACGGCCGAAGCCGTAAGTGCTATTTGCAGGGATCCCCCACCAAGGCTTGTTCGACCGAGGCTCCTCAATCTCTTGACCGAGAACTCCAATCCAATGCTGAATAGAAGGAGCGTGACGCCAAGTTCGGCTAAGCTGTCAATCAAGGATCGACTGGTCACCAAATTGGCTACCCCCGGACCAATGATGGTTCCTGCAACGAGATAACCAGATATGGAGTTTTGGCCGAGACGTTCAAAGAGAATTCCGAGAATCATTGCCGCTCCTACCAAAACCACCAATTCCAAAAGAATGAACCAGAAATCCATGACACAGTCTCCACAGGGATGGGTTTGAAAGAACTGTGTATCACCGTGTTCCGCAACAGACAACTGATCCTTACCATTTCAGATCCGGCTAGACTAGAATCGAGACAGAACGGTTATGAAAAGCGCCGCAGAACCTTGTTTGAAGCAAGTCACTCCACCCGAAGTCCATGAAATACACGGCTTTCGCTCGTGAGTGATCAGGCGCCCCAGTGTCCATTCTTTTGAGCCGTTTCTGTTCAGAGGCTTTGCTACTAGATCGCTTGAGTTTGTTTACGAACAAGAAGCCTGCCATGTTAATCATCCACAAGTTGGAGCCCACTCCTGCGATGTGGTATCCTGCGGAGTCTCTTAGAACGAGGAGGTGATACGATGCGTGATGGACCCTCTAGGCCGAAAGCAGTCAACATCGTCATCGGAGGTGAGGCAGGGCAAGGTCTTATTACTGTTGGGGATATTCTCACCAGGACGCTGGTCCGGGCCGGTTACTCGGTCGTGGTCACCCAGAGCTATCAGTCTCGGATTAGGGGCGGACACAATACGTTCACCGTCCGAGTGGGGTCCGAGGAAATCCTGGGGCCACAGGAGCCGATCGACATACTTATGGCCCTGAATATGGATACCGTGCACTTTCACCAGCACGAACTCTCGCCACAAGGCACTGTCCTGGTGGACGAAAAATGGGGTTTGGAGGGTAATGCGATCTTTGCTGTTCCGTATGAGGAGCTTGGATCACAGAAATTTTCAGGTATTTTGGCTCTTGGAGTAGTGGGAGCCATGCTGGGGCTGGAGGAGGAAAGGTTCTCCGGTGCATTAGAACAATTTCTTGGCAAGCGTGGGGATCAGGTGCTCCAGGAGAATCTCGCATCTCTCAAGAGCGGCTTTTCGTGGATGTCCTCACGGTCTGGGCCGATGCACAAGCTTTCACCTCCGAGATACGCTGGAACCCGGTTGACGCTCAACGGTAACGATGCGATAGCTCTGGGGGCTCTGGCGGCAGGAATGAAATGGTGTTCGTTTTACCCCATGACCCCAGCGACGTCGATTGCCGAAACCCTTGCGATCCATTCACAAGCCATGGGAATTGTCGTGGAACAGGCCGAAGACGAGATAGCTGCTATCAATATGGCCCTCGGGGCTTCTTTCGCCGGTGCACCCGCCATGGTGGCAACCTCTGGAGGCGGTTTTGCATTGATGACAGAGGCGGTGAGCCTTGCGGGGATGATAGAGACTCCGCTCGTGATCGTGGTCGCCCAGCGTCCAGGCCCATCCACAGGTCTTCCCACGCGAACTGAACAGTCTGATCTCGAATTTGTGCTTCACAGCGGCCACGGTGAATTTCCGCGCGCTATCTTCGCTCCGGGGAGCGTTGAGCAATGCTTTCACACGACAAGGCAGGCCTTCGAGCTGGCCGAAGCCCTCCATGGACCGGTATTTGTTCTGACCGACCAGTTCCTAGCTGATTCTTACCGATCTGTAGAGCCGTTCGATCTCGAGCAGTTGTCCCCGGTAAGAACGTGCCAGGTCTTGAGCGAGGATACTCCTCATCAGGTTTACGCAATTACTCAAAGCGGCATTTCTCATCGATTAATTCCTGGTCTATCGGCACAGTGTGTCGCCGCATACAGTGCGGAGCGGCTCGCCATTGCCGACAGCGATGAACACGATGAGTACGGGCACTTGACCGAGGATCTCACGATAAGAAAACGAATGGTCGACAAACGCCTAAGTAAAATGAACGAAATCTTGGCCCGAACAATCCCACCCGAGGTAGCCGGGGACGAGGCTGCAGACCTTATGCTCCTTTGCTGGGGATCGACCCGAGGGGCCGTGTGGGAAGCGGCTGATACCCTTCGGAGCCAAGGCCTCAGAGTAGCCACAATGCACTTATCTCAAGTCTGGCCCATAGTGCCGGATACTGTTCTAGGCCACTTGCAGAACGCTCGAGAGGTGATCTGTATAGAGAGTAACGCTACCGGACAGATGGCCAAGATAATTCGTCGCGAAACTGGATTCCACATTTCTAAGAAAATTCTCCGGTACGACGGATTGCCATTGACGCCCGAGTTCGTTTTGCGTCAGATCGCTGAAGTGTGAGGACGAGAGCTATGGTAACAATCGAAGACTATGGGACATACGAGACCGCGTGGTGCCCGGGTTGCGGCAACCACTCAATACTTCAGGCGGTAAAAAAAGCGCTGGTGGCACTGGATCTGCAGCCGTCGCAAGTACTGCTCGTGTCAGGAATCGGGCAGGCGGCCAAAGCTCCACATTACCTGAAAGCCAATGTGTTCAACGGACTTCATGGACGATCTCTCCCCGTAGCCACAGCGGCCAAGACGGTCAATAGAGATCTTGCCGTTATCGTCGAGAGTGGCGATGGTTGTACGTACGGCGAGGGCGGCAATCACTTGCTTGCCGCAATACGGCGCAATGTAGACGTGACCGTTATTGTACACAACAACCAGGTCTACGGGCTCACCAAAGGCCAAGCATCGCCCACCTCGGGCGAGGGTTTCGTGACCAAGGCCTATCCGCATGGTGTGTTTTCGAGCCCTTTCAAGGCACCTCTTCTCGCTGTGGCAATGAGAGCGGGCTTTGTTGCGCGAGGGTTCTCAGGACGAATCGATCATCTTGCGCAATTGATTCAGGAAGGAGTCAGGCAAAGAGGTTTCTCTCTGGTCGAGGTGCTTCAGCCATGCGTTTCATTCAATCGTGTCAACACGTTTTCCTGGTATAATCAGCGCTGTTACGAGCTTCCGCTCACCCACGACCCAGGAGACTGGGAAAACGCTATTGCAATTGCTGACCAATGGGGAGACCGAATTCCAATTGGCGTCATATACAGGAACAACCGTCCGGCATTTGACGAAAACCTAGTTCAATTGGGAGAGGTGGCTCTAGTAAGCCAGGAGGTGCGCATGGACCAGTTGAAGAAGATTATGATGTCGTACTACTGATATGCGAACAAGTGAAGGATAGCTTGGATTTCTTGCCGATTAGGTGCGATCATGCCTGACTCACGTGCGGACGCCCAACCAAGCCGTGCATCGAGGCCTTTCAGGCTACACCAAGGCTAGCATCGCCCCCTCACTTGGTTCGCCGATAACCAATGACAGCCCCCTCATTCATTGAGAGTGTAGAGTATGAAAGATGTGTGGATCGCGTTCGGACTGACCGTATTCGCGGGGATGGCAACCGGAATTGGCAGCGTCATTGCCTTCAGCGCTAAAAGAACAAACTATCGGTTTCTGTCTATCGCAACGGGGTTCTCTGCGGGGGTGATGCTCTATGTTTCCTTCGTAGAGATCTTCGCAAAGGGACTCGAATCACTCGCCCCTCTATATGGTGACTATTGGGCCCACTGGATAAATGCTGCGTCATTTTTCGGTGGAATGCTTCTGATAGGCCTGATTGACTACTTGATTCCTGCTGCTGAAAATCCGCATGAAACGCATTCCGAAGCGGAGTGCATGCCGCTGCACAATTCTTCATCACCAATCCCGAATTTCAACAACTGCACCGCAAGCGCATCGGAGGCACCCGAAGGATTCCACGATCACAGTGCTCATCACGTGAAGCTAATGCGGATGGGGTTATTCACGGCGTTGGCCATAGGCATTCACAATTTTCCTGAGGGGTTGGCTACGTTCCTCGCAGCTCTGCAGGATACAAGCCTTGGCATTGCCATTGCCGTGGCCGTTGCGCTGCACAATATTCCTGAGGGAATCAGCGTATCCGTACCCATCTTCTACGCAACGGGAAACCGCAAGAAGGCTTTTCTCTACTCGGTGCTGAGCGGACTATCCGAGCCCGTGGGGGCCGGAGTTGCCTATCTGGCACTCCTGTTCTTCGTCCGGCCTGGTGGCGGAGTGATACCACCCGAAGTGATTGGCATACTTTTTGGGGGCGTGGCCGGTATTATGGTGTACATCAGTCTCGATCAGTTGTTGCCGACAAGCAGGGCCTATGGAAGAGGGCACGACAGTCTCATTGGTCTGACCACAGGTATGCTGATTATGGCTTTAAGCCTATTGCTCATGAAGTGAAGCTCTTGAAAATCGAATAGATTTCTAAGACCTTACATCTATTCTTTGGTTATGCCCAAGTCCTCGGCAGGTCTCGAACACGACTTCAACCACATAGGCTGCCGGACAACAAAAAAGGACGAGCGCCAGAGTCCGCCACCCCAAGAGGTAAACTCCCTCCGCAGCACAGAGCAAGAGGCCGATAAGCAGGGCTCTCATCGCTCGCTGGGCTCTAACGGCGTACTTGATATCCTTCACTATTCTCGTGACCTCGAAGTGCAAGCGAAATGATGCTGACTCGATGCAAAGGCGTCTTCAAGCTTGCGTCAGGTGATCAAAGGTCCTACATCGATTCAAACAAATTCTATTCAACCTTGACAGGACTAACGAATCCTTCGGGCTTCGCCGTGAGCATTGAGCACTTGAGCTCAAGAAGGACTTCCTCAGCAGTGCTACCGATGAGATATCCCGCGAAGCTCAGATTCGTTATGGTGCCCATGACAACCAGGTTTACCCTGTGACGAGATGCCAACAGAGAGATAAGGGTTCCGGGTTCTCCTCGGACAAAATGGATTCGGTGGTTCAGGTCATCGAACGAATAGCCCTCGAGGAATTCCTCGAACCGGTCTTTATGGGCCTTTTCGGTGGTTCGAAGGTATTCGCGAACCACATCTCTCGGGATTCTAGTCCTGCCGCTTGTCAAGAGCGTCCCTCCGTAAGGTTGCCAGGCGTGAAGAAGATGCAATTCGCTGCCTTCCAACTTCGCCAATGAAAGTGCTATCTCCATTATCTTGGCGTTTACGGTGTTTGCCGATTCATCCCCCGGTCGGACATCGATGGGAACCAGAATACGAGTGAACGGAAGTCGACGCTTTGGTTTGACAACCAGAACCGGGCAAGGGCATTTGCGCATGAGGTGCAATGCCGTGCTTCCGAGTAATCGCTCTCTGATGCCGCCTCCTCCGCTAGCCGTCTTAACAACAAGATCGCAGTTTCGTCGCATAACGGTCCGGATGATTTCGGCGAAAGGCTTTCCGATGAGCACTTCAGCAGTAGCTTCTACACCAATTTCCCGTGCAGATGTAACCAAACGCTCCAGACGTTTCTCGGCCCTGGATTCAGCTGTCGCTCGAACATCCGCAAGTGCTGAGGACTGAAATATCCGCTGGATGATAGATGGCGATAAATCAACCACGTCGACTATCGTTAGTTTGGCCTTGAACGCATGCGCCAGCTCGAGAACTTTCGCGAACGTTCGGGTCGATCCCTTTTCTCCACGCGAATAAAGAAGAATGTTTCGAAAAGCGCTCATCGTGTACCTCCGTACATTCCCATCTCATGCACACCTCAGCAAGACAAGAGACACCCGGAAATCTTTTGATTTCTAAGTCATTGCTCTGTTTTTGGTGGTGCAGAATGGATCTGACCAGCTTTCTTGATCAGGTAGTAGGCTATAGCGAGAGCCAGTATTACTCCTCCCACATCCAAGAATGTAAAACTTGAAAGGGTCTTGTAATCCAGGATGATCACCTTGCGTGAAATTGCGATAATGGCCACGGTAACCACTACTTCCACTCGAATAACTCTCTCCAAATAGTAAGTTTGAATCGTCTCAAAAAGCTCTACCCCGATAAGAACCAGCAAGAAAAGTCCGAATAGTTCCAGTAATTGGTCGATTTCAAGAATCAATATTGGTGGGCCTATAATGTCTTTTATCAAAACCCAGCCCAATTCCACTGTGGCAAGCAACACCACGATCCCCATCATCACCATCAGCGACGCAATAACGATGTGCTCGAATTTCTTTATCAGGCCACCCGGAATCATTTCTTGCCTCCATACCTCAAATTGCATTCAGAGCTGAGCGTTTCCGTCATCCCTCGACTTGCCTGGACCTCACGTCGTTAAAATTCTTATGCTTTCCTGCCATTAACAAGATGTCGTCTCTCCTTATTCGGAATTTCGCGGTGGACCTGCCATCTCGACCATTTTGGAACCCGCAAGAGGTGGGGGGTGAGGGTGGCTCCTCCGAACTCCAAGAGCTTTGTGCAGAGTGTCCAACAGGAATCGGAAGACAAAAAACCGCCGTTATTTAAATAAAAAAGCCTCTTTTTTCTTTCTATGAGCGTACCGCACCCTCCGGCACTTCGTCAACGCATTTTTCCAGAGTCCTTGTCAGCCGAACACAGCGAGGTCGAGGGCAAGTGTCTCATCAAATGACCGTTTTATGAGGCCCAACGATCTGAGGTTCCTTTGTACGATTTTCCTTGTGTTCCGTGTCTCACTTACAGTCTCTCTTGGCGTCTCAAAATCAAAGTCTCAGCTTCTTGACAAGTGCCTTCATTTATGAGACAGCTCGACGTCCCGAATCAGGAGGCACAGCATGGGACGTTACATTGGATATGCACGCGTCAGCACGGACGGCCAAGAACTGGACCTCCAGATCCGTGATCTCAAAGCAGCCGGCTGCGAGCCTATCTTCACCGACAAAGTGAGCGGTACGAAAAACGAGCGGCCAGGACTGGACGGCTGCCTCAAAACCCTCCAAACGGAGGACACCTTGGTTGTGTGGCGTCTTGACCGTCTTGGAAGGTCGATGCAGCATCTGGTATCAGTGGTAACGGAATTGAAGAACAGGGGCGTCGGGTTTCGCTCTCTGAGGGACGGAGCCATTGACACGACTACGGCATCAGGTGAGCTTGTTTTCAACATCTTCGCGGCATTGGCCCAGTTCGAGGCTGAGTTGATTCGTGAAAGGACCCGAGCAGGATTGTTGGCCGCGAGGGCCCGTGGCAGAAACGGGGGGCGTAAACCGATTTCCCCTCGCGATCCCAGGATTAGGATGGCGAAAAGGATGCATCAAGATCCCGGCTTGACAGTTGCTGAAATTTGTTTGAGCCTGAAAATCTCAAGAGCCACCTTCTACCGGTACATAAACTTCCATTAAGAATTTTATTAGCATGCGTAACGATCTACAATATCGATCCATGTCGGAACCATTATTCCACTCTCTTTGCCCAAGTAGGACTGCTCCTCAGCCTCCGCATACAAGTCACCAATATCTAAGCGTCTCCGCCAGTTCCATGCGGGCTCGTCACCGCGAACATCGACAGTTTGAAGCTCGCGAGTTCCCTGGTACAATCGGTTTTCGACGGGGCGGTACATGATGAGAAATGACATCGACTTTCCCGCCCAGCGCAGGAAATATCTGAAGACGGGCATGACAACTTCGTCCGCGAACACGTCACCATTCATGCTTATTGTTTCAGTCGATTGGTCATATCCAACCAATTCCCATTCGATAATTAAGTTGAAGAAGAAGTCATTCATTGAAGCCATTTTATCTTGGTCCAGGAATTCAGGTTGCTGTTTCATTATGATCTCCATATGCCATCGTGGTTAGGACAAGACGATCATCTCAAATCCATGAATGCTGTTGTGCTAAACGTTCGATTAATGTCCCCATTCGGGGAATGGGAGAAAATCCCTCGCCTTTAGTCGAAGACTTCAGTGGGCCCAAAGGGCCGGAGACGCGATTGTTTAGATCTTTTCCGAAGGCGCTTGATATAGAGACTTCTCGCACTCCGGGACAAGGGATTTTTTCTTTGCGGCTGCGAAAGCTGGATTCATCCGGCTGAGCGAAAAAGCCGCAGAAGCCACCGCCTTTCAGGCGGTTGGAGCCTTCACTTGGGCGGCATCCGTACACTGCTGTCGCGACCTGGCTAAAAGAAAAACAGCGTGTTCTCTACGAGAAGGCTCAATTTCTAATCACCCGCAATTTTGCAGCCGAATACACAAAAAATGGCGACAAAAGGAGCTCGAATAGATGTTTTTCTCCTTGAGGGCCACACATCACCTTAGGAGAGTAAAATGGAATCTACCCAATCAATACGGAAGAAGGGCCATTACACGGGCCAAAAAGAAATCATCAGGTTTCGGGCCTCTAGCGATTTGCACGAACGCCTGAAAAATCTTGCCCAGGACGAAGAGCTCTGTATCGCGGCGCTGGTGCGGAAATTGATTCTTGATCGTTTGGAACAATTCCCTCGCTGACACTTGTTCGCGTTTATCGTATTGCTCCAACTGCCGTACGCTGGAAGAAAAGATTTTCTTGCGTAGAGAATCAATCATTCCAGCGCCGGCCTGCCTTGTTTCGCCCGAAATTTGGGACGCGATCTGAATAAGATGGCGTTTCTTTTAGAGGTTAGACGTTGTCGGTATATCGGCCGCGGCCTTCTTCAACTCTCTTAGTTTTCTCTTCTCCGCTCTTTCACGGTCCAATTTGTCCTTTCTATATTTCGCTAACTGCAACCCCCCAGGAACAGGCTCTCCAGTACGTTCCCATTCCTCGACAGCTCGTCGCCGCGCATGTGCGATATCATGAACAATGATGGATTCGAAGCGGAGTTGGTCGCAGGACTCCATCCGATTATATCTGCCTATGATTTCATGGATTTCCCACCACAATTCTTCCTCTTCATAGGACCCCATCTCTTTGACTGCCACGGTTAACGAACCAATACAGCCTCGGTCCGAGCCGCCTTTAATGACCGACACTTTTACTCCTGGAAGTTCCTCCCGAATATGTTCTTTGATGCATTTTATGATCGTAGTGAGGTCCCGGTTGATGTCGAATTGGTAGCCGGCAGATTTTTCCGCCCTTTTTCTCAATTCCTCCTGTCTCTCGTGCTCCTCTTCGTCGAGTTCTCCTATAAGTTTACGGAGATCCATCAGCGCCTTCCAGACTTCCTCGTCTGCGTTGAGCTTTTCTTTACGAAAGCGTTGTTCTGTTAACGGTCCCTCATCAAAAAGCTTTTTCCATTCACCCTCTCGAATAAGCATATCCCAGTGAAAGCATAAGGTGCGAGCGAGAAACAACCACTCCGAGTACAATGCGCGGCCATATTTGATCGTGTTTTCAAGCTGGAGATCTCTCTCGGTGGGTTTGTTTTGTGTAATTATCTCTGTCATTATGGACTCCTCCTTGTCGGTATAGTAATTAAAAGCAACTTACCAGTTTTATGAATATTTTCGCCGATTCTTGCGGCTTAAGAGCAGCAAGAATGTCTTTCACACTCCCATCCGCGTGGCGCCATTGGGTTGAGTGTCACCAAGACCAAAAGGGAAACATTGCAGTGTCTCCGTATTCCCTCATCTCCTCTTTGATTTTCCAGGAGTGGCGTTTCCACAATTTCAGAAACCTGGCGGCAGTCATGCCCGCTTCATTGGCCGCGGCTTTGATGCCTACACGTAGATCATCTTCGCCCAGCGCCGGGCCCCGATAAATGAAATAGAAAGCCTCCGTTTCCAATTTTCTAGCTATCTCCTCACGAATTCCGCCATAATGTTGTACCCGTTGCTCTATGCGTGCCAACAGATCCGCCATGGCGCTTGTAACAAAACATGGACGCTCTTTGTTGGAGGTTTTCTTGACGGTTCTCTTTTCCAAGCACATAAGAAATTCGGGGTTAATGAAGTCCGTGCAAAATGTCTCCAGGGAAATTTCCATCGTAGCCGGAAAAGCGGGATAACAATGTATCCAGACCTTCAAGATATCCGGGCACATCTCCTGGATTTCTTTTTCAAGGTTATCCGCTATCTCCAGCGCTCTCAGATTCTCAGCTCCTCGTTTTATCATTTTCAGGCCTCCCGAAAGTCTTAATTGGCGCTCTCAAACAAGAGCGTATGAAGTGGGCTGCTATACGTTTTGGAGCGCCGCTCACTCTGACACTTCGCGTCGAACAGATGGCTCTCAGACGCTCCTCACGTATTTGATGGTATGCAATTACAGCCAATTAAACGTTGATCGAAACTTCTCCTGCGTGGCTCCGTCCTAGTCCGATTTCGTTCCCACTGTCTTTTTCACAGCGGCAACCATTCCGGTTCAGTGCGGCTACCCCACTCTCGTTTCAACTCATCGGTTCATCTCGTCGGGCCTTGGTGATCCTGTTCATCTCCTGCATCGAGAGATCCATTATTCTCCTGAACCCATTCCAGATATGAATCGAAATCATCACCCGAAATGACTTGACCATCGACTTCAACCTTGTAGCCGCACCTCATGCACTCGAACCAGGAATCCTCGTAATTTTCTTCATCAAATTCAGGATCACCCCATTCAACGCCATATCTAGGATGTACATCTACAATTTGTTTGTATACGACGCCTGTCCTGGCAAATGCCACGTCATACTCTCTACAAACAGGACATATGAATGTGTAATCAGGTAATATGTATTGTTTTCTTTTCATTTTCAGTTTCCTTTCTTTTGCATAGTTGTTACTGTACATGTACAATTGTGTTTCTTGCTTTTATTTTATTGTGTAATGTTCTCCCTTGTAGATAAATTACATTGTTCTCATAGCTGGAACATGGTATTGCATGGTACATTAGGTACATCGTTCATCCGTTGAACGGACACTATTGTCATGCTTACGTTCAGAAGATGAACGAAAGAGACCCAAAGGTGGTTCCGGTTCCTTACGTTCATCAACTGAATAACTGTTACGTTCATTTGCTGAACGGGAAATTGAAATTTCAGAAACATCGTCATGAGATTCTCGTTTGGGAAATCTATGGCCCATGCACAAACCAGGTTTAGGCTGCTCCTCTTTTGGTCTATAGTCGCCATTTGGATACTGTCTCCATCGATCGCTGATTTTGAACATTGCGGCATTGAGAAAAGAACCTGATTTGAGAACGTCTAGAAATCCTTTTTCCACGAGTTCATTCCGTATCTTGGTTCTGGTTGCAGACGCCGTTATCCCGAGAGCATGCAAGGCGTTACTGGGCAAAAAGACGGTATCATAAATGATTTGGCGCCGTTTCCCCGGCCTTTTGTTTTTTCTTTCATATGAGATTTGAGAATGTGCGTAGAGCAGCGCCACCTGAGCTCCTTTCGTCTTAAGGCCAATGAATGCTTCGCTGAATAATATTTCTACGGGAAGAACCTTCCACCCTGGGCGTCCGTGAGCATCGCGGCGGAAATGATCTTTCCAATTTTCAGCGTTTCTAGGGCTAATGTTCTTCATTCTCACGTCACCTGGGCATTGTGTTGTAGAGCCTATCGATTCGACCTTCAGCTTATGCAGAACAGCAGGAATCAGGTATTGAATTACAAGGCACATGCGCCGGTCATTCACGCCTAATTATTGTCTTGGGTATCGAAGGCGATAAGGGAACGAGTACGTGGACAGACGGTTGTTAGCCTTCCTGTCCAACATGGCATGATCTCCGTTCCATAAACGATCCACGATGTCTCTGGGCATTCCTAAGCCGGCTCCCTCGGCCCATGCGTCCTCGCGCAACAGATCATTGTCGAAAAAGGGCCCGGAATACCAGAAACGTGGCTTTCCTTTTCCCTGAATCTCAGTGTCCAGATTCTGTCCGCCGTAGGACTTTATTATGCTCTCAATTTTGTCCGCCATGCTCTTGGCCTCGTGTGTCAAGAGTTCTGGTTTGGACATCTCGGTTTCTGTTCTGGGCGCGGCCAATGTCCAAAAGAGGTAGAGAAGATTCAAAACTTTGATGTGGGAGCCCATGATCATTACAGCGATGTGATTCGGGGGATCACAGATATAGCCGAACGCGCAACCGGGATACTCATCCATGAGTTCGCGGGAAATGGCATTCGCAATACCGAATATTGTCCTCTCTGAATCGCCTTTTTGGGTTGTCATTTTCGATACCTCCTATTCAGTAATTCTCGGCTACGCCGCATACCCGTTTACTCCGCTGGGTTGTTTTCAATTGAAGCAAGGTCGTCAGTCGTCTCTGCCGCTGCAATCGCTCTCAGGCAGGCGTTTCTGATAAACTCACTTATTGTGATGCCCGCAAGACTAGCAGCATGGGAGATGCGAATATCGAGTTCAGGCTCGATATGGAAATTCAATAATCGGTAGTACCTACGCCGTCTTGGGTTTCGGTTCTTGGCTCTTGCGATCATATAATTTGCCTCCTCGATGATAATTACGCTTCGTTGAAGAGCGCCTAATATTTACTATTCTGGTTGGGGAGATTTTCAACGATGCATCTATAAAGAAAGACGCGATTCCAAACTGTTTTGCGGCTACATTTTGCGTGAATTGGGGGACCACAATTCTGGGTCAATTGGGCGGGTAGCGTAATTTCAGTATGTTATGTTGTGGAGGGCGAAGCATATTTTTAGAAACCCAACACTTACTTGCTGTTATTGTTGAGGAATTAAAAAAATGCGTCGTCCAGAAACTTTTTTCTGAGGCAGGACTGTGGGTGTCCTGAGCCGGACCTTCACCGGGGTCACCGAAAAGGCGCCTTTTCATGTAATGCCTTCCTGATTGGCCGCTCCTTGAGAATTGGGGATCTCGTCCCGATGGACGGCAGCTTCTTGGGTACGTTCCGGTGCATGGCTCGCGGGCCTTCGTCGGCGAGGGTCTTTTTTTGCAGGATCATATTTCAAATTTTCCCCTCTCTCTAGCCTCTCTGCGATAGTGCGGAAGAAGTCGACCTTTTCCTTT
The DNA here is from genome assembly GCA_041740635.1 of Desulfomonilaceae bacterium. GTDB lineage: Bacteria > Desulfobacterota > Desulfomonilia > Desulfomonilales > Desulfomonilaceae > Desulfomonile. Next base: position 264,934 of record JBGSLQ010000042.1, on the reverse strand, counting down.
ATTGAAGTCATCGGTTGAGGCCACCAGCCCATTTTTCGCCATTTGGCGGTGAAAACGGATGTGTTGATGTTCGGATCTAGGCCCTTGAGATCTGTGTAACAGCTGGCGGCTGCATCTGCCGCCGTTTTCCACGCGGGGTAGAAATCCCCGTGGTTTATCTTTTTCACTTTGAAGAATACGCTGGCTCCGAGTAGCAATGCTTCTTGCAGGCCTGGGTCGACTTTTTTCTGAGGAAATGGAACAGCCGCGGGCTCATGGTTAGTATCAATTTTAGGCTCGCCGGCGCCGGCAACTTCCGCGGGATTCTGAACGTCGTCCGCCGACTCTTCTTCGCCGTGGTCATACTTTTCCGCTGAAACATGCGATGGATCTTCAGCGTAGAGCCTGTGGAAGAGCCAGTCGGTTTGGAGTTCCGGAAGTACCCCCTTGCCGGCAATTACCCAAGTTGCTGCGGTTTTGCGCGCTTGCCTCATGAAATTGATGAGTTCCGCCTCGGTAGACGTCAATTGGTAAGTATTTCCTTCTGTCGCACCCGAATCGCTCTCCCGGGATGTCGTTGCAGTGCCTTAGATGCCCGAGCCATCACAGGGGACAACAGAAGCGTCCTCTTCCACGGTCGATTGTTGTTCATTGGCCCGACTCGTTTCCACGCCAGTGCGAAGCTTGTTCGCTGCCGACTTTCTTGCATTTCGAGCCTGAGAAGCAGCCTTGACGATAGCGTCCTTGCCGCTGGTCACAATGCTTGCTTGTTCTTCAACCGGCATCTTGGCCACTATCTCGCCGGCGCTTACGGACACGTCCCCACTTGAAACCGCTTGAACCAACGCAGGAATTCCTGACTTGAGGACGTTGGCAGCGGATTCAAGTGTGCGTGGTTTCTCACGTTAAGAATTGCCGCGGCTTTCTCCGATTTCTTCTCGAAGCGCAAATTTGCGCTCGACCATCCTTTCTCTTCGAGCGCTGCCGCCCTGAGTTGCAGGTTCTGAGGTGTGGGCGCGTGCATTGTCCAGACTATCTCGTCATACGAGAGGGTACACGCGCCCGCTAACCAAGCAGAATCGCCCTATCTGCATTCCAACCTCCCTTTCTGCTCGTAATCCTCAATGTCCCTCAGCATGAAACGAACGATCGGCTTGCGCCCGCGCCCGCGATTCAAGTCCACCCACGGAAGAGAGCCATCCAGACGACGGCGGTCTATAGTCCTAAGAGAAACGCACCACCGCGTAGCCACGGCTTCACGAGTGAGAAATACAGAGAGTTGATTGTTGGAATTTTCAGAGGGAGGTTGGGAGCCCTTGCTTCTGTCCTGCATAAACAAACCTCAATTCTCCAGTGGCGGTCTTCACGCGCCACGGCGAAAGAGGTCTCTTTTCACTGCGAGACAGCCAAGCTCTCCAGGAAGGAGATAGGGGATGTTCGGGAATAGAGACTGCTCTGTTTTTTTTCCGCAACCTCTTTGAAGATTGCAGCAATAAACACCTTGGCAAAATTATAAGGGCCAAATGTGGACTGTCAAGACCTGTTCGAGAACCTCTACACTTGCTTGCAACAGAGTTCTTTTTTTCACGTTAACGCCAGCAGAGTGTCCTGCGCTGAAATAGGTTTGTCACTTTTCTGAGCAATTTCATGACAAGGGCTACAAGTTGACGACTAGGTAATGCGGCAAAAGCCTGAGGTCTATGCGACCAATCGGGACGACCTTCAAAAAAGCGGCCCGTTACAAGAGGATCTTCATGTGGCCAGCCGATGCAGTCTCGGTGTATAGTAAAAGTGGTAAAAATCACCAGCATTTAGCGGACAATCCTGCCTATGCCATCAAGATTTGAACGGGGATCCATGATTAGTTTCAAAAAGTTCCTCTGGAACTTAATAAGGTTGAAATTCGTGACTGTCCAATCGTACTATGACCGCATGCCGTGCAACTTCGACAGTAACAAGCGGAGCCACGAGCATGATCAATTCTGATCTTAGGAGAATTCTGTCCAGTGATGAAGCGAGCGGATCATCATCACTCGGCTTTATCTCCTGCGGCCATAATCTCGACACTTTTTGATACAGGGCGATCGTCATCGCTCCAGGACACTGTCATCCTTTCTTATCGGCTTCCGTTGGAACCTCTGTTTCCTTGGATTTCTCGGCAAAGTGGCTTACGGCTAAGAAAGCTGCTTTTTGACTATCCGGACTCAGGTGCGCGTATCTCTGAGTCATTGCTGAAGTCTTGTGCCCGAGTGCTTTTCCTACAATATACAATGGAGTTCCGGCCATGACTGACCAGCTCGCGAATGAATGTCTCAAAGAATGAAAGCTGATCTTCTCTCGGGGATCTGAGATGCCCCTGTTCAATCCGATTTGTTGGACCACGTCTCCGAAAGATTTTGAAAGCCATTGAACAGGCCTTCCTTGCTTCGACTTAAAAAGCAATTCGTCCGGTTCCCCAGGGGTGAGTTCGTCCAAAACGGACCTAATCTGTGGAGTAATAAAAATCGGCCTTGATTCTTGATTCTTGCTGTCGAGCACTGTTATGATGTTGTTCCGAAGGTCCACATTCGACCATCGCAGAGACAAAATCTCTGATAACCGCATGCCTGAATAGAGGCTCATTTTCGCAATACGAGCTATTTGTTTGCTTTTCACTTCCAGCGCTTTAAACAACCGCTCTGCTTCATCCTGAGAAAGGAATCTCTGTCGGGCATTATTCGGCTTCGGGAATCGGATAGCTTTGCACGGATTCTCACCGCTCCATAATCTCCACTCAATGGCTTTGTTAATCGCTTGCCGAACAAGCGACAACGCATGTCTCTGAGTTGCATCACTTTTTCCCGCATCCCGCATAGTTTTCTTGAGACGTTCCAGGTCCAGAGGAGTAATGTGGGAAAGCGTCTTTTTGGAAAACAGCGGCTCGAGCCAAGTCTTGTTCAGGCTCCGGTCATCACGCGCTCTTTTCTTGTTATCATCTGCCCATTCGAGATATTTGGTCATCAGCTCGCCAAACGTCAGATTTTCCTGTTTCCGTTCTTGTTTGGTCTTATAGTCTCCGGATCTGTCCGCTTCCATCAGTTCATAGCGACGTCTTTGGGCAGCTTCTGGTGACCAGCCCTCGCTTGCGCGGCCACATCGTTCCCAGCGGAGCTTTCCGGAATGCATATCTTTAAAGCTGATCCAATATATTTTGTCTGGTTTTTCTCGCCATTTCCTCTTCTCGGATTCGCGATAAAAGACTCCGACGAATTTTGGAATAGATTTTCTCTCTGCCATTTTTCTCTCTCTGCATTCTGGCTGGTTATCAAAAAAAGCGGTAACTCAGCGGTAACCTGAATGCGGAAACTTGAGGTATCAGTTGTCTACTTCAGTCGCTATGGTTATCTGTATAACACCCTGAAGTCAAGAGGTTTTGTCATGTGTGGTCGATAGGTGTCTTGTTGCGTCAATGTAAGAAACAACGCACTCTTAATCAGTAGGTTTGGGGTTCGAGCCCCCGACGGCCCACCAATCAAGTGCTAAATAATACGAAGGATCTGGTAATAACCGGGTCCTTTTTTTCGCTCTGCCTGAGAGCTGCCCTGTCTTAAAAACCCAATAATTCGTCTACAACGAATACACTAACACTAACACCTGTCATGAACGCCCCCCCGCTTTGACGCTCAAAACTCCAGGCAAAAAAGGGACCTTGGAAAGGGCTAAAGGCTTATGGGAAGGTACCTGGATGTTTGTTTCCCCTATTCTGTTTCCAGGAAAGACCAGCCACAGAGAGTTCCTCAGGATCTCGAAATTGCAGAAGACAGTTGGTATTCGGCCATTATAGTTTCCACCGCCAGATAGTTAGTTTTCGCGCACTCATAAGTTGAACGAGAAATCACAAACATACGAATGCACTTGTCCCGATTTTGGGGCTGCTTGCGGATTACAAAAGTGGCAGAAGAAAACCATAGTAGTGAGTTGACTCATGTATCAACATTAATCAAAACCTTACCGACAGAAAACGATTTACAAAGGTTAGCTACTTACATACTCTTGAGTTAACTCCTTTTCTTTGGGAGTTTCAAATCCAGCCAAGCAAAACTCATTTTTTTGTGGAATGAAATTCTTCATTTCGAGAGGGGGATCAACCAACGATGAACCGTGTGACACGCAAGAGTCGTAACTATCGAACCAGAGTTCTCTTCTATTTGGTCCCGATCCTCATTTTGATTTCCGTTGGAATATGGGCTGGAAGACTGTGGCACCAAAATCAATGCAAATACTGTGACAAACAAGTTGAGTCTGACGCTAAGCGACTTAGCAACGCTTTGGATCGTCTAAAGACTGAACTTCAAGATTTCAACTGCGATCCTGCGAAATGGGAGTTCACCGAAGGTCACCTCCGATCCTTGGTTGGTCCGTATTACGGCTTTCGCGGAGGTTCCGGGAAATGCGACACTCTTTTCAGTGTTCACGGAAACGAAATCTGGGTGTGTTCGAGGATAGGGACTCCGCAGGAAGGCAATAATACACGGAAGATTTTCAGGATAAGCACTGATCTCACCCGGAGCGGCGTCGAAAAGATGCTTCCTCCCATTGTCGGGGAGGGCGTCGGTCGTAGATTACCCCATCAATCAGGCGGGATGGAGGTGTGCTTCACAGAATCCATGGTGAATAAGAGTGATTGCTCCTATCGCTTTGGGCGCAAACCTAGGGGTGATCAGCGCCTGATCCGCGAATGCGAAGAACGGCAAGAGAGAAAACTCGACAATGCAGACAATCACCTCACCTTGAGCAATAAAGCAATCACTGCCTTCAGTATTGATCTTTATCGGAAGGTCCTGGAAAGAGAAGACAATCTTGTGCTGTCTCCATTTAGCGTCTTTGCAACACTTGTAATGGGATACGAGGGAGCCAAAGGCGAGACCCGGACTCAAATGGCGAAAGCGTTGCACATCGATAAACTTGAAGTTCCTTTGCATCCGACTCTAGGTTCCCTGATTTCTTATCTGGATTGCTCCATAGTCTCTGCGAACGGTGTGTTATCGGCTGCAAATGCACTCTGGGGGCAGAAGGACTATGGGTTTCTCAAAGAATACCAGAATGTTCTCTTCACTTATTACGGCATCGCAATAAAGGAAGTCGATTTTCGGCGGAATCTGGGCGAAGCTGAAACAGCGATCAATAGTTGGATTGCAGAGAAAACCCAGGGCAAAATCAGGCAAATGGTGAGTCTGAAATCCAATGAGGTATCTCCTGCCACCATTTTGGCTGCCAACGCCATCTATTTCAATTGTGCGTGGGCGGATGAGTTCAAGAAAAATAGGACTAAGAATGATATTTTTTTCCTCCTTAATCGCAGGGAAATATCCGTCCCACTCATGAACGCTCAGAGGGGATTCAAGTACATGGAAAACCAGGATATGCAAGGAGTAGAATTGCCGTACAGCGGGGATGAATACTCAATGGTGGTGTTTCTTCCTCGTTCCAAAGATGGGCTTCCTGCACTGGAGAAAACACTCACTCCAGAAAAACTGACTTCATGGATCGATTCGCTGGATTCGTGGAGATGGGGAGTAATCGTGTATCTCCCGCGATTTTTCATAAACTCTCGATTCGGTTTATCGGATGCACTCCAGAAACTGGGTATAAAGCTGCCGTTTGAGCGCTTCAAGGCGAATTTTTCAGGTATGAGCGGTCCCAGATCCCCTCAAGACCAGCTTTTCATGGCAGGAGCGATTCACGAGGCCGGCATCGATGTAACAGAAGAAGGAACGGAGGCCTGGGCCGCTACTCTGGATTGCCGATGCATTGGCGGGGCTGACGACACGCCTTCGTCTCCAACGGAACCGAAGGTGTTCCGGGCGGATCATCCCTTCATGTTTGTAGTACGGCATAATCCTTCAAACTGTATTCTATTTATTGGGAGAGTCACGGAGCCTCAATAATATTCCAACCACATGTGCGCGAAACGGGTGAAGTCTTATTTAATCTGTTATTGATTCTTATTATTGCCTGTCATGTGTTTGGGTTCCAAATTCTCTGACCAACAGACTGTAAGGGCCTAAAGAAAGGGTGGCGTTTCAGATTGTATTGAAACGCCGCCTTCATATGGATCGGCAATTAGCTCCTATGAACGTCCAAAACACCCGCCAATTCATGACGGCCATAGTTTCGAAACCGCCGACTTGCACTTCAGAATACGATTCAGAAGCATTCGAAAACGTTTGTGCGCAATCAGGCCAAGTCGAAGCGGTCAAGGTTCATCACCTTGTTCCACACCGCTACAAAATCGCGCAGGAACTTCTCCTGGGAGTCCTCGCATCCGTAGACCTCCGCCACGGCCCGAAGTTGGGAGTTCGAACCAAAGACGAGGTCGGCACGGGTGCCTGTCCACTTTAGTTCGCCAGTTGCGCGATCACGTCCCTCGAACAGGTTTTCGTCTTCCGAGGTTGCCTTCCACGCGGTTCTCATGTCGAGCAGATTCACGAAGAAGTCATTGGTGAGCGTCTCCGGTCGCTTCGTGAAGACGCCGTACTGGGACTGCCCGAAGTTGGCATTCAAAACGCGCATACCGCCGACGAGAACCGTCAGCTCAGGAGCGGTCAAAGTCAGCAGTTGCGCACGATCGACCAGCAGTTCCTCTGCCGATACGGCGTACTTGGTTTTGAGGTAATTACGGAACCCATCTGCAGCCGGTTCGAGTACGGCGAACGACTCCACGTCGGTTTGCTCCTGCGACGCATCCGTGCGTCCGGGCGTGAAGGGAACGGTCACTTCGTAACCGGCATTCTTCGCAGCTTGCTCGAGACCTGCGCATCCACCCAGGACAATCAGGTCGGCGAGTGACACCTTCTTCCCGCCAGATTGCGCACTGTTGAAGTCCTTCTGGATTCCCTCGAGGGTCTGCAGCACGGTCTTCAGTTTGGCCGGCTGGTTGACTTCCCAATCCTTTTGTGGTGCGAGACGAATTCGCGCCCCGTTCGCACCGCCGCGCTTGTCGGAGCCACGGAACGTGGATGCCGACGCCCATGCGGTCGAAACCAGTTCCGAGATGGACAGGCCGGAAGCAAGGATCTTGCCCTTAAGGTCTGCGATATCCTGAGCGTCGATCAGCTCATGATCGACTGCGGGCAGAGGGTCTTGCCAGATCAGTTCCTCGGCCGGGACCTCCGCACCGAGATAGCGCGAGCGGGGGCCCATGTCGCGGTGCGTCAGCTTGAACCACGCCCTGGCAAAGGCGTCCGCTAATTCGTCAGGGTTCTGCTGGTAATGCCGCGCGATCGGCTCGTAGATCGGGTCGTAGCGAAGGGAGAGGTCCGCGGTGGTCATCATCGGCCGGTGCTTCTTCGAGGGGTCGTGAGCGTCAACAACCATGTCTTCTTCGGCCACGTCCTTGGCCAACCACTGATTCGCGCCGGCCGGGCTCTTGACCAACTCCCACTCGTACTTAAACAGCGTGTTCAGATAGCCCATGTCCCACTTGGTCGGGTTCGGCTTCCATGCGCCCTCGATGCCACTGCCGATCGTATCGCAGCCCTTGCCGGTCCCGAAGCTGCACTTCCAGCCGAGCCCTTGCTCCTCGATGCCGGCGGCTTCGGGAGCAGGACCCACATGCGCCGCATCGCCAGCTCCGTGACATTTGCCGAACGTGTGTCCTCCGGCGACGAGAGCGACGGTCTCTTCATCGTTCATCGCCATGCGCGCGAAGGTTTCGCGGACATCGCGTCCCGAGGCGACCGGGTCCGGATTACCATTCGGCCCTTCCGGGTTCACGTAGATCAAGCCCATCTGCACTGCGGCCAGCGGGTTCTCGAGATCGCGTTCGCCAGAGTAGCGCTTGTCGCCGAGCCAGATGTCCTCGCTGCCCCAGTAGATGTCTTCCTCAGGCTCCCAGACGTCCTCGCGCCCGCCGCCGAAGCCGAAGGTTTTGAGTCCCATCGACTCAATGGCGCAGTTGCCGGCGAGGATCATAAGATCGGCCCAGGAGAGCTTCTTGCCATATTTCTGTTTGATCGGCCACAGCAGACGCCGCGCCTTATCGAGGTTCACGTTGTCCGGCCAGCTATTGAGGGGCGCCAAGCGCTGGCTACCGGACCCCGCACCGCCGCGGCCGTCGCCCATGCGGTACGTGCCTGCGCTGTGCCACGCCATCCTGATGAAGAGAGGTCCGTAGTGACCGTAGTCGGCGGGCCACCAGTCCTGCGAATCGGTCATCAGCGCATACAGGTCCTTCTTCACTGCCTTGAGGTCGAGTTTCTTGAATTCCTCAGCGTAGTTGAAGGTCCCCCCCATCGGATTGCACATGTGAGAGTTCTGATGAAGGATCTTGAGGTTCAACTGGTTCGGCCACCAGTCCCGGTTCGACGTGCCTCTGCGAAATGCTTGCTTGCTTGTCTCACCAGTTACCGGGCACTTGCTCTCTTCATTCATGAGATTTCCTATTTTCGTCAAATCGCCGACTAATCCGGGTTCATTTTTTTGCATCTCGTGTCCTCCCTTTCTCCTTCAAGTGGTGTGGTTAGATCTCGATCTATGAAGCCAGAAATGATTCCTGGCTGACCCCTTATCTCTCAATAACTATTCCCTCAGTAATTAGAAGACTGTCATGTGGCCTTTTGGCATTCCTGACACATGCCAAAGAAGTCCAGGCGGTGATGTTGAATTTTAAATCCTGTCTTCTTGCTTATCTCGTTCTTGAGATCATCCAGACTCACGAGTTCAGGATCCATAATTTTCCGGCACCTGATACAGATCACGTGAGGGTGGGGAAACGGCTTATTCCCGTCATATCTGTTACTCCCATCCGGAAATCCCAGTTCGAGAACCTCGTTAAGACTCTTAAGCAATGCAATAGTCTTGTAGATAGTTGCCAGACTCGTTGTCGGAAACTCGCTCCTCACCTTCTCGTAGATGTCCTCAACGCTGGGATGTTCTTCAGAGCCGGCAAGGATTCGCAGCACTGCCAAACGCTGGGGCGTGATTCGGCAATCGTGATCCTTGAGCTTCGAAAGCATTTCTTGGAAACGGGCTTCACTTTCTCTTGAATCATTAACAGCCATCAGGTCCCTTCTTACTGCCGTCGTTTGTTCTTTGGCAATAATGATTATCTTCAAATAAACATTCTAAAACCATCGAGGTTCCGTGTCAAGGCACACGCCACTCTCTGTACCCTCTTTGGCCATTATCGCTCAATTGTACGGTGGCCTCGCCATCTTGACCGTCTTTTTCCTTGCAAGGCAGAGAAGTATCCCATGTAGCGTTCAGATGCGCTCAGAGCGATGGGGCATGCAGTAATGGTGGGGTTTCCATAGAATGTAGAGCATGTTGAAAGTTGGAACGGAACGATCCATGCACATTTTCCCTGTCCAAAAGCGATAAACGTCACACACCAACAGGTGCGCTACAGGGGAAAGGACATGAGATGTCCCGGTGCTATAGGCGTAATCTTCGGTCAAACAAGGGGGAAGAACAGATGAAACGTGGTTCCCTGTCCTGCCTCACTGGTGACTGTTATGTCGCCTCTCAGTTTCTTCATAATACCGTAGCAGATGGCAAGTCCTAGGCCGGTACCTTTTCCAGCCGGCTTTGTGGTAAAGAACGGATCGAAAACCTTGGCCAGATACTCTTTCGGGATACCGGGACCGTTATCCGACAGATCGACAACAACAAAATGGCCATGGAGCCTGGTCGTGATCGTGATGCTTCCTACACCGTGTTCCATTGCATCCAGGCTATTATTGACGAGATTCACCAGTATTTGTTCCACCTCGGAAGGCGACACGTGCACTTCCGGAAGATCCGGTGCAAGCACGGTCGTAAAGGTAAGTTTGCCGGCTTGAGATCTATGCGAATACAATTCCATGACATTCTCGACAATGTTGTTTAGTTGGACGATCTCGGCCCTATGGTCCACCGGGCGAGCAAAGCTCAAGAGTTTGTGCGTGATGCTCCGGCATCGTTTCCCGTGCGCCTGGATCCGGGACAATGCGACGCTGAATTCAGGTACGTTCTCCCGGATATTTTCCGTTCCATCATCCAGTAGATCTTGCATCCAGCCGGCTTCCTGGACCATGACGGCCAGTGGGTTATTTATCTCATGGGCTATTCCGGCTGCCATCTCTCCCAGGGAGGCGAGCTTCGCCGTCTGCATGAGTTGCTCGTTCATCAACTGTTTTTCCTGATCCATGTGTGCCACGTGATGGGCCAGACGCCTCGACACAAACGCTGCAACCAGCCCTAAAATAAGAGCTCCCAGGAAAACGGCTGCGATCGACGAACGGCGTGCGTCGTAGATTGCGGCATAAGCATGTTTTTTTTCTTCGAAAAGGGTCAACATCCAAGGCGTATTCGTGATTCTCAAATTCAGGCAAATAGTGGAACCCTCGGGGTGTTCGTTAATTTCCGGTACAGCACAGTTTTCCTGTCCGAAAGCTCGTTCATCGTAGACAACTCCTCCCGGAAGTGTAGCTTCAGCAGGAAATGCCACCTGAATCTGTCCTGCTCTGTTGATGATGAATATTCGAGCCATCGGTTCCAAGTCGAGTCCGCCGAGGACCCGCATCAGAGGATCGGTGCGGAATGCTGCCAAAAAGATCCCTTTTTTCCCGTCGTGTTCCACAGGAAGAGCAATCGTGAAACTGTTCCCACGCGTCTTTTCCGTTACAACATCGGTTATATAAAGTCCTCTTTCATTGGTCTGCTGTAGAAACGGGAAAATCGATGAATCGGCAGGATGATCGTCGACACTATCTGGGACCCATGCGATCCTGTTCCCCTGGGAGTCCAATAGAACCAGTGACTGGACCGTGTCTCCGAACATTGATCTCAGCACCTGGAAATTCTCGGAGACAGAGGATTTCGTTCCGAATGAAGGGGAAGGGTTTTGAGCCAGCGCTCGAAGGGCGATAATCCGGGCTTGGATAATATTCTCTAACTGCGCCTGTCCGTTCAGCACGATTTCTTTCAATCGCTGCTGTACCTCAACTTTGTAAGAGGAAACAAAATAATGTCTGGCCACGGCCCCCAGTATAAGAAGCGGTATAACGGAGACCGCAAAGGTGGCGAAGAACATCTTGGAGGCAAGAGAGCGATACCGAAATCTGTATTGACTGACCGTCACGTCCATCACTTGACGCCTTTTCTTGGATATTAATGAGACGCGATCCTGAAGCCCCAAGCTCAGGATCGATTCGACCAGGGACATTTCTTGTCCTAAGGTCATTCGGGAGCAAAGATAATTCCATTCGTTCCTTTAACGTACACTTCTTTAACGCCGGGAATACGCTGAGCCATCTCTGTCAAGCTCCGAACAGTTTCTACCGAACGCTTTCCCGACGAAAGTTCAGATTCCACCCAGATTGTCACAGCACCTTGCTGCGCAGTCACTTTTGCGGTCGGATAGTTCGACACGATTTCCGCCTTGATTCTTGCCGCCAAGGTGAGGTCGTCGACAGCGCTCAGAGATTCCACAGTCGTTCTGAAACCTTCCAGTCCTGCTGTGCTGACTATCAGGTCCACCGCATCGTCTATGGAGATTTTTCGAATGTGAAGAACCATATCGTACAGTGTGGGATCGCTCGTATCAATGCCGAAGAGCTTAAGACTCCATTGCCTCCGCTCTTCATCATCCTTCTTTAAGATATGCGCTGCCTCCTCCCGCGAAATACCCTCGCGCTCCATTTCGAACCGAACGCGATCGTCAAAATCCGCGAGAATCCTCACACTCAGTACATGACCGATATTCTGGAGATAGAAATGGCCGGCCAAGCCGTGATATACAACGTTGTCCTTCTGAGCCTTTTCAAGAAGAGCAGAGGCAAAATAGGCCAAGTACTTCTCTCTGCCATGAGAAAATCGTTCCAGTATCGTTGGCGCATCGTGCAGAGCCCGTATCAGCTTGATTTCAGGAGTGTTGAATTGTTCCGAAGCCTCGACGAGCAGATCTCGGGAGATACAAGTGTAACCCAGCTTAAGCGCTACCTTTTCGGCAACATCTTTTCCCTTGCTGTATGATCCTCGTGAGATGGTAATTATTGCCACTCGTTCTCCCCTACGTCAGAGATTTCTTTGTTCACCCGTCTTCCTGAATTGAGACAGCCTCCCCGCGTCGTATTCGATAGGCATGAGAGGCTCATTACTGAACATGTATCACTTGCTCATTTCGAGGTATAGCACGTTTCTTGCCATTCTCAGAAGAAGAGATCTTCGGATGGCAAATCATTCGGAGAAGCCACATTTCTTGAAACCAGGCAAGAATAGTCTTAGTCCCAGGCCGAGACAACCCTCCTTCCCATATGACAATCGTGTTTCCCAGCATCTAATATCACGATATATTTCTCCTGGATGATTTCTATACGAGCTGGAGATTAGGGAGTATACTCGTGAAGCGACACAGCCATCCGCGAATTCGATAAAGTGAGCAGATATTGAGGGCAAAGACCCGGAAATGGCTGGACACCCCTTATGAGGATAACGACGCAGGATCGGTCGAAACAGTAGAATTGTTCCCGGAGAAGGGAGCGAATGCCCGTTTTGCCGATTACCAAAGAGTCACGCCCGTATACAATACACGCGGCTGAGCAGAACAAACGTCCCAGCACCTTGCCGAGTTTCACTCTAGCGTGGGGCCGACAACTTGTGAATGCAGTAAGGACATGTTGATGGATCTTATCCCCGGAATAGTTGCAATACACGATGAGATGATGAGATGGCGTCATGAGTTTCACCGGCATCCCGAAATCAGTTTTCACGAGCACAGGACAGCAGCCAAGGTCACGGAATTGCTCAGGTCCTTCGGATTGGATGAGATAGTGGAATGCGTGGGAAGCACGGGAGTGCTGGGAATTCTAAAGAACGATAACGGTCCCGTGATAGCATTGAGAGCCGATATGGACGCTCTTGCCTTTTCCGATCAGGGTCTTCACGACCACAAGTCCACAGTGGACGGTGTCACGCATGCGTGCGGACACGACGGCCATGTTTCGATGCTCCTGGGTGCGGCAAAGCATCTTTCATTATCCCGAAAGTTCAGAGGAACCGTGGTGTTCGTCTTTCAGCCTGCCGAGGAAATCACCGGTGGAGCGAAGCACATGCTCGAACAGGGATTCCTCGAACGTTACGGGGTGCAGTCTATTTATGCGGTTCACAGCTTCCCCGGATTGGAAGCCGGACGTATGGGCATCACACCCGGAACCGCATTGGCTGCCGTAGACAATTTCAAGATCGCCGTCAACGGCCGCAGTGGGCACGCGGGTGCTCCGCATTTGGCGCGGGATCCTGTTGCAGCGGCTGGAGCAATGATTTCGCGGCTTCAGACAATCGCATCGCGTACTGTAGATCCCATCGATTCGGTGGTGGTTGCCGTGACGAGCATCCAGTCCAGTTCCAACTTGCACAACGTCATTCCCGAAAGCGTGCGGCTCATGGGCACGGTTCGCTATCTAAACCCCGATTATGGAAAACCTGTTCCGATGGAAATGAAGGCGATCGTCGACGGTCTGGCCGCGGCGCACCGAGTGACAGCCTCCATAGAATATAGACGGAGCACACCACCGCTGGTCAATGCTTCACCTGCATGCGAACACGCAATCAGTGTGGCAAAAGGCCTGCTCGGCGATGATGGAGTAGTTCAACTCCCTCCAATGATGGGAGGTGAAGACTTCGCGTACTACCTGCAAAGAATTCCCGGAGTTTTCGCGTTCATTGGAAACGGCGAGGATTCTGCTTCTCTTCACAACGCGGCCTTTGATTTCAACGACAAAGCACTGCCGGTTGGTGCGAGCTATTTCGTGCGCATGGTCGAGACCAGTTTGCCTCTGTAGCGAATCCGGAAGATGAATCAGAAAAGCTCTACGGAGCGGTAATGTTCGAGAATAAACCCTTTAGCAATTGATACGGACTTGCAATCAAGATATTTCTTATTGAGGCGGTAACACGGACCTACACGGCAGGTCCGTGGCACCCAAGATTGACATTGGGCACGGATACAGGGGTGCCAGTGACCTGCGGAGCCAGAGGTCAGTGCAGTTAGCATCTTGAATGCAAAATGGTATGATTCATCTTCCTCAATAGTCACCTGGAGCAGGTTCTCTCAACACAAATCGAACCTTGAGGTCTGTGAATCCCCTCCTGCAAAGACTCACTCTTCAATCTGCAAGAATTCCTTCAACAATCGCTGAAAACGAGCAAACTCATTTGGCGCGACGGTAGAATAGCCGATCTTCGGATTGCCATCAAAGATCCCGATGCTCCGGGCCTGCTCAACTCGTGCTGCGGCCAAATTCGTGCCGATATGGGAATGGCAATTACCGTCATGACATCCCACGACGAGCACCCCTTTGGCTCCAGCGGCTAATGCCGACCAAATGGAATATTCCGACACGCTTCCCGCACAGGGAACTTCCAAGAAACGAGCATTCTCAGGCATCTGCATCGATTTGGCCATCATCCCCGCCGATCGTTTACAGCCAAACACGAAAGTCGTCTTGGGCAGGTCGGAGGGGTTCACATCGTTGATAAAGGCATTGATGGATTCCTGGGGGCAAGCGGTCAAGGTAATCGCGGCAGCAGGGCACACTGAAGCGCATATCCCGCATTCGACGCAGAATGAGGATAACGGCTGGATGTGTGAACGAGAAGTGTTTATCTGTAAAGACAATGCGCCATGCGGGCATACCCTGTAGCACGTCAGGCATCGAACGCATGACGTATCAATTGAAAGTGTCTCTTTGTTGCGCTTGAGGAGGGAGTCATCTATCCATGCCCTCGCTTCAGCGGCAGCAGCGTAAGCTTGAGCCGTGGACCCAATGTAGTCCAGATTACCTGTAGCTCCTCCCACGACGAACACTCCGCTTTGCAGAGATCGACCCCAGCTCGAATCGATACTGTCGGTCAACATGAATCCCCGGCCGTCAAGATCGCCTTTGATTATTTTCTGTGCCCATACCGGAATTGACGAAGCATCCGGCCCGGTTGCAACTATGACTCGGTCAGATTCCCAGGCGAATTCGTTTCCACTGTCAATGACGTCTTCAGTCGCCACGTGAAAGCGTTTGCGCCCTCCCTCGTCGCCGGAAACCTGAATTTCAGGTAATTTCTCTCCGAAGCGTACAAAACGCACCCCGGCTCTTCTTGCCGCTTGATACAATGTTTCCCCGAAAACATGCAGCACAGGGGCATGCTTGAAACAAACGAGAGCCTCTCCCCCATTGCGTACGTGATCGGTAGCAACGCGGATTGCGGACATCCCCACTGCGGGCGCGGTTAACTCAGCATAATCCAGCAAAAAGGCTATCCGCTCGTCTGAGACTATCCTGGTATGTGCAGTGAAAAGCTCGGTTTCTTGAGGAAGACTCACAGGTATTGGTTTCAGCGAAACACCGGGAGACAAGAAGATACAATCGTATACTGATTCCGTCCTGTCTTCGAACACGGCTCTGAACATACTCTGAGTTCGCTCGACAACTGGTGTTTGCGTGACATCGATTGTTTCGATCGCGTCCGGAAGGACAGGCAGATCCCTGGTGAAATCGTCGGCCAGAGAAGGATAGGGGACATAGATATTCTCAGGGATGTCTCGGAGTCTCGCAAATGTTACCTGCAGGCCCGTGGTTTTCAAAGCTTGAGCCGCTATAACAGCCGGAATGCCGCCTCCTATTATCAGAACCCGCGGGCTTGTTTCGCCATTGGATACTGTTTGCAGTGCCTCTTTGGAATTCCTCAAGGTCATTTAAATTCCCTTCCTTCGAAGATCCGCCATAATTGCTTCCGCAGTCTGCCCTGCGTGCGACACGGTATTCTCAATGTTTTTCGGTCCACAGCAGGTTCCTGCCACATACACACCGGCAACGGAAGTTCGGCTGCTGTCCAGCGTATCTTTCGATTGTAAGAATCCGAAATCATCGGCGGAAAGGCCCAACTGCCCTGCAAATGGTTCCAATGCGTTCGGCCTTTGTCCTATGGACAGGATTACACGGTCAAAAGTCTCATGCAGATTTCGACCCTCCGATTCTATAATGACCTCCAGAGCGCCCTCTGAATTTCTGATTTCTCCGGGTACCCCTTGAAGCAGGCGAACGCCCTTGTCTCGAGCCGCCTTTAAGAGTGCTCCGCCGTATTTCCCGGCCAATTGCAGATCGATGTAGAAGAGGGTGATAGAAATCCGGGGATTTTCATGGATCAGTTTAAGGGCCATCCTCAACGCCGCCTGACAGCAATATTGTGAGCAGTAATTCCCACCGGAACTGGCGTCCCTGGACCCCACACATTGAAAGAAGGCAACTTTGAGTCCATCCCCATCGCCGGTAAACAGGGACAGCTTGTCAGTCCGCAACAGTGAGTCTACTTCAGCTAACGTGAATACCTGGTCGAGGCGGCCATGTCCCAACAGAACCTTCTCGCCGGGATTGTACGGTTTAAATCCGGTTGTAATAACCAGAGCTCCAGCCTGCTCGACCTCTTCTCTGGCCGTTCCGGTCTGCTTCAGCAGTGCTTCCTTGGCAATCCCTGCGGAAGGAGAAATCGATGCCAGTTCCCAGCCGGTGCGCACTTCGATCATGTCGGATGTGAGCGCGTAATGCACCATTTCCTCAACGGAACAGCAATGACACCTGAGACACGTATCCGTCGCCATGCAAGCCCATTGGCCGACGTGTCCTCCGAGGATGCTTTCTCGTTCCACTACGATGCTCTTGATGCCATTCCCGGCCAACAATCTGGCGATCGTGAGACCGGCAACTCCACCTCCAACGATAACGATTGGTCTATCCATCAGTTTGGGAACCTCAGTTCTGCTCAAGAATTTTCTTTCGGGATTTCAGCGTACGTAAAGTCTACCAATGCCTGGTTCAACGGCTTGGATTCATTTGTGAATGCATTACCTGGCATGAATGAGCAAGCCGCAGATTGGGTGGCATTATAGCAGATAATGGTAAGATCGACTACCGTCCGATGGCGTCGAAACTCGTAAAAAGAGGAGGTATCTTCTTGAAATGTCCGAAGCCGTAAAAAACGAATAGCTTCTTTATTCCGCGTACATCTCCCGAATTGCCTTGCTTCGGTCTACGACCAGAATGAGCTTTGCAGTGTTCGCCAGTTCATCGCGGAGTTCCTGGATGGATCTGTTATCAATATGAAAACATCGGATGTAAAGAAATTTGTGACCTTCCGGGGCATTCGCGTACAAGCTCATGATGGCCATCAGACGAGCGTCATGTCTATGAAGCACCTTGAGAACGTCATTGATGCAATCTTCCCGATCTTCAACGAGAAAACCGAAAAGGACTCCCATGGATGTCACTCCGCTTGCTTCAGTAAAAGCTTTAAGACAATCCTTCTTGGTTATGATTCCCACGATCTGACCCTTGTGATCCAGGACCGGGCATCCGGGAATCCTCCGTTCCAGGAGAAGCTGTGAGGCTTCTTCCACGGTGTACTCAGGAGGCACAGCGATAATCGATCTGCACATGATCGTATCCACCTTCTGTTGTAAGATGGCCTCCGGAATATTCCGCGTATCGGGCCGGGGACCTTTGGAATCCCCCAGCTTGCGTAAATCGCGATGTGTTATCAGGCCAACGATTTTGCCGTCACTTTCCACCGGCAAGATGCTGGAATTGTGCTGCATGAGCAGGTTTATTGCGTCTTGAACGCTGTCGCTAATGTTTACGGTAATCACCTTGGTGCTCATCCAATTTCTTACTATCATTGCTTTCCTCCCCGGGATTTGACAATTACCCGGATTACACTACATCGCATGCAATTGCAGATGGTGCGCATCGCGCTGTAATCGCGCCATCCTCTATTGTTCAATTTATACTTCCTGGCCGAATTCGCAATTCTCCGACAACGAGGTAGTCCCGGACTATTCAGCGGCCGCAAAATCACACTCTATAGCTCTATTTATATGGAGTGGCAGCTCTCTTGTCCAAGTTTTCCCAAAGATCTTGTCAAGAAAAACTGCCACAACTCACTGAATTACTGTGAAGTCCATTTCCCCTGCATGTCTACGTAGGGTGGCATCGCCATAAACTCTTGAGGAGTCCAGTTCCAGAACTGGCTGACAGACGGATAGATTTTCAAGATTTCATTTTGCCGCTCACCATTAACCAGTTTCACTTTGCGAACATAGTACGTTTGGACTGGTCCGCCAAAATCATCAAATCGCATGATTCCACGGGGAGCGTTTAGCTCCAGAGATCGGATGGCTTTCACGAAATCCTTCCCTTTTACCTGTCCTTTCGTTAATTCAAGCGCCTTAGCTATAGCCATTCCAGTCACGTATCCTTGCTCGGCAAACTGGCTTGCAGTACGACCGTACTTTTTAGAGAAGGCTTCCTTGAACTTGGCGTTTTCAGGATTAGCCGCCAATTGAGACCAATGTAATACTGAAACGATGTCTTCAGCAGCATCCCCCTGTTGAGGAAGCAACTGTTCGTCAACCAAATCCCCTTTACCGATTAGCGCCACTTTTCCTTTCAAACCGGCCTGAGCAAACTGTTGAACAAATCGTAAAGCGTCACCACCTCCGAAAAAGGCCATGATAACGTCAGCATTCGGATCAATCTTCGCTAGAAACGGCTTAAAGTCCTGAGTTCCTAGAGGCGCCCAGATTTCTTGAACTATTTTTCCACCTGATTGACTAAACGTCCTGCACATACCTCCAACTTGCTCCCACCCCGCAGGATTGGCAGGTCCTATTGCCACAGCCTTGCGAAAACCTTGCTCGTATGCCCATACACCCAACGGATGCGATCCTCCACTACTGCTGAACGAGGCTCGGACGATAAGTGGACTGGACTTTCTCTGAGTCAAATCGTCGGCTCCAGCATTGGATATGACAAAAGGTTTGTCGTGCTTCTCCACCAATGGCGCAACAGCGTAAGCGACCCGAGAATCCACGATACCAGCCAAGATATCGATCTTCTGTTCTTCAATCAGCTTGTAGATCGTGTCCAGTGCTAGACTGACCTGGGCACTGCTCGTGTTCCGAACGATGACCTCGATATTTCGACCGCCAGCCGCATTTTTGATCTGCTCCATGTAAAGATTGATGCCGTCTGCCAAATCCCGCCCCAACGGTGCATACACTCCACTTAACGATACGCAGAAGCCTATCCTGACCGGTTCTGCGGACCATCCTAAATTTCCGAAGCATGTCAGACAGAGTACGACAACAGTCAGTAACTGGACCAGTGTCCTTGTTCGTACAGAAACCATGTCCCTTTTCCCCTCTCGTTATGACGTCCACCGGCCACGTTCCGGGCCGAGCTTATCCCCCAAAACTTCGATAATAATTTCACAAAAATGGACAATTAAATGTGATTCTAAAGGTATCTCTTTACATAATCCCCCAGACAAAACTTCCTTGGCCTGGCTTTGCCGATCTCAGCGAGGCGGATGACAGGAAAAGCGGCACAGGTGGATCTGCAGGGTCACTCTCATGTCCTGCTCGATCGCCGGGTGATTGGAGACGGGAACAGAGCCTCGGAATCTGCACTAACCTGATGGCTTTCCCTTAGTAACCCGCTGGCCTGACCGCTTGCATCAAGAAGGTTGGCTGCCGCGTAGCAGACGTTTTCCTGTTTTATCCATTTTAGAAAGCGTGGTATGTCGGTCCAGCCGGAAACGGCAACTCGGAATCCAAGAGTAAAGCATCCAGGAATGGCTGAGAATCCGTAGGTTCCGGTGATTGGATGTGGCCACCGGTCCGCTGCCAAGGGGATGGCACGACTGCAACCACGAGAAGGACGTCCGCTTCTCCTCTGGCCAAAGCTTCAACGGCGCAATGATCTTTGTAATTCTTTTGTAGTGTTCTCTGGTCGGCCACACAGGACAATGTGGGCCGTCTCGTCAATCATGGGTAGGTTCTCATGGAAGAAGCCCCCCGGGGCGTGAAGGCGGTCTGGTTCTCTTCCGGAATCTTTGCCACGAAACACACAGGAGCCCTTAAGTACAATCTCGACCCGGGTGTTCAGCGGCAGTGCAGCCTCTCGTCAACCATTCGATGTAATAAACAAGACGATCACGGTATCATGAATACCGTTCGGATCGTACGTGAACTGAGTCATCTGACCCATTGGAAGTAATTGAACATCGTACTGACAAAAAAGCAATCGATTTCTGATGGAATTCTGACAATTTTTCGCGCTGGCTCTTCCTCCGGATGACACGCTAAAAGAGTTCGCAAACCGGACGGAAGAGCCATCTCCAGACTTACTCCAGGAATTCCCGATTTAGTAATTTACGAATCTTTCTTTGCCTGATCCTTGCTCGTAAGACGAACCATTAACCACTCCTGGGTTCGGTCTTTCCCAAAATGTACGAGCGCCGGAGCCTGATCCTTAGTGAGGTTGTACAGGCCGGTATCGAAGACGGTGGTTTTGTTGTCCCCTGCAGTCCACGCCACACGTTGCGTCTGTTTATCTACTGCTCCCTGAATAGGCACGTTGATTTCAGAAATCACATAATAGCAGTTGCCACGTATGACGCCTTCATGGTTTACGGCCAACTGAACGATCATGGTGGGATCGGTTTGCTGGCCTTGGACCATCCCGAACACGCCCAGAGGCAACCAGTTCGCGTCATCGTCCTTCTTGTCTTGACCGGAAGCTGCGAGCGAGCTTGCCTGATCGTAATATTGGTCATCAGATCCCGCGGACTGCCCCTCAACGTACACATCTCCGCCCTGATAGAGCACGGTGCTGCCATAATCGTAGTCCTCGGGCATCTGGTCGCATCCCACCCAGCTAGCAGCGCTCGACCATGAGGCGGCCGTCCAGGCGGAGGCCGCTATACCGGCGGCAACCCAAGCTCCAGGATGACGTCGCCACCAATCCGGATTGAACACGTGGTGTCTGTCAAAATTGTGCCGTACGTTCCACGCCTGATCCCTCCGGTTTTCAGGTGGAATATACGGGACGTGGGTATGGGATATGTTAGCGGAAAGGCTGCGAGAGGCATCCAGTCGCCCGGCTTCTCCGCCGAGATGGCCGATACCTGCGTCAGTGGGCATGCCGATAAAATTATCCAAACGAGATCGCGAGGTCCCTGCGAAATCACGATCAGGAAGTGAACTCCATCTGTTCCTGTCCTGGTCCAAGCGTTGTGCTTCTCTGTCACGGAATGAATCCATGCGCTCCGAGCGAAATCGTTCGGCATCTCCCTGGAAGTCACGGCGGAATCCTTCCTGTCTGACTCCTCCCCAGTTGCCTCCACCGAAACTTCGGTCACGGAATCCACCACCTAAATCGCCTCGGTCAAATCCACCACCAATACTTCCCCTGTCGAATCCTCCGCCAAAGCCGCCTCGAGCGCCTCCAAAACCCCGAGCGAAAACTTCCTCCATGGGAAGGGTCACAACCAATATTGCCGCCAGCAGTATACCCATAAGATTATTCATGATCGACCTCGTATTCGAAGTTGAGTTCATCGATATTTTGCCGTTCGATCTGTTCCTGATGCGAAGAGTCAAGCTATTTGGCCTTCTTTTTCAGCACAACGGGTTCACTGTCATCTAGTCGCTGTCCTGCTACGGTTCTGTTCACCGACTGCCACCTTATGCTGTTGTCGTCCATCCTGGACAGGATGTCGGTGGAAGCAGTGGGGGCACCGTCAGGGAGCGTTCCGCTGGATTGGACGATCAATCCTTTCTTGAGGAGTTTCCAGAGCCCTCGACCGTAGCCTCCATTGGAATCGAAGCTCCAGGAAACCACTTCGCCTGTAGAAGGATCGATGCCTATGACCTGAATTCCGGATCGGATTGGCGATCCTTTGTCTTTAGCGGAGTATGAGAGTTCAATGAACTTTTTGTCGGCAATCCACCTGTAAGCGAATTCAAGCTCCTTGGAATCTCTGGCCGCTATCCATGTTCCGATGAGCCAGTCGAGATTCCTGAAGTTCGGTCGAGCTACCGGTGCAGGCAAGGGATATTCTCGGACACTCGCCATCAACCATTTTCCCTCTTCCTTCAGAAGAAAAGCGGTATAGGAAGCTCTCGAAACCGGTGAGTTGTCAGTATTCTTCAGTATGGACGTTCCGTCTTCAATGGCTGCATGAGCGTTCAGGATCTTTATGGACGAAACCGCTGTCTCCAACTTCAGATTAGGGTGCTGAGCGAAAAATGCGGCATATTCCTTCTCGATAGACTCTCGTCCCCGGAATGCCCGGCCGTTTTCGTCCACATATTCACCATCTGCAGCCCAAAGATTTCCGATAGCTTTGGAATCGCCTCTATTAAAGGCTGACGTAAATTCTTCAGCCGAGACACGGATTGCCTTTTCTTCACCGACTTGCTGCTTTTCCGTTGCAGCAGCGGGAGGCTTGTCTGCGGCCACTGCTTTGTACGATACACCGAGACACGCGAAGGATATAGCGATCGCAGCAAATACCGTCACAGCTTTCTTCAGCATTGCATCCAGTCCTTTCGTTGCTATGGAAAAAGAGTCCCGCAAATCTCATGGAATTAACCGGCGCTATGAACTCGTCCGAATGTGAATGTCCCGTTGCGGGAACGGGATTTCGATTCCTTTATTCCGGAACTCCTCGTAAATCGTCCAATTCAGGTGATGGATCGTCGGACCTTTCAGTTCCGGTGGATCGATCCAACACAGCAGTTCAAGGTCCAGAGCGGAATCGCCAAACCGCCGAAACCGAACGCGCGGGTTAGGGTGAGACAACACAGCTTCGTTATGTTCTGCTATATCGAGCAAAATTCGTTCAACTTCTGCCAGGTCGCAACCGTAAGCCACTCCCAATTTTATCCGTATCCGCGACATGGAGTAGGGGGCGCTTTCATTGATCATTTTCTCATTGGCAATGACCGCATTGGGGATCGATATCAGGATGTCGTCTCTCGTGCGAATGCGTGTGCTTCGAAGGCCGACTTGAGTAACCTCACCCCGCTCGCCCCCCCCGAGGATAATGTAATCCCCCAGTTTGAAGGGACGGTCCAGAATGATCATAACGGTTCCGATAATATTGGACAGCGCTTCACGGCCTGCCAGCGCAACCGCAAGGCCGCCGATTCCCAAACCCGTTATGAGGGAATAGGTAGGCAGCCCCAGACGTGAACCCAAATACATCGCGGCGACACCAATTATAATTACCGCAACAATTTGGAAACCAAGATGTATGAGCTGAGCATCCATGCCTTCCGGAACAAAACCGGCCACTGAAACAAGCGCTTCGGAAAGGCGATTGCATACTGCTCCAATCAACCACATCCAGCCCACATAGGAGATGACAAGAAAAATAAATGCTATTGGTAAGTAGGTATTAGCGTCAATAAAGTGCAGACCGTACACCACGAACCACAGGCCGGCTCGTGACAAAAGGATCAGTATCACAGGAAAAATGAGACCACCAACAACGTGTTTGAGATTCCAATGAAATCTCTTGTCCAGAACACCAAGAGCCCCACTGCCATACTTGTACAGAATTACGAGCATTCCAGCAGCAATACAAAAATAGAGGACAAGTCCGATCCATTGCCACGCAGCTTCTCCGTGTATCTCCGATTTCAACCATACAGGCAAGCTCTTTATGAAGGCCTTGGAGACAACCGGACTCCCCGAATCTCTGAAGTGCTCCAGGAGGGCTCCTTTTCCGGAATCAGGTGTATACGGCAAATCCTTTACTTTCTCGTAATAGGCTTCTGAATTCTGGACTGTGTCACTCGAAAACAGGAATCGTCGAGCAGAGGATTCCTCTTGCGCAGCGGCAATGGTTATCTGAGTGTAAGGTATTGTCCAACTGGAAATCTTATCTGCACGGACTGTGCGAGCATCGGGAATCTCGTCATAAGGAGGTAACTCTAGACGATCCAGAGTCTCCTTGAGGTACAGCATTGTGTAAAAACCTATGACGTGCCTCAGAGCGGGTGGTTCTTTCTCAAGGTTCAGGCATTCGGTCGCACGGTCAACAAGATCATCGGCTTTCTTTTTGTTGCCGCCTTTGTAAGACTGGACAGCATCGTTCACCGTTTCCAGGAATGTTTTGAGTGTTGCCCGTGGGCTGGAAACATCAGGAGGAGCAAGAGGATGCAAATCCGTGGCTGCTTCTGCTCCGTTTATCCAAAAGAAACAGAGAAACAGTATCATGAGCCGGAGACTGTAGCGCACCGACATTGCAAGCCTGCACTCTATGGCATTCCTTCCGTATCCAATCGATGTGCAATTATTCGTCATTCCCGACCATGTCATCTGCTCCAGCAGTTTTTTGCACTCCATTCATGAGATAGCGTCTGGTGGCCATGAGTGCGGCAAATGCGGCCACCCCCAGCGGAACCTCCCAGAATGGGGTTTGCAGTTCGAGCATTCTTCTGGCTATGACAAAGGACATCAAATTTATGAGGGAAGACAGCTCGTGAGAGATAAGGGTCCGCACCAGTTCCATGGCTATGGTCATCAGAAGAATTCTCTGACTGATTTCGTGCAGGGTAGTCAGAGAGTTCCAGTCTAGTCCCAAAGCTGTCTTCACCGTTGACAAAAAGAAACCTATCACCCCCAGCAAAAGGGCCAGAGCAATGATACGTTCGATCCACATGATCAATTCTTGATTGATTGACGAAATGCGGTCACCCAGCTTCATCGTAGTCTCTTTTCGCAAGTTACTCTTCCATGCCCGGTTATTCTTATCACGCAGCCCTCTCGATTTACATGCCTTTCTCCGATCGAGCACGAATTGGAACAGGGCTTAGAATAGTGCCGGACATGCGGTTTGCTCCCCCCTGTGAGATCACTTGGTTTCGAGACCCCGCATGGTAAAGGGGAGGGTGGCAAAGAGGCAAGGTGTTCTCGATTTTCTACTGGCCGCCTGTCACGCTCGGGAGTTTCTGCACCTTAACGACCGGCGGCGGATTCCATTTGCCCACGAGAACTTCCTGTTTCGGCGCGTACAGGCGCATGGTCAAATTGAGGGGCCCTTTCGGCGCGGGAAGCCAGTTCGCTTCTCTGCTCTTGCCGGGGCTCTCATTCTGGAAATAGAGGTCAAGTGAACCGTCCGGGTTGTACCCAAACGGCATCCAACTACTGACGGCGAACCGATCCAGGTTGTTCGCGACCTGAAAACCTTCCTGATCGTAAAGAGTAATCGACCAGAAAGCACTCACAGGCGGTAACGACCCCTTATCGAAGTGGATCGTGTAATTGTTCGCGCCGTCGAGGGACTTGCCTGTCTCATCTCCGAGATTCATCGGATAAATTGCATCTTCCGGGAGGTTGGCGCCGAGACCGAGCTGGGACACGATGGCTCGCTTCAGATAGTAGTTGCCATACACGCCCATTGTATCCGTGTTCATCGACCAACCGTTGACAACACGCGCGAGCGAGGGCACTTTCCACTCCATGAGCTTCTGGGCGCTTTCCGGCACCGTTGCCAGCGCTTTCTGCACCGCCGGATCGAGTTTGGCGAAGTCGAAGCTCTGCCCCACTCTGATCCCGATGTGTTTCATGCGCGCAATGATGGGCTCATCGGTGAGGTGCGGCGGAATCACCTTCAAAAGCTCGGCTGCGTAGGAGAAGAACTTATCAGCGGACATGGTGTCTACCTGAAGTTTCGGTGGCGTCTTCATGTCAACTGCTGGATCGATTTTCACCTGGACAGGCTCCGGCGTCTTGCCCCAACGCGAGAGCGGCGTGATCTTGAAGCCGGCCTGGATCTTGTGAACAGCATCGTAGTCTTTGGGGCCGTCGGTCTTGGTGCGGCCGACAACCCACACGTAAGGCGTCGGAGCGTCAATCCGCTGTGTGTCCTTGGGGAGTTTGAACTCCTCGATGAACCGATCTCTTAAATCGGGCCGCCAGCCCAAAGGGGCAACGAGAAAATTGCTTGCCTGGGTACCCGTTGTGCGCCAACCCGGAGACGCGAAGACATCCGTCCACATGTCGAGCATCGGCAACAGATAATATCGCCCACCGGTATCCGGCGCGGAAACGATCACAGGTTCCGCCATGAGATCCAGCCACGCTATGGAATACAAGGTATCGAAATTCGGCCGTACAACCGTCCTCAGGGTGGCAGGCGGATATTCCGGTACGTTGACGAACGTGTTCATCGGCCCTTTACCGAATTCTTTACCCGGTTCGATGTTCGTGGACTGTTTGCGGGTTATGTCCATAGTGATAAGAGAGTAGAAATATAGATAAGCCTCGATCCCGATGGCGTGTGCATCTTGTTCGTTTGTGGCAGCCCTGATTTTTCCCGGGATGGCAATAGTCATCACAAGCAGGAGCGTAGAAAGTGCCAGTGTATAGGACCAGCTACTCAGGATTTTCTTTCCAGCAATCATTTGCTTTCTCCTTCCCCGAAGATCTTGAAGCGCACAAATGTCCACCTCGTATAACCGAAATGACATTATTGCCAATAACGTGGCGTGCGTTCCTATAATTTGACAGTGTCTTCCATTTGAAACCTCTGCATTGAAAGTAATGCGTGAAACCTCACCTCAAAACCCCAATTGGACCGGCAAGAGGTGCTAATAGAGGCAGGCCGCTATTGCCGGCCCTCGCTACATTTGAGGAAGCGCCAGATCGGGGCAGACATTCCGAAGTATTCCCCAGGCTTTCCACATCACCTCGTCGTTTTGAAAATCTCGCGTCTGCCATGTGGCCAACATTTGCCTTTTCCAGACTTCCGCTGTAACCATCAACTCATTGATGGCAACACTCCCGCGGGAATCGTTTTCAGCCATGCTGTTTGCCAGATTTTGAAGCTTCATTCTGAAATTCACGTCAATTTGAGCCCACTGATCCCACGCTACCGGATTGGTGGCGTTATTCAAGAAAAGAGATACCGATGTAACAAATTCCTGAAGGATAGGACATGCTTGGCCCATATCGGCGTCTTGTGGACAGGCTAGCGGAGCCAGGCAGCAGCAAATAATGGTCACTATTATTAATGCATGTATCGACTTCATTCCTTCCCCCTCAAAATTGAGCATGTAGATCGTGAATCTTCCAAAGGGACAGCTCGGAATAAGCTGCCCGGTTCCTCCCATGCTGCCACCGCACCGACAGTGATGCGGGACTAATGAGGTCCAGGCTGCACGCGATGCATCGGCTTACCGTCGAGCGCTTCCGCTTGCGCATTCTCAAGCTTCTTGATCTCCTCGGGCGACAACTTCGGCCGGTCCACCTTGATCGTCAGCTTGTTGAGCTTGGCGGTCAGCGGAAACGGCGGTTTGTAATCCGCGTCGTTCACACCGGTCAGTGTGTCTGAGCCGATGTCGAAGCTCTCGTCCCATTGCAGGATCATTGGCAACGTGTGCGGCATGGTAATGGTTTGAACAGCCTTGCCGTCAACCTTGAGCGTTCCGGTACCTGAACGGCCGAGGCCGCTCAGGTTGTTGAAGGCCAGCGTGCCAACACCTAGGCCGTCATACCTGAAGTCGAATTCAATCGTGTGCTTGCCGGGAGTGAGGGCTTCAGGGCTTTCCCACTTCACCCGTTTAAGGTCAATCAGGTTCCAGATGAACACGGGCTTGCTCTTGAGGAGGTAGAAGCCGTAACCGGCAAACCTCCCGCCCGACGTCAGTATCATGCCCTCGGCGCCGCCTTCCGGCACTTCGATGTCAGCCGCGATCGTGTACGAACTGTTGAGGAGGAACGGGGAATCACCCTGCGGTAGGCCTACCATGGGTTTGGTATAAACAAACTCGGTCCGACCGGCGGTGATATTCGGGCGTGGGGCCACGATACGGGCTGCGACCGATGCGTCCAGCGGGAAGACCTGATACTTCTTCGCCTCCTCGATGAACATCTTCTTCATCTCTTTCACTTTGTCCGGATACTTGTCCGCGAGGTTCCGGGATTGGCTGAAGTCCGTGTTCAGGTCGTAGAGCTCGAGAACTTGATTGTTGAGCGGGTCGGGATTGGCTGCGCCGAACGCCTCCCACGGCGCTCGGTTCACCTTGGTGCTCAATAGCCAGCCTTCGTGATACAAGGCCCACTGGCCCATCATCTCGAAATACTGGGTCTTGTGTCGGGACGGTTCCTTGGCGTTCTTTTCGTTAAATGTGTAGGCCAGGCTCGTGCCTTCGATGGGTGCCTGTTTAATGCCGTCCACGTACTCCGGTGCGGGGATGCCGGTGACCTCGAGGATGGTAGGCACGATATCGATAACGTGGCAGAACTGCTCGCGCAGGGCGCCTTTGTCCTTAATGCGCTCCGGCCAAGAGATGGCCATGCCCTGGCGGATGCCCCCGAGCTTCGATGCGTTCTGTTTGAACCACGTGAATGGTGTATCAAACGCCCAGGACCAGCCCGCGGACATGTGGTTGTAAGTCTGCTCCGTGCCCCAGACGTCGTACCATTTCATCTGATCGGCGACGGGTACGGTGACGCCGTTAAAGAACGCGACTTCGTTGGGGGTGCCCAGTGGGCCGCCTTCGGCGCTGGTGCCGTTGTCGCCGTTGATGTAGATAATGAGCGTGTTGTCAAGTTTGCCAATGTCCTCAATAGCCTGGATCACTCGGCCGATTTCGTGGTCGTTGTAGGCCGCATACGAGGCGAAGATTTCCACCTGTCGGATGTAGAGCTTTTTCTCCTCGGGAGTGCAATCGTCCCAATTCTTGATGACATTCGTCGGCCAGGGCTCCAACTGCGTGTCGGCCGGGATCACGCCGAGGTGCTTCTGATTCTCAAAAATCCTCTCTCGCAGCTTAGTCCAGCCCTCGTCGAAAAGGTGCATGGCCCGAATTTTCTCGACCCACTCCCTTGTCGGGTGATGAGGCGCGTGTGTGGCGCCGGGAGCGTATTTAATGAAAAATGGCTTGTCGGGGGCTGTCTGGTGGATTCGATACAAATATTCGATGGCATCGTCAGCCATGGCGGTGATCAGGTTCCAGTCCGGCTTCCCGTCGAATGGGTAGATCTGCGTGGTGTTGCGGAACAGGTTGGGCTGCCATTGGTTCGCATCGCCACCAACGAAGCCGTAGAAATATTCGAAGCCCATTCCGGTCGGCCACTGATCGAAGGGCCCGACTTGACTGGCAGTAAAAGCCGGTGTGTTGTGGTCTTTGCCGAACCACGATGTTGCGTAGCCGTGTTCCAGCAAGATACGGCCGATTGTGGCCTTATCGCTGGCGATGATGCTGTTGTATCCCGGGAAGCCGGTGGACTGCTCCGAGATCACACCGAAGCCCGCCGAGTGGTGATTGCGTCCGGTAATCAACGCTGCGCGTGTGGGCGAGCAGAGCGCTGTGGAGTGAATGTTATTGTAGCGCAGGCCGTTTTTAGCTATGCGATCCATCGCCGGCGTCGGGATGACTCCACCAAAGGTGCTCGGCACGCCGTAACCCGAGTCGTCCGTTATGATGAGCAGGACGTTGGGTGAACTTTTGGGCGGCACGACACGCGGCGCCCACCATGGTTTCGACTGCAAGGCATCTTCCTTGATCACGCCCCCAAACGGCGCATCCGGCGGTGGGAGCTGCTTGCCGTCGATCGACGTTGTGGCGTCGGGCGAGCCCGGCGTTCCGGTGGTCTGCTGGGCCGTGGACAGCGTCATAGACAGGATTAATGCTATGACAACCGCAAGGATTGCCAATAATAGCCTTTTTCCGTTCATGTTTCACCCCCCTAATTCATGATTATTGCGTCAGCGACCCCTGGATTCCAGGGTGCGGAGTCGATCATGAAGCTACAATGCAATTAAAAAGGCATTCCATGCGACAATCAGTGCTCTCACCGCACTTGCCCTTGCATTGGGACCAGCATGGAGAAATCAGTGAGCCAGGCATGATTATCACCGGTGGGATACCCATGGAGTCACTGTTGGGTGTGACAATCCTTACATCCCATGAATCCGTCGCAGTGTTCGGGCCAACTTCCAGCACATGCCGGGTGACAGAGCCGCTTCGGTCTACGAGCAAGACAGCTCGCTGTAATACGTCCGGATCTCTTTCAACTTTTATTATTTTGCCACCCAAGCGAGATTCTATGAACGCTCTCGGAGTCTGAACTCGTTCAGGATTTGCAGAAGACTCTTTTGCTCTGTTCCCTGCAAGAAAGGGTTTGTCGATTGCCAACCCCTGAGCACAAATCAATGAGCTCAGCAGCAAAGCAAGGGAAATACATAAAAAGACACGCGTCGGCATATTTTGGACTCCCAGGGTGCGAGCGTTCCTGCGGGCTACTCAAGCAACACGCATGACGTGTGACTATACGGTGTTTCGATTCGTTCCACTTTCTCACTTGATTCTGAGAAAAATTACGTCGAACTTCTGTTGAATTGCAGTTTGAAAATAGATCCCCTTGAGCCGATCGGTCTGAGGATCATAGGTTAGTGTGTAGGTGCAGCCAGGGTACCCAGTATCACGTAGTTCGATGAATACCTTGAATGCCCCACCTTCTCGCGTAGCCTCGGCTTTCGAGACTTTGATGAAATTTGGATTAAAATATGCGGCATCTATTTTGCCGCTGGAATCAATTTCTTTGATTTCTATAACGTAGCCTCCATCCGGTCGACGCCAACGGCCCTTCAGAATTGTAAGATCAGTATGGATAGCAGGACTAGTTTCGCCATTCCTGGCCAGGACTGTCGCAAATAAACCCGGAGAAGCTGCAGCGTAAAATTGCCAACACAGAATGCAAAGGAACAGCACTCCAACCGCCAGGACAGTCATAAGTGGCTTCTTTTTTTCAAACAATGCCGTCTATTGAACTCCCTTCCCAATGTTCTCGCTGAGTGCCAAACTCTTTAGACACATGGATTCTGACAAACAAGCTTGCTCTCCGCATTGCTGTTTGCAGTTCTTGATTCAAAGACCCGGTAGCGTACCACCTGAATCTTGCTTGAGCCAGCGGCTATACCGGGCACACTCGAGGCATCCGCTGCGTTATTTTTTATCGTTGCAACGGCATCCGAAACCCAACAACACGAACTTCTTCGTCTGCCGCTCCTGAAGAAGTTGCAGCGTACGGAGATTCTCATCCTTATCTACGCACTGGTAGCAGATTATCCGGCCGTTTTCACTGTCGCAGGAATTCAGAATATCGAGCCCGAGTGCTTCCTTGATCTTATCCACGTGAGTTGTGTCAGGCTTTTTTATCAGCTCTCCTAATTGCAATCGAACCTGATCGCAGTTACCGGCAAGCTCGACGACCTGGGCAAGCGCCAAATTCGAAAAAAGCACGACAGTTGCGAGCAGAGCCAGCATTATCGTTTTCTTCATGCACACTCCTTATCCGGTGGTTGATCATGAACAAAGGTAAAAAGATCCTTCAGTACTTATAGCGATTCACCGAGCGACAGGAAACTCTCTAAAGCAGATTCATTTCGCACATTAGTTCTTTTCGAATGGGAAAATCGCTTTCCAATCGTTCTTCATGCTAATGACGACCCAGCCCTGCTTCTTTGCCTCATCGTACAGCGCCTGTGTGAAAGAGCCTATTTTGGTCTTAGGCAGCCCCTGGGCAGGGCCGTACGCATATTCGCGTTCTGCATCGTCGTGCAGCACGATCATCGAGAGCCGCGCACCGTCGCCGGCCTTTGTGTACTCCAACATTTGCCGGTCACCGGTGGAGTTGCCGAATGCGGCGTGGGGTCGACGTCCGATAATCAGATGAATGCCTTCAGGCTTACCGGCTTTATCATCATTGAGCAGAAGCCTGGGTTCCTTGGTCAGGAGCGGCTTCCCGTCCTTTGTATAGCCGTACTTCGTGCCACCGGCCGTGCCCACCACCTGCTCGGGTTGAATACCGTATGTTTGCTCGGAATAAGCACGTACGAAGTCCTGGCCGCCTCCGGTAACGATATAGGTCTTATAACCGCTGGCGCGCAAATAGCTCAGCACTTCCAACATCGGCTGGTACCTCAGTTCCGTATAGAGCCGGTCCCAGCGAGGATGCCTGGCGGTAGAGATCCACTTTTTCACTTCCGCGTTGAACGCTTCCACCGACATGCCGGTGAGCGTCGCTGCCAGGATCTTTTCGAGGTCCTTCATCGTCAACTTGGCCATGGCGTTTTTCTCACCGGAAAGCACTGTTTTGAATGGCTCGACGTTTTTCAATTCCGGCTTCGCCTTGACCACAGCGGGGACTCTTTCCAAACAGTAGGTCACTTGCGTGTATATCGGATGTTCGACCCAAAGGGTGCCGTCCTGATCGAAGGTGGCAATGCGATCTTCAGGAGGGACAAACTTCGGGCTGGACGTGTCGGTGGTATCCTGCACGAATTGAATAATCGCCTGCTTGGCCGGCCCATCGTTCCAGGAAGGAAGCGGGTCGGAGGATTGTGCGTAGGGCTGAGCGGCGATGAGGAGCATGGCGCAGATAGCAAATGTCATTACCCGGCCTGCTCGAATCAAAATAGACATGGATTTCATAGCCGTTTGTCCTTTCAGCTATTCCGGATCGGCCTGTCTTGCGGGGCAGCAGACTGGAAAAGGTTGTTTTCGGGATTCAAATGTCCGTCTGTCGCATCAATCGTTTGACCTTCACATTTCCAATTCGCTTCTGCATTGAAACCTTCAATGGGGAACTGTCATCTACGCAGTGAATCCCATTTGCCTGAACACCAGGGCAGCCATCTTCAGGAGATTGAGCCCGATTTGCGGATAAACCCGCATTATCTCGTGAAATTGACTTTGAGGCAGAATGAGAATTTCAGCATCCTGAGTTACAACGGACGTATTTGCCGGAGACAAATTAGTAAACATGGGCACAAAATTGAGATACCCGTTTACTTCTGCAGACCTGAGTTCCTTCTGTTCGGCCGTTCCGTAATCCTGATACGTGGTTATCTGTCCGGAAAGTATCAAGTAAATGGAGGGGTTTTCCTCGCCGGCCCGGAGAACAATCTCCCCCTTGTCCAGTTTGCCCGATTTTGTAATGGAAGCAACGGCATGGAGTTCTCGCGTACCCAGACCGTGAAAAAGAGGAAAAGTCCTGAGTTTATCAATGATATTTATTATTTCCGGCATGTGTGCCTCCCTTCCCGAAGCTATCGCTGAAGCGTATTCCGCAACCTGGCGTACCAAAGCATCATCGTCTTCCAGGCGTGATTCTATCACAGGGATCAAGGCTTGATTCGGCATAAGGTCCGCCACTGCGTACACGACCAGCATCCTTGTGAGATTGTCCTCCGACTGAGCCAACAAGGCTAAGAGGCGCTCCGGTGAATCGCGTGCCACGAGACAGAACATTTTGCGCCCTTTCTCGATTTTTTCGTTCAGTGGCAGATCATCGATAAGGGGAAGCAAGTATGGAAGATTTTGTCCTCTTATGGAAGTTTCCACCATTTCAATGGCCACCGATGCATTTTCGGATTTCAGGGCCTGGTACATAAGCCGCATGTCCGCGTGATACACCCACAAAGCGTAGAAGAGGAGTCCGAGGATCTCATCGTTTCGAGCGGAAAGGTGTTCTTTGAGCATTTGAATCCCGGCACGCTGTTCCAACCCCTGCAGCATGCGAATATCGATGAGATTTCCGTATGCCTCCTCCACGAGTGTTCCAAAAAGATGCGCCATTTCGAATTCGCTGATCTCCGGGGATAGTCGGATAACTTCCAGGATTGCCTGTTTGCCGCGTGGATTCGTCTGCAGAAATGACGCCTCTAAAATGGGAAGGATATCCGGAGGATAGGAAATCAATGCTTCCATTGCGGCTGTCCGGAGCCTTTCATCGGGCCCTTCCAGGCAGCGGATCAGTTTTCTCGCAGCCCTCATGTCCGGATTGATGGCGAAGGCAAGGGCGGCCTCGGTGCGAACCTGTGCGCTTGGGTCATCAATGAGTCTGAGAGCCACCTCGGGTGCCAAGGCCTGGGGCTTCTCTTCTCCGGTGGCCTCTTCATCGGGGAGCATTCCGGTGACAGCGGATTCCAAGCCCATGGGAGCGCCCCCGGCTTCAAAGGCACTGCCAGCCTCGATCCGGTCGAAATCGATCTTGTCGACGACGATCACTTGCTTGAGAATACGCTTGTACTCCTTGCGGAAAACGAGGGTCTCAAAGACCCAATAAGCCGCAAGAACTACCGCTATATATGCAAAATCATGCGGCTCCATTACGGGCTTCAGAAGTATCATGAGAAGGGACCCTGCCAACATGCCGACCTTCAGGACAGTCCCTCGGATGAAGGTACGGCTCCATGACACCAGCGCTTTGGGAATCACGTTGAAAAGGATCTTGTTTACCGGACCGGCGATTGCTCTCTGGATAAGGATCAGCGTAAACTGGCCGTACGCTGCGACGTAAATGTTGAAGAAGGTTGTGAGTGCTCCAAAAACAATGGCAAAGTTGATCGGCTGAACAAGTGATGCGTTCGGCAATCCCATCGCCGAGTACAGCCGTCCAGCGAACAACAGAATAACGAATGTAACTGACGTCGTTGCCCCGCGAAATACGCTGAGGAACGTTATCAGGCCCTGTTCCGACTCGAAGCTGTTGGTGGCAATCACGCTGAACTGGTAGGAAAAAATGGGGAGCAAAATATTTGGGATGAGACCGCAAATAATCAAAAAGCGAATTATCGGGAATTCTTTCATGATACCGGGAATTTCACCCAGCCGCTTTGTTTCCGGTGCTCTCCGTATCACAGCCGCTTTGGGTTTTGTCTCTCCCATGACCTTCCGGGCAGTGATGGTCATGAATATGGCGACGAGCATAAAGACCACTGCGAACACCAGCAGAGCGGCGTCTTCCCCGATGCCAAAGGTGATGGGACGAGTCAAGAAGCTTCCCGCCGTGCTACCCAAAACCTGTGCAGCAGTCACCAGTGGAAAGATTCGCTTACCCTGTCGTGCATCGAACAGGTCACCGGCAATGTTCCAGAGGTACACGAGCTGGATCGCGTCCAACAGACCCATGAGCTGATACAGCGCGGGATATACGATGGTCATCTTGGATTTGACCATGAGCCAGCAAAGAACCGCTGCCGCAGCATACCCCCCGAAGACGAGGATCATGAGATACGTGTCCGAAAAGCGCTTCGCCACCCTGTCGGCATAAGCGAGAACCACTATCGTGAGCACCGCACTGATAGCGAGCATCCACGGGATATAATCCGGTCCGTAGCGCTTCAGGAACGCCGTGTCCACATAGTTGCGGAAGATCGCCGTAACGAAGAATACGGCAAAGAAGATCACGGCAAGCCACGTGAATCGAGCGATCTCATGCTCATAGATTTTCAGACTTTTTTCCAAGAAATGTTTCATGCACCCCTCTGATCTCATCGCACTGCAAATTGAAGAAGACAGACTTCCGATCATTTTTCAAGTCTACAAAATTCCGCCTTTGTCGGCTGCGTTTTCACCAGCGGCTCGGGCCTTCTTACACCACAACAGTTGTATTCTTGTCGCCAGTTTCTCGCAAGCATAGTCGAACAAGAGGAGCGGAGGCTATGCCGAGGGCTTTTTGAAGTGTCATCTCCATCCGGTAAGCGAGGCCATGATGAAACGAGCGCCGTCGACGAGCGCCCGTTTTGTTGAAAGTTCAACTATTGGCCTCGTTGATTCCTGAGCGCCTCCTCAATCTTCTTCTTTATGGCTTCAAGATTGAAACTCGCCGGATCCTGCATCGGAGGATACTCGAGGGCAGTCTTTGCAAGCTTCCCCACATACTCCTGAACCATCACAAACCGCCAGAACTCCCGTGCATAGAAGTCATTCATGTAACCGCCGCCGAGGTCGTTCAAGCTCTGGCCACCCGTTGACGGCGTTCGTTCAAAGGGATCCTGGCGGATGTTCACGATGGTGGGCATGTCGGTCGTGACTTTCGGCCCAGGCCACCCGCCCGGCTGCTGATAGAATTGGAACTTGAAATCATCGACGCGAAGTGCGCCCAACTGAGGACCGCCGAAGTAGAAGATCTCGTGGCGAGCTGAAGGCGCCTTGCCGAGCAGAAGGTCCATCTGGTTGTACCCATCGAGGTGGTTTTTATACGTACGGTCTCCGAGCTTCACGCCTTTCAGGAGCTGGTCCTTTATGTTGGGATTGCCGGCGGCTGTCACGAGGGTTGGGAACCAGTCGAGCCCCGAGAAGATGCCGTTCTCGATCACGCCCGGTTTGACTTTGCCCGGCCAGCGGATGATTGCTGGTACTCGGAACCCTCCTTCAAAGACGGTACCTTTGGTGGCTTTAAACGGCGTCATGCCACCGTCAGGCCAAGTGAACACCTCCGCCCCATTATCGGTGGTGAAGATGACGATAGTGTTATCGGCCTCACCAATGTCCTCGAGGTGCTTCAGGAGAGCGCCGATGCTATCATCCATTTGAGCCATGCCCGCTTCTTCCAGACCATAGTTGCTCTTGGAATTCATAAGCGCCTGGTACTTGGGAGAGAGATAGGTGAAGACATGCATACGCGTCGTATTGTGCCAGATGAAAAACGGCTTTCCATCACTCTTGGCCTTATCTATGAATCCCTTGGTACTCTCCACCAGTACTTCATCAAAAGTCTCCATATTGTACTTGGCCTTGCGTCCCTCCTGCCAGTTCTGGCGGCCCGCCATGTTGGGGAATGGGGCCAAGGGGCCTTCATCTACAATTTTCTGTTTTCCAATCCTACCCCAGCGCGGCATCTCCGTGGGGTCATCCACATCCGTTGCCCAGGAGTGCACAAGATTGCGTGGCCCGTATTTGTCCACCCAGTCCTGAGGATAGTCGAACCAGTACGGGTCCGACATTGCGTCGAGGTGGTACAGGTATCCGAAGAACTCGTCGAAACCGTGCACCGTCGGCAGATATTTGTTCAGATCGCCCAAGTGGTTCTTGCCGAACTGCCCGGTAGCATAACCCAGTGATTTAAGGGCAGTGGCGAGTGTACAAGCCTCAGCCGGGAGGCCCACGTCGGCCCCGGCCTGGCCGACGGTCGTCAGGCCTGTCCGAACCGGCAGTTCCCCTGTGATGAAGTTTGCCCGGCCAGCGGTGCAGCTCGCCTCGGCGTAGTAGTCGGTGAACATCATCCCCTGACTTGCAAGCTTGTCCAGGTTTGGCGTCTTGCCTGACATCATGCCCCGATGGTAGGCCCCGATGTTGAACCAACCCACGTCATCGCCCATGATGAACAGAATGTTGGGTTTTTTGTCCTGCGCATAGGTTGGAACAGCTAACAAAGCCAGAACAACACAAATTGCTGTGACGGTAATTGAAATAGCACCTTCTCGTAGCATTTTTTTACTCCCTCCCTTTTACGTTTCTTACTCAATACCAAAACTGGTGTCAATTTGTCACGATCCAATAATGAGAATTCTCTTAGTGCTATGAGACTGTTTATCCCCTGATACTTTGTACTGAAAAACAAGTGGCTGCAATCAAATCCTGTTTGGGATCCGCTATGAGCTATCTCGGTTCTTTATCACCAAGCCTTTTCCAATATAGCTGCACCAGTCCGCTCTACTGCCCCAGGGGAGTCTGCAACTGCTCCAAAACCTGATCGATCGTGAAACTTGCCGCTTTTTGTCGGGGCGGAAACTCCTTGAAAGTTTCAAGGAATTTGGCCACATACGATTGAGCGGGCAGTAACAGGAATACCCGATCTATGTACCAATCCCAGTAGGTATTCGAAGTGATAGTAGCCTTCTCGTACGGGTCTAACCGAAGATTGAAAAGCCACGGAATGCGGGTCCTTATGAAAGGCTCACCCCATAGAGCAAGGG
This sequence comes from Desulfomonilaceae bacterium, assembly GCA_041740635.1. GTDB lineage: Bacteria > Desulfobacterota > Desulfomonilia > Desulfomonilales > Desulfomonilaceae > Desulfomonile. The sequence continues at coordinate 227,383 of JBGSLQ010000042.1, read as the reverse complement.
TTCCCGGAGATCTCTGCTGAGCAAAGACAATTTTCCAGTTGTCGTAACGGAGCGCTGTGAGATCGCCGTCATCGGAGAAATAGAAGAAATCTTGTCGGGGGCTTTTCTGTTCTTTGCCGGTAAGATAAGACAGGAAATTGTAGCCATCCAGATGGACTTTGTACGTCATGTCACCTGCCTTGTAGCCCTTCAATAGCTTTTCCTTTACGTCCGGAGCACCGGCAATCGCCAGCAGGGTCGGCAGCCAATCCATATGCGACACAATATCGTTAGAGACCGAACCAGCGCCGATCTTTCCAGGCCAGCGTACCATGGCGGGCACGCGGTACGCACCTTCCCAGTTGGTGTTTTTCTCGCTGCGGAAAGGTGTCATTCCGGCATCCGGCCAACTATTCATGTGAGGACCGTTATCCGTGCTGTAGAAAACGATTGTGTTGTCGGCTATCCCAAGATCATCGATCTTTTTCAGCACAGTGCCGACGTTCTTGTCATGATCGATCATGACATCATGATAGATGCTCTGCCATCTCCCAGACTGTCCCACATTTTCGGGTTTGGCGTGGGTGCGGAAATGCATATGCGTGAAATTCACCCAGACGAAGAAAGGCTTACCCGCCTTCTGCTGCTTCTCAATGAACTCCGCTGCGCGTTGGGCAACATCATCATCGATTGTTTCCATACGCTTTCTGGTCAGTGGACCGGTGTCTTCGATTTTTTGCTTTCCATCCGGCAGCGCGAAGCTGTGGATCACCCCTCGTGGTCCAAACCTCTTTTTAAACTCGGGATCTTTCGGGTAATCAGGATGCTCCGGTTCTTCCTCGGCGTTCAGATGGTAAAGATTGCCGTAGAACTCGTCGAAGCCGTGGTTGGTGGGCAAGAACTCGTCCTTGTCGCCAAGGTGGTTCTTCCCGAACTGCCCGGTCGCGTATCCCAATGGTTTGAGTAGCACAGCAATCGTCGGGTCTTCCTTACGAAGACCTACATCAGCACCCGGCATCCCGACTTTGCTGAGACCGGTACGGAAGACGCTCTGGCCGGTAATGAATGCCGCCCGGCCAGCAGTGCAGCTCTGCTCGCCGTAATAGTCGGTGAAGATCATGCCCTCATTCGCGATACGGTCGATGTTCGGCGTACGGTAGCCCATCAGTCCTTTTGTATAAGCACTGATGTTGCTTTGTCCGATATCGTCCCCCCAAATGACCACGATATTGGGTTTTTTCGCGTCAGGAGCCTTTGATTCCTGAGCAACGGTTGTCCCGGCAAGAATGATCGTTAGCATCGTAATGAAAAGTAAGCCCCATGTGTTCCTTTTCAATGAGTTCATTGCTTCCCCCCAAAGACATGTTTCTTCAGTTCTGGAGAATCCAAAGTTTCCCTGTTTGTCCAATAGTCCCCCCTTCTGTGCCTGGAGTAACTATATCAATGTGGCATCAACTTGCCGAAGTGTTGGTTAAGTTTTTCAACTGTAGTCTTGGCGTTCACTTTCTTTCTTTATCCATGCTTTTCAGTGAATTCAAGCGACCTTTAATACGGATTTTATATCGATCCGGTATGCTTTCGGCGGCCAAACCTTTCTTGTACACTGCTTCAGCTTCGGCTGTTTTGCCCTGTCTTTCGTAGATTCCACCCAGGAGCATATATGCATCGGCATATCCCGGGTATCGGTCTACGAGATTGGTCAGCACGTTCCCCGCACCGGGGAGGTCCCCGATCTGCTGCCTGTAAAAGGCCAAAGTATAGGCGTATCTTGGCTGATCCGGGCGAAGCTCTACCGCCTTCATGCACAGGTCCAACGCTTCGTTCATGCGGTCCCGGGAAAGGAGAACGGCAAGGTTGTACGCTGCTTGAGCCATCTGGGGATCGGACTTGAGAGCAGTTCGGAGATGCTTTTCGGCAGCGTCAAGGTCCTGGGACTCTGCCTTGAGCAGTCCCATGTTGAAATGGGCGGCAGCGCTGTCAGGCGCAATGTGCAAAGCCTTCTCCAATGCCAGATCGGCTTTTATGTTTTCGCCCATGCGGGCGTGCGCCATGGCTTGATTAACTATGGCGAGCACTGCGCGTGGTTCCATCGTGAGGGCTGTTTCATACGCGGCGACGGCTTGCTTGAAATTGCCAGCATCGAGGTAATAATTTCCCAGGTTATAATGGGAACTCCACTGGTCTGGACGCGAGAGAATCGAATCGAGGTATTCCTTTGACGCTGCTTCCACCCGTTGCTTATCCGCATCTTTCACGCCCAGACTTCCGACAAGGGCGAGAGACGCTGCACTGCGGACGCGAACGAGACGGTATGAATCACCGGTTGCTTCTACCAGAGCCTGCAGAACTTCAGGCTGGGGAAAATCCTGCAAGGCTTCTGCGGCAGCGGCACGCACGAGCGGTGAGGGGTCCTTCAGGGTTTTGAGTAGTGTCGGTCCGAGTCTCCCGTCTCCTGAAGCCCTCACAAGACGGATCAATGATGCCGCAAAAATCTCGTCACGATCTTTGCTCGTCACATAATCAAGCATCTCCGGTAACCTATTCCAATCACGTTTACGAGCGGCATCGATCAATCCTGCCCGGTGGAGCACCGCTGCCTGATAATCTCGTGAACGCCACTTTCGGACCGTTTCGTCAGCCCACTGAGGAGTCTTGTCCTTGTGACACGCATTGCATGCATTGGGAGATTTGTAGGCAATGGTGGCCGCAGGGGTAGGGGCCAGCATCGAGTGGTCGCTTCTGTGCATCCTGGCAAATTCCGTTATTGGCATGTGGCAGGAAATGCATTTGTTGCCCGGACTGTCGGGTTTGTGGCGGGTGTGTTGCGTAGGATCTTCAACCTTGTTCGCGTGACAAGGCATGCATGCCTGGTTAGCTTTGTCCTCGGCTTTGAATTTGTAACGACCGCTCGACGTGTGGCAATGGAGACAGTCGAGTTTTCCCGATTTTACGCAGGGACTCATGAGCCAGGATGTGTACGTGTAGTTTTCTCCGAGATCGCGACCATCCGGGTAATAGTCGGGGTTTTCAAAGGTAACCAAGCCGAAATGGTCAAAGAATCTGTCCCCCGGTTGAAAGCTGTTCGTGAGTACGACAGCTTTGGCATGACAGGTCGAGCATGTCGCATTATTCTGCTCTTTTGAAAAGTCACGACCGCCGCGTGTTATTTTGTAATCCTTGAGAATGACCCCTTTGGGCGCCATCTCACAAACTCGAACGTGTTCCTCGGCAGGTCCGTGGCAGGTCTCGCAATTGATGCCAGGCTCACGCCATACTGTATTGTAGGTATCCGTTTTAAGATCGTAATTTGTTGAAAGTTGGCTTACGTGGCAATTATAGCAGGCAGTGTTGAAGGTATACTGCCAATCCTTCCAGTTCACGGCCTGGTCTTCCTGTCCAGGGAAGTGCCGTATTCCACTGGCAGCAGTGTCGAACCATTCCTTCTTGTTCACATCGTACGCCACGGGCAATGTCTGGAGCCGCCCGCGATCCAGTGTAGTGAGAAAATAATAGACGTTTTTTCCTCCCATTACATGGTCTACGGTGTATTTCTTTTCACCTTCCGGCCCCTTTTCGTAGACCCAGCCGGTGTTCGTGGAAATATCCGCACGATACCGGGTGTCTCCGATGACGATCTCTTTTTCCTGGGGTGATAGCTTGTTGCGGGCCAAATCGATCGTGAAGGGCTGCATTGCCAGCCCGTGATGGGAAGGAGCCCACAATTGGTAGAATCTTTCATGGCACTTACGGCAACTCAACGAGCCTGTATATGGGTCCGCCGAGGAGCCGCCACGGTCATCCGTTCCATGGGCCAACAGGGGGAAGAACTGCGAAACGGTTAATGAGGCCATAACAACCACAATGAATAGGGTTGCGAAACTTATTACGATTCTAGATATTTTCACAGTCTTCTCCACAAAGCATCAATGAAACTCCCCCGTGCAACGATTGCATAGCTCACTTTCTCAATTGCATGCGATGTAAACCATAGTACCTGAAAGTCCTCAGCTTTTCAAACCGTGTCTTTAGAGTTTCATGATTTTCCAATAGTCATTTTTGCATTGCCCTAGCGCAAATATTGTGAGATCGTGAGTCTGCTATCCGAGAAAAAAGTCAGATTTTCGGGGAATTGTTCGCTAAATGACGGAGCACTCGTCATCATATGCAGTGTTCTCACCCCCGAGGCATCAGTCTGCAAGTTAGTGGACCACGTGGGCTCCCCTGGAGTGCTATTACCGTGAAAGGGTTGTGACATGAAGAGGGTATCTATTGGAGCGCTTGTCCTGTTGCTGTGCATTCCTCCAACTGTTTTCGGACTGGACTTGTCGCTCGGGGAATTCCCCGGGCTGATTTCTCTCACTGAAAACGTTAAGGTGAATCCTTACGCCCAAGTGGGGTTTCAATGGGTGGGCTCCAACCTGAATCTTCCAGTAGAAAACGAGCCTTTGCCGGTCCTTCCACTCAATATCGGCGCTCTGGATATCTCTTTGAAGGATGCCAATTTTTGGACGGGTATTGCGGGAATCAGCATTGTGGCCAACGAGAAATATAGCCTTTTCGCATCTGCAGGAGGATTCCTCAATCGACCGTTCATCACGTCCGGGACTGTCCCGGTAAGTCTTGATCTTGTCAGTGTATCGACTACACTCGAATTCACTAACACCAAAGTTGAGAGCTGGTTTATTCAAACAGGCATCGGACTGGGACCGGTACTGCTCGGACTCTATTGGGACCATTTTGCCTTTGTACTGGATGATCCGCGGAATCAAAACGGACCAATCGCAAATCAAACCTTGAGAGGTGACATCCTCACCAGAACGTTCGCTCCTTTTATAGGGTTTTCCCTCCCAGCGGGAGGCGCAACTATGACCGTGACGTACAGTCCTTTTGCGTACTCCAATACGGCGCTGGCTCTCATGAATTCGCAAAACAATCTTTCAGAGCTGCGTTATACGTGGAAAAAGCCTGGGGATTTGCTGAATACCTCACTGCAATACAATACACCTTTTGCATCATCGTACTCATTCGGTTTGTGGGGTAATTATAGCTGGATGAGAATTCGCGGGGATGCGGAGCTGGAATTCGAGAACACTCCCGCGCCTACCATTTCTCGATCCAGAGATGTTACTGCGACTATGACAAAGTATGTTATTGGCGGAGGAGTGAATCTGGGGATCAATTTTTAGAAAGGATTCCAGCGCATCGACTGCTTATATCTTCACGACGCCAAGGTTTAAGTCTTCTCAAAAGCACGGCGTAATCACTCGTGTCCGACCTTTCCTTATTCGGTCGCTTCGCTGACATTACAGGCGAACATCCTCTCCCTGCTTCAAGGAAAAGTATCTCACGAACTGCGTAGATGGGTAGGTCTTCTCAAAGTCATTCCTCATGGTTGCAGCGTAGTTTACCCTTCCAGCCCAAGCACCTTGTTACTATTAAGCCAGGAACAAAACCCCGGTCATGAAGTGTCGAAAGTACAATGCGCTACATTCTCTTGGACCGGAGTTAGACATGAATACAGATCCTACGGAGAGTTATGCAATGGAAATTGAAAAAATATACGATCCCGTGATCTTTGCGGGAGGGTACACCAATTTGTACGTGATCCCCATCGAGTTTTCTGGCTCGCTGGATCCGATTTGGGTGGAAAAACTGAAAAAGAAATATGAAGAGCTGTCTCTGGGCAGCTCGGAAAGCATAGTGTTTGAGCCGGTTGAAGATTCGCCATTCCTTGATTGGTCAGCCGGAAGGGTTGATTCAAACAGACTGTTATTTGTCGTCCTGAATCAGGTGACCCATGCAGATGGGATCCATATAAAGCCCGACCCCGAAAAAGCGCGGGAATGGATCTTCGATGCTGTCGATTTCGCCAACCAATCGAGCAGTGGGGTTGCGACAGAAACAAGAGTTCGGGAAATACAACCACACGTGGAATAAAGCTTTCCCGCTACGGTAAATGGCGCACTTGCATGGGAATGACGGAAGAAATGAGCGGAGGACGAATCGGCCGAAGCAATTGAATGAGAGAACAACCTGCATTAATTTAATGAATGATTGATAGTTCTGTAGTTCTGGCTTTATTCGGGGTGCAGTAATCAACTATATCCCGGGATAAGGCCAGTTTTTTTTCTGAAAATCGGCAATTGCCAAGCTGTGACTCTCCTTCCCCTTCTCGTAACCTCAGATTTGCACCTCTGATCTGCCGACGCACCGGTCTTCTCTGAAGATGAAATCGGCCAAGCCTCATATCAGAAAACAAAGGGACCGCAAAATCAGGACAACGCGGTCCATCGATTCTGAGGTGGCAAACCAGGTAGTAAGGCCCCTCTGAGTATCCAAGCCCTTCAAAGCTGGAAAATTAGCCCAACTAAGGGAATAAACCATCGACAAGAAGGAAGACAATCGTCTTAAGATGATTATGCAGCAGTCAATGCTGATTGCGCGGAAGCTTTGTATGTGGAACGGAAGAAGATGAGAAGTTTTTTGATCCTGTCCTGTGTTGCTGCACGGCAATCATTGATAACGATGTGCTGTGCAGCAGCATTACGTCGTAATCAGGGAACCATCAGGGGAGGCGGAAGGTGAGGGTGCGGCATCAATCCGTACCCATCCACGAAAGGACCGGGAGACCATATTCTCACTCCATCCCATGGACCCTGATGAATGGGGGCGCACAGGAGGGGCGGAAGCCCGATGGGAGCAGGTGCAACCACACTGTCGAAGGGCACGACAACAGGGGGATTCCACCATGCAGCCCCGGGAGTCGCAGTTAAGACCAGGCAACCAAGTGCTATCACAGCTAAAATTTTGCTCATGAAACTCTCCTCCGGAACCTCGTACGATCAGCTAAGAAAGTACTTAAGATACTACATTTAGCTTATTGATTTACCATGTAAAATTATAACAGAATATAGGGGGAACATCAAGAAGGATTCTGAGACGGAGGAGGCGACTCTCGAGTAAATCATCACACTCTCGGCAAAAATCCTCCAGGTCGAAAAGTTCCTTACATTCCACGGAAAAGACAGCAGAAATCTTTGGCGAAGGATGGGACGGTGTGAGCAGATCGCTGATCTAAAATGGGGTAGAGCGGCTTGATTCCAATATATAAACTCAATTCTAGGGTTTTAAACAAACATAGCGGAACTATTAAGATATTCGTTGACTGCAATTTTTCAATGTGATATAAGACTGACAGTCTTGATGGTTTTTAGACAAACCGGATCTTTAACGGAGTTTCTTCTCCAGAAAAGTCTTGTAGGACTTAGCAAGGATTGCACATGAATCGCCGCAACCATACAGCCCCTGTCACATGCCTGCTGGCGGTCGTATTGTTCATCGTCTTCGAGAGTGCCGCACTGGCCCAGGCGTTTATGCCGCCTCCTCCAACCTTTCCTGGAAGGCCGTCTCTTGTGGCCGGAAGGTTTTATTTCACAGGTGGTGCACAGTACCGGAACATACAGAGGTTTGGCTTTGAGAGAAAGACAAGCCCAATCATTTACCAGTTCGAGCCGGGCGTGCCGCCATTTGGACCCAATGAAGCTGGGGAATTTGGAACCGGAACCGGTCGTATAGGATATCCGACTAATCCTACGGGCAATCCGGCAGATCTTCCCGCCGTCTCCGGCATATGGAACTATTTGAACGGTCTCATTGATCCGACTGGAAGTACGACGATTTGGCCCAACTCTCCTTTTTCCGGTTCACCAACCCTTTTGGGCTTAGGGCAGTACGCCACCAGTGCGGGCACTCCCACACAGGTCGGAAGTTTTACTGTTGCTGCTCCCAACAAGCAGGTGGGAACTTCTGGAACTCTTGTGGGATTTAGCCTCACAGATCCTCCCCCCTTCAATGAAAGCTACACCATCACTTGGGAGCGTCTCCTGGATGATACGGTTGTGGCTGAAGGCGGGGTGGAGAGTATCATTTACCGATACGATACTCAGGAGATTAATACCGAATTTTCCGAGGGGATTTGGACGCCTGCTCTTGAACTCGGCTTCCAGTGGACAAATTTCTTCGATATCTTTGGGGCTTTCTCCTGGTACGACATTTCGGACAAAGTGAGTAGAAACTGGGCAGGCACTTCCGGCACCATGAGAAGGGGATTCCGGGACACCTTCCCGTTCAGTTCGGACAATTCGGCGAACTGGATTGTGGGATTCTGGACGAGTTCAACCGTAGTGGAAAATGAAAATGTGAATTACCAGATTCTTCCCGATTCTCCGGGGCCGTTCGGCATGCCCAGACGTGAATTCTATCTGGTAAATATCAGTTCCTCCGGCGGTGTGCCTGTGACAGAGCATCTGAACCTGGAGACCACGGTACGAGTCTACGAAACGAAGGTCGGTGCGCGCAGTTGGATTCCTCTTTACGGGTTGGGAAGATTCGGTATCACGCTGGGACCTCTTATGAATATACTCAATTACAGTGCCACCACGCACAATGTGTACACTTTCGGGACCGTTCCGGGACCTCAGAGTATTGCGTATGCCAATCTCAATAAGGGAACACTACTGAGTTTCGGAGTCTTCAGCGGTGCAGATCTGGAATTAACCTATGGTCAATTCTTCGGACGACTGACAGGCCAATATACGGTTACTGAACAGAAGCAGATCGTCAACGATGATGCAACATCTACCAACGTAAATCTGAGTGGTTTTAGTACGATAATCGCCGGCGGCATTCGGTGGTGATCTAAGTCCTACTTCGTGACGGGACCGGAGGCCCAGTTCATTGGAATCTGGCAAATCCTCCGGTCCTTTCGTTTGTACAACAGATAACCTTTCTCAAGGCCGTAACTGTACAAATCCCTCGTCAGGCACACGTCATCCCTGCAATACTTTTCTATAAGGTCCAGTCGTCCCTCCCGAAACCATGTCACCGCCTCTGTGCCATGCCCTGATTTGTTCCGGCCCAGGGTAACTTCGGAGAGATGATCCAGGGGCAAGCGGAACCCGAGACTGGACTCGACACACTGCAGAATGTCCAGATTGGGGAGCGCTCTGAGGTCTTCGCTGGTATAAGCGCTTAACACCTCATAATCAAAGCGAATATGATTGAATCCCACAATGAGGGGAGCTGCCAGGAGGAGATCGATCAGGTCCGGTGTCTGTTCCTCCCGAAACGTGAGAAAGCCGAGATTTTCGCAGTATGCAACTGCAAGAGCCACCTTCATTTTTCTGACATTTCGCCATCCCCCCACTTCATTGGCAAGTTTTTGCGTTTCAATATCAAATACCACCAGTCCGGGGCTGCACTGGATTTTGGTCTGCGAACCAAGAAGGGACTCTGATTCGGGTCCTCCTGTGCATGAGACAGGAGGAGATGTCCTGCAGGATACTCGGGCAGGTTCTATAAGCCTCTCACGGGATACAACTCTGGCTGCCAATTCCGGGAAAATACGCGGTTTTGTTTTCTTATCGGGGACATCTTCCCTGGACGAACCGGCTTTTACCTCTGGCGCTACCGCGGAATAGCGCTGCCTTTCGGAAGCCTTTCGCAATTTCGTGACCGGCTTCTTGAAAGCAGTATCAGGTTCCAGGAGCAGCTTGAGCGTAAGAATGCATGCCTGTTTGTCCAGTGGCTTATTCCCCGATCCGCATTTTGGGGAATGTATGCAGGAAGGGCATCCGTCTTCGCAGGGGCAGGTTTCGACAAGCGCGAGCGTTTTTCGAAGCAGATCGTCTATGATGTCGAAGGCCCGATGCGACAGGCCCACTCCACCGGGATGACCGTCATAGATAAACACTGCAGGCTTGCACACCTGGGGATGATCGGGAGTGCTTATTCCTCCAATGTCGTCACGGTCGCAGAGAGCAAAAAGTGGGAACATGGATATGGCTGCGTGTTCCACGGCATGAATCCCTCCCATGAAGCTAAAACCACGATCCTGAATGAACGTTCTCACGGTTTCCGGGATTTCGATCCAAATCCCTACCGTCTCGAAGTGTAGTGGAGGCAATTCGAGATCCGTTACAGAAATAAGTTCCTGGGATGACACTCTACGTTTTTCGTATGAGTGGATCCTTTCGGTGACCTTCAGGTTCGCCTCTCGGATTATGTATCCGGGAAATTCGTTCGATCGCAGAGGAGCGCGGAGTATTTCCGTATCCGTCTCGGATAATGCACGCGTGTAATAATTAAGCCTTTCAGGTTTAACGAGAATGATCTTGCGTTCCAGATCAAGCTTGGTAACCACGTATTCCCGAGCTTTGTGAAGATAGACGGCGCCTTCGTGACATTCCGTAAATACGCGTTTGCCGGCAGAATTCCCTATGAGAGACTTGGTACCATCGAGAAATATCGGGAATGATGTGCCTATTCCTCGGAGGTCTACCGTGCGGTGAGGGCGTTTTGCCGAGGAGACCCAGGGGCCTTCCGCATGAGGCCGGTAGAGAATTCCTTCGTCTTCCAGTTCGTTAAGCACGTTCCTTACTTCATCAAGGCCGGTCCATTCTTCCTGGGGAGAAATCGGATTTTCTGAAGCCGCACAAGGAATATGTTTTTTCAAGACTTCCTTGTTGTACGGATCGAGAATCGCTTCCTCGCAATTCCTTTTGAAGAGTTCAGTGGGATTATGAAGGAAATATTTGTCCAGGGCGTCGTGTCCGGCAAGAAGGACGATTGCGCTCGGGCGGCCCGCACGTCCTACTCTTCCGCCTCGTTGCCATGTATTGATAATGGTTCCCGGATATCCCACGAGGATACAGAGATCCAGTCCACCCACATCAATTCCCATTTCCAGAGCAGATGTCGAGATAACCCCATCCATCTCACCGGAAAACAGCTTCGATTCGATCTCCCTGCGTTCTTCCGGCAAAAAACCGGCTCTATAGGAGCTTATGCGAGATTTGAGGTGAGGATTGCTTTGCAGTACCCAGCGCGTAATCAGCTCGGTAATTTTGCGCGCCTTTGTGAAGACAATGGTCTTCAGGCCGCACTTGAGAGCCCCTGCGAACATTTCCGCTGCAGCCGTGTACGGACTTGACACGGGATCGACGAGCAGGAAATGTCTGTCGGATGATGGGGCACCGGAAACATCGACAACGCGAAAATCTCTTCCGGTGAGGCTATTCATAAGGACTGCCGGGTTGGCTATGGTTGCAGAACAGGTAAAGAACAGGGGGGCTGAACCGTACAGGCGGCAGACTCTCAAGACTCTTAACAGGACCTGGGAAATATGGCTGCCGAAAATGCCCTTGTACGTGTGCACTTCGTCCAGGACGATATGGGTCAGGTTACCGAAGAATTCTTTCCATGTATCATGAAAAGCGAGCAAGCTCAGGTGGAGCATGTCCGGGTTCGTAATGAGCACACGAGGAGGCTGCATTCTAATTTTGCGGCGCTCCGCTTCAGGGGTGTCGCCATCGTATACTGCTGCAGTAAGACCCGAAGTTTTGGCTATACTCAGGAAAGAATCCTTTTGGTCCCGCTCGAGTGCTTTCAACGGAAAGAGGAATAAGCCGCGGGCGTCAGGATTTCTTAGGAGCGTGTCCAGAACGGGAATCTGGTAGGAAAGAGTTTTTCCGCTTGCTGTGCTGGTACACAGAACCACGTCCTGTTTCTGGAGACTCAATGAAACAGATTCGGCCTGATGGCTGTACAGCTTCGTAAAGCCGGAACTTTTGAGGAGGCGAATTACATCAGGATGTATTCCTTCAGGCATCGGACGCAGGTCAGGCTTTTTCTCGGGGATAATTTCGTGGTGGCACACAGACCAGAGGAATCCGGGTGGATTGCTCAACCATGTTATAAATTGGGCGAGCACGATTCAACCGTTCATAAGAGATTGCCCTGCGGCGGTTCAGACTATACGATTCTGTTCCGGTTTTCGTCAACCGTTCCCGGGATGACGGCGTAATTCACGTAATTCCCCTATTTTTCACGGCAAACGAATAGTCATGAGACATTCACCTCTATCTCCGGGGATTTTTCTTTTCGTCGAGGCCATTGATACGGATTTGCAGTCAAGACGGTTCTTATTGTTTTGGGTGCACGGACCTGTAGGTAGGTTCGTGCACCCAAAACCTCTCTCGATCTCGGTACGGGGCCGCAACTGACCTGCGGAGCCGGGTCAGTGCCGTAACCATCTTAAATGCATAATGATATGATGGGCGCAGCAACAAGTGTTCTGTTCCCTCACAACAACGATATGGAACGTACGGATTCTGAAAAACAGTGCTATACATGGAATGCATAACGGTGACCCAGGCGAGCAGTGTACAATGAAATCTTATTCCGGTTATCTGCAATATTCGGCTCCAGGTCTGGCAGTGCTTGCTCTTGTCTTGCTCTACATGTTCAGTTTCCCAAACGTGTCAGCAGAAAGCTCGAGCCCCAAAATGGCGACCATAGACTTCAATGGCAAGACTATTCGTGCAGTGATTGCAGATACTCCGAAATCCCGGATTCAAGGACTTCTGGGATGGAGTTCCATCGAGGAACACACAGGAATGCTGCTGGATTTTCTGACGGATTCCACCGGAGCAATACATATGGAAGGAATGAAATTTCCCATCGATGCACTCTGGATTGACTCCACCGGTGAAATACGTGTCGTGTACGATTCCATCCAACCCGATAAGGGACTGATCTACCCGTCGATATTCCCCTGCAGGTACTGTCTGGAAGTTCAGGCAGGATTCTGTAAGAAATACGATATCAAGATAGGACGAAAAGTCCGATTCAAGGTCGATTAATAGCTACCCGGTTTCAAGGCAGTAAGATTCGTCAGAGTAAGGATATCAACTCTCAACTTTCCTGGTTCAGGTCGGGGCATATGCGCTGACTGTGCCCTAATCTCTTCGTCCCTGCGGGACGAAAGGAAATATAGCCCGGTAATTTGTTGCCGGGATTCCCATGAACCAGCCGCCCCTCTATGACTCACAATTTCTTATAATTGCTCATGTAACCGGCGATGAATCACCGGTCTATTACCATCTGTTCCTTCGGAACAAGAGAGACAATCAGATTAAGTCAGCCTATGGGGATTTCGGGGGGCGGGGGGGAATGCTCAGGTCAAATGCATGTGCGAAGGAACTCTTCAGGAGACAGGTCATCCCGTATGCCGAGACGTGTCAGCGAAAAATCGTACCGAACAGGATCTTCAGGCTCGATTTTCCGAAACGCAGCAGTGATTTCACAGACTGTCCGCAGATTTGCCTGTTTTCGGAGAGTAAGTCCCAACTGTTGACTTATTCTGAACATGTGCACATCCAGTGGAATCAACAGACGTTTCGGTGAAATGCTGTCCCAACCGCCGGGATCTACTCTGTCTCTGCGTACCATCCATCTGAGGTACAGATTAAGCCTTTTGCACGCACTACCGAGTTCCGGTAACGGCAGGAGACTGCGGGGTCTCCCCTGGAAGGGCCGCGAAAGTTCACGAACTAAGTGAGTCAGCGCAGGGATCACCGTTTCATGTTCGCTTTCCATTCCTTGAACAAAACATTCTCCGAGAGATCCGTAAGTCTCTACGACATGTTTCACTCCCAGGAGCATGGTTGCAAGTTCCTCTCCTGTGGTAAAGCGATGCTTGAAATCCCGGAACTCTCTGCACAGAGAAGATTGTGTCGCAGCGTCGAGATAGTCCCTCGGTGAGTTTCCCATGGGCTGCAGAACGGTCCTGACGCTTCGCAGTATCTGCCGCACTGCACCGTATGCGAGTGACGAAGCGATAAGTCCGACAATTTCTCTGTCTCTCAGGTTCGGATAATCGTACAAGAATTCGAGAGGGTCCGGATGCACGTATTCCCTGCGATTCAGTTTTTCGTACAGCTCGCAGAGATTTCGTACCTGATCCGTATTGAGGCGCGGCATTTCCATAAAAATGTTCGTTTCATTCTTAACGGGGATTTACAGCCTGGTGCTTCCTTCGGCAAGATCTATCAGGCCTTGTCGATCTTTTATGTTGATAAACCGGCCATCGATGGCAATCAGTTCCTGTTTGGACATTTTGGCAAGAATCCTGGAGAGCGTCTCCGGGATAGTCCCCAGCAACCCTGCCAGTTGGCCTTTTGGCATTTCCAGTTCAATATCGTCCTTGTCCTGTTGCTGATTACTCAGATAAAGCAAGTGAGCAGCCAGTCTTCCGGGAACTTCCTTCAACGAGAGATCGTCCACGAGAACAGTGAATCTCCGGAGCCTGCGAGAAAGCACTGCCAGCATATTCAGAGCCAGGGAAGGATTATTCTTAATCAATTCCACGAAAGCAGTCCGTGGGAAAAAAATGAATCTGCTATCCGCCAATGCTATCGCATGTGCGGGAAACGGTCTTCCTTCGAATACCGGTACTTCACCAAAAGGCTCGCCTGGTCCGAAGAGATGGAGGATTTGTTCTTTACCATCCGGTGAGATTTTGAAGATTTTGACTTTGCCGGATGTCACAATGAAGAAACCATGTGCTGACTGGCCTTCGGAGAATACTACCCGGCCTCGTTCGAAGGATTTTTCCAGGGCTATTCCCGCAAGATCATTTAACTGGTCCGGCGGCAATCCTTCAAAGAGCGGTATTCGGGAGATCTTTTGAATCAGTTCCACGTCGACTCCTCGTGAAAATCGTTTCCGGTCAGCATTTGACTTACGTCAAAGACTTGGCTTGAAGGAATGCCTATATTTTAGTTTGATCGATCCCTTGTTCATGAGGGAAACGTATCCCAAAAAAATATAGCTCAAATCGAGCTTCAAAAAAACTTGTAACCGTGAATTCGCATTCAATCCTTGCAGATTGAGGTCCCTGGAATGAGGAACACTAATCGGAGAAGCAAGCATGAAATGGAATGAAGATGCAGAGGCCGCTATAGCAAAAGTACCGTTTTTTGTTCGGCGCCGCGTGAGGAAACGGGTCGAAGAAGAAGCCACTCGTCGCGGTTCCGATCGCGTGACCATGGACCATGTAACAGCGTGCAAACGGAAGTACCTGGAAAACATGGATGAAGACGTGAAGGGGTTCCAGGTTGAATCCTGCTTCGGCCCAAGTGGTTGCCCAAACAGAGTTTTACAGGAAGACGGTCTCGGGAATGAACTCGAGAAGCTTTTCTCGGATGAGAAGATGAGGGATTTCCTGAAATCCAGAGTGAGCGGCCCTCTCAAATTACATCACGAATTCCGTGCATGTTTGTCGGACTGTCCCAACGCGTGTTCGCGACCGCAGATTGCAGATCTTGGGATTATCGCCGCAGCGCGGCCGTCGATTGCGAGCTCTCGCTGCACCGGCTGCGCCGCTTGCGTGGCAGTTTGCAGAGAAAGAGCCATAGAATTGGATCCTCTCAGCGAAGAAGCGCACATTGACTTCGATAAATGTCTGTCCTGCGGTCAATGCATAAAAGTCTGCCCTGCCGGCGCGCTTGAAACGGATGTGAAAGGTTACCGCATACTGCTTGGGGGGAAGCTTGGCCGACATCCGCAATTGGCGCGGGAGATAGAAGGAATATGGTCAAAAGAGCAGGTGGTGCGCGTCGTGAAGAAATGTATCGAACACTATAAGGCTCATAATTCCGAAGGCGAACGTTTTGGAGAAGTGCTGAACGCCACAGGATTGGATTTCCTGTCCGATCGGGATTCCGATCCAAAAAAATAAGTGAAAGTAAAAAAAACCTGAATTGTTGACTTAAGTCAAAGCAAGGAAATCGATAAGAATTTATCCTTTAGAAAAAGACAAGGGAGTTTTCGAACTTCAACCGGGTTGCCGGACACATCGCCAGGAGGAAAACAAAATGAAAGAAGACATGTTTTGCTATCAATGTGAACAAACAGCTTTCGGGACAGGATGCACCAAAGTCGGCGTTTGCGGAAAATCAGCCGAGGTCGCTAATCTCCAGGATCTACTCACCTATGCCATGCAAGGGCTCTCGTTGTATGCCGTAGAGGGGCGCAAAGTAGGAGTTGTGGATCGAGAAGTGAACGTGTTCTCCGTACAGGCTATGTTTTCCACTCTGACCAATGTGGACTTTGACGAAGATCGTTTCGTGCCCCTCGTCAGGCAGGCCGTTGCACTGAGAGAATCGCTCAAAGAAAGAGTAAAAGCAGCCGGAGGTAAAGTTGATTTCACCGATGACGCTGCAACGTTTCAGCCTGCCGGAGATAAGGCTGGAATGCTCGCTCAGGGGCAGAAGGTCGGCTTTCGTGATGACGGCAAAGATAATCCCGATATCCGTTCGCTGAAACACATCCTTATTCTCGGTTTGAGAGGAGTGGCAGCGTATGCGGATCATGCCCAGATCCTCGGACAAGAAGACGATGCGGTGTACGCGTTCGTTCACGAGGGATTGGCGGCTACGCTCCGTCATGATCTTGGCCTGGAGGACTGGGTGGGGCTGGTTCTCAAGTGTGGAGCGGTCAATCTCAGGGCGATGGAACTCCTGGATGCAGGCAATACCGGAATTTACGGACACCCCGTTCCAACCAAAGTCCCACTCGGCCATCGCAAAGGCAAAGCGATCCTCGTTTCCGGCCACGATCTGAAAGATCTGGAAATGCTACTCCGGCAGACCGAAGGAAAAGGAATCACGATCTACACACACGGTGAAATGCTTCCGACCCACGGCTATCCGGAACTGAAGAAATATACTCATTTCTATGGGCATTATGGAACAGCCTGGCAGAACCAGAGAAAAGAATTTGCCGATTTTCCCGGCGCAATTCTCATGACCACAAACTGTATCCAGAGACCCAAAGAAACTTATATGGATAACATCTACACCACAGGGCTGGTTGGCTGGCCCGGTGCAAAGCACATCGGCGATAAGGATTTTTCAGCAGTAATCCAAAAGGCGCTCGAAATGCCGGGCTTCAGTGACGACGTGAATGGAAAAGCAGTCACCTGCGGTTTCGGGAGGAATGCTGTCATGTCCGTGGCCGGCGCTGTAATCGATGCGGTGAAGCAGGGAGCCATTCGGCACTTCTTTCTTGTCGCAGGCTGTGACGGCGCAAAACCGGGAAGAAATTACTACACCGAATTCGTGGAGAAAGTCCCTCAGGATTGCATAGTGCTCACCCTCGCATGCGGAAAATTCCGTTTCTTCGACAAAGATCTGGGAGATATCGGAGGCATTCCGCGGCTCCTGGATATTGGGCAGTGCAATGACTCGTACTCGGCAATTCAGATAGCCGTTGCTCTCTCCAAAGCGTTTAACGTAGGCGTCAATGATTTGCCTCTCTCCATGATCCTGTCGTGGTACGAGCAGAAAGCAGTGGCGATTCTTCTGACCCTGTTACATCTGGGAATCAAGGGAATCCGTCTCGGACCGAGCCTGCCTGCGTTCATTACTCCGAATGTGTTGGAAGTGCTCGTGAAGACTTTTGACATCAAACCTATCAGCACTCCGGATGAGGACTTGAAGGCGATCCTGGGGTGAGTCGATATGGGGGGGCGGCAATCAGGCGCCCCTCTTCGAAGGGAAGGGAGGACGAAACCATGAAGTGCCCAGGCCAAGATCCCAGATTCTGGAAGTTCGATGCGATATTCGATGCGCAGTGTCCGAAGTGCGGTTCCACGGTGGAATTCTTTAAGGATGAAACCCGACGCAGGTGCAAGAACTGCGGGCACCAGGTGTTGAATCCCAAAATGGATTTCGGCTGCGCAACTCACTGCAAATTCGCCGAGCACTGCTTCGGAGATCTTCCTCCCGAACTGGTGAAGCAAAAAGAGGATCTCTTCAAAGACCGTGTCGCCGTCGAGATGAAGATGTATTTCAAGAACGATTTCAAGCGCATCGGACATTCCGCCAAGGTGGCTCGCTATGCCGAACGCCTCGTTCACGAAGAAAAGGGAGACCCGGCAATAGCACTATCGGCGGCTTACTTGCACGATATCGGTGCCCGCCAGGCTCAGGAGAAATACAAAAGCGCAGACGCTGAATATCAGGAGCTTGAGGGGCCCCCCGTGGCAAGAGAAATTCTCTCCAAACTGGATGCCGCAGAGCCTCTTATTGACGAAGTGTGCGACATCATTGGCCATCATCATCATCCGAGGCCAGACGAATCAACGAATTTCAAGATAGTGTACGATGCCGATCTCATTGCCAACATGGAAGAGAAGCAGAAGAAGTCCTCTCTGGACCCGAATCGACTCATGGAACAGTGCGATTCGCAGTTTCTGACCAAAAGCGGAAGGGAACTCGCCCGCAGCATTCTTTTGAATGAAGGAAACGGCAACGCTCAATCGAATCAGGCGTACCTCGACGAAGCAATCCGAAAGGAGACTCCACAATGAAAGTAAAACGTAAGATAATAGAGATAGATCAAGAACTGTGTAACGGCTGCGGCCAGTGTATTATTTCCTGTGCCGAGGGCGCCTTGAAAATAGAGGATGGAAAAGCGAAGCTCGTGGCAGAAAAATATTGTGACGGACTGGGAGCCTGTCTGGGGGAATGCCCCACCGGAGCTCTGCGGGTGATTGAAAGGGAATCGGAGGATTTTGACGAAGCAGCGGTTCACGAACACCTGGAAACGATGAAATCAAAGGATCAACCGGAGGAAAATCTTGCATGCGGATGCCCGTCAGCAGCACTCATGAGCTTTTCGAAAGTCTGCGCGGACAAAGAGGAAACCACGGAAAACACCAGTGCTGTTTCAGCCTTGAGCCATTGGCCGGTACAAATACGTCTTGTTCCGCCAACCGCTCCGTTTCTCAGAAATGCCGATCTTCTGGTGGCAGCAGACTGCACTCCCGTGGCCTACCCCATGTTTCATCGGGATTTTCTCACGGGCAAAACGGTCCTGATCGGCTGCCCCAAATTCGATGATGCTCAAGCTTATGTTGAGAAGTTTGCTCAGGTGTTTCAGGCAAACAACATCAAGAGCGTCACCGTGGTCGTAATGGAAGTCCCCTGTTGTTCCGGATTGCCTCTTATCGTTCATAAAGGGATGCAACTGGCTGGAAAAGATATTCCGATGGAACAAATTGTCATCAGTGCGAGAGGTGAAGTGATCAGAAAACAAAAGCTTGTTGCCTGATAGGGAAATACGGATTCTTACGAAAGTTAACAGTGCAGGTGCCGGAAGAAAAGAAAATTTACTGAATCTTTCAATTAATTGATGCGTTCGACTATTATGCACATTCGCGGAAATCACTGTCCGACGAGCCCGTTGGCTACCAATATTCCCCCCGGAAAATTGGTCTGATCGACGGGTTTTTTGTTTGTACTCGTACCAATTGATACCGGAGGGTGCTCATGAATATGAATGCTTTGAAGTGGGCGGCTATTCTCACCTTTGTCATCTCTCTCGTCGTTCTCATTTTGGGCGGGCTCTTCACGCAAGGAGAGCTCCCTCCATATCCGGGAAAGATCGTCGGACCGAATGGAGAAGTCCTGTTTACCGAAAAAGATATTTTCGCCGGTCAGGATGTTTTCCAGCAAAGGGGGTTGATGGATCACGGGAGTGTCTGGGGGCACGGCTCTCAAAGAGGTCCTGAATTCTCTGCCACCAGTTTACGGCTCGAAAGTGAGGTTGTCAGGGATTTTGTGAGCAAACGAGATTACGGAAAACCG
The DNA here is from genome assembly GCA_041740635.1 of Desulfomonilaceae bacterium. Taxonomy (GTDB): domain Bacteria; phylum Desulfobacterota; class Desulfomonilia; order Desulfomonilales; family Desulfomonilaceae; genus Desulfomonile. The sequence continues at coordinate 207,911 of JBGSLQ010000042.1, read as the reverse complement.
TACACCGAGCTGGATGATCTGCAAAGAGAAATCGTCGATCTCAAGACAGTCAGAGAGATTCGAACCAACCGCTACGATCCCGCCACAAACACGTTGACCCTGACAGAGGCTCAAGTACTCGGTCTTCAGAAGGTGATCGAATTCTGGAACACCATGTTTGAAAAGGGAGAAGTACGGTACGGATTCCTCCCTAACACCATATCTTCACCTCAGGATAGATTGCAGATCGGGCGATTTTTCTTCTGGACAGCCTGGGTTGCATCTACGAATCGACCGGGACAATCCTATTCTTACACGAATAATTGGCCTGCAGACAGAACCGTTGGCAATGTTCCTACAGCAGAGACCTACTTGTGGAGTTTGGGAGGCATTCTGTCGTTGTTCATCGCCTTGGGAATTTTCATCTTCATGGTACATCAGTACGGGATCTGGTACGGGCCCGCACGAGGGGTGGAACTCGGCCAGAGACTCATAGACATGCCGCTTACCTCCAGCCAGCGAAAAGCTGCGAAGTTTTTTCTCGTTGTGATTCTGTTGTTCCTGATGCAAACCAGTTTCGGAGGACTTCTGGCCCATTACACCATTCACCCGGCAAGTTTCTATTTACAGTTTGTGGCAGACTTGATTCCTTACAGTTGGGCCAAGACATGGCACCTGCAGCTCGCCATATTTTGGATAATGACAACATGGATTGCTTCGGCAATCTACATCGCACCCATCATGGGAGGAGTAGAACCCCAGAAACAGGGGCTACTGGTAGAATTGCTGTTCGTTGCGGTCCTTCTGGTTGCAGGAGGGAGTCTCATCGGGGAAGTAGCCGGTATTAAAGGCTATCTTGGTGATATGTGGTTCTGGTTCGGCCATCAGGGGTGGGAATTCTTGGAGCTTGGGAGGGTCTGGCAACTCCTGCTCTTTGCCGGATTGATTGCCTGGCTGATCATTGTATACAGGCCGATTTCCAATCATATCAGGCTGCGTCACCGCGATGAGTTCACCTCGCTCCTCATCTTTTACGTCATCAGTGCGGTGCTCATCGTATTATTCTTCGGCTTCGGATTGCTGTACGGCAAAGGCACGCACTTGAGCGTAGCAGATTATTGGCGATGGTTCGTAATTCATATCTGGGTGGAAAGCATTTTCGAATTTTTCGGAATTGCCGTCATTTCGTTGCTTCTCGTCAGTCTGGGCCTTGCCTCTGCGAGAGGCGCTCTCATGGTTGCATACTTTACTGCGGCCATCACGTTTCTAAGTGGCATTCTCGGGACTGCACATCATTTCTTCTGGTTCGGGCAGCCTTCTTTCTGGCTTGCGGTTGGATCTGTTTTCTCCTCTCTTGAGCCGATTCCACTCTTCGGTCTGGTAGTGCGGGGTCTTCTGGAATACAGATCTATTACTAAAGAAGGGATTGATTTTCCCTACAAGTGGCCGCTGTTCTTTCTCGTTGCGTCCTCTTTCTGGAATTTCATGGGAGCTGCGGTATTCGGCTTCTTGATAAATCTCCCGGTTGTTAATTACTTTGAACACGGAACGTACCTGACCATGAACCATGGACATGCTGCGCTCTTTGGTGTTTTCGGCATGCTCTCCATTGCTCTCTTGCTTTTCTCGTGGCGAGGCATGGTAGATAAGGCTCACTGGAACGACAGGATACTCAAGGTGAGTTTCTGGGGTTTCAACGGCGGCCTCGGGCTCCTCACATTCGGCACGCTGTTTCCGGTAGGAATTCTCCAGACCTGGACGAGCTACAAGCAGGCGCTTTGGGTGGCAAGGGACGCTTCATTCTTCGAGAGACCTTTTGTGCAAATCGTAGGGACGTTCCGAGTGGTCCCCGATCTGATCATCATCCTGGTAGGTGTTGTGCCGCTCTTCTATTTCCTCTTCATAACATATCCGTACCTCAAAGCTGTGGGAATTAAGGAAGGTGAATCAGTGTGGGAACGTCTGGGGACCGAATTGTAGAGCGATTGCGAAAAATTCTGACGCTTATTCCGCTCTCGAATACAAGGCACTAGTGTGGGACCGGCGTCTCGAGACTGTCTTAAGAGTCAAAAGGGACCCAAATCGTGCCACGGTCTGATACCATTTCGCCAATAAATCTGATAAAACCGAGAGGTCCGGCAGAGACGCCGGACCCTACCATCAGCCGGTAGTGGCCGTGCCTCCGTGCCGGCCAAAATTGGATTCATAAAAGCGAATAGATATCAGATAAATTTTGATTTTTGAGACAGCCTCTCTCTGCCAGTCCATTCTATTGACATCAAATATGGAAGATGTGCCCCCACGGAGGCCGGCACCCACCAATATTCTTATCCTCAATCGGACATTAATCGTGGCAATTGCCGTAAATGTGACGAGGAATGGCTTTCGGCCCGTGCAATACGCTTTGTATCTCTTGCGGGCAGAGAGAAATTCATGCCAGAGAATTTCCACGACACGTAATCCAAGAATGAACAATCGGGGGAAATGTCCAGGACTAATCCTTTTTCATGTACTCATGTGCGATGTTCCGCAGCCCCTTATTCTGGAGCATGTGAAAGGTGCGCATGCGTCTCACGTGCAGAGGATTCAGGGAGCCCAGAGGAATATAGATAATTTTTCTTCCCATGCTCCTGGCGAGCTTCTTCCATTTTGCGGCAGGCGGAGATTTGGCAACATATACGATTCCGGGTTTCTCGGAATACGCTATTCCCGCTATAAGTAGCCTTTCATGCCGTGTTTCAACGAAATCGAATGCGGGATCTCTCCAGACATCGTACATTCTGAGGGGTGGGTACGACAGAGTGAAACCGCCGTGCTCCATGCGGCTTATGCCAGGGCCGACCACGTCTGCTCCGGGAGGAGTAGAATAAAAGGCCATGTCTGATTCCTGAGAATGCTCGCCCAACCAAGTCATTTGAAACGGATAGCGGACCGATCGTTCATCCGAATCGAAGATCACCACCACAGATCCGAATTCAATCCCACCCTGTTCGCCGGTTTTCACGTAAATGCGATTTTCGTAATGTCTCCGGAGCATTTCACGAATATCCGGACCATTACCGAAATCAGCTACAAACGGCTCAACTTCCATTTGTGAAGTCTGCAGCAGGTGTGCGGCATGTTTTATCAGAGCAGCTCCCCATTTTTCGACTTCCACGTCCTCGGGTGGATACGAACAAATATCCACTTCGTCCGGGTTTGCTGAATCCCAGGTGCGTTTGAGGTGCTCTTTCCATTTCGTCGAAGTGACCGCTTTCATGCGATACTTCCGTGAGGATGGAAAAAGGGTTCTCAGTTTCTTGTGCAGGATGATCTTATGCCCGTGAAACAGCAGATTGTCTTCGTCCAGCAGCACTGCAGAAGGATCCAGTGGATCGTTCGACCACGTGTAATCAGCGAGGAACTCGTGAATATGGTACGCAAAATCCTCATCCATAGCTGAACGAGCCGACGAAACGAGATGATAGAGGTCCGGCAGCACATTGCCTCGAAAGGTAAGCCATTTGCGGAGGAACCTGACCCACGTCAGGTAAACGTATTCAGGTACTTCCTGGCGGGTTTGGGCTTCGAAATAATCGGCAGCGGCTCGCATCAGTTGGATAATAAGCTCATGCCTGTTTTCCGGCTGCGATTCGCCTGGATCTTGCCGCCATCGCTCGAAAACTTCCGTAATCTTCGGAATTTCAGTAAAGCCTTTTTTCAAGGAATCCGGATGAACAGGAGCAAGCACAGCAGCGGAGATGCCGGTCTTCATAAGAGGAAACGCTTGCGGTTTTGTAAGCAGTTTCAATATGCCCGGAATATGAGCAAAACCACCTACGTAAAGAATATTTTCGTGCTCCTTTGCCGCTTCCTGGAGACGTGCGGCTATGTACGCTTCTCGGCGGGAGTTCTCCGAATCTTCCTCCTGCAAAGCCGGCGAGAGCTTCAGAGTGTCCAGGAAAGTACGCTGTCCCAGCATATCTACGATATATGCATCAGGAAGATTGTCCATGAACAGAGGATAGCGAAGCGTCAGCGGGTCTATGAAACGGATAGGGATGTCCAATTCGAGTCCGGATCGTACCGCTTCCTGAACTCCATCGGAACCTTCCAGCATCAATACGGCATTCTCTTTGCCGGCAGTTTCGTACAGAATTACCGAGTGATAAGGAAAACCCCGGATTCCGGAGGCGATTTCGTGACGCAAACCGTGGGGAAGCTCCACGCAAATACAGTCCGGCTTTAGATCACGGATCAGAAGATGCGCCAGGACCGCAAATTCGATCCTGTAGTGCATTACTCCCAGGAAAGTAATATTTTCGAACCGGATCGCATCAGACCAGTTTTGGGCCATTAAGTGAGCCAAAGGTTTCTCCGGTAATCTGGGTCAACGATTGATCCAAAGCTTTGCGTTCATCGAAATCGGGCTTGAACTTGAGAAGCCGATAAGCGTACCGAGCAATATTAAGTCCGTCTCTCACGCTCAGATCCTCGTCACGAGCATGAGACTGTTGTAGCATTTCTACCACTTCTCGAATAAGCTCGTCCGAAGGACCATCCAATTTTCCCCGTAAAATGCGGAATTCTTCTTCCCGTGTCGGGAAATCCATGTGAATGGCAGGTTGGAGCCGAGAATGAATGTACTCGGGAACCTCAAAAGTTGAGGCGTCTTCGTTCATGGTGACGCAGATCCTGAATTCGGGCTTTGCGGTTATTTCCACACCGGCCACGATGGAGTACACGCTCCGGCGCATGTCCAGCAGAGGCGCAATTGAAGCCCAGCTTTTTTCACTCATGCGGTTTCCTTCGTCAAGAAGGCAGATACCGCCTCTCAGCATAGCGGAAACCAGTGGGGATGCGACGTATCGAATTTTTCCATTGTCAGCTATGACAGGAGAAATGATGAGGTCCTCGGGCTTCGTATCTACTGTACACTGTGTGATATAAAGCTCTTGTTTCATTGCTTTCGCGGCAGTGATCGCGAGCGATGTTTTTCCCACACCGGGTTTGCCCAGAATTCTCGGCTGCATAGGCGGATCCAAGCCGTCATCGGACCAGGCGGCCAGCAGTTGGGTCAGCGGCTCTTGCATGCCGACCCATTCAACGTTCAACTCCGGAGGATCCATCAGGTGGATCTCGACTCCTTTGATAGTGATCTTTTCAAGATACTCGGCCATTGTGTTTCCATTCTGCCAATATTTACGGGAATGTGGAGTAAAGCCGTATACACCACCCCATAGTGATTCTAAGCAAGCAGATGAGTAGTGTCAACTGGAGGGCTGAATACCGGTTACACCAAGGCGCTTTCCAAAGAAGCAAGACTTGGGCTCCTTTTCTATATCGATATGACTTGAGTGCAGCCAAGGGCCAGCTAGAAGTTCCTGCAATTTGCTGTTCCGGCCTGGATGACTGTTGCTCATGAGGCGCTCGGCAGTGGCTCGCCTCCGTGCCGGTCCTTCCGGGAGGATGGGCATTCCGGGCATGCATGCATCTGGCCCCAAACGGCGGGAAGCCTTCAACATTCTTGACCAACCGACTCAAAAAGATTAAATTGACTTCTTGTTATTTACCTGAGGAAATGCGCATCCGGGAGGTTGCCTAATGTCTGGATTTAAAGTGAACAAAACTTTTCAAGAGATAAATGAGAAAATACGGAATGGAAAAGCTGTTGTTGTCACTGCAGAAGAAATGATTGATGTTGTCAAAGAAAACGGTCACTTAGAGGCTGCAAAAAAAGTGGACGTAGTGACTACCGGCACATTCGGAATCATGTGTTCCTCTGGTGCTTTTCTCAATATGGGTCACACCAAACCCAGAATTCGAACCAGCAAAGTATACCTGAACGGAGTTGAGGCATATGCGGGGATTGCGGCAGTGGATTGCTATATAGGGGCCACTCAGACGCGTGAAGACGATCCCTTGAATAAGGTTTTTCCCGGGCGTTTTCGTTATGGAGGCGGCCACGTAATCGAGGATTTGGTAGCAGGTCGTGAAATTATTGTAAAAGCATCTTCATACGGGACGGATTGTTATCCCAACAAAGGCTTCACGTCAAAGATGACGTTGAATGACATTCCGGACGCTGTCCTCTTAAACCCCAGAAATGGTTATCAAAACTATAATTGCGGCATAAATCTCTCGAAGAAAACTATTTATACGTACATGGGAATTTTACGCCCGGATTGCATGAATGCGAATTTCTCCACTTCCGGGCAGTTGAGTCCGCTCCTGAACGATCCATTCTACAGAACCATCGGTGTAGGTACGCGTATATTCCTCGGTGGCGGCATAGGGTATGTGATCGGTCCCGGAACGCAGCACAATCCGGGAGTGAAAAGATCGGAGAATGGCGTCGTGATGGGAGGCGCAGGTACGATCTCGGTGCGAGGTAACTTGAAAGGCATGTCGCCCAAATTTCTGAGAGGCGCATCCTTAACGGGATACGGTTGCTCTCTGAATGTTGGAGTCGGCATACCCATTCCCATTTTGAACGAGGAAATGGCCCGGTTCACTTCCGTATCGGATGACGAGATTCTGGTCCCGGTGGTGGATTACGGCGTGAACTATCCTTCAGGGGAAGCGTCGCAGCCTCTCTGTTATGTATCCTACGCCCAACTTCGCAGCGGAGAAATAGAGGTAGATGGAAAGAAGGTCACAACCGCTCCCTTGTCCAGTTATGCGGCGGCCCGGGAAATTGCTTCCATCCTGAAGGAATGGATAACTTCAGGCAAATTCCTGTTGGGTGAGCCGCAGGAAGTTCTCCCTTCAGTTCCTTTTGAAGGATTTCAGAACTGAGGTCTTCCCATGAATTATTTTTTTGCCTGACGCGAGTGGGGGAGAAACACTCTCCCGAATCGCTTCGATTCGTGTGCTGAGTTAATTAAGATGACAGTTCCAATCGTGTACGAACCGCGAACTTATCGGGATTTCGGCAGCCATGATCGTTTCATCTCTTTTAAAGTGGTTGTCGAAACATCTGACCTCTTTGTAAAGGCGCATTCGGATTTGGAACGTGAAACTGAAGCGCTTGTTCTCAAAGCACGGTCTCAGGTGGAAGCTGCAATTGCGAGACGACGGGAGTTTCTGACGAGTCTCGTTCCGGTCGCCGAAGATTCACAGGATTCTCCACTGGTCCTGAGCATGATACGAGCAGGAAAGAGAGCGAATACAGGCCCCATGGCCGCTGTCGCCGGGGCCATAGCAGAGTTTGTCGGCAGAGAACTCATGGGAATGTCACCGGAAGTAATTGTGGAGAATGGGGGAGATATCTTCCTGTTCGTGGACTTTCCTGTCACAGTAGGGCTTTATGCAGGAATCTCACCGTTCAGCGGACGCATCGGATTAAAGCTGAAGGCAACTCCCATCCCGGTGGGAATCTGCACGTCTTCCGCGAAAGTCGGCCCCTCGTTGAGTCTCGGCAAGGCTGACGCAGCAACGGTGATTTCCCCGGACACCTCTTTGGCTGATGCCGTTGCCACTGCAATGGGAAATCGGGTCCGGAAGACATCGGATATCAAGGCAGCGGTCGAATGGGCAATGTCGATTCCCGGAATCACCGGTGCCCTTGCAATTCTTGGCGACAAAATTGCCGCGGTAGGAGACTTGGAATTGGTCTCGATACCTTTGTAAAGACGAGCACGGAAACGACCAAAAGAAAAGAGGTTTTCAATGGCTTCTCGGAATGTACTACTCATATTCAAATCCAATATAATGTACAAGCCCGTGATTTATAGACTCGCACGGGATTTCGATTTAGTTTTTAATATCTTGGAAGCTAAGATCCTGCCGCGCCGCGAAGGACGTATTCTGCTGGAGCTTCGAGGTGATGAAGAAACCATCCAGAAAGGGATATCGTTTCTGGAGCAGCATCAGGTCGTAGTGGAACATCTCGCGGATAAGGTCTGGCGACAAGAAGAGCTATGCGTCCATTGCGGGGCTTGTACCGGGCTTTGTCCCACTGAAGCGCTCATAGTGAATAGACTGGATCAGAAGGTGATGTTTGACGTGGAAAAATGTGTTGCGTGCGGAATGTGCGGACTTGTCTGCCCGTTCGGAGCTATGAAAGATGTCACGTTGTTCGATCCCTTCGCTGAAGGACGTACTGGGGAAAAATAGCCTCAAGAATTTCGGGCGGCGCGCAAGCGTTGCCCGCACCAGCCATTCACCAGCGACAATCCTTTCATTTGGTACACCCCTTCAATTTCCATTTGCCAAGGGCTTCTCAGCCGTGGTACCCTTTATTATGTGCACACGGGAATGAAAGCTTGAATCATTCCCCACATGCATAAGACAATCCAACTCATTACGACCGATCCAATGACAAAGGTAATCATATGCTCGTAGTCGGATTAACCGGAGGCATAGCTTCGGGCAAGAGCACTATAGCCAAGATGTTCACCGACAGAGGAATACCTCTTATCTGTGCAGACGAACTTGCACGCAAAGCGGTGCAACCGGGATCTTCAGGACTCAATGAAATAGGCCGGATTTTTGGGAATCACGTGCTTGACCGTGAAGGCAGGCTCGACCGCGAAGCGATGGCGGCAATCGTATTCCGAGATCCCTCTGCCCGCAAGCGACTGGAATCAATAATCCATCCTTTTGTGGCCAGCGAGAAAGAACGCATTATTCGTGAACTTGAAGCTCTGGGACACTCTATGGTGCTTGTCGATGTCCCGCTTCTCTACGAAAGCGGCTGGGAAGAGAGTTTTGATCTTATTGTCGTTGCCTATGTGCCGCGTCAGCTTCAAGCATGTCGATTGGTGCAGCGCGATAAGCTGTCCCTCGACCAGGCTGAAGCACGACTTGCTGCGCAAATGGATATTGAGGAAAAGAAAAAGCGAGCCGACCTGGTGATTGACAACTCTGGAGACCTGGAACACACCTGCCGACAGGTGGCTGCAGTACTGAAAGAATTGGAAGCTGTTGTCATCGCGCGGGAATCATGAAACGTCCGATTAGATGTTTTCTTCAGAGGGCTTACACTTTCTCTCCCCTCGGCATATAATAGGGACGCGACTTTTACGGCATTGAAACTTCGTTATCGGGGCGAGCGCCAAAGCATGGAAATCATAATAGGCATAACTATTTGGGTTGTCATTTTTCTTGTCTGGTATTTTAGGAACTACCCCCAGAAGCTTAAGGGAGTTCTGCCAACTCATGGATTCCGAATAAAATGGCCTTCCAGAAGGCGAACGGCCCCTTCAGCCAAGCAGCCGGTTGATATTCGGCATTCGGATTTCAAGTCACTTGTGGAAGTGATCGAATCCGTGTGTGCTACTGACAAAATGGGGTCTTCCGATGCTGCAACCATGGTGAATGCAGTCAAGAAGCTTATGGAGATAGAACCTTCAAGCGGACAGATCTGGGAGGCATACGCTCTGGATTCGCTTGAAAGCGCTGAAATCACCTGTGACGAGTGCGGTGTTCGGGTCGATAAGTCGGTCCGAAAAACAGGCGTCAAAATATACTGCAAAAAATGTGGTAAGTGGCTGGCACTGAAGAATTCAAAGGTGACGATTATAGACCCGAGCCGTCGCGATCTTGAAGACTGGGAGCACTAAGCTCCCAATCCAGGTCTTCCAAGGAGGTTAATGTGAAATCGTTGTCTGTAGGACTTGCCATATTCCTCCTGGTGGTTTTTGCAGGAGGGTATTTCACGGTAAAAGGCGAATCTTTGTTCAGTAGGATTGACTCGGCGCTCCGCACGGATCTTCTGATGGATCTTCATCACAGCATTTTCTTTTTTGTATACCGTGGAAAAGATAGAATTCGGGTAACAGGGGACGGGCTGACGACTTTTCAGGAAGCGCCTCTCGGTTTCGATAAGAAAAAACAGTACAAGAGAATTGAAGATGCTTCCAAATATTAGAGCGTAACAATCGACAAAATACCAGAAATTCCGTATGCACGCTGCAGGATTCATAGATATAACTTGAAATTAAAAAATGATCCTGATATTGTGTATGCGGAAGAAGTGTAACCGTTGCATGCGGATGCAAAGTTTCGTCCGGATTTTCCTTCTTTTGTTTCTTCCATTGCATTAGTAAAAGTCACAGGACATCAAGGGTATGGATCTAAAAAATCGTCGTACGGATGATCCCATCACCGTAACGCTGGGACAGGATGAGATTCCTGTGGAATACCGGCAAAGAGCTGCTTCTGAGAGCCCTTATTCCAGAGGCTTTCATTTTCAGGAGTTTGATGAGCAACCTGAGAAGAGTCTCAAAGATTACATACAGATTATCGTCAAGCGACGACGAGCTATTTTGATTGTCTTCTTGGCAGTTGTCTCTTTAACTGCTGCTTATACTTTCACACGTGTGCCCATATATAGAGCTTCCGCTACCCTCGAATTCGAGAAGGAGGCATCCAACTCAATAAACACTCTTGGAGAAAGCCTTGCCCCGAATTGGGCCCAGGCGGAATTCTTCGCCACCCAGTCAGGCATTCTGAAAAGCCGGTCACTAGCAGAAGCGCTCATCGACAAAATGAACCTTACCAAGTCGCAGGAATTCAAGCCTGCCGAACCTGGTACTCTCGACAAAATTGCAAGCTGGTTTCTTTCTTTCTTTTCTTCGGACGTTCCGCAACCTGAAAGGAATCAAATCGGGAGAGAAAGCCTTGCACGAGCGGTAACAGACAGAATATTTGTGAAAAGAGAGAGTAACAGCCGTTTGCTCACTCTGTCCATGGAAGCGAAAGATCCTGAATTTGCGAAGGAAACGCTCGACACATATATCCAAATATATCTCGACCAGAATTTGAGGAAAAGAAGAATCATTAGTTCCGAAGCCGTAACATGGCTTAAAGGCGAGCAAACCCGCGCAGAAGACAAATTGGTAAAATCGATGGCTGCACTTGTGAACTTTACTAATGATCACGGGATCGTTTCTCTGGAAGATACTTCGAATCATGTGCTGAGGTTCTTCAACAGCAGCGCTGAAGGGCTCGTAAAGTCCAAGGAACATCGCGTGCAATTGGAAGCTCTCCAGAAAGATGGAATGCAGGGCCTGCCCCTGTTGCCGCCTGACCTCAAGTCCGGCGATCTCCAAACCCTGAAGGAAAAACTTGCGCTCTTTGAAGCGGAATACATGCAACTTCGAGAGATCTATGCGGAAGAATATCCCAAGGTGCTGATGCTGAAAAAGCAGATTGCTTTTCTTAAGAACAGGCTTGCAGAAACCGAAGAAAAAGCAATCACCTCAGCTTTGGAGACCGCACGGTCTCAGGAATCGATGCAGCAACAGTCTTTTGAGCAGGCCCGTAAAGATGCGATGAACAACAATTCTTTGGGTGTGCAGTATGCTGTTCTGAAAAAAGAAGTGGAGACAAACGAACAGATTTACAAAATCCTTCTCCAGAAATCCAAGGAGATGGAACTCAATATTCAAATTATCGGAAATAATATCAGCGTGATCGATCCGCCAACCACGCCGGTCAGCCCGGTTAAACCCAATAAGAAACTTAATCTCCTGATCGGGGCTTTTCTGGGCCTCTTAACAGGAGTTTTCGCAGCGTTCGTGCGGGAACAGATAGACAATTCCATTCATTCAACCGACGATGTGGAAAAGTACCTCAACCTTCCCAGCCTGGGGGCAGTACCAGATATCGAGAAACACCGCAGAATTCACGGTCTGAACGGGAACACTTCAGGATATGAGTTCATAGCTCACAATTCTCCAAAAGCTCCTGTCTCGGAAGCCATCAAGAACATAAAAACATCGATCTTTCTCTCCTTACCTGCCTCCTCCATGCGTACAATTGCTGTATCAAGCGCTGTTCCGCGGGAAGGAAAAACATTTATCAGCGTATCGATTGCATCAGTTTTGTGTTCGAGCACGAAAAGAGTGCTGCTTGTAGATGCAGACCTCCGCAGACCGAGAGTAGGGGAGGTTTTCAGTCAGCCTGATGGTGTCCCGGGGCTCACCACATATCTCACTCAGGATAATGTCAAGTTCCAGAAAATACTGCATAAATCAAGAATTCCCGGCCTTTATTACGTGTGCGCCGGCCCTCTTCCACCTAATCCGGTTGCCCTCCTGGAATCGGATCGTATGAGAGATTTTATTGACAGATGCAGCAGTGTGTTCGATTTCGTGATCTTTGATTCGCCTCCAGTTGGCGGATTCTCGGATGCTCGTATATTGGCGAGCAAAGTGGATGGAGTGATTATGGTCGTACGGGAGGGAAGGGCCCCCGTAGACCTTGTGCGCCAGACAAAGATGATGATTACTTCGGCCAACAGCAGGATTCTCGGAGTAGTGCTCAATATGGCAAACGGCAGATCATCCCTTTATGGGTCCGGGTACGGTGGATATTACAGCTACTACGGGGACTACTACAGCAAATCCGCACGGTCGGCTGTGGCGCTCGATGAGTCTGCCACAACCGGGAAGAATTGAGTTCACACCGGGCAGCGTTGTTTACTCCAGTGCTGTTCAGATAAGTGCTACGGGCATCCTCCGCTGCAGGAATGCTGCTGATAAACGCTCAAGCACTCCCTGGCCATCATGATCTCTTCGAATGTCCTGATCACGAGGATTTTCACACGCGAATCCGGGTGGGAAATGTCCATAACCGGTTTATCTCCGGAGGAACGGTCAGGACCGGTATTCAAGGATTCATCGATCATGAATCCCAAACCTGTCATTCCCTCGAGGGCGCGGGACCGTACCGAATGGCTGTTACGACCGATTCCGCCTGTGAAGATAAGAACATCGCACCCACCCATGGCCGCCATCATAGCTCCGATATATCTCTTTACCTTGTAACAGAAAGCATCGAAACCCAGTGAGGCTCGCTCATCACCGGTCCGGGCCGCTGTTTCCACCTCTCGCATATCAGGGCTGATCCCACTGATTCCCAGGAGACCCGATTCTCTGGAAAGCATTTGGATCGTTTGATCCGGTGTCAGGGAATCCTCCTTCATGATTATCGGAAGCAGTCCAGGGTCGACATCGCCCGATCTTGTTCCCATGATTAATCCTTCCAAAGCGGTCATGCCTAGAGTCGTATCAATGGATCGCCCCCCCTGAATGGCTGTTATGCTGGCTCCATTCCCCAGATGGCAGGAAATGATATTGAGATCCCTAATAGGTGTTGCGAGATATTCCGCAGCCTTTGAAGAGACGTAGTCGTGAGAGTGACCGTGAAATCCCGTCTTGCGATATCCGCGTTCGTCAAAATAGCGGTACGGCAGCCCGTATATGGCAGCGTAGTCGGGAATAGTCCTGTGAAAACTCGTATCGAATACTGCGACATGAAGCGCATGAGGCATTCGTTTCATCGATTCCTCTATTTCTTTGAGCATGGCAGGATGATGCAACGGAATCATGGGGGTCATTCTCCGAATCTCCTGTTTGACTCCTTCATCAACAGGAGTTGCCACTTTGTACTTTCCTCCGTGTCCCACACGATGCGCGACAGCAGAGATCTCCTCCATTCGGTGCAGGCCACTTTTGAAGAGCGTTTCCAGCATCATGTCGAGCGCTTGCCCGTGGTTCTCGACGTGTACATTCGTATTTTGTGTTGTAGCACTCGATTCGTCACGAAAAGAGTGCGTGCCGTGATTCAGGCCAATTCTTTCGATTGAGCCAGAGAAGAGCCCTGTTTCAGATTCCATCTCGAAAAGCGTGTATTTCAAGGATGAGCTTCCGCTATTGATGACAAGTATTTTCAGCATTTCTCCATACCTGTATTATTTTTGTCCGACGAGGCTGTTCACCTCGCGATCACACGTACGTGACACTTGATTATATTCCATGAAACATATTATATGAAACTAGTACTACCAACAGGGTGCAAAAACCCTCAAAGTAGCCACAACCGAAATTGGGAGCCATTCATTATGGAAGCGAACAATGACGTAGTTCAGATAATAAATACCATGAAAGACGCGTTGACGAACTCTGGGCTGTATTCACGCAGTGTATTTGATCCAAATACACAAAAAGAGGAAGACCAGATTCCTAAACTTCAAAGTATTATACAATCTGCAGCCACCATCCGTGAAGAATTCAAGACGATGGCAAAGTTCATCCGCACTGCAGTTATAGATCCGGTGCACAAAATCGATAGCAACGGTAGAACTGCACAAGATTTTGATCCACTTAGCGATTTTCTCAAGAAACTTGTAGCCGCATCGGAAAACTTCGGAAAAGAAGTTGAACTAGTTTCACTTTATGGAGACTTGCTTTCGCTTTACATTTTAGCGTTATATCGATCCGGTGGACCAGGAGAAAAAAGCCCTATTATCAACATGATCCTAAACAATATTGTGCGCAGAAAAGCTATCGAGACAGATCATGACAAACTGCGGGCAGGGCTGGACGGCCTCAAGAATAAGATTTGTATTGCGATAATCGCCAAAAGGTATGCAGTTTACGTTCTCGCAACTAGAGGATTCGAAGTTCTGTTCAGAAGTGAAATAGAATTTCGCTTGTTCGGGACTTCTCCTGAAGCTTTGGCACTCCAAATAACCAACCTGTTTCTCAAACAGGGTATTAAGCTTGCTGACATCACGGATATCGTTTGTGGCGGAGGAGACATCGGGACTCTCCCTGACGGGACATATGTCCTGAGTGAAAAAGTGCGCGACGAATCCTGGAAACGGCTTCACAACAGCTCTCTCAACAGAGGGGCTTTGGTAGCCTGGGAACTCAGACAGCTCCTGAGACATCAGGGACGAGGGGAGGGCATCAACGCCTCATTGTGCAGTCCTCTTTCATTCTCAACCCTGGATTTTCATGCCGTGAGTTCCCTTTTCAAGGAAGATTCAAGGGAATTGCGGCAGAGCCTCAAAGGGTACGTAAAGGTTACCCCTTTGAAATCACTTGCAGCATTATTATCAGAAATTCAAGACATTAATCCGGAAAATTTCAACCTCCTGGTCATGTCCCTCGACGAACTGTTTGCATCTGTTGCCAGAAAAATAGGTCCTCGAATCGTACGCGAACTGGCCGCTCAAGAAGCGAATAAGACTCTCATAAGTTTCGATTTCGGAAAAATAGTAGACTGGCTGAGACAAGAAAATTTTGTGATTCCACCGAATTTTCGCCTCACTGCTCGGGAAATTGGCACGGGAGTCAAAGAGATTTGTGAAATCCTTATGATAATCGAATCAGGCAAAGTGTCAGTGGCACTGGAACGTAGCCTGAATCACGTAGTCGATTCCTATGCCCGACAGGTAGCAATGGTGCTTGAGATGGCTTCGGCCGGAGATCCGTCGGAACGTCCGAATTTCATGGTTATCAGCAGCATGATGGCTCTCGATCCGTATTTTCAGAAATTGTTCCAAAAGATCCGGGAGCGTGTAGATAGCCCCTTTACGCCCATTATGTGCCTGGATTCACTGGAGCATGATTATTTGGTGGCAAATCATTTCTTCGAGATGTACCTCAACCCTGCTAAAGGCGATCGCAGGTTGCATTACTCCGTTGAAGAAAAGAGTATGAAACAGGCGCTTCAAGTGCTTGGCGCTTCAGGTGGAAGCCTGGAGACTTTTTCTTTTTCACGTCTGCTTGATGAGGTCTCCGGCGACATTAATGACGGCAAACTGTCTCAGGCAAATATCGTGCTCGTTGGTGCCGATAACGAGGACGCTTTACTGGCCGTTTCAAACGCCAAGGATTATGGCCTCTTGAACAGGATTGCCCTCATTGGGGACCCTGAAGAAATCATGAATGCAATTCAGCGATCCAAAGCGTCATTGCTTCCCAATCAAGACCCTAAGGTCGAGATTATTCCCATTAATCCGCTAATTGTGGGTTTTGAGCAGAAGCAGAAAGCCATGGCCGAGGTCTTTCACGATTTTCTCGAAAAGAGCAGAGATTTTGTCGTTATGAAAGGAAGCGTGGATACCCCAGGACTCTTGAAGGAGGCCCTTTCAATTTACAAGAATGAGGAACCGGTCGATGGCGTTAAGCCGAAGAAGAAAATGGCTTCCCATACGGCACTCTTCGTTCTTCCTGACGGACGATTTCTTGCACTTTCCGATGCCGCCGTCAATCCGGGCTTCAGAAACGTGGATCAGCTCCTTAATACTGTCGGCAACCAGTTGAATGTAGTCAGACCCGTGGTAGCAAAGGATCAGATGCTCAAGGTTGCAATCATTACGGCGGTGGAAAAAGAAACTGCAGCGATTCCCTCCACCATGCTTGCAGCGGAAGCGGAACAGCGTTCGAAAGAACTTGAAGAATTGTACGGCCCGATGATTCTGGAAGGACCTTTGTCCTTCGACCTGGCGACCGATCCCGAAGTGGCTCTGGAAAAGAATTATCACGGACAGATCATGGGGGATGCCAATTGTCTCGTGGCAACTGACATAAACACTGCAAATGTTTTGTACAAACTGCTCTCCAAGACCATGGGCAGCCTTGGATTGCTCGTCGATTCGGGTGGAATCATTACGGCAGGACCGGGAACAGTCCCGATCATCCTCACATCTCGGGGAGATACTTCGCAGACCAAGTTCAACTCCATTCTCCTGGCTTTGGCATATTCATCGACTTTGAAATCGGAAAAACCACAGGAGAAGCAGACCGGAAAACTAAAGGTCGTGGCTGGTAGCTCAGGAGCCTAATTATCCGTGAATGCAAGATATTGACTCGCAGCTGTTTGAAGAGGCTTTGCCGTAGATCACTACCGCAAAGCCTTTATCACTTCTAGCGAAGACATCCAGAACTTCATGATGTATAGCTGGAGTGTCCCGCTAGTGTGACTTCGGCAAATACGAAATAAAATCCACAAAATTACGATTTCTCGAGAATTTTGACTTGCGCACGAGATCCGGGATGTTATAATTATGGTTTAACACAAAGGAATTATGGGTTCTCCTGATTCCAATATAACCGGAGGAAGACAATGCAGTGCGTAACCTTGAAAAAGGGAGTCGAATGTGCATTTATGACCCGAAAAGGGTGCAATTTCAACGGCGGCCGGTGCCATTCGGTCGTCGAATCCTGCCAGGGCTGTTCCCGAGCCGCCTCTTTTGAGGAAGGCACATTCTGCACAGTAGCCCCCAACCCCGCTGTTAAATGGGCACGCGGATCCTGTAATTTCGCTACACATCTCGAACGCAAAGCCGTTGAACAAGCGCAGAAAATTAACCCCTTGAAGGCATCCAAACGAGCGGCGGCTTCAAAGAAAAAGTAAGACCGTTTGCGTGTCTTTCATATTCCCGTGCCGCTTTGTTGCTGGATGGATGCAGGGTGGATCGGTTTTCTACCCGAGAAGACCGTTGCGGAAATAGTTCGTTGAGCATGGGGGGGCTGCCTCATTCAAAGACAGGTCCCCCGTGTTTACAGGATGTAACGGCTTAAGTCCTCACTCTTGACTATATCTTGTAGTCTCTCCCTGACTATTGCGGGACTAATACGTACCGTGACGCCCCACATATCCGGAGCCTCGAAAGAGATTTCTTCCAGAAGTTTCTCCATTATGGTGTGAAGACGGCGGGCGCCGATGTTTTCCGCACGTTCGTTGACTTCTTCTGCCAGTAATGCGATCTCCTGGATCGCTTCGGTTTCTATCTCGAGAGTCACGCCTTCAGTCTTGAGGAGCTCCTGATATTGCTTCGTCAAGGCATTCCGCGGTTCGGTCAAAATGCGAACGAAGTCTTCCCGCGTGAGAGCTGATAATTCCGCGCGCAACGGGAAACGTCCCTGTATTTCGGGAATCAGGTCTGAAGGCTTCGAAACGTGAAACGCACCGGCGGCTATAAAAAGGATGTGATCCGTCCTTACTACTCCGTGCTTGGTGTTGACGGTGCTGCCCTCTATAATGGGAAGCAAATCTCTTTGGACACCCTCCCGTGAGACGTCCGGGCCTCCGGAATGGGAATGGCTTCCGGCAACCTTGTCCATCTCGTCTATAAACACGATTCCGGTCTGCTCCACGCGCTCTTTCGCCATTTTCGTTACTTTGTCGTTATCAATGAGTCTGCCCAATTCTTCTTGCACGAGAATTTGCAGCGCTTCCGGAACCTTAACCTTTCTTCGTTTCGTCTTCCCCGGAAATATGTTCGAGAACATGTCCTTGAGGTTGATGTCCATTTCTTCCATACCTGCCGGAGAGAAGACCTCCACTACAGGGATTGCATTCATTTGGGTTTCTATTTCCACTTCCCTGTCAGCGAGTCTGCCTGAACGAAGCATTCTCTTGAATTTTTCGCGGGTTCGTTGAGCTACCTCCATGTCCTCGCCGGACTCAACAGCGACCGGTCCTGAGCCCGGCCTTCTGGGTCTTCGTGAAGATCTCACGGGCAAAAGAATATCGAGAAGTCTCTCTTCCGCCAATTCTTCCGCTTTCGGGCGAAGCGTTTCGTATTCTTCTTGTCTCACCATGTTGATCCCAATTTCCATGAGATCTCTGATCATGGATTCCACGTCCCGCCCGACATAGCCTACCTCTGTGAACTTGGATGCTTCCACTTTGAGGAAAGGGGATTGAGCGAGTTTAGCCAATCTTCGTGCTATTTCGGTTTTTCCGACACCCGTCGGGCCGATCATAATGATATTCTTGGGGGCGATCTCATCCTGGAGATCCCCAGGAACCTGCCTTCGTCTCCATCGGTTTCTGAGGGCTATTGCCACCATACGTTTAGCGCGATCCTGTCCGATGATGTACTTGTCGAGTTCGGCAACAATTTGGCGCGGAGTGAAAGTTTCCATCAAACCTCACAATGGGGAACATCAAAGTTCCTCCAATACTATCTCCTCATTTGTATAAACGCAAATCCGGGCAGCAATACCCATGGAAAGCGCGGCAATTTCCTTTGGCTCCATATCCGTATTCTGGACCAGCGCTCTTGCCGCAGCCAGCGCGAAGTTTCCGCCCGATCCAATGGCTACGATACCGTCATCAGGTTCTACCACATCGCCGTTGCCTGAGAGAAGGAATGTTTTATCCGCATCCGCAACTATAAGCAGCGCTTCCAATCTCCTCAAAAGCCGATCCGTTCGCCATTCTTTGGCCAACTCAACAGCCGCTCGGGTCAGGTTATTGGAATACTTTTCCAGCATCTGCTCGAATTTTTCCAGCAAAGTGAGTGCGTCCGCTGTGGAACCGGCAAATCCTGCCAGTATATTCATGCCTTTTCCAATTCTCCGCACCTTTTTTGCCGAGTGTTTAACAACCGTATCTCCGAATGATACCTGGCCGTCGCCGGCCATTACTACTTTGGCACCTTTCCGGACACAAAGAACAGTGGTCGATCTCACTCTTGTATTTTTCATTCTGATGGTCCTCTTGTCGGACAGTATAATCTTGGTTTCAGTCTCCGGATGCTTTTTGTTTTGTTTCGCGTCCGGAGAGATGCTCCACTCCGCTGCGTGGATGGGACCGGTCGTATATTTCCATGAGTTTTGCCAGATCTGCTTTTGTATACCGCTGGGTAGTGGAAAGACTGGAATGTCCCAACAGTTCCTGTATAGATCTCAAATCTGCGCCTCCGTAAAGCATATGGGTAGCGAAAGAATGGCGGAAAGCGTGAGGGGACACGTTTTTCGCGATACCGGCCATGAGAGCGCATTGTTTCATGATGCGGGCAACACTCCTTGCAGAAAGCCGTCCCCCGCGAGAATTCAGGAATAGAGCTTCAGTAAATATCTTTGTTTTGCACTGAATCTCCGAACGGAGCGGCAGATACTGTTTCAATGCTTTTACCGCGCCCGTTCCAACGGGAACATACCTTTCCTTGCGTCCTTTTCCTATTACCCTCAGCCAGCCATTATCGAAATCAAGATCATGGACGTTCAAAGACGTCAGCTCACTGACGCGCAATCCGGATGAATAAAGCAACTCGAACATTGCCATATCCCGCATCCCGCATTCCGCATTCCTGGTGAAAAACCGTTCCATTTCGTCGACAGAGAGAGCTTTTGGAAGAGGCTTTTCGGATTTTGGTGCACGGATTCCGGATGCAGGGCTGAATTCAAGGTATTTTTCGCGAACGAGAAATCGGAAGAAACTCCGTAATGCGGCAAGCTTTCTCCCCACAGAAGTTTTCTTCAATCGCCCGAAACCTCCGGCAAGATATCCTCTCACATGAAATTGGTCTATCTTGGAGACATCTTCTATCTCTTCAAGTTTCTTCCCGTTCATCAGGTACGTACAGAAGTCTCTTAGATCCGTCACGTATGCGCGGACCGTTTCGGAAGAACGCATCTTTTCCGTTTCAAGATGCCTGATAAAAAGCATCAATGCATGTTCATAGGTAAACACAGTCTTCTCCCGGCGATTGCATACAAAAAGGGTTGACTGGCGAGAACTGTAACCGCACAGAGTACCACTACCTGGTAACCATACTATACTGTGAGATAAAATTCAATTAAGTAGCGGGATGTTAGAAATATTTGTTAAGAATCTAGGTGAATTAATTCCGAGATCGATCTCTGAGATGTTCTCGTCGAGGTAATCCCGAGTATTTGTTCATATACTTGAACATGCTAACAAGGTGCGTAATGAAAAAGCTCATTTGACTGTGGCTGCGCTTCTGCTCATCGTGAAGACAGACGAGCTTCGGAAAAAAGACCACGGAGAAGCCAGCCTGCCATGCTTTCGTGCACAGATCGACATCTTCGAAGTACAGGAAAAATCGCTCGTCGAAAGAAAGTGGGTGCGGAAACAGAGAATTTCTGAACAACATGGCAGCTCCGCAGCCCCAGTCAATTTCGAAAGGATCCGATTTCTTTCGGTCAATATAGAGATGCTGCTTGAGAAACTCCGGCGGACGATTCTTGAACCAGGGCAATCTCGAAGCAATAAGAGTCTTTAGCGTATAAAACTTGCGACAGGAATAGGTGGGACGGAATCCTGGATCGACCAGGGTTGGAACAAGACAACTTACCTCGGGATTTTGCGTGAGGTATTCGATAGCGTCCACCACTGCTTCCGGATTGATGATCGTGACGTCCGGGTTGCACAGAAGGGTAATTGCATTCGGCTCCGAGATTTCCTCCAGGCCCCTGTTCAGGCCCGCTCCATATCCTCTGTTTTCCTGATGGATAATTTGGATCGGGAACGATGCCACAGGATTGCCAACACTCTCAGGACTGGAATGATTCACAATAATGAGTTTTTTGAGATATTTGAAGGGTTCCAGGGACACGATGAGACGGCGTAATTCTTCAAAATTGTTGTGGTTGACAGTTATCACGTAAAAAGGAACGGGAGAATGCACGAGATAATCCTGTATGGCGGAATTCTGCACGTGATTGGAAGATTCCACGTGTTGTGAACTGAGAATCGTTCTGACATATCTCTGTTCTGTGAGCCATTCATACAAATGCGATCCGTCGGAAAACAATTGGAGACGCTCTTCCAGCTCGTTAAGGACCCTGTACCATGTGAGGAGTAGATACTTCTGATATGTTTCGCTTTCATGAATTGGGAATGCCCATCGTACATGAAATCGCACGCCATGGAAAGTCCTTTCGGCTTCTGTCCTTGGAGCCCCTTCATGAAGCTTCTGCTCGACCATCCATTTCCTGACAGCATTCTGACCGTAATAGACCTCGACAAAATCGCAGCCTAAGTCCCGTACTCCCGATTCCAACAAGGAAATCAGTTCTTCTAAAGAACGGGCTCGATGTATCCTGCGACTCATAAACGAATGATAGCTCGAAAGGAACTGGAAATGAGGTCTATTTTCAATAGTCTTGGACAGAGTCTCAATACGATAAAGTCTGAGCATGGCAACGATGAAGAGCAAGATCACTCCCGATCCCAGTATGAAGCTCACGCTCCACATAGATCTTGGCCCCAAGACGAGCACGAGAGTCATGGCGGCAAGGAGTGCACTGAAGAAATAGATGATACCGGCAACTTTTCTGGGTTCACCAAATTTTTCCATTAAGCGATGATGCAAGTGATCGGAATCAGCGAGAAATATTCTCCTTCCCGTAACCCATCTCCGAATTATCGCCAGTAGCACGTCCAGGAGAGCGATCCCGAAAGGGAGGAATGGAATCAGGATCATTCCCATGGTTCCGGAACGCTGGCCGGGGGAAATTGCGGCAGAGCTGGTGGCCAGAGTGCCAAGCACAAATCCCAGCAAGAGGCT
Source organism: Desulfomonilaceae bacterium (assembly GCA_041740635.1). Lineage (GTDB taxonomy): Bacteria > Desulfobacterota > Desulfomonilia > Desulfomonilales > Desulfomonilaceae > Desulfomonile. The sequence goes on along the minus strand of JBGSLQ010000042.1, from coordinate 185,887 downwards.
GCCGCCGTCTCCCAGGTACATGGAAGCGGGTGGAAAATTGTGACAGAGGAATCCAAGAAGACTGCCTGAAATGGTAAAGGCTATGCTGGCAACGAACAGGTCTCCCTTAAATATGCCGATGATACCACTGGTAATTGCAGCAAAGAAACAGATTCCTCCAGCTAATCCGTCAAGTCCGTCTATGAGATTGATGCCGTTTACAATGGCGAGAATGGATACCAAAAAGACAGGGCCGCCCAACCAGCCGAAATGTACGAGCCCCACAAAGGGAATTGTGGCAGTGGTAATGGTGTGGCCACCCAACAGGAGAATTCCGACCGCACAAAATTGTCCGGCAAGTTTCTTTGTCCAATGCAAACCAATGATATCGTCACAAGTACCGAGAACATGAATGGTCGTTGCGCCCAGGAAAAGAGAAAGCATTTGACTGCTCTCCACTTTTCCGAATGGGAGTCTCCCTGACACCTCCAAGAAATAGAAAATGAAGAAAACAATAGTGAAAGGAATGTAGATCGCTACTCCGCCCAGGAGCGGTGTAGGTTTTTCATGATTTCTGCGTCCGCCCGGATAGGAAAGGATTTGATGTTTGAATGCGGATTTCTTCAGAACCGGAATTAAGATCAGCGTGGCAACCAACCCGAGACAACCTGCAGTAATTGCAAGAATAACACTGTCGTATGAAACCAATTTAATTACCTCTGATTGAAAAAACAATTGCCGCTTTTCCGGAATGCTATTCAGGGTTCATAACTGCGTGAGCTCCCCATTGCACAAACGTACCAATTCGGCTCCTCCCGAGAAGTTACCGACTCATCCTGCACACGCGAGCAGTCTCAATCTAGCATATTACCTTAAGAAATCAAGTCCCATGAAAAACATCGCCTTAAATAATAACAGTAAAAACAGGCAACTAAATTCAAAGTATGCGTCTTTTTAAGCCAATCCTCACGGTGTTTAAACAAAGGCGAGACACGGTACAAACTTGACGATCAGTAAGCCCTCATGTAGTCTAGAGACAGGTGCACGAACCAAGACTGCGGATGCAGATCATCTCATAAATTCTGACGGTACTCTGTCAGGTTCGTCACAAATTGGGGGCGGCACCTAATTAATTACCGTTCTTAATCCGAGTACCCGGGAAAATGAGATATTTATAGGCAAACAATGCTCATTTATGACCTGACGAGAATCTCACTCAAGCAAATCTACAGAAACAAACGTCGCTATAAGAGCGTGATTATTGGCATCTCACTTGGAATTGCCGGTCTTGTGACCATAATCACCATGGGACAATCAGTTGAGAGCGATTTGAGCCGAAATTTGGAGTTACTCGGCAGCACCACTATTATCAAAGCCACATGGGATACGGAAAAAATGACCCAGTGGCACAACGGTCAGTATTACCAGAATGATGTTGACGAATTGCGGCAACTCCCCGGATGCTGGTTCGTTTCGCCAATTGTATGGACCTGGGCTTACACGTTCTCGCGCGATAGGACTAAAATTCAGGGACGCCTCATGGGAGTGGAATCGAATTTCTTCGATGCCGTCCATGTTCCCGTAGAAACAGGGCAGATAATCGGTGACAACGATCTGAGGAGAATGTCCAGCGTATGTGTGCTTGGAAGACAGATCAAGAATTCTCTGTTCAAGTCTGATGAAAATCCTGTGGGATCCAGCATATTCATTGACGGTAACATGTTCACCGTGATCGGCATTCTCGGAGGCATAGAAGACCCACTTTTTGATGAGACCATCCTCATTCCTTTTACGGTTGCCAGGTCCCGATTTGCGTATATGTACGAAATCAAGGACATATACGTGCGAGCGGTAAACTGGGACATAGTCGGCCAGTTGCAACAACAGATCTATGAACTGCTTCTGCGTAACAGGCCGACTATGTCCGATTCTGTGGAGGTTCGCTCTTTTCCTGAACGTATTCAGACAGTCCAAAGAGCAGTTCTCCTGGTGAAGGTTTTTCTTTACTTTGCGCTGCTGGTGACTCTTGTTCTGGGTGGACTCGGCATCACCAATGTCATGCTTGCCGCGGTTCAGGAGAGGACTACGGAAATTGGCTTACGAAAAGCAGTGGGTGCAACGGATAAAATGATTATGTCTCAATTTCTCCTGGAATCGGTGTGCATCAGCTTTACAGGTGCCATCATCGGAATACTTTGCGGATACCTGCTAGTCGAATGGTTGATCCGCATTTTTCAGACCATGCCGGATCAAGAGGTGTTCTATGCCAGTCTAGCCGGCGGCGTGCTGTTCAGTGTAATTCTTGGAATTACTTCAGGATTGCTACCGGCACGGAAGGCAAGCCAACTGGATGCAGCGGAAGCCATGAGTTTTGAATAGGTGAGAGTGTGTTAAGTCGTTCCAACTTGCGGACAACTGGTTTCACACCGAAAGAGGACTCCTTGAAAGGAAACAGTTGGTTTCAGGAGCCCTATTCAAACCGCATTCAATGTTCGAATTTCAAATTTGCTCATCGGCCTTTTGCGTGTCTCTCCATAAATTCATTCCAACGAATATCCGTAAAATCTTGCAATTGTTGGATCTGCTCTTCGGTGATTCTCCGGAACCGAGTCTGTCCTTTGACATAACTCGCTACGGTTTTCCTCCGTCCTTTTTCCGCAAGTTGCAGCGACTTTGACGTAAGCCTGAACGCACCGTCACGGATTTCATAGAGAACGTGAATACCGGTATCCACTGCCAATTTTCCCATTTTAATCAAATCTTTATTGGGGAAACCCCATCCCGGAGGACACGGTGCGTGCACCTCAATATACCTGGATCCTACAGTTTCCTTTGCCGCGCGGACTTTATCGAAAAGGTCCAGAGGATACGCAGGAGAGGCAGAAGCAACATAGGGGATTCGGTGTGCCTCCACGATCTTCAGCATGTCCTTTTTGTGCTGCAACTTTGCGAGTATCGGGGTTGTGGTGGTTATTGCTCCGGCAGGGCTGGCACTGGATCGTTGGGTGCCCGTATTCATGTATCCTTCATTATCGTAGCAGATATAAATGAAATTGGTTCCCCTCTCCATGGCTCCTGAAAGGGATTGAATGCCTATATCGTATGTTCCCCCGTCTCCTGCAAAGGCTACAACGGTGTAATCCGTTTTTCCCGCAGCCCGGAGTCCCGCAACTATACCCGATGCGGCAGCTCCTGTGGCAGCAAAGGGATTATTTACGCAGATCACTTTCACAGGAGTAATAGGATAGACTCCGTGAAGAACCGTCATGCAACTGGCAGGGACAGCCACAATGGTCTTTCCTCGATCGAGAGCCTTCAATGCATGGCGATACGTAAGCATGAGACCGCAAGCTGCACAAGAACGCGTTCCCGGGAGAATAAATTCTTCTTTTGGTAAAGATTTAACCGCCTTCGTGGTCATTTAACTACCTCTCGAGCTTGCGAGTGCTGAAACTCGACAGCCCATTCATGACAAAATCGAGCCGTTTTCTGATCGTTGTGATATTCAGTGTCTTTTCAGCGTCAGCCGCGGATGTCTAACCATTTGTGGGTTGGCTTCTTGGTTATGGTCTCCATAGTCGCTTCCACGAGCTGTTCCGGTCTCACATCACGACCTCCCAGACCGGCTACAAACGACGAAAAATTCGGTCTAAGATCCTTGTCGAACAGCGCTGCTTTCAAATCTGTTGCCAAGGCTCCCCGATAACCATAACTCACGTCCTTTTCAAAAACAGCTATCGATTGGATTTTTTGAAGAGTTTCCGCGAGAGCATCCGAGGGGAATGGTCGATAGGCCCGAACACCCAGAACTCCGGCACGAATCCCCTTCTTCCGTAAAGCATCGGCAGCCACGGTACATTCCGAAGCGAGCGATCCCATACTGACGAGAGCATGTTCCGCATCATCCATTTCGTACGACCAGACAAGACCTCCCCACGACCGCCCGACAATTTCGCCGAATGTGCGATCCGTTTCCTCAATGGTATCCAGAGCTGAAACGAGATCCTCCTGGAGTCTGAACCTCAGATCCATGTACCCGGGCCTCAAGTCTCCGTCAACATCCTGTCGAGGTTCACTCAGAATGAGAGGATTCAGATTCATGTAGGTACCATGAATAATCCCTGAAGAATTGGAGCAGCCATCGAGAAATTTGTCTACGCAGGCTGCGGGCGGTACTTCTACGGGGGTACTGGCATGAGACAAAGTAAAGCCGTCGTAACAGACCATGACCGGGATCGAGACGGTCTCGGCGATACGATACGCCTGGATAAGGGTATCCAGAACTTCCTGGCTGTTCCGGCAATACAGTTGAATCCAGCCGGTGTCCCTTTGAGATATGGAATCCTGCTGATCGTTAAGGATTGTCCAAGGAGCTCCAACTCCGCGATTCACGCAAGCCATGACCACAGGAACTCTGCTTCCTGCAGCCCAGTGCAGCATCTCGTGCATATACAGCAATCCGTTGGCACTACTCGCCGTGAATACGCGTACACCCATCTGAGAAGCTGCAACCATTGATGCCATGGCCGAATGCTCGCTCTCCACGGTCAGGTACTCAGCTTGAAGCTCGCCTCGTTCCACCATCGCTGCCAGCTCTTCGGTCACAGGGGTCTGGGGAGTAATAGGATACGCGGCAATTACCTGCACCCGGCACAGAGCAGCCGCTATAGCAGCCGCAGTATTGGCCGTCACTATCCTGACGTCATTCATTCGGGTCTCCTTCGAGCTGTCTTCCTTCCACCATGGTAATGGCTTTACGAGGACATTCTTCTGCACAGATACCGCAGCCTTTGCAGTATTCCAGATCTATTTCCAGAGGAAATTCTCTCGAAATCACCCCATCCGGACAGTACAACCAGCACAAAAGACAGGTCTCTTTTTGAGAGCACTTTTTATGATCGATTCGGGGAGTGTGGGATCGCCAGTCTCCAGTACGACCCGCCTCTCCGGGTGCCGGTTTTGACGCGGCAATTGTAGTTTCTCTTATCTTGTCAGCCATATACATCCTCTGAAGAATCTCTAGACAATTCTTTTCTTTTATCCAAACTCTATGTTCAACGTAACCGATTGGGAGAATACCTCAGGTTACCGAATCAGTACTCAAACCATGTCTCACCGGTTTCTGAACTGATCGGCTTTCGCTGAAAAGGCCCCTGAATGAGATCGGGAATCGGTTTAACCGGCAGAAGCAGCCGAAAGCTCGTATCTGAGAATGCGCGTATTCTTATATGCGTAATCCAGTGCGGCCAAATTTCGTTCGCGGGCACCGCCCCTGAACTTCTTACCCACTGCCAAACGTATATTCTCGAGATTAACCAGATCGGATGCAGCCGCAAAAGGTCCAAGAATGGACGTGGAAATGAGCACGTTTCCTTCAACTATGAGGCCGGCCGCTTCAGAAGAGTGAAAAGCATCTGCAACTGCTATGGTGTACGGCCCTTCAATACCGAGTTCTTCAGGTGCACGAGCGGAGTTGACCACCAGTGTCCCACCATTTTTCAGGTTGGCAGTCACATTGATCATATCGAGCAAATTGTCATCGAGAACCACAGCTATATCCGGTAAAAGGATATTGGAAAAAGTCCGAATTGGCTCTCTGGAAATTCTTGTATGAACACTGACCGGCGCACCTCTCCGTTCGGAGAAATATGTCGGTTTCGCGCTGACGCCTTTGAAGCCCTGATAATAAGCCGCCTCTGTCAGGATCTTTGCAGCGGTTACCGCTCCCTGACCTCCACGACCGTGCCAAACGATTTCATAGGTGAAACTCATTATCTACTGCCCCCTGTTCTTTAACCCAACTAGATTAACCTGATGTATCCTCTTCGTCAATAATGAACTACGAAGGGTCTCAAAGTCCGGGCGCAAATAAACCGGTTGAGAATCGAGGGGTGCGATTTCTTACAAAAACGGAGGGCAAATTTTTTCTTACAAAGATGAGCTGTCAGGCAGACAAAGATTGTCCTGTCAGGCGAGACACGCGTTCCATGCATATGGACACGTACGCCGGTTCGACTTCGTATCCTACGAAACGGCGATTCGTCCGTACCGCGGCCACTGCACTGGACCCGCTTCCCATGAAGGGGTCCAGGATTACTTCTTCCTCGAAGGTATACAATTGGATGAGTCTCTCTACCAAAGTCGTTGGGAAAGGCGCCGGATGTTTCAGTCGTCGGGCCGACTCCGCGGGAATGTACCACACGCTTGTAGTGGCTGCCATGAATTCGTCCCGTGAAATCGTTGATTTTCCCCGTGCAGTACGATCGAAACGGTCTTTGCAGAAGATCAAGACGTACTCGTGCAAATCCCGAAGCGTGGGATTTCCGGCAGACATCCATGAGCCCCATGCACAGGAACCGGTGGATCCTTTTCCTTTCACCCATATGATCTCGCCACGCATGAGAAATCCGATATCCGAGGCGATGGAGGCGACATGACCATTGAGCGGGATATAGGGTTTTCGTCCGATATTGGCCACATTGAATGCCACTCTCCCGCCCGGCACCAGCACTCGATGCGTCTCTTTCAGCACCCGTGCGATAAAATCGAGGTATTCGTTGAGACTCAGATCCCGATCGTATTCCTTGCCGACATTATAGGGCGGAGACGTAACCATGAGAGCGATCGAATTATCCGGCAGTTCCTCCATGACTTCTGATGAATGCATAAAAACTCTGTCCAGGTTTTGAGGAGAAACAGCATTGATCTCGGACGCCGTATTGCTCGCTGCGATGCTGTTGAATATCTTTCTGTCGTAGAAGAGAGAAGAGTCGTGGCTCTCCCTTTTTCCCGTTCCAAATGCTCTTGTTTTGGTTCTTTTTTGCACGGTACTCTATTGGAATCCGGTGAGATATGTGCTTGGGGCACGGGAGAGCGTTTATCATTGGACACAAATATTGTCAAAGAAAAAGGATGCTTATGATGCTTTTTTAAAGTTAATTGTAGGATTATTTTGCCATTTTCCGAATTATATTTCTATAATAAGAAAAGCCTAGAATACGAATGAACCAAGCCCGCTTGCGAAAAAAAGCACACCTGTGATATGCTAACATGTGAGAATCTATGGCCGAGCCACGATCCTACTTACCTCATATCTCTTGATAATGAGCTTCCGCACAGGCGGCGAACATTTTTTCCGGAGGAGACATGACCGGTGCCGAGTTACGTGAAAAATTTTTGCACTACTTTGAACAAAGGGGGCACGCGAGAGTCCAGAGTTCATCGTTAGTCCCTTCGGGTGACGCTACTCTGCTGTTTGTGAATGCAGGAATGGTTCAGTTCAAAAGCGTTTTTACGGGTGCGGAAACACGTGCCTACAAAAGGGCAACCACTGCTCAAAAATGCCTTAGAGTCAGCGGAAAGCACAACGACCTTGAAAATGTCGGGCATACCGCACGGCATCACACGTTTTTCGAGATGCTTGGGAATTTTTCTTTCGGCGATTATTTCAAAGAGGATGCTATTGCCTTCGCTTGGGAGTTTCTTACTCGTGATGTCGGATTGCCCAAGAAGGATCTGCACGTAACCATATATAAGGATGATGACGAAGCCGAACTCATTTGGAAGAAAATTCTCGGTCCGGGATCGAATCCGATTGGAAGACTTGGAGAAAAAGATAACTTCTGGAGTATGGGAGACACCGGGCCGTGCGGTCCCTGTTCTGAAATTCATATCGATCAGGGAGATCGTCTGGCATGCGGAGATCCTCACTGCGGGCCTGAATGCGAGTGCGACCGTTTCCTCGAATTATGGAATCTCGTGTTTATGCAATTCGATAGGGATGCGTCAGGGAAAATGTCACCCTTACCACGGCCGTCCATAGACACGGGACTCGGACTCGAAAGGCTCGCAGCGGTCGTACAGGGTGTGGATTCAAATTGGGAATCCGACCTTTTCAGGCCGATTATCCATTACGTAGAGGAGCTTTCCGGTAAGGGATGCCGCGGCAGTGACAGAGATTCCATCGCTATCCGGGTTATTGCAGATCACAGCAGGGCGGCTGCTTTCCTCATTTCTGACGGTATCTTCCCGTCGAATGAGGGAAGGGGGTACGTGTTGCGGCGCATATTACGCCGGGCCCTGCGTTACGGCAAGTACATCGGGCTGAATGAGCCTTTTCTCTACCGTTCCGCTGACGTGGTGGTGGACCTCATGTCAGATGCGTACCCGGAATTGGAATCGTCTCGAACCCTCATTTCCAAGGTGATCCGCAATGAGGAGAACCGATTTCTCGAGACTCTGGCCAGAGGACTCCTGCTCTTCGAAGAAGAAGCGGGCAAAGTTCTGAGCGGTTCCAGTCGGATACTTTCCGGCCAAGTGGCTTTCCGTCTCTACGATACTTTTGGGTTTCCCCCCGATCTCACGGGAGATCTTGCCAAAGAGGCCGGGCTTATGGTGGATCAAGCCGGTTTCGACACGGAAATGACAAAACAAAGGGAAATGGCGAGACAATCGTGGGAGGGAATGGCTGGAGAGGATCTGGCGGCTCTTCGGGAAATTCTGGAAGAAGGTGTCACTGCCGAGTTCACGGGATACGAGACTCTGGAGGATGAGGCTGCAGTCTTAGCAATCATAAGGGAAGGTCGGCGTGTGCAGGAAGCAGGTCCCGGCGAGCATGCTGAAATAATCGCAGAACGGACTCCTTTCTACGGTGAATCCGGAGGACAGGTGGGCGATCACGGGATGATAGTTTCGGATACTGCCCGGTTTGAAGTGATGGACACGACCCGGCCGTTTCCCAATCTTATAGTGCACAAAGGTCTCGTCACCTCGGGCACTTTCAATGTGGGCGACCCGATAGAATTAAAAGTGAATACCGGGATACGAAGGTCCATCATGGCGAACCATTCCGCCACCCATCTTCTGCAATGGGCGCTCAGAGAAGTCCTGGGCGATCACGTGAAGCAAAGCGGCTCTCTCGTAGAGGGTCAGCGGCTTCGGTTCGATTTCACGCATTTTTCCGCCATAAGCACGGAAGAACAGAGAAGGATTGAGGAACTTGTAAACGAAAAGATCCAGGAGAATCTGGAAGTCAAAGTCGAAGTGCAGCCGATTGAAGAGGCGATGAAACGCGGGGCCACGGCCCTTTTCGGAGAAAAGTATTCCGATACGGTTCGTGTGGTATCCATGGGGGACTTCAGCATGGAACTCTGTGGCGGCACTCATGCGACACGTACCGGCGATATGGGGCTTTTCAAAATTCTGACAGAAGGCGGCATTGCATCGGGCGTGCGCCGAATCGAAGCAGTGACCGGTAAAGGAGCTTTGGATTACGTTCGATCCATGGAGGAAGAAATTCGGTCTATTTCCGAGAAACTGAAGACTTCCAAAGGAGATTTGGCAAAGAAGATCGATAAACTCCTTGAAGAAAGAAAATCAAGAGAACGTGAAACAGAATTGCTCAAGACCAAATTGGCCGGCAAACAGACGTCGGACATTCTGGAAGGTGTCCGGGATGTCGGCGGTGTAAAGGTCCTGGTAAGACTTATCGAGGACGTTGCCACGCCAAAGGATCTCCGGGATTACGCCGATCGCGTAAAGGACAGACTGGGTTCAGGCATCGCGCTTCTCGGTGCGAAAGCCGATGGCAAAGCCCTACTGCTGGCCGTAGTCACGAAAGACCTCACGAATCGTTTTCACGCGGGAAACATTGTAAAGAAAGCTGCTGAGGCCGTAGGAGGATCCGGCGGAGGTCGTCCCGATATGGCACAGGCAGGCGGTCCCAATGTGGCCGAGTTGCCTCAGGCTCTCAAATCTATTGAGGATTTTCTCTAGGATCACAATTATTCTGCCCATCGGGAACGGTTTACTCCCGGTGAGATCGCAATCGAGGACGATATGAACATAAATGAGAGCAATGAGATTTACGGCAGGATAACGCGGGTTATCAACGAGCTGAAGATGTCAAGGCAATCTGTCACCATATTCAAAGTATCGGAACTCACGGGCCTGGAACCCTTTATCGTCTTTCAGTATTTTTATGAGAAAGGCCTGTTAAGAGGGAAGTAAAAACAAAAAGGGACGGGGTTTTCCCGTCCCGCGTTCCAGTTTCCAGTGCTGGGTTCTCTATTACAATTTCCCTCGTGGGACGATCAAATCCAAACCTGTTGTGGCCCGTTTACCAAGAGAGAACCTCTCGACTACCAGAACCAAAATCCCCAATGGGGATCGTGCGGGCTTGACAGACTCGCGGGATATGCATACCCTTCAGGCCATGTAGAATACCATTCATTGTACCAACCCGGATATGTCCACCAGCCCACCACAAAAATCACCAAGAGAATAACGTTGGCATTTCGGTATATTGAAAACATCATCAAATCCTCCGGATTACACTTTCACTTGAATCGGCTTGAATTGTGGTAATTATACCTTACCGCTTAGTAAAATGTCAAGAAATTTGCATAATATTTTGTAATTGCTTTTAAATCACGAGCAAAAGGTCCGGAAAGCATCAGACCACGACCCCAGCGACTGAGAACGACCTCTTACTCGACACACATAACATGCCAAGATTACTAACCAAAGTCTAGTTAACCAGAGTGAGGATACTCGATTTGAACGGCAGGACGATCCTCAATCGTTTCGATTGGAATCGGACGAGGATTTCTTTATTCCCAGGCGTTCGAGAATCCCTTTGCGGGAAGGAGTATTCTTTGGCTGCACGGGAGGCGGAGGAGCCAAGATTTCCTGACGGAGCGTCTCGAGTTGCACCAACAACTCCGAGCAGGTGGCGTATCGTTTTGTAGGATCTTTTTCCGTCATGACCTGCAATACGCGAAACACGGAATCCGGGATCGGCGGATCGACAGCCTTGAAGGCGGGCAAGGCTTCGTGAACGTGCTTCTGAAAAATCACGTATGCGGATTCGCCGGTAAAAGGCGGCGAGCCGTTCAGTAGATGAAACAGCGTTATTCCCAATGAATAGATATCGGATCGAATGTCCAGATTCGGCGACCCTTTGGCCTGTTCGGGAGAGAAGTAAAGGGGAGTACCGCAGGCAATTCCGGTTTGAGTAATTCCGGTGTCCTGAGTATCCAAATAGCTTTTGGCAAGCCCGAGGTCAGCCAGCATGGCTTGTCCTTTATTCGTAAACAGTATGTTCGCGGGCTTGATATCCCTGTGGAGCACACCGTTCTCCTCCGCAACTATGAGAGCATGCGCAATATCGATAGCGATCCGGAGCACTTTTTCAACCGGATATCTGCCAATACGAGCAAGCATTGCCGCAGCATTGCCTCCGCCCACAAAGGGCATTACAAGAAAATGGACACCATTCTCATATCCGACATTCATTACACCCACAATGTTGGCGTGCTGCAGTCGGGCTGCGGCCCGGGCCTCACGAATGAAGCGTTTTATAAAAACGGGATCTTTTTCAGCCAAATGAGCATGGAGGATCTTCACTGCCACAGGGATGTCAAGGGCAATGTGGTGTCCCTTGAAAACTCCCCCCATGCCTCCCCCCCCGATTTTGTACAATAGTCTGCATCCACCGACAACCTGACCGATTACTTGCTGCGAGAGGCCATCGGGCCTCATGTCTACAGCGGGTACAGTCATAGCTCTCCCGCAACTACCGCATTTTCCTTTACGCCCTAACGTCGTGAGCGGGACTGTATGCACTTGTCCGCACTCGCATGCAAACCGAATTTTCGGTTTTTCTTCTGCCTCGAGCAAAGGTCCGGTTGCGACTTTTTTCTCTTCCGTTTCACTCTGCATGTCGTCGGTTTCAATGAGAACGGTATCGTTATCGAGTTCAGGGAGAATATTTGCTTCCAGAGCTTTGATAGCTTCTGCTTCAAGCGACGCGAAAACCTCCGTGGATTCGTTGCGACGAAGATTCTTCGCAATTGCGAGATCCGATGCAATGAGTGAAGGATTTTGGACTACATCGTCCATGAACGATTTGAGCAGTCCTTCGCCTCCGGGCAAAAATGAGACAAATTTAACTTTGGTGCCGGCAACAGAGGATTCTTGACTTGCAGCGACATGTTTGGCCACTCTGGAAATCACCCAGACAGGTTCGCCACTTCCCGTCGGAAGATGCAACTGCAGGACCAGGGATTCACCGGGATCCACATCTTCAGGCAAATGGACAAGAGCCCATTCGGCAGAAAGTCTTGAAGCAACACCGTCTCGCCATACTTTGTTGTCGAGGGAGTAGCTGACCGGTGCTTTGACAGGGATGGATAATTCATCCGGGTACAGTGTTTTTGAAAGGTTTTCTGCATGAGTGGTTTGCGCGTCCGAGTGTGTTGCCGGGGCACCACCTGCGTATTCCGCTTCGTCCGTTTCTTGAGAGAGTTCTTCTTCCTTTTCAGGCTCAGGCTCCAGTTCTATCTCAAATACCGAAGCCCCTTTTTCGGATATCAGTCTGGCAATACGCTCTAAATCCCGCATTGCTTCTTTCTGATCGTCGGAAATTTGTGAGAAAAGATCCCAAGCCTCTTTCCAGAGACCGTTGCGAAGATAGAGTTCAAGACAATCAGCGAGGACATCACCTTTTTCTGTGAGGGTCAGGGAACGGTCGTTGAGGAGTTGCTCGATGGTGTTCTGGGCTTCTTCGACTTTATTGAGTCGGATCAGGCACATAGCCATGAAGCGGAGGATTTCTGTTCCGAAGATGGGAGACGGTTTTAGGGCTTTCCTGAACTCATCGAGTGCTTCTGCATACAAGTGCATTTCCATGTATGCGATTCCAAGATCCAAGGTGAGCCGAGGCGAAAGTTTGTCTGTATCCGAAGATCGAGAAGCAGTTGTCTCTTCCATCTTTTTTGCAAACTGCACCTGAACGATCTTCGCTTGTGCTTTGCGATTATCGGGTTCTCTGGAGAAGATGGTTTGATACAAAGATAGAGCGTGATCGTACAGACCTTGATTCTCATAGAGTTCGGCTTCCTGCCAAAGCCTATCTATTTCAGTCTTGTTTTCGCGGGATTCGATCATACCACTTGCATTCCGGTCCGTAGCACAGGTGCCTTCGTAAACTAAACGAAAATCGCTCCCAAGGAATCCGAACCGAACAATGTTAAAAAAAAATTATAACAAACCACCCCTGCATCTGTCAGCTTTATTTCAAATCAAAACCGGGGGGCAATTCGCTTTGTGAATCTTCTACACCAACTGGAGATTCAACTTTACCAGCAGATTCCTCCGTGAAATCAAAGACACCGGGAGCGAGTTCCTCCTGTTTCTTTTTTTCTTTGAACTTAAGTCCGTATTCTTCCGCTTTCTGAATGTAAGATCCCGATGCCAGCCGTACTTCACCGATAATGTTAACACGAATAGCGGCTGCGCCCTGAACGGGGCAACGCGCTTCGCACCATCCGCAGCCTAAGCACTTGTTTTCATCAACAAATGGGGCAGCATTTTTCAATCCGGGCACCGGCTTACATGCCACCGCACCGTATGGACATATTTCGTCGCACACAAGACATTTTTTGTCTTGCTCCCATACCAGGCAGTTCTGCCGTACGATCCAGGCGGTGCCAAGCTTTGCATGGTTCTTTTCCTGCAAAGGTATATCACGGATCGCTCCAGTGGGGCAGACTTTGCTGCACGCGTTGCAGGCTACCACGCACGCTGCAATCCGCGGTACCAGAATCGGCGAAAAAATGCCTTCCAAACCGGCTTTGAGCCATACCGGTTGCAAGGTATTGCTGGGGCACGCTTTCATGCACTCCCCGCAACGAATGCACAGCGACAGGAACTCGGCTTCCGGCATGGACCCGGGAGGACGTATCAATTCAGGGTCCACGTATGATCGTTCTGTGCTTTGCAGTCTCGGCTGGTGAATTCCTGTGTGCATGAGACCAGCCGAGACCAGTCCTGTCCCTACACTTAGCAATACCGCTCGGCGACCCGGTTCAGCGACGGCCGCATCTTCAGATGTTTTCCCTTGAAGACCGAATGATATTGCGGAGGTGGGGCATAGCTCCATGCATCTCAAACAAACAATACACTCAGAATGAACGGTCACAGTCGGATCTTCGCGTATGGCTCCGGTGGGGCACTCTCGCGCACAGCGGCCGCATCCGGTGCACGATTCCGAGACTCGCCGTCTCAAGAGAGGACGAAAGGAAAAAAGCGCCATGAGCGCACCGGCAGGGCAAAGATTCCTGCACCAGAACCGGGGGGTGACAAATGCCAGGTAGAAGAGTAGGGCAAACAATGCCGCAATGAAGGCATTGGTAGCAAATACACGATGGGGGATCTGGACGTACTCCAGACTTGTGAGGGATCCACTCGGAATGACGGCGAGCAATCCTTGAAAACCCAGATCGCCCACAAGTAAAGCAAGAGGGAGAACAACTATTCCATAGAATCGTGTGACCAGAGAAAGGGGGCTCCCCAGATGTATCAAAGAGACGCCTCCCACTGCTGCAGCGGCAATTATCGCTAAAAAGAGGTACTTCCATGGTCGATACGAGGAAGATGACTCGAAAGAAGCTTGTCTGTCGATCTTTTTACGGTCGGCCAATCCGCTCCATAAATCCAGCGTCGTCCCCATTGGGCAAACGTGCCCGCAGAAAACCCGACCCAACAGCAGGGCACTGACGAGAATCAGGAGTGCGGGAACCACATACCATTCCAGTATCCTTGACGCCAGAGGAGTAATCACCCCGACCAACGGATCCATCTGGAGAAATAGATCTACTCTCAGCCCCTCTACCACAGGGTAAGCCGCGAAATACAGTAAACCGAGAAAGATTACGAGACTTATGGTTTGGGCCAGTCTTTGAAATCTGATCACGCTTCGACATTCTTTATAGTGAGTTTATCGAGATTCATCCGGCCGAGTCCCCGTTCAGCCGCGAGACGAATATGCTTGACGTTCTTGGGTTCCAATTTGCTGCCGTACCACGTGCCCAACGCAACCATTTGTGCGTCGGCTGCAACCATGTCCGTGGAAGCGATCACCAGATTCAGCGGAATGACTTTCCCGGGACCGCCAGGACCGCCGGTGCTGAGAATTCGGGTGCCGTCTACAACTACCAGGTGGGGTTTCAACACTGTCACCATGTCCACAATGGCTTCATGCAAGTCATACCGGCCATGAAAGCTTCCCCTGTCGTAAATGACCCCCATCATGCCTTTCATGGAAAGACTCACCCCCGAAGAAGAGTGATGTTTTCCAACGGGCACAGCTATGAGCACGTCTGCTTCCAGGACGTCATTGATTACTTCCATGCTCTTCAGTTGCTTACCTTTAGGCACACCCACTTCCTTAAAGAGCCTCTTCGCTTTCGCATGATTGACATACGTGTTCGGTACCGAGCTGCACAATTCGGGTATCCTGGACATCTTTAAACAATCCTCAGGATTGCGCAGAGTATTATCCACTATTGAAATCTTCGCGGCTCCGGCTTCGGCGCACATACGCGCTATCTCGCGAACCACAACGGGGTCTGTATTGGATGCCATTTCAGGTCCGCTTGAAAAACTCATATTGGGCTTGATGAAGACTTTGTTTCCGGGTTTTACGAATTTTTCCATGCCTCCGAGGGCTTTCACCGCAGAACGGGTAATGGCTGCCGCATCCTTGCCGTGACAAACCACGAGATCCGGGATTGTATCCGCAAATGTGTTCAAAGGGTCGAGAATACCTGATCCCGCAGTCAAGATTGCGGCAGTGGACACGAGTCCGTTTCTCAAGAATTCTCTGCGATCCGTTTTTATAAACATTAACTACATCTCCGTTCTTATTCATGATTGTTTAGACAGGATCTGTATGACTATTAGAAAGCGGCGAACTACAAAAGTCAACACGCCAGAATTGTCTGTAGAGAACGGCTGACAAAAAGGATTTGACATCAATGGTATGGGCGTATATTTACTTGACCGGTAAAGTTAATCGTCATTGCTCGCATTATAATTTAACGATCCGGAAGTACGATGGAAAACATGGTTAGCCGGACGGCCTTGATATTACCTCCAGATGGTTGTGTGCACGTGCGAACTTCACGTCTCATTGAATTTTCGAGCTGTCTCCTCATAGCGTTTTTGATACTCGCTACGATTTCGTTTCTCACTTTGAGACCGGTTTTGAAAGAAGTGAGATTTGATGCGAGAGCCGAGTGGGATGGCTTCATGCGGGCAGTCAAGGAGCGAAACGATCTCCTACCCGGACTGGTGGAGGGCCTGAAAGGGTTTGAGCAAGGCCATACCAAATTGGCGGAAAACCTGCTTGAAGCCCGGCTTATCTGTATCAGATCGACTGATCCCGCGGGAATAGTCGGATCGGTGGACAACATAGAAAGATATCTAACTCAGATTGAGCACCTGGCTCGAACGAGGCCGGGACTGGAGCAATATCCGCCTTTTGCAGGACATTGGCGCAAGGTGGTACGCATCTCCTCGCGAATTTCGTCCACCCGTACCTCGTACAATATTAACGCAAGACTATATAATCGATTACTTTCGCCGTTCCCCCAGAATCTCCTTACCACCGCGTTCGGATTCGTTCCACTCACGGATTATCCCCTCCCACAGAGCATTTCCGATACAGATCGTTAATACGACGGCGAAGAAATCGTAGTCGTCGGCATTTGAAATGAAAATCAAGATCATGGTTCGTAGGATTGGTCAGCCAAACCGGCCCGGTCGTTCATCTCCGGCTATTCTTCAACCTTGGATTCCGGCAGGGACGCGGAAGTCAATTACAAGGCTTGGATGGAATATTCTTGGTGTCGAGCGTGAAGTGGTTCGATACAAGAAACTTGATTCCGGGCCTCTCTTCTCTAATGGAATTCCGATGGGTCAGGAATTTCTTCTTCGCTAGCCTTCTTGATCGTGCCTTTAGAGAATACGAAACTCGCCAGAACCAGTTTGTCCTTTTTAGAGGGATGAAGGTATCGCACACTGAATCCCGGTCTGCCTTCTGCCTGATAACTGGTGATAGGCAATATACCGTTCAGTCTCAATTGCCAGCTTATTACTCTCCTTTTCAACTTGGTGGACCAACTCACGAAATACAGGCGCGTGTAATCGCAACCGGGGTCCTTTCCTATGGGAGCATACGCGGCAATGAAATTATTCTTTGCACCTCTGTCCGGATCATCGGTACTGTTGACGGTTCTCCAAGCAACCATTCTCATGAACGGAACCGTCCGGGCGATATCCTCAGGCGGGGTGAGCTTCATATTATGGGTAAAGACGTATCCGACCCTGGCATCCTCCAGTTTGACCTTATACCAGACGTCTTTTTTTAACTGATCCGAGGATGGGTCGTCAGCAGCGGCTGCATCTTCAAGAGATTGTCCCTGAACGCCGGGTTTTCCTCTCGTGGCAGACGCGGGAGGACGTTTCAGGGTTACCACTCTCTCGTAGATTTCAAACTTCTTGCCCGGCAGGAGCATTTCTATTACATCAGGATCACGGCCCGGCTCCAGGCGAAAATTGGCTTGGGTCTTAATAACACCTTCGGCCTGCACCGGCATTCCCTCTATAGAGCGCCTCAGTTCATTCATTTTGACAATGGCTTCCTGCCCGCCTATCACTTTCTGATCTACGTACCCCTCCCGGCCATCCCGAACACGAACGCGATAGTATTTTTCTCCGACTTTATCGATGAGGTAAACAGGTGTCTCGGCAGGTATTTTGATGATCACTTCAGAATTTTCGTTGGCCGTCTGGTAAACAGAACAAGCTCGAAGAGTAATCCCTTCCCGCTGAGTGAACGTTTGCCTCGGTCGAACGTTACCCTTCAGCTTCTTGATTATTTCGCGTTGAAGCGTCTCCGCTTCCTGACATCCTGAAAGCGGCACGCAAAGAACACTCAAGCAGAGGCATAGAAATATAAACGAACGGTTAAGGCTTAGTTTATTACTGCACTGCATCTCTACGAATCTCCCGGGGTCCCTCCCGAAGACGCAGCTTATATCGGTTCAAGGGAGAAATCAACATAGTATCTTGTAAATTCTTTGCTTGTTTTTAGTGCCGAACCCGGCCTATTGAACCAATCTCGCGAGGAGTAGACTCCGTATTTGAGCTGCACCGAAGTCTCCAGCAGCCTTTGGTGATGAGACAAAAGTTATTTCTTACCTTGGACAGAGCGCAAAACTGCATCCATGCCGATCCCACACAATTCACTTGTGAATGGGAACAAAGCGTGTTAGTTTCAAAGATTATTTTGTGAAAGCTATTACAGCCCCATTTCCGAATATCTGGGCAGCTTCACAAACTAATCAAGAAGTCACAGTTATAGTATCTCTTGAGTCTGTTTCGCGTGCGCTTCGTAGCATTGGACAAAATGAACGGGCTTCGGCCCCGTATCCGAATGGGAAAAATATGTCGAGAAAGCTCTTCGGAACAGATGGCGTAAGAGGCATTGCCAATATCGAGCCCATGACTGCCGAGACCGCGCTTAAACTCGGACGGTCCGTAGCATATTTGGCTGGAACAACCCCGGGCAAACAACGTCATCGAATACTCGTGGGAAAAGATACCCGTATATCGTGTTACATGTTGGAAACCGCTCTTACCGCAGGAATATGCTCGATGGGAGTCGACGTCCTCCTGGTCGGCCCAATACCGACTCCAGGCACAGCTTTCTTGACTGCCAACATGAGATGTGATGCAGGGGCGGTCATTTCAGCCTCACACAATCCCTTTCAGGACAACGGCATAAAATTTTTCTCGCGGGATGGTTTCAAACTTTCTGATGACGTGGAAACGGAAATCGAAAAGCTGATGTTCTCAGATTTTCTGGATGAAGTCAGGCCTACTGCAGACAAGATTGGGAAAGCCCAGCGGATTGAAGATGCGCTCGGAAGGTACGTGGTGTTCGTCAAGAACTCGTTTCCCAGACATCTCAATCTCGAAGGCATCGATCTGGTGCTGGATTGTGCAAACGGTGCAGGCTACAAAGCGGCCCCTTTGGTCTTCGAGGAATTGGGAGCAAAGGTTCATCTGATCGGTGCGAATCCGAACGGGCAGAATATTAATCTAAATTGCGGTTCTCTCTATCCGCAACTGATGTGCGACGCTGTTCGGTCTACTGGAGCTCACGTCGGGATCGCTCTTGACGGGGATGCGGACAGAGTCATCTTTGCGGATGAAAAAGGCAATGAAATCAATGGAGATCAAATCATGGGAATCATTGCCGCTGATATGATCGAACGCAACGCATTGCAGAAGAACACGGTGGTGGCCACAGTCATGAGCAATGTGGGACTGGAGATCGCTTTGCGTGAAATGGGGGGGCACCTCGTCCGCACCGCGGTGGGAGACCGGTACGTTGTTGAATCTATGCTGAGAGATGGGTACAATTTTGGTGGCGAACAATCCGGACATTTGATTTTCCTGGATCATAATACTTCTGGTGACGGCATTCTTTCAGCCCTTCAGGTGCTAAGAATTTTAAAAGAATCTGAGAAGCCCCTTTCCGAATTGGCTGCACGGGTGACACTCTTTCCCCAGTATCTCAAGAACGTCGAAGTGCGGAGCAAGAGAGATCTAGACGAGATTCCGCAAATCAAAGCCGTGATTCAAGAGTGTGAAGAAAAATTCAGAGATAAGGGGAGGATTTTGATCCGATATTCTGGTACACAGCTCATGTGCAGAGTGATGGCCGAAGGTGAAAATGAGAGCGAAGTCCAACAGGTGGTGGAAAGAATAGCAGATGCAATCTCCACTTATTTGTGATGAAACGCTTCCCGCCCTGGAAATAGCCAGGCGGGTGCTTCAGACGGAAATTGAAGGAATAATGTCAGTTTTGGAACGTCTGGACAGGACGTTCGAGCTGAGTGTGGATCTTCTCTATGCTCTCCGGGGCCGTATTATCATCACGGGAGTCGGTAAATCGGGCCTGATAGCAAGAAAGATTGCGGCAACTCTGACGAGCACCGGATCTCCGGCAATTTTTGTGCACCCCGTGGAGGGTTTGCATGGCGATCTGGGCATAGTGAATCGGGACGACGCACTGATTGCTCTCTCCAACAGCGGGGAAACCACCGAAATTACCTCTTTGGTAGCTACTATTAAGAAGCGAGGTCCGCTGGTGATTGCCCTGACCGGGGTAGTCTCTTCAACGTTGGCACGAATGGCCGATCAGGTTCTTGATTGCCGGGTTCCCCGGGAGGCCTGCCCTCTCAACATGGCTCCTACAGCCAGCACAACTGCTGTTCTTGCCCTGGGGGATGCTTTGGCTGTTGCGCTCATGATAAAGAGAGGATTTCGCAAAGAAGACTTTCTCCGTCATCATCCGGCAGGAAGTCTTGGCGAACGTCTGAACCTGAAGGTCGCAGATATCATGCTTCGCAGGTCTGCGGCTCCTGAAGTAAATCAACATGCATCCCTCCAGGAGGTTCTCTGTTCGATAAACAGGCAGAATCTCGGGTTTGCACTTGTGACTGAAGGAACGCGACTTTTGGGCATCATTACTGATGGAGATCTCAGGCGAGCTCTATCGGAAGACTGCGGCATCTATGATTCTGTGGCCGGAAAACTGATGACTCCCGATCCGCTGACCATAGACGAAAGCAGGACTGCTGCGGAAGCGCTGGAGATCATGGAAAGAAAGCTTATCACAGCATTGGCCGTGCTGGACCAGGACGGGAATCTCACTGGAATCATTCACCTTCACGATTTATTGGGCAAAGGAGAGGTCCGTTTTTCGCCCTGATCAGCGATTTCGGTGCTTGAAAAACGCTCTGCGTAGCACGGGATCTGTACAAAGGATGGTCTGTCGTCGCGTTTTTTCGCGGACACATGCATTGGAGGACTTGCTGATGAAGATGAAAAAAGAGGATTTGGAATATTTCCAGGGTATACTGCAGAAACAACTAGACGATTTGGTTCGCGGAGCAGGCAGAACTGTGGACGATATGACCGAAATTGAATCCAAGAGTTCATTCCCGGACCCCACCGACCGAGCAGCCCTCGAATCCGATCGTAACTTCGAATTGCGCATTCGCGATAGAGAGAGAAAGCTGATAAATAAAATACGTAAGGCTTTGGATAAGATTGAAGATGGCTCATTCGGTTTTTGCGAGGTTTGCGGCGAGCCCATCGAATTTAAACGATTGGAAGCACGACCGGTCACAACTCTTTGCATTGAGTGCAAGACGACTGCGGAAGAAGAAGAGAAAATCCGACGATTATAGAGCGATCTCAAGATGATCAGAAAAATGTAGCAAGCTTCTACAATGAAGAGGATAGTGATGCAGCAAATGTGCGCGTTTGTAACTCCTGCCATAGGCATATTCGTTCTCGCGTAAGAATTTCTTTTTGAAAAGAACCGGGAATTTCTGAAACTTGTCATTGAAAAACCTTTTAATACGCGCTATATTTTTTATAACACCTATACATTCAATGAAAAGGATTTGATGTCATGAGAAGAGGCAAGAACCTTGTGGGGCCAAGCGAATTCATTGGCGAAATGCCTCGAGAGCAAATCGTTGATACAGCAAATGTGAATGCTCGTTGTTCGTGCGATGCAGGAAGTGAATTGTTTCCAAGGTCATATATGAGCAGAAGACCTACTGCAAAAGATGAAGAAGTAAGAAACGATCCTGCTGAAACCGATCTTCAGGAATCTACAGTTGCGCAGCAAGAATCTACAGTTACGCAGCAACCGGTTTCCAGAAAAGCGTTGAAATCGAAAGTTCCCAGCTTAAGAAAAACGAAAATAACATTGCATGGTCGTATATCAGAATTATTTTTCGGAAAACTGACCACCAAATCACCTGCGGTTTCTGAAACTCCCGAGATTTCACAATTGGATATAGTCGAAGCGGTTGATGAAACAACAGACATTCGGGAAGAAAAAGCCATCAGCAAAAGTGCATCCCAACAAATCGCAGCAGAACCAAAACCAGCGGCAATACCCATTACAGAGACCGTAATAATTCCGACTCCTGTGAAAAGGCGACGCATTCCAAAAACCGAATTGGCTGCAGAACCGGCCAAGCCTTTAAAAATCATTCGACGCAGGCGCGAAGAAGAGCCAAAGGTTTTTGAGACTTCCCGCCACGGTGTGCCCAAATCCATGTTGGAAGGAACAACGATTGGATTAGATGAGGAATTGGAACCTGCCAGATAATGCTCAATCCCGATTTTTTCCGTTCAAAGTCCTCTTCTTAACCATCCTGGCGCCCCCAAAGAGAATTGCATGAGCACCCCCGTCGTTCCCGAATTTGCAAGGCTCGTACTAAGCGTACTGTGCCCCGACGAAAATATACTCCCGGCGCTTAAGCCGGTCTTACAGACAGGTCTCGGGCCCATAGAGGAAGAGATCGGACCTTTGGACTTTCCGTTTACGTCTTACTATGACCGCGAGATGGGGCCTGGAATCAGACGTTGGTTGTGGGTGTTCGAGCATCTTTTGGATCGAAGTCGTCTTGCGTCTGTCAAGTGCTTGACGAATCGAATAGAACAGACGTATACCATTGACGGCAAGCGAATATTCAATCTCGATCCGGGATTCATGACCCTCGGGAATTTCGTCTTGGCCACGGGCAAGAACAATGCCCATAGAATATACTTACAAGACGGCATATTTGCGGATCTTACTCTCATTTACAGATCGGGATCTTACCACCCACTGGAATGGACATATCCTGATTATGCCGACAACGGGTTGATTTCGATTCTCAACCAGTTGAGGGAGCAATACAAATGCAGCTTAACGGAGCCGGCATGCCCACGCGCCCCATTAAGAGCATGACCGGGTTCGGCCGGGGCCGTTCGGCTTCCGGCGAAGTTGAAATCATCACGGAAATCCGCGCGGTAAACCACCGTTTTCTCGATCTGTCCGTCAAGCTCCCGAGAGCATTCAACGTATTCGAGCCGGCAATTCGGAAAACCGTTACAGACACTGTACACCGCGGAAAATTCGATATAATGATTACCCGTAGTGCCGGAAAAAACGGCCTCGTAGAGGTGACCCTGGACGAATCGCTTGCGACCGGCTATTTTAATTGTCTAGAGCGAATAAAAGAAAAATTCAATCTTGCAGCGGAGATAAAAGCCAGCGACATTATCGGGCTGAAAGATGTAGTCGTTCCTGTCGAACGGGACGATCTCGTGGAAAGCGAATGGCCGCTTCTGGAGGAGAGCCTCGGGACTGCAATGAGAGCACTGGATGAAATGAGGTGCGCTGAGGGCGCAACCTTGTGGAATGATATCGAAAAAAGATTGCTTTCCATCAAAGAGACCGCTTCTCGGATTTCGCCCCTTGTCCAACAGGTGGTGGTTGCGGCGAAAGAACGACTGGAGAGGCGGATCAAAGAACTTGCAGGCGGCATGGAATTGGACCCGGACCGGCTTGCTCAAGAAGTTGCGATCATAGCGGATAAATCGGACGTAACGGAGGAATTGATCAGGCTGAACAGTCATGTGGAACAGTTCATGGGGTTCTTTTCCGAAGGCTCGCCCCTGGGAAGAAAACTGGATTTTCTGCTTCAGGAAATCAATCGGGAAGTAAATACGTTGGGTTCGAAATCAGCATCTACGGAAATTTCATCGCATGTTGTTTATATGAAATCGGAACTGGAGAAGATCCGGGAACAAACGCAAAATATAGAATAAGTGAGACACAAATGGCGAGAGTAACAGTTGAAGATTGTCTGGAGAAGGTGGAGAATCGTTTTGCTCTGGTGATTCTTGCATCCAAAAGAACCAAAGAACTGAAAAGAGGGGCACCTCTGACTGTGCGTGATAGAGACAACCGGGAGGTTGTCATGGCTTTGAGAGAAATAGCGGCATCCAAAGTGTTAGCGAGAATGCCGACGGCCGAAGAATCGCTGGACAAAAAAGAAACACCAATTCCGATTGAAAAGGACTAAATCCACAACTAAGACCATTCTTTACGGGGTTCATCCGGTCCAGGAAAACTTCAGGGCAAGAAAACGCTTAATAGAGGAAATCTATATTTCCCGGGATACCAGACTGGACTCATTAACGGCCCAGTTTGAAATTGCCGGCATTCCCGTAAGTAAGATGAATCCCAAAGATCTCGCTGCGTTTTGCGGATCTCAGCATCATCAAGGGATTGCAGCGTCTGTAGGACCGTTTCCCTATACGGATTTGAGTGATCTGACGTCCCAGGGAGCGGAAGGTTTGCTGGTAATCCTCGATGAAATTCAGGACCCATCGAACCTGGGCACAATACTGAGGAGCTGCCACTGCTTGGGAGCTTCGGGCGTCGTTCTCACAAAAGATCGTGCCGTTCCTGTAACTCCTGCTGTAGAAAAAGCCGCGGCGGGCGCTTCTGCATATGTCCCGGTTGCGAGAATCGTAAATCTGGCTCGGGAAATTGAGAGATTGAAAGAACTGGGATTCTGGATTTATGCTGCCGACGCACGCGCGAGTTCTTCAGTGTACGCCATGGATCTTACCGAAAAGATAGCAATTGTATTCGGTTCCGAATTCAGCGGTATCCGAAGACTCGTTCGTGAAAAATGTGATGGCACAATT
Organism: Desulfomonilaceae bacterium; assembly: GCA_041740635.1. Taxonomy (GTDB): domain Bacteria; phylum Desulfobacterota; class Desulfomonilia; order Desulfomonilales; family Desulfomonilaceae; genus Desulfomonile. The sequence continues at coordinate 161,488 of JBGSLQ010000042.1, read as the reverse complement.
TCGATTCCCATGTTGGGCACGATAGATTCTCTCAATGTGGCCCAGACAGCAACGGTGATTCTTGCCGAATCGCTCCGGCAAAGGCTCGCAAAAAAGCCTGAACTCCTTCTGCATGGTTCTCAGGATTCTGAGTAATGCGGTTGAAAATAAGTCCGAAACAAGATTTTGCTCTACTCGATGTGGAATTGGATCTGGTTATCGCGCTGTACGAAGGAAAGATTCCCGAGATATTTTTGCAGAGTGGAACGCCCCGTCCCGACCGCCATTACCTTCTCGGAATGGCTCAAACCATCGTAGTTGCAGTCGAGGAATCGGATAAAGATTCCGTGGTCTTTCTTGAACCGGGCGAGGCAGAATTACAAGAATCGGGCGAATTGAGAATACTTGATTCAAACCTGCTGATCGCCCGCAGCATTGAAGGAAGGTTCTCGGCGATTGTCTTCGGAGATCGGCACCAAGCCCGACGTCTGGCACGTCGTGCAGAGCGTTGGTTTACCGGAACGATTCGTTTGGATATTCCGTGAGTCTCGACCCTGCCGCATACTTGATTGTTCATAGCAAGATAAATTTGGGAACAAGTTCCCGGTGCCGGTATCTAAACGAAAAAAGTTTCCGGCAACGTTGGAGGTCTCAATGTATCGAAAATCTGCTGCTCTTGTGACTGTGATGATTCTGCTCTTGACCGTTACCGCTCTCGCTCAGGGGGACATATCGGGAAACTATGAGGCTTCGGTCATGGGATCCACAATACGGGCCAACATAGAACAGAACGGCAGCAACATTCAGGGAGTGGCACACGTGTATTCGGCAGGAAAGAAAAATACATACCATTTCTCGGGCGTCACGGATGGAAATCGGTTTCAGGCAAGCCATTATAGTGGACATGTCTTTTCCGGGAATGTCACGCCCCAGGGGGATCTTGTCGGTGTATTGAGGACAAAAGGTGGACACAAAGTCTCCATTCATGCCTCCCGCCGCAACTAAGAGGATTCAATGCAGAAGTCGAACGCTGCCAAAATACGCACGTTGTGGTTCATCACGGCAATGATTCCCGTGATGATGATAGCCGGACTCGTCGGCATTCTTTCATTGCTGCTGACATCTCCTCTCATGGTGTACGGAGGAATGTGCAAGAAACATATTAAGAGTCCATGGCGCAAGTCATTGATGTCGTCACCATAACCGAGCATCCGTTACATGATCGATAGGAGATATTACCGGATTAAAGGTCAAAAATGGGAGGCGCGTTTCTTTCAAAAAGGAGAGCGTTTTCCCGATACCGCCATTGACGTACCCAAACAGGGAGTATGGGCTTGCCCGGAACTTCATGGATGGGATCAAGCCCTTTTTCTCGGGAATTCATGGCGCTTCATCAACTTGGACATAGATGTCAGTTATCTTCCGGAAAATAGGTAGGCATTCTCTGCGCCAGTGAAGGATCGTCAATTCCTTTGTCTTTTTCCCGGTTTTCGCGACCTTTCATATCTTGAGCTTCATAGCGCTGATTCTCGCTGATTTGGTTCAGTCGTTGATTTAGTGACAGTATCTGGGGATCATCTTGAGCGAGCAGCGACCAGGAAGCAAACTCTGTCTCATCAACATCACCGTTCTTGAATTTTATAGCGACTTTTTTGATTTCGCCCGATTCCATGATCGCCAGGTTGACTGATTGTATGCGTTCGAACTCGTTCTGATTTGAAGGAACGATTTCCGTTGTCAGCACGTCATCACGCTGTTCGCTTTTCACTACAGAGAATTTCCGGAGGCTACCGTCACCGACACTCTGTATGAGAAGCATCAGGGGATCCGCAAATTTCGAAAGGTCTCGCTCACCGTGAATTTTGAAGACTTCCACATCCGAGCCGTCGTGGGTCATCGTTATCATTTTCCCGTTTGACAGAATCTCGACGTTGATATCCCCGGTGAGAGTAAGCTGAAATTTATTCGGCTTCTGGAAAAGGAGAACTCCTTTGGCCTTCATTTCGCGATCAAAAACCGAATTGCGCCGCGTCTTAACGAACTCCGTTCGAAATTGTTTTATGAGACCGGATTTCTTCTCAGCCTCGTTAATTACGTCTCCCAGTTCAAGATTCTTCGTAAGATGCTTGGGACCGCAGCCGCTCAGGAACAGGAGCACAGACAATATACATGCAATAATTAAGTGTACGCGCAAAGTTGCCTCTCTGCTGAGATATCCGCATTCATTACACTGGACTCTTAAGCTTATCTTGTTCAAAAAAAGCGCTCTGCGCAACCCCTTTTGGAATTATCAAAGGAAGAAATTCGATTGAGAGCGCCCCGCCTAAGGGCGCTCTTACGTGGTTCCTAATCACGGTCCTCCGGTTTTTGACCCGGTTTCAGCGGAGGACCCGGCCTGGGAGGCTCCGGCCGAACCTGCGGTTGCGGCTGAGGCCGCTCCTGTCGTTGTGGTTCCGGTCTAACCTGTGGTTGTGGCTGAGGCCGCTCCTGTCGTTGCGGTTCAGGCCGAACCTGCGGTTGTGGCTGGGGCCGCTCTTGCTTTATTTCCGGTGCTCTTTCAGGTCTTCCGGGGAGTTCCGGTCTTTCCGGTCTCATTTCAGGTGCCCGTTCAGGTCGGGACGGCCGCTCCGGTTGTCTAGGTCTCTCAGGTCTAACCTCGGGCTTTTCAGGAACACCGGGTCGTTCAGGCCTTTCAGGCCGTTCAGGTTTCACGTCAGGCACCTTTCCAGGCATTCCGGGGCGTTCCGGTTTCACTTCAGGTCTCTCAGGCCTTTCCGGACGCGGACGCTCAGGTCTCACCTCTGGAGGGCTTTCCGGCCTTCCAGGCCGCTCCGGGCGTTCAGGTCTGACCTCAGGCTTTTCAGGAACCCCGGGTCGTTCAGGCCTTTCAGGCCGTTCAGGTTTCACATCAGGGACCCTTCCGGGGATTCCTGGACGTTCCGGTCTTTCAGGTCTCTCCGGTCTTCCCGGAAGCACACCGGGCGGTAATGGTGGTCTGCCGGGAGGCACTACTCCAGGAGGCAACGGTGGCCTCTCGGGTCCAGGGCGCCCAACATCGGGAGGACCGGGTCGCCTCGTACAACGACCTTCGAGACATGTCAGCCCGAGGGACTCGCACGAAACACAATGTGAGCCGCGCCTTTCCTGACAAGGTCCGCAGGGTCGGTGCACGCAACGGCCTCCTACACAGGTCATACCGAGTTCTCCGCAGGACACGCAACGGTTACCATTCCAGAATGTGCATTGATCGCATTCTCTGCGTGGGACGCATCTACCGCCCTTGCAAACTCTGCCTATTTCTTCACAGGGCACACATCGTTGCCCATTCCAGAATGAGCAGCTCGGGCAATCTTTCCGGACACACCTGCCGTTTTGACATACAAGACCGAGCTCTGCGCAGGGGATGCACCGATTATTCCGGAAGACGGTGCAATCACGACATGACTTTTGGACACATCGGCCACGTTCGCAGTCCAGTCCGAGTTCTCTGCAGGGTACACAGCGTCTTCCGTTCCAAACAGTGCATTCGCGACAACGGGATGGAACACATCGTCCATCAACACATTCTCTTCCTATGTCCCGGCACGGAAGGCATCGTTTGCCATCCCAGACCGTGCATCTCTTACAATTCTTTCGCACGCATCTTCCGCCGATACATTCCATGCCGATCCAATCGCATGGCACGCAACGCTCGCCATTCCAGACTTCACAGCCCCCGCAGGGTCTTACAGGACCCCACGGAACTGCAGGAGGATAATAGACGTCGACCCCGGCCTCCGGGACAGCCCCGTAGGAAGGCGGTTGTATGATGTAGGTTTCTTCGCAAGAAGGCACGTCTTGAGGGAGGGTGCCGGGGATAGTAGTCTGGTCGATAAGATCTTTCAACGTCTGCGACGAAACTGTTACCGGTTTTGTCGGCTCTTTGCGCTCATCGATATCGGATCGCTGGCAGGATGTCAGGAGCTGTTCCGCCGGCAATTCGTCCAGAATGTTCTTCACTCGAACGCGGCCCCAAATAACAGTCACCGAAGTCTGCTTCGGATTGTACACGTTCACCACAAAATCCGCAGGTCGGTCTGTCGGCTCCACATTGATGAGGGCTGTGGGAGTTATGATCGTATAAGATGAAGGAGGTTTCGAGTCGGACAGCTTGTGAACGAACCGAACAACTCCTTCGGTCATATCCGCACTGAAGTGGCTCGCCTGTCCCGATTTTTCCAGATCGTAAAAATAGATTTCAGACAACTGTCCCATGGAGGTATGACTGTCGTTGATGAATGCCACGAGCCCCTTACTGTCTTTATCGCTTTGAAACGTATCTCCAATTCTTACGGGATCACCTTTATTTGCCTGTCGGAACTCCGACTCATCGGAGTGCCGCATGTAAACGCCTCCTTCCACCGCCTGAACCGAACCTATCTGTTGAGCGAATGCTGGAATTATCCATACACCGGCAATCAGCAGATTTGTCAAAAAGGCTGTGAGAATCCGGCGATAAACGGTTTTCATACTATCCTCCTCCGAGTTCAAACGAAAAAAGGCGATTTTTACCAATCTGCGGTCTTTTCAAGGGTCATTAATCATTTGAAATACCAAAATACTAATTTCAGGTTAGGGACCATCAAACAGGGACTCCGTTTCTATCGGAACATTGACGAAAAATGTCAATTGAAGGTAATTCCCAACAAAGAGAATTTGACGCCCCGGAAGACACCTTTGTTTTAGGTTTACAAAACGTACTCCCGCTGTCAAGATCTTGCATCTCCGAAGCTGTTCCACATCTTATTGAGAATTTTCAGGAAAGGTGGCTTGCTACAAATCTGTACCAGCCAGGACTTGTATATGAAAAAAATGAAAATAAAATGGGAATGAGAGAATAGAGGAAACTCTGAGCTGTAATGAGTCGACCGTCGAGAATCCGGATTGCATGAAAGACAATTCCGACGATTCAACATTGGTCAGGATTGCGATATCTCAGCAAAAGCCTGTTTGGAATGGAACATGGAAAAATTCGATACCCTTGATTTAATCCGAGAAAAGAAAGCTCGAGAACATGCAGAAAAGGCTCGAGAAAAGGACACAATCAGTGCTCCGAGTCGACTGGATGTTTCAACGCTGACGGAACGAGCCCATATTCGGCATCTCGTACAAGAACATTTGGAAGAAAAGGCGCGCAAGGCTTCTCGAAGAAAATGGGGCGGTCGCGGTTTGATCGCTCTCGGCTGCATGCTCCTCTTCACATCGTGTCCATTGTATGCGTTTACCTTGATCGGTCCGGAGACAGTGCTCACAGCACTGGCCATGATTGCCGGAGGGAGCGCGCTTCTCGCGTGGCGTCCACGTCTCAAAGATACCAATGAAGCCATTATTGTCGCCGCAAAATTTGACAATTGTTTGACAGCGACACGCTTGGCCCTCGAACTCGACATTACTCTCGATAAAGCCGAGAGGATCATCCAGGAACTTGTGAAGAGCGGAATAGCGGAAATCGACCTCATGCACAGGGATTCAATAAATTCAATCGTGTACAAGATCAGGGGACTCTAGCGCCGAGTCCGCCTTGAGATGAAAACTCACCCGATCGAGAAACTTTCTCAGATCGGGTCGACCTGCAATCACCTTTCCTGACGTGCGCCATTCTTCTTACATGAGAGAAGCTTTGCTCGAAACGCTTCTCAACTTCCCCTGAATTGGAGTATAAAGTTCGCCTCAGAGATCGGGAGGATTCATGAGATTCGTACATACTGCAGATTGGCACCTGGGGCGTATTCTGCATGGGCAACGGCTCATAGAGGATCAGGCTCATGCGCTGGAGCAACTCGCTCTCCTCATCAGGGACTCCAATCCGGATGCTTTGTTGATTTGCGGAGACGTGTATGACAGGGCAGTTCCTCCTCCGGACGCGGTGGAGTTGCTCGATGAATTTTTGTCGGAAATGATTACGGATCTGAACTTGTCAGTGATCATTATAGCCGGAAATCATGACAGCCCCATTCGTATGGATTTCGGAGCTAAGGTCTTTTCTCGGCAAGGACTACACGTATTCGGCTCGGTTACCGAAGAATTTGTACCGGTTATTTTCCACGACGCTCACGGACCGGTGAGTTTTTATAGCCTTCCCTATGCAGAACCGGCCCTGGTGAGAGAAAAGCTTTCATGTGAGGGACTGATCGGTCATGAATCCGCCATAAAGGCAATGTTGGATACCCGGTCACGACCCGTGGGGGAACGGTCGGTACTCCTTGCTCACGCATTTATCTCAGGATGTGAAGAAGCAGAATCAGAGCGTCCTCTCAGCATAGGCGGAGCTGGCTGCGTCAGTGCTTCCGTTTTCTCGGATTTCAATTATGTCGCTCTCGGACATTTGCACAGGCCGCAGACGGCGGGGGGGGCTCAGATCCGTTATTCAGGATCTCTGCTCAAGTATTCGTTCTCGGAGGCGGACCACGAGAAGGTTGTGCACCTGGTTGAACTCGACCGTGACGGCAAGAGCCAGGTGGACAGCATTGCCCTGACCGTCAGGCGGGACGTTCGGCGTATCTCCGGATTTCTCACCGATATTCTTCAAGGACCGGCAAATGGCGAAAGTCGGGACGACTACCTGCTTGTATCTCTTCTGGATCAAACTCCCATTCTCGATGTAATGGGCAAGATCAGAGAAATTTATCCCAATACCCTACATATCGAACGGCCTTATCTGGAAACAGGAGGCGGGAGCGGACGAGCCCCCAGCGATCACCGAAAACTGAGCGATGCAGATTTGTTTGCCGCGTTTTATCAGGAAGTTACAGGAAACGAGCTGTCGCAGGAGCAGGCTCATGCTTATGACACTATTGTGAGCGCTTTGAGACGGAAGGAGCGGGAGACGGCAATCTTATGAAACCCCTGCGATTAGTAGTAAAAGCATTTGGACCTTATCCGAACGAACAGGTATTCGACTTCCGGACGTTGCGCAACCGTTTGCTCTTCCTGATTCATGGGCCTACGGGATCCGGCAAGACGAGTGTCCTGGATGCAATGTGTTTCGCTTTGTACGGCGTCTGCTCCGGAATGCACAGAGAACCCAAGCAAGTGCGCAGCGATCATGCCTCCTCTGACGTTCAAACGGAAATACAGTTCGATTTCAGTCTCGGAGCCGATTTGTACCGGGTGTACCGAAAACCCGAGCAAACGCGTCCCGGCAAGGGGGGCAAGACATCGGTAGTAAGACCGGAAGCCGTCCTGCACAAACGTACCGGCCTGGAATCCGATGAGATGGAGGGCACAGTTCTCGCGACTCAGTGGAAACGCGTTACGGAAGAAATCGAGCGGCTGGTGGGGTTTCGTAGTGACCAGTTCCGGCAAGTCGTGATGCTGCCGCAGGGAGAGTTCCGGCGATTATTGTTGGCGGATTCGAAGGAAAAGCAGGCAATTCTGGAAGTCCTGTTCGGAACGGAACTCTACCGAAGGATTGAAGAAGCCCTGAAGCAAGCCTCAAAGGATTTGGAATTACAGATAAAAGACGCGCAGATCAAGCTCGGATTCCTTTTAGGTCAGGCAGATGCCGCATCCTCGGATGAATTGAGAGAGCGGAAATCTGCATTGGAACATCGATGCTCCGAATTTCGGCAAAAATTGGAGCATTTGAAGCGATCCGAAGAACAGGCTCGAGAACAATTGAATAAGGGAAGGGCAGCCAGAGAAAAGCTCGATGAGTTGAACGCGGCAAAAAAGGCGCTCCAGAATCTGGAACTGCAGACCGAAGTCTTTGCCGAACAAAAGAATGTTTTAGCTGCAGCACACAAGGCAGCAGCGGTAATTCCTCAGGCCAATATGCTCACCTTGCGGACTCAGGAATCGGATGAGGCCAACCGTTGTCTCGATCAGGCGAGGAAAGATCTCCAGAACGCATCGGAACAGAAGGAAAGGGCTTCTCTCGCTCTTTCAGCAGAGGAAGAGAAGGTGCCGTTCGTTGAGGAATACAAGCAGAGACTCGCCCAATTGGAAAATCTCACTCCACAGGTGAAACAACTGCAAACTGTACGGCAGGAATTGTCTCGAGCGGCAAAGGAATTTCAACAGAGAGAAGCAGATCTGCAAAAGTCCAAGGAGGCTTTGGAGAAGAATAAATCACAAATCGTGGAAATCTTGCCTGAACGGGAACGAGCTGAGAAGACTGCCGCACGCGAGGAATTCTACAGTCTCAAAATTACTGAAATCGAGCAAGCATGCGAAATCTGTAAGAAAGTTGAATCTCTGAAGGTCTCTGAAGAGATCGAGTCGAAATCTCTCCATGAAATAGTGGATGAACTTTCCCAGGCGGAAGCGCATTTATCGGCGGCACTCGTCGAGTACGATCACCTTGAACAGGACTGGATACGCGGGCAGGCAGCTTTATTGGCGGCAAATCTTGCAGAGGGTGTTCCCTGTCCGGTATGCGGTTCAAAAGAACATCCGGCTCCTGCTCCTCTCGACCTGAAAACACCGGACCTGACTCGAATCAAACGGAAAAAATCCCAAATAGATCAACTCCGTTTCAAAGTAGAAGAATGCCAGCGTGAAAAGACTCAACGGGAGCTTGTCCTCATGCAGATTCGCGCAGAGGCCGAAGCTCGCAAGGAAGCGCTTGGCCCTCATGAAGACCGGGCGCCTCTCGAACTTCAGGCCGAGCTCAAGAAGCTGAAGATTGAATTGAAGAAATCGCAACAGGCACGCAATACAGCGGATTTTCTGAAAAAAGAGGCTGAAAACCTGGAGCAGTCACTATCCGCAGGGGAAACAAAATTTTCCGAGACGGAACTTCAAAGAAACGAGTCTCTGGCACGCTTACAGGCTGTCCAAGCACAGTGTGCCGCTCTGAAAGAGCAGCTCCCGGAACACATGCAGGAACCGGACAAATTCGAACAAGAAAAGACCTCCGTGAAAAGGAAAATTGTGGCCATGGAAGCCGATTTGAACAAAGCCCGAAACGCTGCATTGCATGCCAATGAGCTTTTCCACGGATTCCAGGCTGGCCTGAAAGCTGCCGAAGATACGACTGCAGTCGCATCCAGCCGGCTGCTTATCCAGAGAGAAGAATTTCTCAAGAGCCTGAAGGAAGCTAAGTTTCCTGACGAGAAAGCGTTCCTTGCAGCAAAGAGAACCCCCGAAGAAATAAGACTCATGGAAACGCGCATTCAGAAATTTGAAGGCAAATTAAGCGCAGCCAGGGACAGGGTTCATCGAGCTGATGAGAATGCCGACAAACTTGCGGAACCTGACATGGAGGCGCTGCAAAAAGCCGCTCAGGAAGCTCGAAACTCGCTCGAAGCAGCATTACGGGAAGAAGTGAAGCTCAATGAGGAACTTCAGCGAGTAACGCGGTTTCTCTCCGATCATTCTACAATAGGTAAACAGCTCGCCACACTTGAGGCGCAATATTCACTTACCGGATCCATTTCCCAGGCGGCAAACGGAACCAATCGCGACAGGATTACGTTTCAGCGGTTCGTTCTTGCCGCCCTCCTCGACGACGTTCTCGCTGCGGCTTCCAAGCGTCTTAAAATTATGAGCAACAGCCGGTTTCACCTGCATCGAGTCACAACGCAGGCAGATCGCAGAGTTCCGGGTGGATTGGATTTGGAAGTGCACGATACATTCACCGGAACTTCAAGGCCTGTGTACACGCTATCGGGAGGGGAGAGCTTCCTGGCATCTTTGGCCCTGGCGTTGGGACTCGCCGACACTGTGCAGGCTTACGCTGGAGGAATCCATCTGGACACGATCTTCGTCGACGAGGGGTTCGGCAGCCTGGACCCGGAGGCCCTGGATCTTGCTTTACGAGCGCTCATGGAACTCAAGCAGGAAGGCAGGCTGGTGGGAGTAATTTCTCACGTGCCGGAACTCACCGAACGAATCGACGCGAGGTTGGAAATCATACCGGGCAAGAGAGGGAGTTCAGCCCGATTTGTGGTCTGATCGTGCGGATTGCCGCATCACCACCCTGTGAACCGCCGTGGTAAGAACTAGATTTTGGGTAAACGGATTGACACGGAGTGAGGACCTAATTATGATTCGGCCTGTGGACTGCCCATCAAGAGACTCTCCTACAAGAAAATGGTCGTCATCGAATGTCTGTCAAAAACCCTAAAAGGATGGTGTATTCACGCGGTAGAAATCTCATAAAAGATGTGATTTTACCGAATGGTAAACCAGATCCTTTCACGGCTACACTATTTGGCAAGATCTACGAAGAAATCCTGGAATATTATTTCAGAAGACAATGTTTCACCCGTCCCGGGTATTCAGTGTGGCGCTTTGTTGGCAATGGCTATGCCAAACCGGATGGATCCAAACGTCGATTGCGTCTAGATTACCTTGTGGAAGACATTACACGACAAGGTTCCAGCCCATCTCGACCTGGAAATCTCAAGGGAGGCTCTTGGTTAGTCTGTTTCGAAGCAAAATCGTGGCCTGCATATCAGAACTTTCATACGATCAACCGTTCCAATGTCGATGCTTTCCTGGATGAGAATGAATGGCAATTTCTGAATTATATCAAATGTGGAAATTGCCAGGCCATTCTTGATGGGTGTCAAGATTACGTATCGATAAAACCTGACGCTTTCGGTTTCCTAGTATTTGACTATGATCACAGAGAAGGAGAACGGGAAGCAATTTTGGAGGCTTTCAAGGCCAGACACCACCTACTCCAAGAGCTCGAATCTATAGTAGATTTGCTATCCATGGTCATCTACAACAAGGAAAGGCTAGGCACAGAATTATTTGAGAGTTTAATTTCCAAGAGACGTGCAGCAGATCAATTATTCTCCTTGTTCCTATAAGTGCAGTTGACTAAGACTACTTCTGCTTTGGCACTTCCACCGTCGGCGAATCTTGGCCTCGGGCGGAAAGTGCAAGTATTCATTCTAGTGCTACATGCTTCTCCTGTACTGTCCGCCTGCCTGGAACAAGGCTCGGGATATTTGTCCCAGCGAACAGTATTTGACGGTTTCCATGAGTTCCTCAAAAATGTTCCCGCCTGTTTGAGCCACTCTGAAAAGTCTATTGAGAGAAATCTCACATCTGGATTTGTTTCTCTCCTGGAATTCCTGTAAGCGCGTAAGCTGCGATTTCTTCTCATCCTCGGTGGCTCTGGCCAACTCCACTTTACATAGATCCTCGTAATCCGCGTAAGGGTTGATGAAGGTGTTTACGCCGACGATAGGATATTCCCCGGTGGATTTCAGGTTTTCATAATAGAGCGATTCATCCTGGATCTTGGTCCGCTGATACCCGGTTTCCATTGCACCGAGAACACCGCCTCTCTGGGATATTCGATCGAATTCCTGCAGAACCGCTTCCTCGACGAGATCCGTCAATTCCTCAATGACAAAGCTTCCTTGATTGATGTTATCGATCCGACTGATGCCCCATTCTTTATTGATGATCAGTTGAATCGCCAGAGCACGGCGGACTGACTCCTCTGTGGGGGTCGTGATTGCCTCGTCATAGGAATTTGTGTGCAGAGAATTGCAGTTGTCGTAGATTGCAATGAGCCCCTGCAACGTGGTTCGAATATCGTTGAACTGGATATCCTGCGCGTGCAGAGATCGTCCGCTGGTTTGCACGTGGTATTTAAGCATCTGGGAACGTTCGTTTGCCCCGTATTTCTCTCTCATGGCGATTGCCCAGATGCGCCGGGCCACCCGGCCGATCACGCTGTACTCGGGTTCCAGTCCGTTGGAGAAAAAGAACGACAGATTGGGAGCGAACGCATCGATGCGCATGCCCCGGGATAGATAGTACTCGACATACGTGAAACCATTGGCCAGAGTCAGAGCGAGTTGCGTAATGGGATTAGCACCGGCCTCTGCAATGTGATATCCGGAAATCGATACGGAATAGAAGTTGCGCACTTTATTTTGGATGAAGTACTCCTGGATGTCTCCCATCATTTTCAGCGAGAAATCCGTGGAGAAGATGCAGGTATTCTGTCCCTGATCCTCTTTGAGTATGTCAGCCTGTACGGTACCTCTGACATTCATGAGAACGTCAGCCTTGATTTTCGCTGCCTGATCCGGAGCCGGTTCTCCGTCTTGGGCTTTGTATTCGTCCAGTTTTTGATCTATCGCAGTGTTCAGGAACATTGCCAACATAATGGGGGCAGGTCCGTTTATTGTCATGGACACGGATGTATTGGGCGAGGCGAGATCGAATCCCCGGTACAATTCTTTGACATCATCCAGGGTACATACCGATACTCCGGAAGTCCCAACCTTCCCGTAAATGTCCGGACGTTCCTCGGGGTCCATGCCGTAGAGGGTTACGCTGTCAAATGCCGTGGAAAGTCTTTTGGCCTCGTAATTCTCGGACAAGTACTTGAACCGCTTGTTCGTCCTGAATGGATCTCCTTCGCCGGCAAACATGCGGGTGGGATCTTCATCCTGTCGCTTGAACGGGTAAACTCCGGACGTGTAAGGAAACATGCCCGGCAGGTTTTCCCGGAGTCTCCATCTGAGAATCTCACCGCGATCCTCGAATTTCGGAAGCACAATTCTGGGCAGAGATGTTCCGCTCAGAGTTCTGAAACGGAGAGGAACCCGGATTTCTTTCCCCCGGACCTTGAACACGTAATCCTCTCCGGAATAGGAGTTCTTCATGTCTTCCCATTCACCCACAAGACGCAAGGCCCTTGGATCGAGCCTTCTTTCTATGCTTTCCTGAAGGTGCTTGATCGACTGGAGCGCGTCTGAGTGCTCCTCTATGCCTTCTTCTCTCAATGCTTTTGCTGCAGCGTCGAGTTGCCAAATCCTGCGGACAAGATTCTCCTGCTCTTTACCCCATTCATGGTATCTTCTGATGACCGCGGCAATTTCGGACAGATAACGGGTTCGTTCCGGTGGAATGATGATGGTTTTGGAAGACGATTTTTTGTCTGGCCTGGCCTTGTAGCTCGTGGCCCAATCCACTCCAGTTTTCCGGTTTATCTCTTCAACAATGCCGACATAGAGACTGGTCACGCCGTCATCATTGAAACGTGATGCAATAGTTCCGTAAACCGGGAATTCTTCGAGAGACGAACCGAATGAGATCTTATTGCGCTGAATTTGTTTTCGGACATCATGAATGGCGTCTTCAGAGCCTTGTCTGTCGTATTTGTTTACAGCAACGAGATCAGCGAAATCCAGCATGTCTATTTTCTCGAGCTGGCTCTGAGCGCCGAATTCTGACGTCATTACATACAGAGCCACATCCACGAGCGGCACAATTGCCGCGTCCCCCTGGCCGATACCGGCTGTTTCTACAATAATCAGATCGAATCCCGCAGCCTTGAGAACCTCGATGGATTCTTCCATATGTGCCGGAATTTCCATACCGACATTGCGTGTGGCAAGAGATCGGTAGTAAACCCGATCGTTGTATATGCAGTTCATTCTGATCCGGTCTCCCAACAGCGCTCCCCCTGTTTTGCGCCGAGTCGGGTCCACGGAAATTATTCCCACGGTCTTCTCTTCTTGATCGTTTAGAAAGCGGAGCACTATTTCGTCTGTAAGCGAAGATTTTCCCGCTCCGCCTGTTCCGGTTATTCCGAGAACAGGAACCTTTTTGTCACCCACTTTACTGTGGAGGGCATTTCTTATTGCTGGTAAGTTTCCGTTTCCGCATTCCTTTGCCACTTCTACGGCAGTGATGGATCGAGCAATGAGTCGCCACTGTAAGGGTGCCAGTTTCTCGACATCTCCGTCCAGGTTGCCGTCCGTGGTGGGAAAATCACTGAGTTCGAGGAAATGGTTTATCATGCCTTGCAGGCCAAGTCGGCGGCCGTCATCGGGACTGTAGATCTTGGCCACGCCGTACGCTTCCAGTTCACGAATCTCTTCAGGAACGATTACACCGCCTCCACCTCCGAAGACTTTGATGTGAGGCGCTCCTTTTTCCGCCAAGAGATCCACAAGATATTTGAAGAATTCAACATGGCCACCCTGATAGCAGCTTACCCCTATGGCCTGTGCGTCCTCTTGTATTGCTGCTGTAACAATTTCCAGGACCGACCGGTTGTGTCCCAGGTGAATCACTTCCGCGCCGGAAGCCTGGAGAATTCTCCGCATAATATTAATGGCTGCGTCATGGCCGTCGAAGAGAGAAGCTCCCGTAACAATACGAACGTGATTTCTCGGCAGATATGGAGAAGGCACCGACATGTTTACCCCCTGGAGCGGCTTAAGCGTTCAAACGGTCTATGATGAATGAGCGGGCGTCTCGATCTAAGCCACCCGGAAACTTTCGGGAGCACTCGCCTCATATGATAAGGGCACGATCGCTACCAACAACAAGACCACCCACAACAATCACGACATCGCGAATTTCATCTCGTCCAGACATTGCAAAGAGCTTATGGCAAAGAGATTTATACGCTGACGATAACCTTGTACCTTGAGCGTAACCACGCTTACGGCTTCCGATCGATTATTTTTTCGAGCATGGGCCATGACGGCCGGATAGCGGACCAATCCAGCCGGACCGCATTGAGAGATTACACTTCCAGGGTTAGTTCGAAAAGCCACTTTCACCTCCGAAAAGGTCGAAAGCTCTGAAAGGGGGAACTCACTGTTACTTACCATAGTATATCACGACGAGGTACTCAACAGGAATAGCGGCAAAAGAGCATTTGCACGACGCGGAGTACGGTCCGTTGACTGTTATATGGCAGTTGGGTATCGAAGATCCTTGATCGTTCCCGCGACCTCATTTCAGTGCAACTACAAATTGTTAAGAATGTCCGATCAGTCGAGAGTAATTCCTTGACAGCCGGCTTGGGTGTGATATATATTCGCTTGTGATCATATAATGTTATGTTTATTTCTTTATTGCCTCGGAAAAAGAGGTATGGATTGAAGATCTATAGGCAAATCACTCCGCGGATACTTCTGTCGGCCGTGCTGACACTCCTCTTATTGTGCCCCGGAATCTCCGGTGCTCAGGATGCGTCATGGTGGGGTTCGTCGTCCTGGTTCGACTGGTCGGATTTCAGAGGGTCTGCCAACCTCAGGCTGTTCTTTGCCCGGCTCTCGTCAGCAAGTGCAACCATCAATGGTCAAGACGTCGACTTTAAGGAAAGATTCAACCTCTCTGGTGACCCGGAAGTCATGAAAGAGGCGTGGTTTCAGCTCAATATCGATAGGTTAGGTATAAGATTACATCTAGAAGATCATAAATTCCAGAGTTCCTCCGTTGTGTTGCCACCACCGTTCCCGCCTGTAGTATATGGAGAACTTGATTTCGGCGCGATCCGTGCAGGTGTCGATCTTGATGTAATTCGCTACCCATTTTTTAGATTGGGAGCCAATTTCGACTACGGATTCGAAGTCCCGAAATTCGTCGATGACCGGACCGGCCGCGTGGAATACAAAACTTCCAATCCGGTTACCATCGGACTTCATGGATATGCCATTCCGGGCCGCATTCGGGACATTCCGATTTTTGCACAGGCACGAGCGCGATTCCCGATTCCCTTGGTCAAACAGAATCCTGATATCAAGATAACGGACTGGGAAGTATCAGGGGGAGTGCGCCCGTCAATCTGGCAAACCAGTCTCTACGGATATTCGACCTTCGCCGTTAGCCTGGAGGGCGGCTTCAGGTCGGTCAATCTGAATATGGACGCTACTCCTGATCGTATTCAGACTGTTCAAGCCAATCTAAAAGCACAGTGGCAAGGCGCGTTTGTTCAATTAGGATTCATCTTTTAGACACAAACGAGTTTTAGTTGCAGTTCCTCACGATTCTCACGCGCAGAAATACTTCATCTCCATAAGCCGAAAGAGATTTTGAATATCCTGATTAGTCCTGGGTTCCGTGAAGCCTGAATCCCAACAGGTACCTTCTCAAGAGGTCGAGCCCCTGCATTGCCGCAAGAGTGCGTACCCATTCGCGCATTCCCGGCATCAAGAAGCCCCTGGATAGCGTAGTTTGCTCGGTGGAAAGGCCAATATAGAAAGTTCCTACCGGTTTTTCGGGGGTGCCGCCTGAAGGACCGGCGATACCTGTTACCGATACGGCAATGTCTGCCTTTCCAACTGCCCTGGCTCCGTCAGCCATTTCCCGGGCACACTGATGAGATACGGCTCCGTAAGTTCCGAGCGTTTCTTCAGACACGTTCAAGAGCGCCGATTTCATTTCATTCGAATAGCTGACGACAGATCCCATAAATACGGAAGAAGAACCGGGAACACGTGTGATCATGTCTCCGATCATTCCACCGGTTATGGATTCAGCCAGAGAGAGCTTCAGATCTCGCGCGTTCATAAGACTCAGGACCACTTCTTCAATGGAACTCCCATCCTCCGAAATAATATTCTGTTCGAGCCGTTCTCTAATAATATCGAGTTTTGTACCGAGAATGTGGTCGGCATGCGCTTCCGTCGTTCCCCGAGCGTCGAGTCTCAACCTGATTATGGGAAATCGCGGAAGGAATGCCAGATGGTAGCTGTCTTCGTCTTGAGCGACATCCGCCAGGATTTCCCCGAGCTTGGATTCTGAAAAGCCGTACACGATGAGGGTACGTGTTCTGAAAACGTCCCGAGAAACCCCGAAACGTTCGGCTATTCTGGGCAGTCCTTGCTCTCTCAACATCCTGATCAATTCACGCGGCACACCGGGGAAGAACAGGGCAACGCGGCCGTTCTTTTCAATCATGAATCCGGGTGCAGTCCCATGATCGTTGGGAATTGGAATCGATCCGGCAGGTAACATGGCCTGTTTGGCATTGGACGGTGCCATGGGCCGTTGCCATTGCCTGAATCGGTCTTCGATACGAGCCAGTTGTTCTGCATCAAGTTTGAGATCCACCCCCAGAAACGAGGCTACCGATGCCGCGGTCTTGTCGTCTTCAGTAGGTCCCAGCCCACCGGACACAACAGTGATCAGCGCCCTTGCCATCGCGTTTTCCAATGCATCGGCTATGAGCATCGGATCGTCTCCAACCGAAGACATACCTTTCACGGTAATGCCGGCAGTTCGCAGCTCACGGGTAATAGTTTCCCGGTTCGTGTCGGTAATCACTCCATTGACGATCTCGTTCCCGATCGTGAGTATCCATGCATCCAAGTTATCCATTAGTGAGCCTCGTCCCAATTCTTTCCGATGGCAGTATCCACTACGAGCGGTATGGACAACGGATATACGTTCTCCATTTCCGTCTTCAGAAGGGCTTGTGCTTCCCGAGCAGCGTCTTCCCTGACCTCCAAAACGAGTTCGTCGTGCACCTGGAGAATCATACGAGCCGGAAGGCCGGTCTTTTTCAATGCGTCGTGGACCCGGATCATCGCAACTTTCATGAGATCCGCAGCGCTTCCCTGAATGGTAGTATTCACTGCCATCCTTTTCGCAGCCTGCTGCGCGATTTTATTTGGATTGTTCAAGTCCGGCAGGAAACGTTTGCGGCCGAGTATGGTTGTCACGAACCCATCCCGTTTGGCTCTTTCAGGCACATCCTCCATATACCGGCGAACCCCCGCGTACGTCCGATAATAGTCTTCCAGATATTGTTTGGCCATCTTAAGCCCCACACCAATTCTCCCTGCCAGCTTGAAAGGCCCCATCCCATATATTATTCCGAAATTGATCTCTTTTGCCCTACGTCGCATTTCCGGCACGACCTGGGCCACTGAACATCCAAATACGTCAGCGGCCGTAATGGCGTGGATATCTTCACCAGCAATAAATGCTTCTCTGAGCCGTTCGTCTCCGGAAATATGCGCAACAAGACGCAATTCGATTTGTGAATAATCCGCTGCCACGTACGCGTATCCGTCGTCAGGAATAAAGGCTGCTCTGATTTTGCGACCTTCAGTGCTGCGAATCGGAATGTTCTGAAGATTGGGGTCCGAAGAAGAGAGGCGCCCTGTTGCAGTAACCGCCTGATTATAAGAGGTGTGAATGCGCCCGGTCTCAGGATTCACCAGGTTTACGAGTGAGTCAACATAGGTGGATTTCAATTTGTAAATCGAGCGATATCCCAGGATCAGCCGGGGAAGCTCGTGTTCCAGCGCCAGTTCCTCCAGAACCTCCAGGGATGTGGAAAGACCGGTCTTGGTTTTCTTCACACCCTTTAATCCCAGCCTCGTGAACAATATTTCGGCAAGTTGCTTCGGTGAATTGATATTGAAAGGCTCTCCGGCCATCTCGTAGATTGCATCTTCCGAAGACTTGAGCATCTCCCCGAATTCTCTCGATAGATCCCTCAGATACGGAATATCTATTCTCACACCGGCGATCTCCATATCTACGAGAACAGGAATAAGCGGGAGTTCCACTTCGTTCATAAGCGTCGTAAGACCTTCCGCTTCCAACTGGGGACACAGTATTTCAGCCACTCGACAGGTCACATCCGCGTCTTCGCACGCGTACTTCGTAGCATTCTCAATATCAACTTCCGAGAACAGGATTTGATTCTTACCCGTACCGATGAGTTCCGTAATTCTGATTGTGCGGTGCTCAAGACAGCTTTCAGCCAGATCGTCCAGGGAATGCCCGCGCCGTGAAGGGTCCAAAAGGTAGGACGCCAGCATGGTGTCACACGTGACTCCCCTGACCGTAATGCCCTCCCGTTTGAGTACGATCATGTCATACTTGATGTTCTGACCGAATTTCGGGATTGTCTCGTCTTCCAGAAGCGGCCGCAACACTGCCAGAACTTCATCCTTATTCAATTGACTGCCCTGGGTATGGCCCACAGGCAAATAGCAGGCTTTTCCACTCTCAGCGCAAAAAGAAAGCCCCGCAAGTTTTGCTCGCACCGGTTCCGTACTGGTGGTCTCGAGATCGACTGCAAATCTTCGAACCCGCCTGAACGTATCTACCCATTCAAGCAGTTCATCCATCGTGGAAATGGTGCAGTACCCGGAAAAATCGAGACACCTCCTGGCCGGCAATTCCTCCAGAAGCTTTTTGAACTCCAATTCCTTGAAGATCTCTCTGAGCGCCTCTGAATCCTGTTCCAGGACAACGAGATCTTCAAGCTGAGCAGTGAGAGGCACTTCAAATCTGAGTTCGGCAAGTTTCCTGCTGAGAAAAGCGCTATCCTTGTTTCCCGCCAGCTTCTCTTTCACACTCTTCTGAGCGACTCTATCGATGTTTGTATAAATGCCTTCCAACGAGCCGAATTCCTCAAGAAGCGCTATAGCTCTTTTCGGACCGATCCCCGGCACACCGGGTATGTTGTCGGACGAATCCCCCACTAATGCCAGGAAATCCAGCATTTGCTCGGGGAAAACTCCGAATTTCTTGGAGACCCCTTCGCGATCGTACGTGACGTCTCGTTGAGGGTCCCACATGCTGATGCCGTCCGAAACGAGTTGCGTCAGGTCCTTGTCTCCAGAGACAATTGTGACTTTCCATCCTTTATCCGCAGCAAGCCGACTGAGAGCGGCGATAATATCGTCAGCTTCGAAGCCGGGGATGGCAATGCTCGGGATTCGATATGCTTCGACTATTTCATGGATTCTTGGGATCTGAATCTGCAAATCGTCCGGGGTTGGCGGTCTGTTTGCCTTGTACGCAGGGTAAATTTCATACCTGAAATTGGGGCCCTTGGCATCGAAGATTACGGCTATACGCTTCGGAGACCGGTCACGCATGGTCTTTGCCAGCATGTTGCAGAATCCGAATATCGCATTCGTCGGAAATCCCTTGGAATTCGACAGGCCGCCCATGGCGTGGTATGCGCGATAAATGTAAGAACTTCCGTCTATTAAATATATCTCTTCATTTTTCTTTGTCATTAAAGCCTCTTGTAATGAGCAGGGAGTGAGTTGAGCGGGCGGCGTTCATGGAAACGTCTTTTTCCTGGCATCACGTCATCACATCTTCACACGTTCCAATCCCTGCAGAAGTTCGGCAAAAAGCGGATGTTCCTGGAGAACCGGTCCATGGCCCAGCAGGATGAGTTTGGATCTGGCTCTGCTCAGTGATACGTTCAGGCGCTTTTTGTCCGCGAGAAACGTCGTGACACTGTCCGAACGAGCCAAAGACAATATTATAACCTCGCGTTCACCACCTTGAAAGCTATCCACAGTGTCGGCAGAAAGAGACGAAATGTGACTTCCCCCGGAAGCCAATCTTCGTCTGATGAGCGACTGCTGTGCACGATACGGCGTGATTATCCCTATTTCATGGGGAGCAATTCCCGAATTGACGAGAGTCTCGGATATGCGACACGCAATCTCCGCTTCTTCAGGACGAGCCTTGGAATTCTCTGCACCATCAACGTCGACGAAGACTACCGGACGCTCAGGATCTATAATGCTGTTCACGCGGGGATCGGAAGAATTTGTGAGATCCAATTTCAGGCGGCGGGTTGCCGCTTCCTGCGAGGGCTTGAGAAGTCCCTGATAAAACAGACGTGAGGGGATATCCTGGATTTCCGTGTTCATTCTGTACTGGATCTCCAGAGAGGATACTCTCCGGCGGTCGACTGAATCGAACAGACGCTCGAACAACGAGCGTTCGAGCAAGGCCCCTTCCGAAGTCCCATTCGGATTCTGCACCTTTACCACTGGTGGCAGTTGAAGATGGTCACCCCCGAGAACAAACTTTGACGCCATGGAAATCGGCCCCAGAGTTGAGGGCTCATCCAGTTGGCCTGCCTCGTCCACCACAACTCTATCGAATTTCTGTCGCAGAAATACAGGATGCGCTGTGCATTGATATGCTGTCGCTCCTACAAGCTGAGTTTCCAACACTCGTTTCTTGAACGCTTTGAAATCGTGTTCTTTTGACGCCAGTTCCTGAAAGAGCGCTGTAGTATTGTGAGTGAGTTCCAATGCCCGCACGAATTCTTTGGAAACGCTGAAGCGACCCCCGAGTCTGAGGAAATTTCTTACGCCCAAGTCAATGAGCGCCAAAAGAAGGCGGTCCAGCGCCACGTTCGTGGGACATGCCACCAGTACCCGCTCGCCTCGCTCCAGGCATATTCGGATGAGCCGCGCAAGGACTCTCGTTTTTCCGGTGCCGGGGGGGCCGTGAATGAGATGAAATGTTTGACAACCAAGTGCTTCCTGGACGGCAGATTCTTGACGTTCGTTCAAACTCCACGAGATATCTTCCGGAGAAACGATATTTTCACACTGCACGTTATCATGTGCATGGACTTTATTTTTGGTGATCTTCGCTTGTTTTGTCTCAGGTCTTATCTCCTCAGATCCGTCATGCACCACACTCGCAATGACTCTCTTTTCCGCTCTATCGAAAAAGCTGAACAGAGCATGCCGCGCAACTTCACGCCCGCGGGAGAATGGAATTCGATCGAGAAACCAGCCTTCGGACTGGTTATTGAAGCAATTTCCCCATCCTCCGGGATCTTTCCGATTATTCCAATATATTGGGATCCTCACCCGCACTGTCGTCTTCTCGTCAGCACACTCCTTTACTCTGCAACGAAAAGCTTCGGGTCTACATGGATCTCCCCTGTGGATTATGACTTCCTCTCCGGGTAACAAATCCACTGACGATTCGGAAAGCACCAATTCTTTCAATAGGCTTCCGCTCTGGCTAGTGTCCGGAAAAGGATCTTCACCTGAAGAATTTTCATTCTGATGGCCGATCCCATTTTCGGAATCGATTCGTTCGGGGGATCTCATCTCCTGAATTTCCAGGGTGATGCCCTCTCTGACACGGTCCTTCAGGGTTGCAGCATCAAGAATACGTGCAAATTCGGCTTCCTGAGCCCAGGCATCCGTGGAAAGCACGCGAAACCATCGATCATAGTAACGCCGTTCCGATTCGTTCGGAAAAAATGCTTCAGCCGCGTTCCCGAACAGGCGGTTACAATGAAATCTTGAGAAGCATTTGCCGTTCCTGCCGCAGGCCATGTCCCCTGACGCGCTTGGGTTCACTGTGTAGGAGTGTTTCAGGGACAAAACTCTGTTGCGTCCGGAAAGAACAAGATTCTTCTTTTCATTTTCCAGTTCCTTCAAACGCTCGGCTTTTCCCGTGGCTGAATAGAGGATGTAGCCTTCGGGATTCCGCGATGAATTTTCCGAGAAAATAAGCGAATAGGCACACAACTGCAAAAGATGGTCGTCGACGGGCACTTTTCCGGATTTCAGTTCCAAAACGGTTGAATTGTCTTCTCTCCTGAGTATTGCATCCGCACGCCCTTTAAGTCCCCATCGGACCGACATCCGATCCATTTCAACTTCGGCATGATCGAAGCTGGAGCTGTTTCGTTTCAGCCATGATTTGATATTGGAGAAATGTGTGCGAGCCTCTGCTTCCAGCGATTTCGCGTGGATTTTGATGTCGGACCCGGGAAGGACCGAGACGAGAGAGGGCAATGCTTTGCGAAAGGCATCCTGAAATGTGCGTTCCGACGGTTCCCCCAGGCGAGCCAGGAGATGTTCGAAAAGGGTATGAATCAGCTTTCCTTTTGCCATCCAAAACGGTTCTTCAGGTCCGACCCGAAATCTCACGTCTGCAGAGCGAATGCAAGCGGCAGCCTCCACTGCTTCCGTCACACTGACTACTCGACATGGTTCCAGCACGAGATCGGAGTTCGGCGTCACTCCATAGATGTATGTACCATCATCAAGCCGGTTGTTCAGTTCGAGACCGAAGCAGGCCACCTGTGCGCCTTCCCAGCAGAGCAGAGGAAACTCGTATAGATTCTCACGGACGAAATCCGGAAAAATTACGAATACTCGGGACGAATCATTATCAGTCGACAGTTCGACACCGCGAAAAAGATAACCGCCTTTTGGTGCGGTTCTCGGTTCCGAAGAAATTCGTACAATCTTACCGGTTATTGAATGCTCTTTTTCAGAAACGGGCATGAACCTTAATGTAGCACAGCCGGTCAGGGGAGACACAAGGAATTGTCGGCTCTGAAGGAAATGCTTGAAGGAATTTGTTTTGCTGTTGCTCTAGAGACTATCCAAAAGACGTTGCACCGTCCGTCTTCCTTCTGCAAGCCAGTCTCGTTCCAATTCGAGAGTCATCGTTCCGTCGTATCCTCGGTGCTTCAGCGATCCCAGGATACCGTGAAAGTCGATTATACCGTCTCCTATGGGCAGATGAAGATCGTCTTCAACACCCTTTCCACCGCGATTGTCGTGCAAGTGGATGTGCCTGATGAACGGCGATAATCTTTCGAGAATCTCGAATGACGTATTTGTCTCCGCGAGCAGTTGACCGTGCCCCACATCCAATGTGAGAACAAGGTCGGGAATCACTGCAAGCACCGCCTCAAGATCCGTGGCGCTCTCCGACAGATTTTCCAGGCTGACGGACACATTTCGTTGCCGTCCGAAATCGATTACTTGTCGTAATGCGTTCTTTTTCTCCTCAATCACGCTGCGTTTCACAAACCGATGATCCACCCACATATGAATCGTCAGCAGGTTAATGTTCATGCGGTGCGCGATATCTATGGTTTCTATGAGGGCAGGGACGTACGTGTTCCACAAATTCTTCGGGTCGTTTGGGGGTCCCTCATGCGGACCGTGAGCGAGGAGAAAGAAACCTTCATTTCCCGGGCTGCGCACGTTGGATTCCGACCACACAGCCCGCGAAGCTTTGTCGCGAATAATGACTTCTCCAAAATCGAATTCCAGCGCCTGGAGAAAATCGATATCTTCAGGATGTCGTACATGGCCGCCGAAGAGCATGAGGAACAACGAGTCCTGAAAAGAAGCGAAACCAGCTCGTTTAGCCGGGCAACCCCTTTCAGAACACCTCTTTCATGGGATGGAGATTACTCTACATGAGTCTCTCTAAAAGCAAGGCAAAAAGCAACCAAAACTGTGAACAGGTCGTATCCATTCAGTTACGCATGGGGGAGGTTTCTTCAGCCCCGAAGGGGCTACCCAACAGTAGCCGTGGGTGCAAACCCACGGAAGCGATACGGCAAATCCTTTGTCTTCAGGACCCTGAAAGGGTCCACCAATGACATTCGGGAATCATTGCCTGTTGGTCGACCCTTTCAGGGTCGTTGAACCATGTTTATGGACATGGCGCTGTCCACGGGTTACACTCGTGGCTACTATTGGGCCGCCCTTCCAGGGCGCAGAATCCCTAGTGCCCGCTCGTAACTGAACGGTTACGACAGGTCAGCAATTCCTATTTCAACCCGATTTCCTCATCACTCAGATAACAGGCAGGATCGGGTGCCCAGACATCTCCATGAACGGCCTCGGCCCGCACTCGGAAATTTCCTCCGCATACGGACAGCCACGTGCATTGCGAGCATCTCCCTTTCACGTGGTTCTTCTTATCCTTCAATTTCATGAGGAAATCGTCGTGTGTGTCAGTCCAGATTTCGCTGAATCTCTTCTCCCGGATATTGCCGAAAGTGTGGTGTCTCCAGAACTGATCGGCATGGACACTTCCGTCCCAGGAAACGCACCCGATGCCTCTCCCTGAATTGTTCCCTTCATTCATTTGGAGCAGTTTCAAGACTTCTCGCGCACGTTCCGGATCTTCCTTTGTGAGCCGAAGGTAAAGATACGGACCGTCTGCATGATTATCCACGGTGAGGACTTCCACAGGCAATCCCTTGTCGTGGAGCATTTTTGTCCGGTCCATAATCAGATCGACCACCTGACGGGTCTGTTCGTGATCGAGATCCTCTTTCATCAAATCCGTGCCGCGCCCAGCGTACACCAGGTGATAAAAACATATTCTCGGAATAGCCAAATCTTCCACAAGGTCAAAAATGCCGGGAATATCCTCATAGTTTCTTTTGTTGATGGTGAACCTGAGTCCCACTTTGAGGCCGACGGCCTGACAATTCTTGATGGCAGATGCAACTCTCCGGTAAGTACCGGGTACGCCGCGAAATGCATCATGCACTTTCTCCAGACCGTCCAGGCTGATCCCTACATATGAAAGCCCGATTTCCTGAAGCTTTTCCGCCATTCGCTCGTTGATCAGGGTTCCATTGGTCGATACTACAGCTCTGCGGCCCAAGCTAACCGCGTACTGGATCAATTCCAGGATGTCCGGCCTGATGAGCGGCTCGCCTCCGGAAAAGAGTACCACCGGCGAACCGAATTGAGCGAGATCCTCGATGAGCGATTTTCCTTCATCCAGGGATAACTCGCCGCCATAATTCCGGTCTTCTGAACGCGAATAGCAATGCACGCATTTCAGATTACATCGGCGGGTTATATTCCACACCACGACAGGCTTCTTGTCGGCCGAAAATTGGAGCAAATGGGAAGGCAGTTCTCCCGAACGGCGTCCGTAGCGCAAAGGATCCGATGCCTCTACCGCGCCGCAGTACAACTTGGATATTCCGATCATTCCTGCGTCCTCGAGTCAAAGTCTGGGTAAGCTGAAAGCCCCATGCCATAGCACTGTAATCGATTCTTGCTGAAAGAGAATTGGCTATATCAAGAAAGGGCTTGCGAGTTCTTTATAAGACCACTTAGAACATAACTCCTCTTTCGATATAACGCAATAACCAGGCGATTTAGGATACGCAACAAGATCCCGGAGAAGATTTCAACATTGAGAAATAATCTTCGAGTATGGTGGCGTGATCGAACGCGAGTTGTGAAGGAAGGGTCTCCTGGGTAAAAACTCCCAGGTCCTGGGCATCATCACCGGCAACGGGAACCCCATCTGACTCTGCTGTAAATACGACGCTCAGCGTGTGGAATCTCGGATCTCGGTCCGGGGCCGAATACACTCCCAGGAGCCTCAGGTTCGATATTTTAAGAGAGGTCTCTTCTTGCGCTTCACGCATGGCTGCATGTTCAGCGCTTTCACCGTAGTCGATAAAACCTCCCGGAATGGCCCAGCCGTACGGCGGGTTCTTGCGCTTTATCAATATTATTCCGCCAGAAGTGCGGATGATCATGTCCACCGTAGGTATGGGATTCTTGTACACGGATACGGTCTGTCCACAGTTTGAACATATGATCAGATTCTGCATGACATCCTCCCGGGACTATTTCAGATGAGAATAGCGTCCGGATTGATGGGACGTCAAGAGCGCTCCCAATCATGACTTCTCGGCACACGATCGCTCACGCCGCAAGATAAAAAAGTGTTTTTTTTCAGTGAAGGGGTTGACAACTGCACCCGATATTGGCACTCACTAATAGAGAGCGCTAACAACGCGACTCATACACGATATTGTTGCCTGGAGGTAGACCCATGAAATTTCGTCCTCTACATGATCGAATTCTTGTGGAGAGAGTTGAATCCGAAGAAAAGACCGCAGGCGGGATCATACTCCCTGACACCGCCAAAGAAAAGCCCCAACAAGGAAAAGTTATTGCTGTTGGCCCCGGCAAGAAAACCGAAGACGGCAAAATGGTTCCCATGGATGTGAAAGCCGGCGACACCATTCTGTTCGGAAAATATTCGGGAAGCGAAATTAAGGTTGAAGGTATTGAGTACCTCATAATGCGAGAAGATGACGTATTGGGGATCGTAGAATAACTTGTTGCGCTGAAATTCCACAAGAAGACAATTCTGAAAACTGACACATCTAAAAAGGAGTTACATACATGGCCGCTAAGATCATCATGTTCGAGCAACCGGCAAGGGACAAGATACTCAAAGGCGTGAACATCATGGCTGATGCCGTGAAATCAACTCTGGGCCCCAGAGGCCGTAATGCCATCCTCGAGAAATCCTGGGGATCTCCGCTAGTTACAAAGGACGGTGTGACTGTCGCAAAAGAGATCGAACTGGAAGACAAATTCGAGAATCTCGGCGCCCAGATGCTCAAGGAAGTTGCTTCCAAAACTTCCGATGTAGCCGGTGACGGTACGACAACCGCGACGGTGTTGGCTCAGGCCATCTATAGGGAAGGTGTCAAAATGGTCGCTGCCGGCGCTTCCCCTATGGATCTGAAGCGAGGTATCGATGCGGCCGTTGAAGCTGTTATAGCCAAATTGAAAAGTCTGTCCAAACCCACCAAGGACAAGAAAGAAATCGCGCAGGTTGGCACCATTTCCGCCAATAACGACCTTACCATCGGCAACATCATCGCTGAAGCCATGGAAAAGGTTGGCAAAGAAGGCGTCATCACCGTCGAAGAAGCGAAAGCGATGGAAACCTCCCTGGACGTGGTCGAAGGTATGCAGTTCGATCGCGGATACCTTTCCCCTTACTTCGTTACCGATCCGGAACGTATGGTAGCTTCTCTGGACGAGCCGTACATCCTCATTAACGAAAAGAAAATCTCCAATATGCGCGACATGCTTCCCCTGTTGGAGCAGGTGGCAAAAATGGGACGTCCCCTGCTGATCCTCGCTGAGGATGTGGAAGGCGAAGCTCTCGCGACGCTGGTTGTTAACAAACTCAGAGGAACCCTGAATGCATGCGCGGTGAAAGCGCCCGGATTTGGCGACCGCAGAAAAGCCATGCTCGAAGATATCGCGATTCTGACCGGTGGACAGGTCATTTCCGAGGATCTCGGCCTGAAACTGGAAAACATCAGTCTCAACGATCTGGGCCGCTGCAAACGCGTATCCATCGACAAAGACAACACCACGATAGTTGACGGCGCAGGCGCCAAAGAAAAGATCGAGGGCAGGGTACGGCAGATCCGCACTCAGATCGAGGAAACCACCTCGGATTACGATCGAGAAAAGCTTCAGGAGCGCCTGGCAAAATTGGTTGGCGGCGTGGCCGTTATTAACGTTGGCGCTGCAACCGAAACAGAGATGAAAGAGAAGAAAGCCCGCGTGGAAGACGCACTGAACGCTACCCGCGCTGCTGTAGAGGAAGGAATCGTACCCGGCGGCGGCGTCGCGTACCTGAGATGCCTTACCTCCGTTACGGATCTCAATCTGACCGGTGACCAACTCGTCGGTGCCAAGATCGTCCTGAGAGCATTGGAAGAGCCCGTTCGCCAAATAGCAGTAAACGCGGGACATGATGGATCCATCGTTGTAGACAAAATTAAACAGAAAGAGGGATCCTTCGGATTCAATGCTCAAAAAGAAGTTTACGAGGACCTTATCGAGAACGGAATCATCGACCCAACCAAGGTTACCCGGTTGGCTCTTCAGAATGCGGCATCGGTTGCCAGCCTCATGCTGACGACAGAAGTAATGGTCGCCGAAAAACCGAGAGAAGACAAAGCTCCGGCAATGCCTGGTGGTGGAATGCCCGGCGGCGGAATGTACTAAGATAAACTCTCTGAGAAATGGGTGGTCCGGCAGAGACGCCGGACCCTACCACAAGCAGGTAGAGGCCTGCCTTCGTGCGGCCAAATTAGCTTGGAACCCATGATTCTGCAGATAAAGAATAGGTTACCATTGAGAAAAGGGAGCCACATTTTGTGAGCTCCCTTTTTTTACCTGGTAGACAGCTCTTTTTCTTTGTACTTGATAAGAGGACCGAAGAACTCCGTTTCACAGTAATAACAGCGCAAGGTTATGGGGTCTTCACGTACGATCAGGAATTTTCCCGGAACCTCCTCGTGATTGGTTATGCAGAACCTGTCAGGGCAGATTACGATATCTCCGACCCGATTTGGAATCTCGACTTTGTGCTTTTCAATGACAGACCCGTTATAGATTCGGGTGATGGTTGCGTGGGGCGCTATCAGCGATACGACATTGAGCATGTCGCGGGTAAGACTCAGGTTCTCAACCTTAATAATGTCTTTTCTTTTCATCGAGGGGGATTCGAAGTTGATACCGATAGCAACGATATCTCCTGTTTCTCTTGCCAATCGGTTCAGTCCCAGCAATTGGGAAATCAATAAGGCTCTGCCTGCAGGTATGTGATCTATAACAATTCCTCGTTCGATCTTGGCAATGGTGACGGTTCTTTCCTTCATGCGACTGCCCCCAGAATCAAAGCAAGAAGCGTTTCCCGGACAAATAGTCCGTTACGGGCCTGCTGGAAATAATAAGCATGTTTGGTGTGGTCCACATCAGGTGCGATTTCGGTGACGCGGGGCAAGGGATGCATGACCTTCATGCTCGGCTTGGCATCTTTTAGCATTCCCGCCTCCAACCGATAAATGCTTCTGAACTTTTCAGCCAACGCAGTCTTTTCTTCCAGCCGCTCCTTTTGAATTCTCGTCATGTAGAGGATATCGACTCCGCCTATGAAATCTTCGATTCTCCGTGCCTCGCTAAAAGTGACTCCTCGATCTGCCGCGGCCTTGCATTTGTCCAGGAGAAAACCTGGCATTGCAAGGTCCCTGGGAGAGATAAAGATGAGATTGCAGTTATCATATTTGAGCAGCGCTTCAGTTAAGGAATGCACGGTCCTGCCGTTTGCCAGATCTCCGACCATGGCCACGGTGATCCCGTCGAGAATCCCCTGAGTTTCTTTTATCGAATACAGATCCAGCAGGGTCTGAGTGGGATGCTGATTCGGACCGTCTCCTGCGTTGATGACCGGAATATCCGCGGCTTCTGCAGCCAATCGGGCAGCTCCCTTCAACGGATGTCGAATGACAAGTACGTCAAAGCCGTAGCCATCATGCATTTTCACCGTATCCCAGAGGGATTCTTCTTTTACCGCGGACGTGTAACTTGCATCGTAAAAACCTCCGACCTTTCCGCCGAGGTTCCTCATCGCCACTTCGAAACTGGTTCTGGTGCGGGTGGAAGGTTCGAAAAAGAGCATGGCGGAGACCTTGTCGCTACACAGCGTCCTTTTGAGAGGATGTTCTCGGACCATCTCGACTTTGCCGAGAATTTCGTCGATTTCGGCACGAGTCAGATCGTTCATGGAAATGATATCCTTGCCTTTAAAGTTCATTCCTGAACACCTCTCCCTTCTATGGTCGCGGGTTCGTAACACTCACACGCACGCGTGCATGGATGAAACGGTGAAAACCTGTTAGAGCGAATCTTCGTAGAAAGTATACCCTTGTCCCCGGACAATTGTCTTCATCACCGTACCCGGGAATCGGTACCCCGTGAAAGGAGACCATCCGCAACGAGTCCGGAAAAGGCCGCGACCCTGTATGCCGACGCGGTCGATAGATACTTTTGTGTGCAGATCCAGGATCGTGAATGATGCTGCAAACCCCGGTGCTATACGCCCCTGTGCGATGGTGAGATTCGGCGTGAAAAGTTCTGAGGGAACCACGGAAAGCGCTTCAGCGACGCGTTGGGGGGTGAATCCCTGTTTATTGAGCAACCAGGAAACGAATGGTCCCACCGTGTCCAGATGGGGCATTCCCGGAGCCCCCAGGAGCTTGTCTTGGATGGTATGGGGCGCATGGTCGGTGGCGAGAATGTCAACCTGTCCTGTCTTGAGAGCATCAAGGAGAAAGACTCGATCTGCTTCACTCCTGAGAGGCGGATTGCTCTCGAGCAAATTTGCATTAGGAATTTGCGACCATCCGGGAGCAGAGACTTTTCCGTTGTTGACGTGAAAGAACAGATGATGAGGCGAGGCTTCCGACGTTACTCTGGTGTTTGCATTCCGATTGTGATCCTGGATGGCCGTCACGGACTCTTGCGTCGATATATGGCAGATATGGGTTGTTAGGCCGAGCTTGGTTGTTAGTTCCAGAATTCGGCGCACAGCGCTAGTCTCGGCTTCTGGTGGTCTTGTCTTCCAGCGAGGCCCTTTCCCTGTATTTTTTCGCAAGATCTCCGGATCTTCCGCATGAAAGAAAAGCCTTCTGCCTTTGTATCGCCCCAGGGTTTCCTCCAGATCGGACCAGGAATCAAACGATCCCTGAGATGGAGCCGAATCGAGGTACACTTTGTATGGAAGATCTCCCCATGGTTCGGAATTCTTTGTTACGCACGCGAACAGCACGACAGGGCAGGGGGACGATTCTGAGGTTCCGAGTTTTGCCTCGTAGCTTTCAGGGTTGTCCGGAGGGGACGGATCGTTCGGCATAGCGCCAATTACTGTGACTCCGCCGTTTATTGCCGCATTTCCCGCACTGGTGAATATTTCTTTCTTGCAGGCAGATTGCCACTTCTCCCACTCAACTGAACCAGGCTCACCCGGTTCGGGGTACTCCCGGGCATGCACGTGAGCATCCACGAATCCGGGAAAAATCAATTTATTTGCAGGTACCGAATTCCGGGAGTCCTCAACCGAGACAATGACACCGGATCCTGGATCGATACCGATCCGAGCCGGTCGAACACCTTCGGGAAATACTGTCTGCCCTGTGATGAAATAGGCGTCCATAAGACCTCTTTTGCGAGCTAATTCCGAAACCCCGAGGGAAAATTCAGATCGTTACGCTTCTTGCATTGCCTGAATGAGAGCCCTGCAAAAAGCGGGGAGGTCTTCAGGCTTCCGCGACGTAATGAGATTTCCATCCCTGACCAATTCGATGTCTTCCCAACGAGCACCTGCATTGATCATGTCGTCTTTGATTCCAACATAAGATGTGGTCTTCTTATCTTTGAGGATACCGGCACTTACGAGCATCCATCCTCCGTGACAGATGGAGGCGACAACTTTCCCTTTGTTGAACATATCTCTGACAAGACCGACCATTTCCGGATGAATGCGCATCTTGTCCGGCGCGTAACCACCGGGAATAACAATGGCATCGAAATCTTCAAATTGCACCTGGGAGGCATTTATGTCCGGACGGATGGGAATTCCGTATTTCCCGTGGTATTCCGAAGCGGACCCCGATCCCACCACCACGACCTCGACTCCTTCTTCCTTGAGCCGGTAATAGGGGATCCATACTTCAAATTCGTTGTAAATATCTTCCACTAAAATGATAGCTTTCTTGCCGGTCAATTTCATGAATCAATTCCTTTTGTCAGGTCCGGTGCGGAAAAGAACTTAGCCTGAACTGTCTTCAATTTCCAGTGAAGCTATTCTCATTTCATCGCGTCCCTGAATTATGTGAACCGATGCGGAAGAACATACGGGACACATCGGCTGGTAGTCTTCCAGAGTGATTTCTTTCTTACAATCAAAGCAATAGAGTTTTATGGGTATAATATGAATGTCCAGTGCGGCGCCTTCTGCAATTCCACCCTTCGAGAGGACTTCAAAACCGAATTCTATCGAAGCCGGCATAACTCCGGTCAGCGCGCCGAATTCCAGACTGACCCTGACAATTTTTTTTGCATTATGGAGTGCCGCTTGCTGTTCGAGGATTTCCATGATGCTCTGAACAATCGCCATTTCGTGCATGTATCACTCTTTTCCGTCAAATGCATGCGAATACTTGTGGTCTCTTTCTCACAAGAAGTCTAATCATTTTTGCAGGTTGCTCAAGAGCACAAGAATGATGCGGACTACACTGTTTTGCAAATTTTTCAAAAATTCTCACCTTGCCCAGGCCGGCAATTGCCACTGGGCCGACCTGTTGACCTCCTGAAAAAGCCCTTGCCCGGTGAGATCCATAAACAAGCGATACGTGCCTTGTATATCATTGTTCATGTGCGAGCTGAAACCGACTCTCTTACCCCTGTAAGAATAAATCGTTATCATTTCACCGGAAGGCGCTGCATAGAAATCCATGGTGGTTTCTTTTCCCGGAATATCGGCAGCATGATCGGACGTGGAGGTGGTGAGGTGTTTCAGGGTATTCAGATCGGGTAACCGATATCCTTGTTGCGTTTTTCCCTCATCCGGATAGAACAGGGAAAGGAGAAACGCGAAAACAACGGCCACAACTATTCGCATGGATAACTCCTTCTCGATCCTGTATGCTGGACCGAAATCTATATCAAAGAAGTATTTTATCGACAACCCAAACGCGGACTTTTCTGAAAACAGAGCGGGTTAGCTTCTTACCATAATAATTCACGGCTGCGCTCTGAGACCTATGCATCTGCTCTCAACGCATTTTTGTGCGAGATGTTTTGTTGGCGGAAAAAACTCAATATCGTACTACCTTGAACCAAAACTCGTATATAATGATTTCGCGCAAATGGCCTTGTCACACCGTGGAGTGTTCAATGCTTTTCGATCGGATGGAAAAGGAAGATCTCAGACGGTACCTGGATTTCCTGATGTGGCATTATCGCGTTATGGATGCATTTTGGTACCTGAATCTCGAAGAAGCGTACGATTCAAGAACAGCCGACCACTTCAATGAGAAAGTATGGGATCGCGTAGCCGGTCTTGCGGCCAGGGATATCCTCCAACGGTTCAACATAGAGGAGAGGGGACTTGAAGGGTTCGTCAAAGCTCTCCAGTATTTTCCCTGGAGTATTATCGTCGGCTATGACATTGAACAGCAACCGGGCGAAATAATCATCTCAGTCCCCGAGTGCCCTACCCAGACCGCACGAATGAAAAGGAATCTGGGCGAATACAGTTGTAAAGAGATGCACAAACGTGAATTCACGAGCTTTGCGCAGCAAGTGGATCCTGCCATCAGAGTGGAATGCGTCCATGCACCGCCTGATCCCCATCCTTCTGACCGAATCTGCAGGTGGCGATTCACTGTGCCTGAAGATTGCGTCTGAAAATCTCAGCCCGTTTGCCTGAATTGTTCTCCAGGGCGTGGGCTTTTTGATGGTGTGAAACAATGTCGAAAGAGCTCGAAGCAAAAGTTCTGGTAGCCCTTCTCAGCGATCGGTACCTGCTCAGCAAAGTGATGTCCGACGGTTTTAGTCCGGATATCTTTTCGGATCCTAATTATAAGATGATTTTCAAAACTGCGTACGACATGAGTCAGCTTCCGGGCCAAGTGGTGGATTGGATCACCATTGAATCCAATCTCAAGAATAGGAACTGGTTGACCCCGGAACTGGTTCAGGCAATTTCTGTGCTGAAGACCGATGTTGTGCCCGAAGCCGATCAAATGATGGCGTACGTGGAGATTCTCAAAGACCAGGGCCTTCGTGAGAAAATGCTGAAGTTGTCACAGGTTATGGCAAACTATGCCCAGGGAAAAGGACAATACCAGGATCAGGATTTTCTCGATTTCAGTTCCAGAATCATCCAGACACTCATCGAGCTGCAAAAGCAAAAAGTAAAGAAGCGTATCACTCCTCTGAAAGAGACAATCAGAGAGATTAGCGATACCACGAACCGTCCGAGGGTCGAAAAAAAGCTTCTGGGGTTTTCCATATACCCTCATGAGCGCCTGGAACATTTGTTATCCGGTGTTCGGAAAGGCTTCTATTACGGATTAGCCGGGCCACCCAGACGGGGAAAGACGACCTTTGCTCTGGATCTTGCATCGAGGCTCGCCGAGAAAAACAGGTTTCCTGTCCTTTTCTACACCTGGGAACAGACGCGCAAAACCCTGGCAGCGCGCCTTCTGGGCCGCGAATGTTATATCAACCCGGTCAAGCTGCTCACGGAAGTCAACCCGGAAGAGCATCAGAGACATGCCCTAGTTCAGAAAGTGATCGAACGCTCCCACGCATACAGCAGTCATCTTTTTGTCATTGAAGCCGGCAGGCAGGACACGATCGAACGCATAAAGGCTCAAGCATACAACGTGATGCATGAATACAGGACCAATCAAATTTCGATCTTTTTCGATTATCTGCAGAAAATTCCCCTTGGCAGGCAGTACGAGGATATTCGCGGCCAGGTGAATGAAGCCTCTGCTCAACTCGCGGATCTCAGCCTTGAATTGGAATGCCCGGTGTTCGCTATTTCGGCTATGGACAAAGAGGGTTGCAAGCTGGACGAAAAGCCTCCGTCATATGACGAATTTTCCACGACGCTTTATGCCAGGCCAACCATGCACAATTGCGTGGGCGGGGGAGACTTGGAATACGACCTGGATGTCGCAATGATACTATCCAAAGACTGGATAGCCACGAAGAACCTTCATGACCGGCTGAGCATCAAAGGCAAGGAAGCAAAGATGCCGGATCTGCCCCAAATCGATATCATCAACCTGCACATTGACAAAAACCGGGATTCGGCCGGTGAGTCATCGCCGACAATCCAATACGCGTTTTTTATTAATATTAATAAGTTCGTAGAAGTGGGATACAAGACGGAAGAGGAATACAGTAAAGAATTCAAAGGATTCGCAAAAGCTGAAGACATGTTCGGTACCTTATTGGATACCGGTATTTTCAAGCTGTAGCGGGAAGGAACCATGTACCTGCAGTCAATCACTTTAGAACGCGATCGATTTCCGACCACAGATCGGTTCCCGTTCAATGTTGCTGCTTTTCTGAATACCGATCGAATCGAGTTTTCATCCAACATCGTTTTTTTCGTGGGACGGAACGGTTCGGGAAAATCTTCGCTCCTGGATGCAATTGCCCGAAGGAGGGGACTTCTTCCCTGGGGTGGGAGCAAAACCCATAAAGCACACAACAATCCTTACGAAACCGGATTAGCGAATTTCATACATTTGAATATGCTTCGCAGAAATCCTTACGGCTTTCACTTCAGGGCGGAGACGTTTTTTAATTTTGCAGCATCGCTGGATGATATCATTATGGATGACCCGGGCAGGGACACGTATTTTGGTGGTTCCTCTTTGCACACCTTGTCTCATGGAGAGTCCTTTCTCGCATTTTTCCGCGGGTACAGTTTCCAACTGGATGGACTCTATCTCCTGGATGAACCCGAAGCGGCTCTATCGCCTGAAAACCAGGCCGAATTTGCCAGAATCATAAAGACATGTGCGGAAAACACGAACAAGCAATATGTTATTGCAACTCATTCTCCAATCATCTTAGGCTGTCCCGGTGCTCAGATATTGAGTTTCGACATGCAATCTATCAGAGCGGTTTCATACGAGCAAACAGGATCGTATCGATTTTATAAAAATTTCCTTGAGAATCCTCGCGACTTTTTCGATTCCTAATAGTAGAGATTTCAATTGCCCCGTTTATGGTAGAGGAGGAATCCGGAAACTATGACAATACAATCTGACCGTGTGGCATCACCTCCTACCGATGGCCTGGACAGTATTCTCATTCGAAATATTCTTGACAGTATGAGCGATTCGCTTCTGGTTTTGGGCGAACATGGCCAAGTCCTTTACGCGAACAGGGCCACAAAAGACATACTCGGATACTCCTTTGAGGATCTCAAGACAAAGGGATTAAAGGAACTTTTCTTTGTCGATCCCAGTAATTTCGATTTCAACCAGGTTTTCCTGGATGCTATTTGGAAGAAGAGCATCAATTCGTACAGTGAGGTCGATTATCATCATCCTGATGGTGCCGTTCGGCGACTTGCTGTCACCACGTCCTATTTTCTGGCAGACGGGGAACATGAAAGCTTCTTCATAGGATTTATCGCATTATTCAAGGATGTGACGGAAATATCCCGATTGCGGCGAATAGAAAAGGAGCTCACTGAAGAGAAGGAGCGAATTGCCAAGGAAAAGATCTCGAGCCTGCAGAAACTAGCTATGGGAGTGGCTCACGAAATTCGAAATCCCATGGTGACCATGGGCGGATTTGCTGCCAGAATTCTCCGGGATATGCGAAATCCGGAAGAAACCCGCCACTATGCGAAGAATATTCTGGAAGACGCCCGAACCCTGGAGAAGATCGTCGATCACGTTCAGTTGTACTGCAATTTGCCCCCTGTTAACATTCGGGAGATCAATGCGACAGAGCCGGTCCTTGGGGCGATTTCGGCACTCTCTTCGTCGGCGGAATCTGAAAACGTGACCTTGATGTTCAGAGATCTCATTCATCAGAACCGTACGGTATGTCTCGATCCGGATCTTATTCAAATGGCAGTGGAAAATCTCCTGGAAAACGCTATCCACTTTTCGCCCAAAGATTCTACTGTGGAAATCAGGACGTACGCTCATGACGATGAGTTCATAATCCAGGTGCAAGACTCCGGCTCAGGAATAGAGGAAAAGGATAAGAGCTTCATATTCGATCCCTTTTACTCTACGAGACGGCGCGGTCCCGGCATGGGGCTCGCGATTGTCGAACGAATTGTGAACGAACATGCAGGTCGATTAGATGTAGAGTCCGCTCCCGGAATCGGAACTGTTGTGCAAATTATTCTGCCTCAAAAGTAGATTCCGCGTATCGATGAATCAGGAACAAACTGAAGATTACAGTGGTCGCCTAACCGGTCGCTTGTTCAGAGATATTTTGGGCAATGCGTACACAGTTTCTTCCTGCTTTTTTTGCAGAGTAAAGGGCAGCATCGGCCACACGAATGACCTCGTCCATGTTCGTGAATGACGATCTTCGAAAAACCGCAATTCCAAGGCTGACCGTTAGAACGATTTTGCCATCGTTGGTGGAAATCTCTCTATTGCATATTGCCAATCGGATTCTTTCGGCAAAACTGAAAGCGCCTGCATCATCACAACCGGGGAGACCGATAAGGATCTCTTCGCCTCCGTACCTGCCCACCACGTCATAGGGTCGTACTGAGTCGGAAATCCTGTCTGCTACCTCCTTGAGAACCGCGTCTCCTGCGAGATGTCCGTGATTGTCATTGATCTTCTTGAAATGATCGAGATCGGCCATGATTATGGCCAATGCCTTGTCTTCCCGATTGCAGCGGGCAATTTCCCTCTCGAGCGCATCGAAAAGCGCAGCGCGGTTCAGCAACCCTGTGAGGGCATCGTGAGTGGCTTTAAAATGGAGAGCCTCTCTTGTATGCATAAGATCGGTGATGAGTTCTTCCCGTTCTTTGTCCGCGCGCTTGCGCTCGCTAATATCTGCAACATTTCCCATATTGGCAGGGGTGCCACGATAATCGAGTACCGTCGCGAGAACTTCCACCCAGGTAATCGAGCCGTCTCTGCAAATAAATCGAAATTCGTACTGAGATACCACCGGCTGACCGTTCACACGGGCGATGTCGCG
This sequence comes from Desulfomonilaceae bacterium, assembly GCA_041740635.1. Taxonomy (GTDB): domain Bacteria; phylum Desulfobacterota; class Desulfomonilia; order Desulfomonilales; family Desulfomonilaceae; genus Desulfomonile. The sequence goes on along the minus strand of JBGSLQ010000042.1, from coordinate 123,857 downwards.
TTCCCTCACCATGTTTCTGTCGTCCTGACAGACATGCTGCCAAAAGCTGCTGCCGATGAGGTCGTCATGGAGATAACCGGTAATTTCGCAAAATCTTTCATTCACATATACAAGCAATCCGTCAATGTGAACGTAAATGCCTGTAAGGGAATTCTGAGCGAGAAGTCTGTACCGTTCTTCACTCTCTGCCAGACCTCTTTCCGCACTCCTGATTTCGGACGATATTTTCGTAATGTACACAGCGTAACTCAAAAAGCAGATCACCCATACAATCGGCACGAGAGCCTTGTGGGATGCTATTATGTTCAAGCCGGGATCGAGATGAGGATTTTCAAGGAAAAGAAAATGGTTGATCCCCCATTCAAGAAACCACAGGGCCATGCCAAGCACCAGCAGAAACGCTGTCGCACGATATTCTCGTCGTCTTAGACTTTTACGTTCGGCTTGCTTTTTAGTCTCGGGATCACTCGGCGTTCGCATGTACCCTCGCGCCAGTGCATAGCAATTTCGACAAGTGTACAGCAATTGAGTACTGATGAGAAATAAAGATTGGCCGTCAGTGAAATGTTTACCGGCCTACAGGGGCAATTGACCGCAAATGAGGGCTCGTGTACAATTGTATACTTTGTTCAGGAGGAGATAAGTGAAACCCTATCCCGTAATGATGAACCTCGAACAGCGAAAAGTCCTGGTGATTGGCGGTGGGAGAGTTGCCCGCCGTAAAGTGGGAAGTCTCCTGGATAGCGGCGCTTCAGTGGTAATCATCTCTCCTGAACTGGACCGGGAGCTACAGAACCTTGCAGATGAAGCGGCGATAGAATGGGTCCGCGCAAAATTTGACGAATCGCTCATGGAAATCCATTCCGATGCTATCCTGGTATTCGGCACGACAGACAATCGGGAAGTAAATGTTCGAGTTTACAAGGCGTGTGTTGAGCGAAAAATTCCGTGTAATATAGCTGATGTTCCCGATCTGTGCACATTCATCGTGCCTGCCGTCATCACCCAGGGAGACCTGATGATTGCAGTGAGCACCGGAGGATCCTCCCCCGCGTTGGCCAGAAAAATCCGCGAAGACCTGGAGCAGCGTTTCGGCCCGGAATATGCGGAAATGACCAGAGTCATGGGGGAACTCAGAAAACTCATTCTCGCTGAAGGCAAGTCTTCTGACCAAAACAAACTTCTTTTTACTGAAATCGTGGATTCGGGTATTCTTGACGCGTTGAAAGAAAACGATCGCGATCGGGTCATTCGAATTCTTCGATCCATATTGCCGACTGAAGTAAATCCTGAATCTGCAGTGAAGAATTCCCCGGAAAATTGATACGGGAAGGATGATGTGATGGACCTGATCTTCTTTAAAATTGCCATCGTCCTCTATCTCGGTGCCTCACTGGGCTATTTGCTGTTTCTCCTACTCAGTTCCGATACCCGCGCACGATTGGGTCTCTGGTTTGCTGTGGCGGGATTTGTATGTCATTCACTCTCGATTCTGCACAGGGCGATTTTTTCCGGTTTTTTTCCTTTGGCCACCCCGTTTGACGCACTTTCCTTTTTTGCCTGGATAATCGTCTTGTTGTTCCTGATTATGTATTACCGGGACCCTAGTCCCATTTTCGGGTCAATAGGCGTTCCTCTGGCTCTGGTATTGATGCTTTTCGGCTCCACGCTCTCTTACCAGATCAACGAACCCATTGTGCCGGTCCTGAAAAGTTGGTGGCTGCCGATTCATGTTTTATTGGCACTTGCCGGAAACGGGATTTTTTCCATAGTAGCCATTGGCGGTCTCATGTACATTCTTCAGGAACGCTTAATAAAAACCAAACAAATCGGGAGGATGCACAAACTCCTTCCTTCTTTGAACACCCTGGACACAATCAATCGGCACGGATTGCTATTGGGCTTTTTCCTTCTTACTTTAGGAATAATTTCGGGAGCGTTATGGGCGGGAAGTGTTTGGGGCTTTTATTGGAGCTGGGACCCGAAAGAGACCTGGAGCTTGATTACATGGTTTGCGTACGCGGCTATGGTGCACTTGAGGATCGCACTCGGTTGGAGAGGTAAGAAAGCCGCAGTGCTGGCAATCGCAGGCTTTGCTCTGGTCATGTTCACGTTTGTCGGAGTGAGCGCCCTTATTGGCGGACACCACGCTTTCGGGCCGGAGGCCTTCAGAATCAGGACTCGCGGGCTATGAGCATACTCGTAATAGGACTGAATCACGACACCGCGCCGGTTGAGATCCGGGAAAAAGTCACATTCCCCGGAGATTCCGAGGGCCATAGTACGCGCTTTTTCTCTGGTTTGGACGGTGTGGAGGAGGTCATGATTCTCTCCACCTGCAACAGGGCGGAGGTGTTCGTTGTTGCGGACGATGCGGAAGCCCGCAAAGAAATGATTGTCCAGGGAATAGGGCAGGTTCACGGTATCGATCCCGAACCTCTCCGAGATTTTCTTTATATCAAGACGGAAGCCGAAGCTGTTCGGCATGTCTTCCGGGTAGCCTCCAGCCTGGATTCAATGGTAATCGGTGAGCCTCAGATTTTGGGCCAGGTCAAAGAGAGCTTTAGAAGAGCAGCTAAAGTCAACGCTACGGGCCCCATACTCAATCGATTGCTACACCGCTCTTTTTTCTCGGCCAAGCGGGTCCGAACGGAGACGGAAATCGGGTCTGCTGCAGTATCCGTTGCATACGTGGCTGTGGAACTGGCCAGAAAGATTCTCGGAGAATTGGTGGATAAGGCGGTTCTCCTCATAGGCGCAGGAGAAATGGCCGAACTTGCCGCCCGGCATCTCATTGCGCAAGTAACGCGGCCCATTGTCGTAGTGAATCGTACATTCGAGAACGCATGCTCCCTTGCCGGAGATTTACGAGGACTTGCATTACGCATGGAGAAACTCGAGGACGGGCTGATCGATGCGGATGTGGCGATCACTTCCACGGGAAGCTGTGAACCGATCATCACGAAAGACCGCATGAATCGGGTTATGCGCAAGAGACGGTATCGTCCGATCTTTATCATAGATATCGCCATCCCCAGGGACGTAGAACCTCAGGTCAACGACATCGATGGAGTGTACCTTTACAATATCGATGACTTACAGGCAGTGGTGAGTGAAAACCTGGGAGAGCGAAAACAAGAGGCTCTCAAGGGTGAGAGAATCGTGGAAGAAGAGGTCGGCAAATTCATGAACTGGAAGAGCTCGTTGAGCTGTACTCCCACCATTATCGCGCTTCGCGACAAACTGGAGACGATCCGAACCGGCGAGCTCACGCGAATGAATGGAAAGCTCTCGCGATTGAGCCCTGCCGAAAGAGAAATTGTAGAGCTCATATCCAAGTCCATCATCAACAAGGTCGCACACGATCCCATACTGTTCCTGAAGAAGGCGGGAGGTAGAACCAGGAAATCTTTTTACCTGGATACAGCCCAGAGAATGTTTGGACTCGACGCGAATCAACTTGAACAACACCATCATACGGAAGAATCACCCATTGAAGAAGAAATTGACGATAGGTACCAGGGGTAGTGCTCTCGCTCTGTGGCAGGCCCGCCATGTTGCCTCGATCATCGAGGAACGCGATCCGGCAATCCAGGTGGAACTGAAGATCATCAAGACCCGAGGAGACAAAATCCTTGATGCTCCGCTGGCGCTCATCGGCGGAAAAGGATTATTCACGAAGGAGATAGAGGACGCTCTTCTCGAAAGATCAGTCGATCTTGCCGTGCATTCCATGAAGGATGTGCCCACCGAGCTTCCGGAAGGGTTGCGCATTGCTGCCGTTATGGAACGCGAAGATCCGCGGGATGTATTCATTTCCGCAAACGATCAAAATCTTGAGGATCTGCCCCAGGGATCCCGAATCGGAACTTCAAGCCTCAGAAGAAAAGCCTTCCTGTTGAACAGATTTCCCGGATTGGACATCATCTCTATCCGGGGAAATGTGGATACCCGGCTGAGGAAAATCGAGACCGAGCATCTCGCGGGAATAATCTTGGCTGCTGCGGGAGTGCTGCGGTTGGGATTCCAACAGAGGATAACTTCATTCCTTGACACGGGGTTCATGATTCCCGCAATCGGGCAGGGAGCGTTGGCAATAGAAACCCGCATGAACGACCCGGAAGTGGAATCTGTCGTTCGCCCTCTGAATCACGCGGATACCGAGCTGTGCGTGAGAGTCGAACGAGCTTTCCTGCTCCGGATGGGAGGCGGATGCCAAGTCCCCATGGCTGCTCATTGTACGAAAAAGGATGGAGCAGTTCACGTTAACGCGGCGGTTGTGCATCCTGACGGAAGTCCGCTGCTGAAGGAGACTTTTTCCGGAAAAATCGAAAACGGAAGCATCGGGGTTGAACTCGCTGATACGCTCATTAAGAGGGGTGCAGACGCTATTCTCAAGAATGTCCTCTCGGATGATTGGGTGCCCGGACCAGCCATGGACATCGTTTAAAAATAGAGACCATCAGAGCAGGATTGATGGCAAAAATATCCGCTTCTCTGCAGGATAAAGGAATGATTGAAAACAAAGACAAGAAGATCCCGGGAACAGTGTATTTGGTGGGGGCCGGACCCGGCGATCCCGGCCTTATCACGGTGAAGGGACTTGAAAAGATACGATCTGCGGATGTACTCGTGTACGACTATCTGGCTGGCTCCGCGATTATTGCTGAAGCCAGACCCGAAGCGGAACTGCTCTATGTGGGAAAAAAAGGGAAAGACCATACCCTCGAACAGGTGGACATTAACGAACTCCTGGTAAGAAAGTCGCGGGAAGGCAAAACTGTCGTTCGCCTGAAAGGCGGAGACCCTTATGTATTTGGCAGAGGCGGTGAAGAAGCGGAAGAACTCTTTGCCGCGGGAATTCCTTTCGAAGTTGTCCCGGGAGTGACATCGGCAGTTGCTGCTCCCGCGTATGCCGGTATTCCGGTTACTCATCGGGATCACGCTTCCATGGTGACATTCATAACCGGACATGAAAACCCGGAAAAAGAGGAATCCGCAATAGATTGGGATGTGCTGGCCAGAAATCCGGGAACTCTTGTTTTTCTCATGGGAGTCAAGAATCTGCCGAATATCTCCGAATCACTTATCAGCCACGGTAAACCTCCGACCACACCTGCAGCTCTTGTTCGATGGGGAACCCTGCCGGAACAGGTCTCGCTTATTTCGACCCTGTCAGAGATTCCCTGGGAGGCGGAGCGCCGAGGAATCCGGGCCCCCGCGGTTCTTGTCGTAGGGACCTCTGTTACTTTGCATGATACGTTGGGCTGGTTCGAAAAGAAGCCGCTCTTCGGAAAACGCATTCTCATTACCCGCGGCAGCGAACAATCACGCAAAATGGCACAGGCAATTTCCACATGTGGCGGGGAAGCGGTAATTTTTCCCACAATAAAGTTTGTTCCGCCAACAGATTACGAACCGCTCGATTCTGCAATCAGGAACATCTCCGCATATGATTGGATCGTCTTTACTTCCGTTAACGGTGTGGAGAAATTCTTTCAGCGTTTCTTCGAAATCTCCGACGATATCCGCTCATTGGCAGGCCCGAGGATCGGGGCAATCGGACCGGTTACAGCGGAATCCATACGGAAGCATCGGCTGAGAGTGGATCTCCTGGCAAAAGAGTTCATCGCCGAAGGTGTCCTGGACATGCTTCCCGAAGGAGAGGTTCGAGGAAAGCGTTTTCTGATCCCAAGAGCGGAAAAAGCGAGGGAAGCCCTTCCAGACGGTCTCAGAAATATGGGCGGGCTTGTCGACGTGGTTACTGTGTACAGGACTGTTTTACCCGAAGACACTGATGTGGCCCGCATCAAGTCAATGTTTGCAGACAAGAAAGTGCACGCGGCAACTTTCACGTCGTCATCCACAGTGAGCCATTTCATCGAAATGATGGGAAACGAAGACCTGAGCACGCTTTTGAACGGTACTCTGATCGCCTCCATAGGACCGATAACCTCGGCGACACTTACGGAAAAGGGCCTGCCAATTCACGTGGAAGCGAGAGAATACACCATTCCCGGCCTTGTAAGCGCTTTAGTCGAATTCTATCAGAATGATAGAGTAAAGAATCAAGGGTAGGGGACCGGAATAACCTATTCTGAATGAGCGTACAACGCGGCCTCTTGAAAAATTTCCAGCATTTTTCTGTGGTTTTCCGTCAGTGAATACGCCGATGCAGTATTCCGCGCCGAGGCTGAAGCTGCACGTAAATTCCCGGAATCCAAGAAGAACTCCATAGCATCCGCCAACTCGTGCACATCGCCGGCCTTTTGCAGGACAGCGCCATCAACCCGATCGGTAATAATACCGGCTGCACCGTTCCAAGTAGTCGTAATCGCAGGTAGTCCTGACGCCATGGCCTCGAACACGACCAGAGAGCATGCATCATAAAACGTCGGCAAGACAAACACGTCGCAGGCGCCGTAAAAGGCTTCCGGCTCTTTGGTAGGGCCGGGGAATCGGACCGTTTCGGACAGCCCGAGCTTTTCCACAAGCCCGGTAAGCGCTGGTGTTGGCTGGTTGCCTGCTATGACGAGTCCGAATTTTCCCGGACCGATTTTTTGCTGCAGCAATCCTGCGGATTCGATCAAATAGCGCACTCCTTTTTTCCGGAAATCGTACGCCATGAAAAGGAAGAGGATTTCCTTGTCGCCAAATCCCAATTTTCTTCTGAATTCCGATCGAGCCGGAAAATCTGCCGATACGAAGCGATTGAGGTCGATTCCATTGTACACGAGCCGAATATCAGAAGGATCCATGTGGAAATAGGACGCAATGTCGTCTCGCACCATGTGGGATATAGCGATGATCGTGGGCCGCGGATTCGATCTGAACGGCGCGGATTCGATCCAGGCTCGAGCATGGTACTTGGGGCTGAGAAGGGCAGTCGCGTGTTTCAGAAACCGTACAACAGGATTCTCAATTGCCAGAAGCTTTCTTTTCGTGCTTAAAGCGTGGACTCCTCCGTGGCTCTGGTACACGTTCATGGTGATGGTGTTTCCGAACCCGAGAATTACGTCAAAGTCTTCCGAAGACACCATGCTCCTGTGGCGAAGAGCAAAATCAATTATCCGAACAGACGGGGGCACCCATCTGGGCAATCGCTTGATTTCGTGAAATATTGCCTTCTCTGGTTCGCCGTCCCAGGAATGGCCGTACAGATGAACTTCCCATCCTGCACGGACCAGCGTTTCCGCAAGCTGAACCGCATAGGATTCCGCTCCGCCGCCGTACCGGCTGAAATTCTCGATTGCGAGCGCTACTTTCATGATTGGCTGAGCCGTGGATAGAAAAGGAAAGAAAGAATCATTTCTTGATATGCCTCGAATCCTTGTTATACCGATCCGCTATCAAAGGAGTAAGATTTGGGGAACCTTTTTTTACGGAAAAGGTTCCCCAAATCTTACTCCTTAGTATCAGGCAATCCTTTCTCCCATGCTTTGGCATGTTTGAGAAACACGTAGAACGAGCTGTTCACTGCGATAATGAGGCCGGGAATGCCATCGAGAATGCCGAGCTTCCACACGGCACATTCGAGAAACTTTCCTGCAGCGTGGAACAGTCCGAACAGAATATGGATTGCTCCGGCAGGTGTCCTGTAATCCGCATGGACACTGGAAAACCGGTTTATGGTATTGATCTGATCGCTGATATCCCTGTACACGTAATGAAGAATGGGCAACTGCAAATCACTAACGATGCCGGATACTTCCAGCTTCTCGTGAAGTCCGTCTCCGATCCATGCGCCGGAGCCTTTCCGCACAAGCCGAATTTTGCGGTCCGGATACCATCCGCCGTGCCGTATCCATCGATTAAGATAGCGGCTCAGGCGAGGCAACGCGAACCCGTGAACCTCATCACCGCACGATCGAATTGCTGCGGTAATCTCATTGGCGCTTTCAGGAGAAATGGCCTCATCCGCATCAAGCGAGAGCACCCATAGACCGGATGCTGCATCCATAACGAATTGCTTCTGAGCAGCGTATCCCATCCAGTCCTGGTAAATGACTCGGGCTCCGAATGACCGACACATTTCCACGGTCCCATCGGTACTTCCGGAATCCACAACCAGCACTTCATCGGCAAACTTCACGCTGTCTAGGAGCGTACGAATACGATCCGCTTCGTTCTTTGCGATAATGACAACGCTGAGCAGAGGCTGTGGTGAATCCGGGGATTGCGTCATGGGAGGGGATCATAAGGAGAGGAGGAGTTCATGTCAATGCGTTCCGAGCATAATACACGAGTTAACATAATATATCTTATCGGACATAGCGGGTAGGTGGTACGGCCCGGCAATTAGTGCTTCCGAGAATCTATCGGGTTGACCTGAACCTCTATGCCGATGGCACGGATGATCCGGGCCAACTCTTCTGCATCGTCTTTGGGTGCATGAGCGACAACACAGGACCCGAGGTGGTCCACCTCCCAGGCAACGGCGAATGCCTGTTCCTCGGTTAGTCCCAACGCGATCATGGTGATGTCCATGACCTCACGGTACGTGTTGTGATCGTTGTCCATAATCCGGATCTCGAATAGTTCTTCATCAGGAGTCTGCGGATCGCGGGGATTCCGAGTTTTCGTGACCGGGTCAAAGCCGCGTTTTGTATAACAATGTATTACCGGAGAATTCGGATTCGCGGCTATGGAATATTCTGCGATGTTGTTCATTCCACTTTCAAGGTGGTATCCGGCTGTATTTTAAGCGTTTTTGTTACCGTGCATCCTTGAGCGATGGCTGTGAAGGCTTTGATGTTTTTGCCCAACTGGTCGGCAGCATTGCGGATCGTTACGTCAATTTTGGAGATCCTTTCAGGTCTTTCCTCGTAATCCCATTCGACCTCCGCCTCGAGTCCCTTCAACTCGATTTCATGACGCCTTGACGCCCAGACCACGCCGGTCAGCATCTCGCATGAAGCCACCGCGGCGGCGAAAAGTTCCGACGGATTCGGTCCCGAGTTTTCTCCTCCAAATTCTTCCTTAAGGTCCACGATGAAACTCCATTTGTCGGAGATTACCTCTACTTTGCGCTGACCGGTTTGCTTGAGCAAAAGCTTCATGTATCGAACCATTCCTTCCTACGGAGGCGTCAAATCGTATTGTTCGGGAAAAGTTCCAGGGCTTTTTTCAGGTCTGACACCTTAAATATGAATAAGGCCGATTTGCTGTCAGCGAACCCGGACCCATAGGTGTAGGAAATGTTAATGCCGGCGTCTCCGAATGCCTTGGAAATATGGCTGAGAATCCCGGGTTCGTTTTCCAGCACTAAACCGATTACATCCTGCATTTTTACCTGATAACCTTCTTTATTCAGCATTTCTACAGCCTTTTCCGGATTATCGGTTATCAGGCGGATCATGGAATATTTGGCAGACTCTTTAAGGATTGCCTCATAATAGTCCCTGGGAGCGACTCTTCTGCCGGTCTGTCCGCGTACTTCATAAAGAGCCAGCAAGTACTCGTTGGCATCTTGGATGCTCATGGCCTCTATATTGATATGCTCGTCCTTGAGTATCCCGGTGAACTTTGCGAGTTCTCCGGGAGCGTCTGCAAGCATTACTTCCAACTGCTTTCTCATAGACATGACAAACTCCGGTTTCGCTGTAGGATGGACACCAATTATGCCTCAAAAACAAAAAGCCTCAATAGAAATTTGTGCTTTTCGGCGATTTGCATAGATCGGGAAGCTTTTACAGCCAAATGAACGAAAGATGTGCCAACTTGTCCTTTTCATATGGGCGAAATGGGCCTATACTTTCTCAACGGCTTAGATCCCTGCGGAGCGGCTCTGAGATTCAGAGGCCTGCCCAGAGTAATCGCCTTATCGATCCAGCACCAATCACTCTCGTCGCAATCGGAGGTCCTTTTTGGAAGCCCCACGTCTGGAGCACACCTATTTAAGCAATGTGCTGAATCGGCGGGTGACTTCTGCGGACGGCAAAATCCTGGGGAAAGTTCAGGATCTGGTGATTGATGCGGATCTTCCGCAGCCCGAAGTAAAAATGCTGGTCTTCAGGTACGGTTGGGACCGAAAAGCTTTCTCTGTGCCCTGGGAATCCGTCGCTAGTATCCAGGAATCCGGAATAACGCTCAAAAGCGATGCTATTCCTGCGTCTCCGCAGTTACAGTCGTTACCCGCATCTCATATTCACTTGAAAGACTTTCTTCTCGATAAACAAATCGTTGATGTTCACGGCGCAAAAGTCGAGCGGGTAAACGACCTTCAATTCATCATATCCGACGGCCGATTGTTCCTTCTTGCAGTAGACGTGGGTTTACGCGGTCTTTTACGACGACTCGGATTTGAAGACGCTGTATTGCGCTTCCTCCTCTGGTTCTTTGATTACAATCTGAAGGAGAAATTTATCGCATGGAATTACGTTCAGACGCTCTCAGATCCGGATCGACTCAGACTTGAGGTGCCTCAAAGCAAGCTTGCAGACCTGCACCCCGCGGATCTTGCAGACATTATCGAAGACATGGATGTCCATGAACGTGCAGCGTTCGTCGAGTCTCTCGATGAGGAAGTTGTCGCAGATGTTATGGAGGAGATGGACCCCAAGGTCCAGGTATCCATTATCCGGGGCCTTGGTCCGGAGAAAGCCGCTGACATTCTGGAGGAAATGTCTCCGGATGAAGCTGCCGACTTGATAGCCGACCTGCCCCAGGAAACTGCTGCCGACATTTTCGAGGAAATGGACGATGCGTACGAAGAACAGGTCAAAGATCTTCTTTCCCATGAGGAGGATGAGGCCGGTGGTCTCATGACCACACAATTTCTGGCATTGCCCCCGGACAAGACCATTGTGGATGCTCTTGCTCATATACGTTTGCACGCTGATGAAGTAGATGTCATCTATTATCTCTATGTGGTCGATGCCGAATCCAGATTATTGGGCGTTACCAATCTGAGAGAACTGCTGTCTCATGAGATTTTCACTCCTCTCGAGAGGATCATGACTACGAGACTCATCACAGCGAAAATCGATGCAGAAGCCGAAGATTTGGCAGATCTGTTCGCAAAGTATGGTTTTCGCGCGGTCCCCGTCGTAGACGATGACAACCACATCAAAGGGGTGATCCGGTTCAAAACCCTTTTGGAAATACTAGCCCCGCATTTGGGAAAGTGATCTGGAGCGCATTGTGTCAAATACCCAAGACAATGCGATTTCTCGGCCTTTCGGAAGTTTCCTCCGAAGTCGACTCGTGGCCTTATGGGGAATTCTCATTCTCATGGGGCCCGGCATTATCACGTCCAACGTGGATAACGATGCGGGCGGTATCACCACATACTCTCTCGCAGGCGCAGAATTCGGACTGAGTCTTCTCTGGTCATTCATTCCCATCACCCTTGTGTTGATAGTGGTGCAGGAAATGGGTGCACGAATGGGCGTTGTGTCGGGCAAGGGCCTGTCCGATCTCATTCGCGAACGGTTTGGTGTCAAGATTACGTTTTATCTCATGATCTTGCTTGTCCTCACCAACCTTGGAAACACTTTGGCTGAATTTGCGGGAATTGCCGCGTCTCTGGAGATCTTCGGAATATCTCGCTATTTCACAATTCCCCTCAGCATCCTGTTTCTCATGTGGCTTCCGGTAAAAGGCACATACAGATCGGTTGAAAAGATTTTTCTCACTGCGTGTGTATTTTATATTGCATATGTAATCACAGGTTTTCTCGTGAAACCCGATTGGGCGGAAGTCATCCACTCCACTGCTGCACCAACATTGAGGACCGATACCGCTTTCCTGGTGATGCTCGTCGGACTCGTGGGTACTACCATCGCTCCATGGATGCAGTTTTATCTTCAGGCATCGGTAGTAGATAAAGGTCTCAGTGCAAAGGACCTGAAAGCAGTCCGCATAGACGTAATCGTTGGGTCTGTGCTTGTAAGCATAGTTGCGTTCTTCATTGTCCTTGCGTGCGCTTCAACGCTCTATAAAGCAGGTATTAAAGTGGATTCCGCGGAGCAGGCTGCTCTTGCCCTGAAGCCGCTGGCAGGCGAATACTGTTCATGGTTGTTCGCTTTCGGTTTATTCAACGCCTCCATGTTTGCCGCTGCTATTCTGCCACTTTCGACCGCGTACACGGTGTGTGAAGCCTTTGGCTGGGAGTCCAGCCTGGACAAGAAATTTTCCGAAGCACCTCAGTTTTATGGTCTGTATTGCTTTATCATATTTTTTTCGGGGCTTTTCATTCTCATTCCAAGTCTTCCACTGATTTCCATCATGTTTGTTTCCCAGGTCATAAACGGGCTGGTTTTACCGGTTGTTCTGGTATTCATGCTGTTACTCGTCAACGATCCGGCAGTAATGCGCAGGAGCACCAACGGGACTGTCATGAACATTGTTTGCTGGGCTTCAACCATAGGACTTGCAGCGCTGAGCGGTTTCACCGTGTGGTCCGGTCTGCTTGCTCTGCTGGGGTTTTAATGCATGAAATATTCAGGACCTGACCCTGAGAGACGTCACGATTCTCTGATTTCCGCGGACGAAGGCCTCTCGATGTTCAACGAGATCGCCGGTTGCTACGACCGCACCAACAGAATTCTTTCATTGGGTCTGGACGGATACTGGAGAAGAGTCGCAGTGAGGACTCTCGATCCGCAGCCCGGCCGGGTGTACCTGGATGTGGGATGTGGCACCGGTGACGTTTCGCTTGCCATCGCAACACATTCCCACGCGGCAAGCCGGGTGATCGGCATAGATCCTTCCGAGGGAATGCTGCGTATAGGAATCGAAAAGGTTGCTCGGAAAGGATTGCAGGAAAACATTTCCATGCTGCGCGGAGATGTGCTGAACCTGCAATTTCCCGACGCCACCTTTGACGGTGCCATAGCAGCCTTTTGCATACGAAATGTAACGGATCGCAAAAGAGCGCTTTCCGAAATACATCGAGTGCTTCGTCCGGGTGGATTGTTCGTGATATTGGAGTTGATCGAGCCTGACGGGGTGCTGATGAAGCCGCTGTTCAGATTGTATTCCAAAATCGTCATGCCGATTATTACAGGGTTGATGTCTTCGGTTCCCGCGTACCATTACCTAAGTGATTCCATGGCTGATTTTCCCAGGCCTGGAGCCTGGGCGCGCTTGATGTCAGAGGCAGGCTTTTCCGATACCGGTTCAAGACCTCTGACAGGCGGAATTGCAAGAATCTTTAGCGGAAAAGTTCCGATCACCTGAGATCCGAAATAGGCATTTGTTCGTTGAAATCAGGGGAGCGGCTCTCTGCCCGCATGGGAATCCACCATTCAGCAACGAACTCTACGCTTGTCATTGCGAGGAGCGGAGCGACGTGGCAATCGCCTGACGCCCCTCCCAAAATAGAAGAAATTGCTTTAGGTTGCTCGCATGAGAGCATCAACGTCCACGAGCGATGCGGTTCGCTTCGCTCACCAGCATCCTTGTAAGTCTTCATGAGTCGGCGTCATGCAATAAAGGCTGATCAACCACGAGCTTATTTTGACGCTTATGGGGGTTAGGGGAGATTTATAAAGTTGGAGGGACCGTGATCGCAGGAAAAGATTCTCTCCACCCCGTTGGTTACTCGTCTATGATGATTTCGTTTTCTGAGTTTCTCTCTTAATAATATTGATGGATTTGGTGACCGGGATTTCCTTGGGACATACCCGCGTGCATTCGAAATAATTGACGCATCCCCAGACACCATCGGGATAATCCAATTGCTTCAATCGCTGCTCGTGCTCTACATCCCTGGAATCGAAGATACGACGAAACGCCTGAACCAGCGCGGCAGGACCGAGATACCTCTCGTTTTCGTTCGATACCGGACAGGCTCCCACGCAGCATGCGCACAAAATACAGCGGATAACTTCATCAACTTTTTTTCGATCTTCAGGGGTCTGCAGCCGTTCCTTTTCGGGCACCTCGCCCGCGATGATGAAAGGCCGCACCCATTCCACGCGGTCAAAGAACACCCTCAGATCGACAATGAGATCCTTCAATACCGGAAATGTAGGCAACGGCTCGATCAACACTTCCGATTCGGCGTAGTCTTTCACCAATTTTTGGCATGCAAGAGCACATCTGCCATTAATCTTCATTGCGTCGGATCCGCATACGCCGTGAGCACAGGACATCCTGTACGACAGAGTACCATCCTGTTCCCATTTGATTCTGTTCAAGCAGTCCAGAACCCGCTCCCAGGGCTCTGCTGCTACCGTGTAATCCTGAAAATACGGTTCCGCATCTTTTTCCGGATCGAACCTGAAGATCTTGAATTTCATCTGCATCTGAGAATCCTCGGCAATATAACGAAATTTAATAGACCCTGGCTTTAGGCTGAAAACGGGTGATCGTGACCGGCTTGAACGAGATCTCCGGTCGGCCGTCTTTTTTCTGAACCAATGTGTGCTTGAGCCAGTTCTTGTCATCCCGATCGGGGTAGTCTTCTCGAAAATGGGAACCACGGCTCTCAGTTCTGGTCAGAGCAGAGACTACCGTGACTTCGGCCAATCCCAAGAGACATCCCAGTTCCACAGCTTCCGTCAAATCCGTATTGAACACTTTTCCTCGATTATCGACCGAAATCCGAGAGTATCTCTCTCTGAGCTGCTGCAATTCGTCGAGGGCTTGACGCAATCTCCGCTCATGACGGAATACCGAACATTCGACAGACATAACTTGCTGTATTGATGCTCGAATTTGGACAGCCTTTTCCCCATTTTTTCGGTTCAGGATGCGGTCGATCTTCGCACGACTGTTGTCCACTGCATCTTCCATGAGTGCCGGCCAGTCCAGTTGTTGGACTTCGTTGCTTATGGCCTGCCCTGCCCGCCTGCCAAAAACCACGAGATCCAGCAGTGAATTACATCCGAGGCGATTCGCTCCATGCACGGAAATGCACGCACATTCGCCTGCTGCATAGAGGCCCGGAATGGGATTGTTCCCTGCATCGAGAACTCGGCCGTCCAGATCCGTGGGAATTCCCCCCATCATGTAATGGCACGTGGGAGCTACAGGGAGAGGTTCCGTTGCGACATCCACACCCACATAGATTTTGGCAAACGATGAGATATCCGAGAGTTTTTGCTGCAGAAGATCCTTGCCCAAATGGGTCAAATCCAGATGCACGAAATCTCGACCGTCAATTCCCCGGTCGTTCCGTATCTCCGTGACAATTGCTCTGGAAACAACATCTCTCGCCGCAAGGTCTTTGATTGTCGGTGCGTACTCTTCCATGAACCGCGCACCGTAACGATTTCGCAGCACTCCTCCTTCGCCTCTTGCAGCCTCACTGATGAGGACTCCGAGCCCATATATTCCCGTTGGATGGAATTGCACGAATTCCATATCCTCCAGCGGAACGCCTGCTTCATAGGCGAGGTATACTCCGTCACCGGTGTTTGCGAAACAGTTGGAGCTCGTCTTATAGAGCTTTCCGTATCCGCCGGTAGCAAGCAGAATCGCCCGTGCATGAAAGACGTGCAATTCTCCGGTGGCCAATTCATATGCTGTCAGCCCGACCGCCCTTCCCTTTTCTATCAGCAATTCAATTATATGGAATTCCGAATACGTCTTTACATTACGTCTGAAAGCTTCCGAATAGAGTGTGTCCAGGATAACCCGACCTGTTCTGTCCGCTGCGTAACATGCTCGTTTGACCGGGCCCTCTCCGAAATTCCTGGTGTGACCTCCGAACGCACGCTGAGCGATGCGGCCGTCAGGAGTGCGGCTGAAAGGAACCCCTATGTGCTCCAGCTCGTAAATGGCCCTGACCGAATCCCGGGCAAGCACTTCGGCTGCATCCTGGTCCGTCAGGTAATCACCGCCTTTCACGGTGTCATACATGTGCCATTCCCAGGAATCGGGCTCCTCATTGCCGAGAGCAGCTCCTATTCCACCTTGTGCGGCTCCGGAATGCGACCTCGTTGGATACACTTTGGTCATTACCGCTACATCGGCATGTTCTCCGATTTCAAGAGCTGCGCGAAGACCAGCAAGACCCGAGCCGACGATTATCACATCGTGTTTGAAAATCATGTTTCCTTCCGAGTAGTTAGAGCAATGCGCCTCTCTACATTCTCGATGATCGCAGGAAAGTCAGACTGCAGATGCTTTATCTTCTGGAGTCCACCGGCTCGTATTCGCACCCCATGAGGCCGCAGTATTGGCCCACATATTCGGCTTGAGGTCTGTACAGCATGGGCTTGTCTTGAGCTTCTGCGAATTTCTCCTCGATTATATGACTGCACCAACCGGCGATACGGGATATGGCAAATATCGGAGTGAACAGATCCCGGGGAATTCCCATCATGTGGTACACGGGTGCGCTGAAGAAATCCACGTTGGGTCTGATTTCACTTTTGCCGCGTCTATCGAACTCCTGGCCCGCCACTCGTTCCACGGTCTTGGAGAGGTAATCCCATTTTTCCTGGCCCGTTTTCTTGCCGAGTCGGGTAGCCATCTCTTTCAGGTAAACGGCCCTGGGATCTATGGTTTTGTACACGGCATGTCCCATGCCCATGATGCGATTGCCGTGATCGATCTGATCTTTCACCCATTGTTCCACGTCCGACACGTCAGCAAGCTCAAGAAGCATGCCCATGACGCGAGTATTCGCACCTCCATGCAGACTTCCCGAAAGTGCGCCGATTCCTGCAGTTACCGCTGCATACATGTGAGCGCGAGTGGAAGCAACTTCTCGGCATGCAAATGTGGATGCATTGAAAGTGTGATCTGCATGCAACACAAGGCAGACATCCAGGTCCTTCGCTATTTCGGGGTCTGGCTTTTCACCTTTGAGTTGCCAGAGAAAATTCTCGGCATGCGAGAGATTGTTATCGGGCGGTAGAGCTTCCAGGCCGTTTCGAATTCTGTTCCAGGCGGCGGTGACGGCGGGTATGCGTGCAATCAGCCGAATCGCCATGTTTACGTTGGCATTTCTATCTGCACCCTGCAAGTCGGGATCGTCCGCAGCCAACATGGGCACTGAGGCCTGCAAGACGTCCATGGGATCCGCTGTCTTGGGCATTGCCTTTAGTGCAGTTATAACGTGCTGCGGTAATTCTCGGACAGCCTTTACTTTCCCTTCGAATCGGCTCAGCTCTTCTTGGGAAGGCAAATTCCCTTCCAGGAGGAGATATGCTACTTCCAAGAAGGTCGATCTTTCAGCGAGTTCCTCAATTCTATAGCCTCGATAGATGAGGACTCCCTTCTGGCCGTCGATAAAGCTGATTTTGGTATCGGCTACCGCGACCCCTCTCAGGCCGATGTTTTTTACGGATACTGTTTCTGCTGACATGCTCCCCTCGTATGACGGTCTCGGATGGCCTCGACCCAATAATGCATTATTCACAACACACCACAGCGTGGTTCGTTTATCCCGGTCGTCACGACATATTTTAGCCTACTCTGAAAAACAAGTCCCGTTTCGCTCCACATACAGGACACTTTTCAGGAGCGTTCTCTTTCGAAGTGTAACCACACCTGTCACACACATAATAGTACATTTCAGGAAAGTTTTGACCTGATTCGAGGAATTGTATGGCCTCCTGGTATAATATTCCATGCACTTTTTCCACTTCATTAGCCCAGTGAAACGATCCACTCGCTTTACCGAATTTCTGTTGCTTCGCCTGAGCAAGGAATTTCGGATACATTTGAGTGAATTCGTAATGCTCTCCATCGTATGCAGTCTTGAGATTTTCGATGGTAGACTTAATTTCCTGGAGCACGGACAAATGATTGCGAGCATGAACAGTTTCGGCAGCAGCAGCAGCCCGGAACAAATTCGCCACCCCCTTTTGTCCTTCTTCTTCTGCCTGGCGCGCGAATGCCAGATATTTGCAGGATGCTTGCGACTCCCCCGAAAACGCGTCTTTTACGTTCTGTTTAGTATCGTTCATGGCTCTCCTTCGTTGGTACTATTTCTCATCCAGTAATTCAAATACGCTAAGAACGAAGTACAATTATAAACAGTATACTATCATGGAGAATCGACAACGGCAATTGGTGGGAAGAATCGCATAGCTGCGGGACCTGCATGCGATTAAAGCAGGTCCCGCAACTGAAAGACAGAGTTATCCTTTAATGATTCTGGGAAGCATCATCTGGTGGTGAGGACAGATTGAATCGGGATTCTGATAGGCGCCGCCAATGAATGATGTCATGTACTTACGCATCAGCGTGAAGGGAACCACCTCATCCACGAATCCCCTCTTGGCGCAATATATAGGTCTTGAATTCTCGTAATATTGCCGAGCAAGTTCGTTCATTTTATCGATGACAGGCTGGAGAGGTCTTCCTGCATCTTTTTCTTTGACCAGACGGCGTGCAAAGGAAGCGGCGGATGCCGTTTCACCATGCATGACGTAAATTTCCGATGTAGGAGTCCCCAAAGAAAACGTGCAATGATTGTTTGCGGTAGGTCCACCCATGATGTAGTGGGCCGCAGCGGTTCCTTTCCGAAGCACGACGAGAAGCATCGGCACATTGGTCTGTTCTATGGAATAGATGAGGGACTGTCCGAGCCCCAAGAGTTCCGCCTTCTCCGCAATGTCTCCCACATCGATACCGGAAGTATCCTGGAACCATATGATAGGGACCCGGTCTCTGCCGCATAAGGTCACGAACTCATTCAATTTAATGAGACCCTGTCTGTACAGCTTACCGCCGATTCCCGGATAGGGAGCGTACTCAGGGTAGTCGTTTCCCAGGAATCCCTGTTTATTGGCGATTATTCCGGCAAGAAATCCATCCAGCTTGACCAAGCCGGTGTACACTTCCGGACCGTACTTGGGTTTGAATTCCATATGTTCGCTGTTATCGGAAAGACGAGATAGAATGTCCTCAAAGCTGTAGACCATTTTTTGGTTCATGGGAATGATGTTGTTCAGGTCTTCCTGATCGAACTTCGGTTCAGCCGGTGCAGCGACCCTGAAGAATTTCGGATCGTACGCAGGCACACCCTTCATATATTCCTTGATTGTGTCGAGAACTGCCTCTTCGGTCTCGAAAACGGCGCGGAAGAATCCCGTCGAATCATAATGAACGGAAACGCTGCCAGGAGGCACTTCCCGGAAGTGGCGCGTGGCTTCGATGAGCTGCTCTGCCCCTTCTTCATCAAAGTACCCCTTGGGGCTCATTCCGCTCACAATTCCGCCTCCACCGACTGCGATGTTGCAGTCTTTGTGGGCAAGGAGAATGGTGGGACTGATTCCGTGATACCCTCCGCCTGCAGGGTTGGTTCCGTAAATTCCCGCTATAACCGGAATTCCCAGTTTCTCGAGCTCCGCGTGACGGAAGAATGTCGTGCCTCCCCCTCTGCGATCGGGGTATACTTCCTCCTGTTCCGTGAGTTTCACGCCCGAGCAGTTGACCAACCACACGAGTGGCAGCCTCAGCCTTTTCGCTATATCGGTTACGCGCAAGACGTTTTCCGATTGTCCGGCAATCCAGGCTCCGGCCATTACCTTGTTGTCGAATCCGATAATCACGGCCCATTTGCCGCTGATCTTTCCGAGACCGTCTACGACATTCGTAGTTCCTTCTTCATTGTCTGCAGGATTGAAGATGGAATGAAGCGGGCACCAGGTCCCGGGGTCCACCAGATATTCCAGCCTTTGCCAAATCGTGAGCTGTCCTCTTTGATTGATCTTCTCGGTCGGCAGCCCGGCTGATTTGACCTTCTCGATCTCTTTTTGCAGTTCTTCCTCAATTTTCTTGATTTGTGAGACGTTTTCTTCAGTCTGCTTTTTCTTGGAAGCGCTCAGCGGTTTGCCTATCTCAGCCATCTTCTCGAAGTACGGTCTCATAAAGCCTTTCCTCCCTCAGCCCTCTTTAAATCGTGGAATTCTTTTAGACAAAGTAGAATATCAAGTTGATATATCGTTTTCAATGCAAGAATGCTTCACGGAGTGTAAGATAATCCGGCAACCCCGCTGATCAAGAAATAGGCGGCAAATCCCGCCTACAAGATCCTGTAAACACCAATTCGCTTTCAAAGAAGCAATACTTGAGGAACCTTTTTTGTAAAAACGGTTCGTGTCGCGTTATTTTGCTTTTTTCTCCAACTCGTCGAATTTGTACACAGCGGCCAGAGCCGCTGCGGGGCTCACCTGTGCTCCAAAATGGGAAATAGGGTATCGGATTCCTTTCTTGTACAAGATTTCCAGGTTGGCAAGAATACGACGGCATTCTTTTACGGGAAGTCCTATTGCCAGCTCGTCATCTGCCGCATGACCGAATCTTCGCTCGCCGTAACAGGGTATGGAGAGCGCGGGAACCCCATCCAGAAAACATCGACCGATCACGTCGGAACATGAAGTTTCTCCGACTGAATAGAACGTTAATCGCTCGAAACGGTCGTACTGGATTGCATTGATCATGACCGACATTTGGGCCGGATTCCCGTAGATCAGCACGATATCAGGAACAAAGGGATCATATGCTGTAGGTGCAAGGAGAAAGGCGCGATACTTTCCGAAAGGAATCCTCTGAATCACCGACTCGCATATCGCCGCGTCTTCCTTTTTCTCGAGCCAGACCACGTTGCGCATAGATCCGTCAGTAACATACTCGGGAAGCTCGCTCAATCCCAGGATACTCGCACAACCGGGAGTAGCCAGATCGTCTGCAGTCCCGCCCACGGTCCAATCGAATGTCCGGACTATGGTGATAAATTGACAGAGAGACAGAGGTTCCGGAGATCGGCGAATCCACGGGCTCTTGGTGAGATCGTCGGGATTCTCCAGCAGCTTCAGTCCCACAGGAAACGTTTTCAGCCGTAAGAGGCGTTCCATGCTGCGGGTCCATTCGGACCATTTGATACCATTGCCTTCCATTTTCACCTCCCTGGATCATTTTATTTTGAGAAGACTGAACCTGGAGCTGAGAATCGCCTGCACGAGCTCTTTTTCATCGACAATAAAGTCATGAAATTCCGTGACACACGTTCCAACCGCCTCCGGCCTATGGGCATCACTGCCTCCGGTCATGATAAGGCCTGCGGCTTCCGCTACTTCACGAGCCAGGTTGTTTTCGGTTTCAGTCACAAGACCGTTGCAGACCTCCAGTCCGTGAACCTGGGAAAACGTGGGGTTATCAAGGGCATCCTGCACCTGCATCTTGAGATCGCCAAATCCGAACAAGAGGAATCCCCGGAAAGGATGAGCCGCTATTGCGACCCCTCCAACAGCATCCACTTTCGATTTCAGCATCGCAGGAGTCCACATACCGTCAGGTTCTTCTTCCAAGCCGAACACCAGGATGTCTCCCCCGGTTGTGGTCACTTCCATGCCGCGGAACACTGCAAGGCCGTGTTTATCGCTCAAAGCTTTTGCTTGGGATTTCGTCCAAATACGATTGTGCTCGGTAATGCAGATCCCGTCGAGCCCGTTCTCCCGGGCTGCAATCATCAATTCATCGGGACTCATGGTGCTGCAGGAGGAAAATTCGGTAGTATGGATGTGAAGGTCGAGTTTCATTCAGGTTTTTACTCCTACTGAAGCTTCAGATAGTCGGAAAGCGAAGCGTATTTCCCGAGAAAATCCTGAATAAAGGATTTCTTGTCGAGATTGGGGTCGTTCTTCTGCGCAGTCTGCAGTTCTCTGGCGAATTCCGCTCTCGCGAGGCTCCTGCAACAATCCACCATGAGCACGGCCATATGACGGCAGCCGAGGCGTCCGATTTCCTTCTTGATTTTGCCGTTTAATTCAGCATCAAATTTCCATCCTTCGGCTCGTGCAAAAGTCTCCATTGCACGAGGGCATCTGATAGTCGTGAACCGTTTCATCCGAGCCTGAACGGAAGTAATCGTGAAATCGGGGCAGCTCACCTGGATATGACATTCCATACCGTATAGCTCGTCTTCCAGGACTCCGCTGACAACACGCGATTCGGGACCCTGAACCTGCACACCGATTGATTTCATACGGGAATACGAGAGCATCTGAGCCTCCTGATGCATTCAAAGAGGTAGGATCCAGGCAACCTTTTTACAGAAAAGGTTCCCGGATGTTACTGCTTCGATAGCAAATTGAGATTAGTCCAAATCGGAGAATGCGGCGCAACTGTTCTTGAGACGTGGATTCTCGGCCATGATACCGACGGTCTCCTCTCCAATGAGAACATCATTGAGAAACACCCTGGGACCGTCCATTTCCAATTTCGTTGAGAGACCACCGGAATCCATCCCCTTTTTCAATTCAGGAACCGTTAGGGCATTCACGAGCATTTCCATGGCTTCAAGCACCATTTCGGAAATACGGTCCGATCCTGCAGGGCCGCCGAGTAATCCCCTGACTATTTTTGTCATACCGGGACCGACCCGCACGCCGATCAATTTTTCCGCGGCTGGACCAGGATCGGGAATGATCCCGAGGACATCCCGCTTGACTACGAGATCTGCTTTTCGGATGTCCAGGGCCGGTGCTTTGACATCCAAAAGGATTTCCGCGGAAAAGAGCGCATCGTCGGCTCTTGAACAAATCCGGAAGAGTCCCTGTCCGAGATCTTCCACGGTAGTCAAATGATTGGACTGAAAATCTAGAATCACGGCTGATTACCTCATGTGGCTCCGCTTTCGGCAGGATGGGAGCCCGAGTTAAGGGGAGGTTTTTTGCATGAGCTGTTCGATGAGAATTCGTAATCCTATGGCGATTAAGACAATTCCGCCGATACGTTCGGCCCAGCGGCCCAAATGCATTCCGACTCTGTCGCCAAGCTTCATGCCAATGAATGTCATGACCAGTGCGGTGCAACCTATAACTATTGATGGAGTCCAGATTTCGACATTAATCAACCCGAGCGAAACTCCCACTGCGAGCGCATCGATGCTCGTTGCGACAGACAAACCGACGAGACTCCAACCTCGAGTGGGATCGAAGTTCTCAGGCGCGTCTTCCGCATGAGAAGCAGTCCGTATCATGTTGATGCCGAGTAACGAAAGCAATCCGAACGCGATCCAGTTGCTTACTCCCCCCATGAAGGTCGAGAGCCCGTCTCCACCCAACCAGCCTGCAACAGTCATCAGAAACTGAAAGAGGCCGAAATGCCATGCCAGTCTGAACAGGTGTCGGCCGGTGACGTTTTCGAGGCTGGCTGCAACTGCAGCTCCCACTGCAAACGCGTCCATGCCGAGTGCAACTGCGGTCCCCAGGATAGTTAGTGCGTCCAAGCCCGATTCCTAACCCGTTTGAATGGACATACTGTAACAACCGGTGTCAATCCACGTCAACCTTCGAGTGCAGGACAACCTTTGATTCTTGGCAGGAATGCTGTTTACTATTTACAGACAATGTGCACGAAAAGGCCTTAGGAGCATAAGAATCCTCATGGGTCACGCTCACCATCATGAACACAGACATAATCAGGCTGAGAGCCGGCTGGGAATAGCATTCTTATTGACTGGCGTTTTCATGATCGTTGAGGCAGCGGGAGGTATCGTATTCAATTCCCTCGCTCTGCTAGCGGACGCCGGGCACATGCTTTCCGATGTTGCCGCCCTCGGGCTCTCCTGGTTCGCCATACGCGTAGGAACTCGGTCACCCACGGAACGACATACGTACGGTTTCCGACGAACGGAAATTCTTGCCGCGCTAGCCAATGGACTGGCACTCTGGGCCATAGTCGCTCTGATCTTTTTTGAGGCTGTGCACCGCTTTCTTGCGCCTGAACCGGTTCAGGGCGGTGGAATGTTGATTGTTGCAGGCATCGGTCTGGTCGTAAATGCGATTATGGCGTTCTTGCTCTTCTCGACCAGACAGGAGAGTTTGAATCTCAGAGGAGCTTACGTTCACATCGTTTCCGACGCTCTGGGTTCACTTGGAGCAATCTTTGCGGCAATCCTGATCCTGCTGACGGGTGAATATCGGCTCGATCCGGCGATCAGTATTCTTGTGGGATTACTGATCCTCTACTCTTCCTGGGAACTGATCCGGGAATCCGTACATGTGCTCATGGAAGGAGTTCCCCGCGATTTGAACATTGCCGACGTCCAGAAAACCATAATTGACGAGCACGGCGTTTGCTGCGTGTACGATCTGCATGTCTGGATTATCGGCGCAGACAAAAACGGACTTTCGGCTCACGTCGTGATGTCGGATAACGGAACGAGCAGAACCGAGCTGCTTGCGCGTCTGAACAGACTTCTGGCAGAACGCTTTCATATACATCATATCACCATACAATTGGAGGAGACTCACGAACTCCGCCTCGCCACAAAAGATCTGGTATGCAGTTCGGGAACAGCCTGCAAAATATGCTCGATCTCTGACGGTTCATGAGGATTCGGAGCTCTCTTCAGTCTAATCTCGTTTTCCGAATAAGTCTTTCATTCTCAGTAGGAGGGTAATGTCGCCGAGCGTCTTGTATTTTTGTTGCATGAACATCTGCTGGCCATCGGCTTTTCCTGTGACGATATCCATCCAGATCTCGAAAGGGGTCTCGACGGTCAAATCCGGATTCTGAGACACTCCCTCACGTGCTTCAATTCTGCCGTTTTCGATGGTCAAATAACAGGCGCCCTCAATCTCTCCGGAAAAATTGAACTGGAGCACGGCGGACATTCCAGTTGCGGATTTGGGATTGAATCCGCTGGACATAATCATCAGGAACGTATCGATAGAATCGGGTCTCGGTATCATTCCTTTTTCAGTAAACTCCCGCGGAGTCACTCCCTCTTTAATGCAGGTCTTCCAGAAGGCGTTTGCCATTTTTGCCTGGGAGTCAAGGTCGGCGCCTAAGGTTTGGGTAATCCGTTCCATCGTCGGTTCAGATATTTTCATCGATTGGACTATTTCTCGACCTGCCTGAACAGTGGCATTCAGAATGTCGTTCATCTTTTCGCGGAATTCGGGCTGAACCATTCCTTCAGCCGCTGGCCGATAGATTTCTGCCAGAAGCCCCTTACCAAACAAGAATCTGGCGTAGGAACTGAGGTGGTCAAAAACTGACGATTCGGGGAAACCCGCTACTGACATGAACACTGCTTTGGGAGGTTGATGACGCAAAGGATGATGTGTCAGGCCCGACTCTCTGACCATGAAGGGTTCTATTACCGGCAGTGTACGTTCTATGAACGCTTTCATGGTTGCGTTTACCGTGTAGTGGTACAAAGGGGTAGCATACACTGCAAGATCAGCCTTTAACCATTTCGGAAAGATTTCGTCGGTCATGTCGTCTTTTATCACGCAAATCCCGGGAGTCTTGGTCCAACAGGTGAAACAGCCGAGGCAGTGTTTCACCTTCTTGTCGCGCAGATGGATTGTCTCCACCTCTGCTCCGGCCTCGACCATGCCCTTCACGAGCGCTTCGAGCATGAGCCTCGTCTTGCTGATTCCTTCAGTTCTTGCACTGGAATTGAGAGCGATGACTTTCATACTGGTTCTCCTTTGGAAGGGTGACGGAGTTATCGGGCCTGAATCTCGAACAGATTCTGCACGGTGGTTTGGGTTGCGGGGGGAAAAATCAGTCACTTTTGCTGGAGAATCTCCGAGCCTCGACGGAGAAGAAGCAGAATCGAGCGAAACCGGAGATGCGTGCTTTCGCATTGCAGCGATTCCGGGCAGCCCTGCACGTCGGAGATAACAATCCGGAAATCGGAAGTTGAATGGCAGTCCCACACCGATGATAAGACCAAGAGGTATTATCGCGCGAGTGACAACTGATGGATACAGGCTGAGAAGCACACATCCGGCAAACAGGCCTGCCCAGGCAAAGGTCATGATTCGGTTGATGCTGACGAAGGTTGGAGTGGTCCAGAATGCCTGAGGGACATATTTTTTTGCATAATGATACGTAAAGGGATTAAAGCCGAGGAGGGGCGGAACGAAAGCTGCTGCGAATAAGCAGATATAGATCCCCGTGACCGCATATTCGGTCGCAATCGAAGCGCTCACATCCGGCCACAATCCGAGGAGCAGCGTCATCATCAAAAAATACGCGCCAACAGCCCAATCAAAATAGGTCGGTTTGTCCCACCATCGCGCCAGAGCCACAACGCAAGCGCAATAAACGAACATGCAACACGCCGCAACAAACATGCTCTCGGGGGATCTTCCCAAAGATGCCCAGATTTTGAAAAATGCCAGAGCAGGAAATGGTGCGGCATACAAAAAGATCTGCCGGGCTTTGCTCAAAGTTCGCATGGCCTACTCCTCAGGGCGAGGTTCACTTGTCTTTCCTTTCGGCTCTTCTTCCAGTGCATTGATAACGTCGGAAAGATTGCGAGCCAGATCGCCAAGAGAACGGAGACCGAATTCATAACAGAGGTACTGAAATCTATCTGCGCGTGCTGCCACCTCGGGTTGGACCGACTGCAGTTGTGCTTGCATTTGTTCGATCGATCCCAGATGTTTCTGTGCGACCGACTTTCGATCCTCTGGAGAGAGATGGTCAAAAAAGAAGAGCCTCATCAGGAAGGTGTTCTTAGGCTGCTCAGGGGGCAGCGGCAATTTTAGGGATTTGAGAAATTCTGTGCGTCCCGTATCACTAATAGTGTAGACCTTCCGGTTTGGTGCGCCATCCTGGATTTCCACACGTTTGGTAATAAGCCCGTTCTTCTCCATCTTTCTGAGTGCGGGATAAATGGAACCGTAGCTCAGACCTGAAAAGAAAGCGAAGGAGATGGAGAAAGCTTTCTTCAAATCATAGCCGCTCATGCTGTTACGCATGAGAAATCCGAGCAGGATGGACTGAATATCCATAGCGCCTCCATAGGAGTACATGCTATATATCGTGTCGATATATGTCAACACGATTCCTCGTGCAGTCTAATGCAACAAACTTTGAAACTCCGTATTGGAGTTTTTTCCTCTCCGCCTGTATAGTCGTTCGATGATTCCGGAACAAAAAATCCAAGATCCGGTCGTCGAGAGCAAACCCGAGACTCTTTTTCTGCCGCTCTTGGCCATTCTTCTCGCGGTATTTGCCTGGAGAATTCTGTTTGCATCCTGGGTCAATCTGATCCCTGACGAATGCAGCTACTGGTCGTGGTCGAGACGGCTCGACTGGTCCTATTTCGATAATTCCGGGATGGTGGCCTATTTGATACGGCTCTCGACAGCGCTGTTCGGCGAGTCGACGCTTTTCTCCGTCCGCTTTCCTTTTCTCGTGCTTTCCTTTGCCACGACGTTTCTCCTTTACAGCGTCAGCAATCAGTTGTTTCAAAGTAGATCCCGTGCGCTTTTCTGTGCTGTTGCGGTTAATCTCACCCCACCGTTCCTCCTTGGGGGATCGGCGGCTATCCATGACAATGCTTCAATCTTTTTTTGGATGCTTGCCTTGTGGGCTGCGGCCAGATATCTCAGATCACAGGATTCGCGTTTATTCTATGTAATGGGATTCGCTACAGGCGCATCGATACTGAGCAAGTATACCGGAGTGCTCCTACTTTTGAGCATTTTGCTCTTTTTTGTATGGAATCGGGAGTTTCGGCGACAGATATTCCGGAAAGAACCATGGATCGGAGTAGCTATTGCCGCGGTTATGTCCTTACCGATACTTTGGTGGAACATCGAACACGATTGGGCTTCTGTGGGGCACATATTTTATATTGGTTCAGGAGCCACTGATACCACACGCCGTTTGCTTGACGGGCTCGGGTATCATCTGGCTCAGTTCGGTCTTGTTTCTCCGTTGTTCTATGTCGCTTTATTGATCGGCACATTTACGGGGCTGTTCAGGAACTTAAAGAATCCTCGTCCTGAAGAGACATTGCTCTTGAGTTTCGGCCTGCCGGCTGTCTTGTTCGGAATAATGGCTTTTAGAGGTCATGTTGAAGCGAATTGGGGATTCATCGGCTACCCTTCCCTGGCCATTCTTGCAGTGGAA
This sequence comes from Desulfomonilaceae bacterium, assembly GCA_041740635.1. Taxonomy (GTDB): domain Bacteria; phylum Desulfobacterota; class Desulfomonilia; order Desulfomonilales; family Desulfomonilaceae; genus Desulfomonile. The sequence continues at coordinate 96,065 of JBGSLQ010000042.1, read as the reverse complement.
ATTATTTTCACCCGTTGCGAGCAGGGAAAATCGGGCGTTTGGAGTATCTTTACCGGTCGCTTCCTCAAATGGAGCGTTCTTCTGGCTGTGGGCCCGGTGGTGCTCGTGATTCTTCATGCCTGGATTGGGCTCATTCCTGCTTTCCTGGAAAAGAAGTTCGCCAAAGAAGATCGTGTCATCTGGGAGACGCGAGGTTGGGCCGGTCTCGGTCGTCATATTAACGAATCGCGGGAGCCTCAGGATATTCTTGCCGGAGATAGTTATCAGCTCTGCGCATTAATGGAATTCAATATTCCCGGGCAGCCCCATGTGCGTTATCTTGCTCCCTGGAAACGCCCGACTCAGTTCGATGTCTGGAATCCGTCATTTGACGATATGAAAGGCAGAAATATTCTCTATGCTTCGCCTGTTCCCCTTCGCCCTTCATCAGATGTGCTAACTACAGTTCATGAGAATTTCCAGGTTGTTGAAGAACTTGCTCCCTTCCACGTCGTGTACCACGGTCAGCCGATCCGCACCATACACGTCTTTCGCTGCAAGAATTTCGATCCATTTTCTCCCCGCCGATTAGGCCCGCGATCTCTCTTTTACGATTCACATTGAGTTGATTCGAGGTAGGTATGCTTAGGCCTCTCACCTTATTCCGCCTGCTTGCCATTTTTCTGACTTTAGAATGCTTACTCGAACCATCGTTGTCTTATGCTACTCCCAATTTACCGGACTTTATGATTGTCGTAGGAGGCGGGGCGGCTCTGTTTCTCTTACCGCTGCTGTTGGCCGCGTTTGGAAAGCGGAAAATCGCGCGAATTGCTCTGTCCTCGGATAAGATTACCGTGAGATGGCGACTGCTGGGTATCGCGGTTCTGGAAGGGATAATCATACTCTTGAGTCTTAGGGCCAGCTACTGGCTCGTGGCTGACGATCGTCTCCTGGGATTTCTCAGTCAAATCTCCGATTCTCTTGCCATATGGTATTTTCAATACACTCCGCGTAGCTTTCTTGTTACAGCCATTGTAATGATACCGCTTTGTTTTTGCATGACATTGATTCCTCACCTGGCATTTCTGCGATCAACAGACAAAGGCCCCCTTCTCTCTCGAGGGAAGCTCTTCCCGACGGCTTGTCTCATGAGCATCATGACGCCATTGGCATGCACGATTGTAACTCTTACTTGGTTGGGGAGTTTTCCGTCACAGAAACAACTAAAGTGGGCTCGCGATGTGGGGAAAGGAGAAGAGACCACCGGTTTTGACGAATCCTTGAGACGCGCAATAATCCGAGAAAACACGGATATAGTAGCAGCGATCTTGAGGAAGAAAGCAAACCCGAATGCGAAATTCCAGAATGGCTTCACTCCTTTAATGATGGCTATTGAAAGAAGGAATCCGGAGATCGTCGAGAGACTTATAGCCAGTGGAGCGGACGTCAACGATCGTATCGCATCGGGTACCGCGCTGAACCGTTTGGCGCAATTGGCGGCCAAGAATTCACTCTATTCGGACATATACCGGACAATCGCCGAGATTCTCATCCGGAATGGTGCCGACATCGACTCGCGCACGGGATCCGGACAAACTCCTCTGATTCAGGTGTGTTCCGGTGGGAATAATATGGCGCTGGCCAAGCTATTGATTGCTCATGGCGCTCGAATCGATGCTCAGGACCGTGACGGCAATGATGCATTATCCCAGGCTTGCAACAGCAACATGATCATGCTGTTAATTGCGAATGGCGCGAATAGCGGCAGACAGATCGAGGATCGTAAGAATGTGTTGATTCAGGCCACAGAACGCAATTGCCCGGATGCGGTCAGGTTCCACCTTCAAAGCGGCTTCGACGCGAATGCAACTGACAAGGATGGATACACCGCACTGCACTTTTGTCGCAAACCCGAGATAGCGAAGCTGCTCCTTGATCACGGGACAGACGTGAACACGCAGGCGACAAGTGGTGTAACTCCTCTCATGAAAGCCTCGCATGAAGGCTACGATGATGTCGTGATGTTTTATTTGGAAAAGGGTGCCCAGGTTAACATCAGAAACGTCGAAGGGTTAACCGCCCTGACCCTGGCAAGAATGAAAGGCCGGGACAAAATAGTGGAGATGCTGATTCGTTACGGAGCCCAAGAGTGAGGATCGCAAGTCTTGAGGCAAAAAGGAGTTTCGGTTTTACCGCTCAGAGTATCAGGAGAACTCGATCTGCGAACGACGGTTCTGCCGCTTCAGACTTTTCGATCTTTCGCTCTATCACTCCAAGAAACGAAAAGAGCTTCTCTGTGGCTCAAATTGCGAGGATTTACGGTTCCGGGTCTTCCACCGCAAAAAAAAACACTTTTCCTCTGAGATAAACACCATTACACATATACAAAGTGCCTGATTCAGTAGGGTCTATTGACATCCGCTGCCGTAATTCCGCGATTTACGTCTGCGCCGGTTATACCTCTATTGACATCTGCTCCGGTAATACCACGGTTCACGTCTGCTCCAGTGATTCCACGATTCACATCCGCTCCCGTTATTCCACGATTCACGTCGGCCCCGGTGATCCCGCGATTCACATCTGCATACTGCGCAGAAGCCAGAGTCGCTGATAGGAACAAAAGTGCCGCGGCGAACAACACTGAATGTATCTTCATGAGTGGATCTCCTCTCCTCTCAGGGCTGTACTCAATAGATGCAAGAGTTGGATATCCGGATTCCATTATCGTTCATTTTTAGATCGTTATTCGTTTCAATCCAGGCACTGCTTTTTAGCAATTCTGAAACCTTCGGCATTCGTGGAGACTCTAAAAACTTAATTTTGAAATTGTTAACAGAAGACACCATTGGGGGAGTAAAATGACACATCACTCACATCACGGCGTAATCAACGGCGTTAATGTCGAGAAATTATTCCAAACGATCGACGTTATAAAAGAGAATCCTGAAATTGCAAAATTTGCGTTTCGTGCGAGAAACAAATGGATTGACGGCGGCCATAATCACACGACCATTGTCGATTTTTATGGTGCCCTGGAAACGCACAATCACGAAATCCCATTCGAATTGGAAGAAGACGAGCCTCCGCTTTTGCTGGGAAACGATATCGGGCCCAATCCGGTCGAATATGCCTTGACCGCTCTTGCAGGATGTTTGACCAGCTCACTCGTCTACCACGCTGCCGCAAAGGGCATCACCGTGAAAGCGGTGGAATCGAGATTGGAGGGCGACATCGATTTACGCGGTTTTCTCGGTTTATCTCCGGACGTCAAAGTTGGATACGAAAATATTCGAGTATATTTCAGAATAGATGCCGACATCTCCATGGACAAGAAAAAAGAATTGATCGAAATGGCAAAGAAGTACTCACCCGTTTATAACACCATTGCCAACCCCGTTAACGTCTCGGTCGAGCTGGACGCTTGACCGGCGGTTCACGCGAAAGGATTGACAATGAACGATTACTCCACGGAATCGGAAAAGTACGCCAAATGCATAGCAGGATCGAAAAGAATACGATGGGACATTGATAAAGATGTCATTCGCGATCGCACCTTCGATTTCACTAAGAAGTTTCTCCCGGACGGGTTGTCCCGGATAGATCGGCTTACTTTTCTCGAAGATTTTAGTAAGGTGCAGTTGAGTCACATCCAAGGTCGCACGTATTCCAGCATGTTCGGTTTCGTTGAGCGCTTTATTACCGCAAAAATACTTGAACTCGCCCGAGATCACGTATTCGGAGACCAAATTGCCCTGGAAGCGCTGATCCGTTTTGCGGATGAAGAACTGAAACATCAGGAGCTTTTCCGACGGCTTGAGGTCATGATCGCAACGGACATGCCAGTAGGGTACAAATTCCCATGGGATCCGAATATGGTTTCTCAAGCAGTTCTTGAGAAATCCACATGGGCGGTAATAGCCTTGATCTACGAGATAGAACTCTTCACTCAGGAGCACTATCGTCAGAGCATTGCACGTGAACCCGATCTTTCAGACCTTTACAAGGACGTTTTTCTGTTCCATTGGAAGGAAGAAAGTCACCATGCGATTATGGATGGGCTTGAATGGCCTCGAATAAATGCATCAATGAATGATACTGAACGGGATGAGGCCGTTGATGAAGTTACGGAATTGATCGGATCTGTCGATGAAATTCTGCAGGAACAGAGCAGGTTGGATACCGGCTATTTTCTTCAAATTTGCGATCAGGAATTTGACGAGGCTGAACCTGAAGAAATCCGCAAGTGCCTGCTCGATGCGTACAGATGGCAATACATCTTCTCCGGGGTAGAACATCCTCGATTTCAGGCTCTCTTGGGAGAGTTGACTACTCCGGAACAACGGGAACGTTTGGGGGCGGCATTGGGCGTGCTTGCGTATCGATGAGGCGACACGAAAGAGTATTTGCAGGATTCACGCTTAGGGACAGGAAGCAATTCTCTTAATGTCCATAGCGTATTGACCCACCCAGCCCCATCTTCAGCTCGTATTGACCGAATTGGTCCATGATGCCATCAAATTCAATCACGGGTTTTCGGATGCCTTTTGTCTTTGTTCTACACAGTATGCGTTCATTGTCCCGGATAATCATGAACCCTTCCCATCCCGGCCCTACGCTGGGAGCGACCGCTATTTCATTGGGATGATCACGAGTCTCCAAGAAATCCCGACCCTGGCATCCGTCGATCGGAACGTGCTTCCCTGCGATTGCATGAAAGAGAGTGGGCAAAACGTCTGCATGAGTTGTGGGTACATTTATTTTTTGTGGAGCAATTCCGGTCCCCACCATAATACACGGCACTCGCATTTGGACTTCGGACATTCGACTTCCATGGGTAAAGACTCCGTCTTCCCCCATAGATTCGCCATGATCTGCAGTCACGACAACAACTGTTTTGTTTGGATCCAAGCGGTTCAGGGATTTCAAGAGTTCCGATTGCAGAAAAAGTAATGAATTTGCGTATCGATTCCTGTGATTTTGCACCTGGCTTTGCAGATCGAAAAAATGCAGCAGCGAAGGGGTTTCCTCATGGATCTGAAACTCGGGGGGAAATGCGTACCCGTAATGTGATGAGACCAAATAAAAAAAGACGAATTGTGGCTTATCCTTACGGGCATTCATAATAGTAACGAGCTGCCGTAACTTGCGTCGATCGGAATCAGGCCAATCAGCCATCCCATTCAAGTAATCATTGTGTGCAACGACGTTATCGCAGTATTCCGTGTTAAGAAATTTGTCGACTCGGCGAAAGCCTTTGACTTCGCCCGAGGTTAAGAAAGTGATTTCGTACCCTGACTTGCGCAAAGAATGCAGCATTTGCGGAGGTATTTTGTTTTGCAGGGTCTGATCGTAGCCTGCCGCGTTCCGGCCGTAAAAAAGTGAAAACAATCCTAAATGTGAGCAGTTCGATCCGGAAAAATGGTTTTCCAGCCTCAAGCCTCTCTCGGCCCACAGATGAATTTCTTGCATTCCTTCCGGTGATACCGCATCCGGACGAAGGCTCTCGAAAATTATCAGAGCGATATTCGGGAGATCTTTGGCCTCTATTTCGGCACAGGCATCGACCGGCAACGGCTTGGTGGTCTCGGCGAAAACTTTCATAGCGAGGCTATCTTTCGACGGATTGAAGAGTCGTGCAAACGCACCGCCATGCAAGCTCGATCCAGTATCCATCCACTTGGTTGACGCATCCGGCTTTGGTATAGCGCGATCTATGTCAGCATGCGCCGAAGGGATCACAGCCATTTCATCAAAAGCCATATGTTCCAGGAGTTCCCGCCAATCCGGCAATAGTGGTAAGGTCCGCAAGAACCGATCCAGGCAGGGCTTGTCATTAAAACATTTGAGCAACAGAGGAGGCGTGATCGCCACAAACACAAGTAAAAAAACCAAGGAATAGGAAGGTCTTAAGAGTCGACAATGAGTAATATTACCGGGAATCTTCCTGAAAAGGTACTGAAATCCGAGAAAACACGATGGGACTACGATGGTGAAAATGAGGAAAACCAGTCCAGCTTCCGAATTCAGGTTATCGCCGGCCCACTGCCAAATCTTTTGATCCGGACTTCTCAACATATCGATGAAATAGAATATCGGGTCAAATACATGATACCCGGCAAATCCGAATAAAACCAAATCGGAAATCATGAAATAGTAGACTGCAATGAGCGAGCAATTGAAAAATACTTTGGATGCCCTGGAAAACTTAAACAATAACAGGATTTCACACAAGATGAATGAGGGAGCCAGGAAAGCCAAAGTTTTGGCGAGAAGCAGACTTGCAAGAATGATTTGATCGGCCCGCTCCAATGAGGCAAATCGCGTTCCCGCTGCTACAGAATATCTCTCCCATTCAACAAATATCAAAAAAAGGAAGGCTGTGAATACACCAAATGAATAAATGAGAGCCCATACTGAGATATTCGAGTTTGATTCTGATTTTTCGGTTGTGCCGATTTGCATCGGATACGGCCGGTTATGTAAAACCATAAACCTCTCACCAAGTATCGCGCTACATCAAACAACTTTTGGAAAAAGAATGGATCGATCCTTCAACGGAGAAGGTAAAAAAGTCAGCCTCGAATTGATGAAAGAAGATAGTCGCGTATGTTGAGTGGAAAGACAATCAGAAGATTTCGTCATGGTAAGAAAAACCATGACAGATGGGGATGTGCTCAATGCGCCAGCCGTGCCATACGAAGAAAACGGACGGAACACGAGACGAGCAGTATTCTCCGTGAGAGCCCGACTTTATGCCTGCTCCAGATTCCGCATGCGGTAGACGATGGGGCGAATCACCCGAAAGACGTTTATTTCACAAGTTGTAATCGGGAAGAGCACGGGACGGACGGCTCCCACGTCCACTTCCTTGGAATCTTCCCTGTTGCGGAGAAATATTCTCGCCAATTGATCGTCCGCGATGATACAGAAGAGTTCCTGAGCCTCGTTCTCAATCCACTCCATTGCGTTGTTTTCGTGTTCCCCAATTCGGGAACCAAGAATTGCCTCTGCGTACCTCATAGCCTTTTCAGGTTCGACCCCCACATGGGTAAGCGTCTGTGCCAGCTTGAATAGCACAATTTCCGAGATCTTGAATCGTAGGGCTTTACCGGATTGAGCCTTTTTTAGCAGGCCGGTCTTGATCGCACGATCCAAATCCGCTCGATCCTGGAGGTCCAGGAGATACATAGCTTCTTGAGTATTCACCAGTTTCGAAAACATTGTTCCTCCCGGGAACTCGAAGATGGCTTAGACAGGCTGTTTCGACGAACGCTTTCCAAGTATATACCGATACCACGCGTCATCCGCCACGGTCAAGAAGTATTAGGTAATCAATAATAATTAATTAAAGTAAATAATTAGCTACTGCCTTCAATATCGTCTACTGTTTATAGACTTATTGTCCTGGAATCAAAATGGTTTCTTGACATATTCTTTCAACTTTGATATGGTAACCGAAAATAGGTCTCATTGTCAGTTTGGCTGATACATTGTTATCACGAAGGAAGGAGTTACGTATGTTCAGGTCCCTAGTAATTACCGTGGGCGTTGTGGCACTGATCTTTTCTCTGACATCTGTAGGAGATGCGTATACGAGTCAGCGAGGAACAATCACTGCCTATAGTGCCGGGGGCGCGTGTATGCCGACAGGGTGTCCGCCCATTTCCGTATCCCCTTACGCCGGAATGCAGATGATGCCCAAAAAGATCAGCAAGGTGAAAGCCCAACCTATGTGTGGTCCCATGCCCTGCCCCCCGCCTATGTGCGGTCCCATGAAGGCGCCAGTGCTTTGGTACTGAGAAAAGCTCATTGCGGTTGCCCTTCTCCCGGGCAGCCGCGGCAATACTCAGCTAGTCACGTTTGGGTTTCTTCGTGTTTTCTTTTTTGGGTGTAGGCTTTTTTGCAGGCGGCTTTTGCAGGTGTTGTTTTGGAGGAGGTGCAGGTGCCGATTCCGGCTCCGAAGGAGGCATCCTCTTCATTTGTTCATTAAATGCTCTCCAGCCGGCCGCGTACTCACCAGCTTGATCCCTCATCATTTCAAGAGCATTTCTTGCATCAAGAAATGCTTTCAGAGACTTTAATTCCGCGCTGATATCCAGACTCCACGGAGATCCCGAGTCTTTGCGGACGATTCGCACAGTTCGCTGACCGCCTTTCAGCGTTCTTATCTGCACGAGTGACAAATTGTCTTCCGTTTGCATCACCACCGGAGTGGCCGTAGGGTCGAGGGCGTTGAGGAGGGCAAGCGCTTCCGGGGGCTGATCCAATTTGTATTCGGATTCCAGAGAAGTGACGAGCTTGCGAGATTCTGAATCCAGAAGTTGTCTTGCTTCTGTCAGGTTTTCACTTCTCATGCGATCGCGATAGAGCACGAACACGGCATCGGGTTTGCTCGGGATCAACTGACAGCTCGCCAGGATTCCCGTCAATATCATAAAAATTCCCACAAACCTCATTTGACCGGGTACGGTTCCGAGGTGAAAGGGTAAGCAAAAGGTCGTGCAGCGGACAGCCATTAAATCGGGTCGGCTCCTTTCTACGACTTGTCCGGAAATTGTTTCATTTTCCGGTCGCGGCGCATTCGCGGAGCATCAGATTACTGAGCCCCTTATTCTCGATATATTAGTGAATCAAACTCCGAACCGATTTCATTGCAGGCTGTCATTCAAACCTAAATCGGCTCGCGAGTCAATTCGCAAAACCCGTCGCGAAGCTTTTGGTTTTGGGATAGTCGCATCCGCATACGTTTTCGATGGTATCGCACGGGAACCAGGCTGTTATGGCCGTTCCGTGTTGTTCACGAGATTCTGCTTCCAGCGAACCGCCGTGAAGCTGCATGATTTCCTTACAGATAGCGAGGCCGAGCCCTGTTCCCGATTCTCCCTGCGTTCCCCGAGCGCGTCCTCTGTAAAAGCGTTGGAATATTTTTTGAAGTTCCTCAGGCTTGATGCCTGTCCCTGAATCTGTCACGCGCACGTACGCGCCGGGGATACCGTTCTCATCATGCGAGCGAGTCAGAATCTTCACGGTGCCGCCGGATGGAGTAAACTTGATTGCATTACTCAACAGGTTATTGAGGACCTGCGCAATACGCCCCAGATCCCCCTGTATTTTTGTGATATCCGGCTGGAGATCTGTTTCAATCGATATATTCTTCGCCTCAGCAAGGACACGCAATGACTGAGCACATTGATTTACCGGCAGATTGAGGTCCAGCGACATACGTCGCAAACCTGACGATCCAGATTCCAAGCGAAGCAGTTCCAGGAGAGAATTAATAAAGCCCAGGTGATCCTTGGCACATTGGTACAGTGTCTCAATTTTTTCGGCTGTGAAGGAAGGCTCGTTCGTCCGGCGGATCAGCTCGATTGTTCCCAGGAGTGCCTGAAAAGGTGCCCTGACATCATGTGACAAGACCGAAAGCAATTCCGCCTGGCGGCGATTGAGCTCTTCCGCCTGGCGGCGAAGCCGGTTCCGTTCGACCAGATTTTCGATCATGAGAGCTATCTTCCTGGGATTCAGGTTGAGCAGCTCCCTCTTTTCCAGATATCCGTCCGCACCTGCGGCAAATGCGTCATTCCAGGCGTCCACAGTCTCCATGGAGGAGCTGATCAACACCGTGCTATGGGGATTGGACTGTTTGATGGTTCTGCACAGATCTATTCCGTTTCCATCGGGAAACATGATGTCCAGGAGAAAAGCATCGTAACAGTTCAATTGTTTCTTGTGAACGCTTGCGACCGATTCCGCCTGATCTATTTTGAAACGCGGTTCCAACATCAGACAGACTTTTCGTCGTATAATTGTCTCGTCATCTGCCACGAGAACATGCAATCGATTCATTTACGGCTCCGTTATCACGGGCAATCGCAACACAAAGCATGCGCCGTCACCCGGCACGCTTTTTACCTCGATCCTACCGTTATGAGCTACGGCTATCCTTCGAGCCAGGTACAGCCCTCTTCCTGTGCCGCCGGTTGTGAATCCGAGCTGAAAAAGTTTTCCCAGATGCTCCGGCGCAATGCCCGGTCCGTCATCCCGGACTTTCACAAAAGCCTCAAGTTTTTCCCTGCCCACGGAAATCTCGATTTCTCCACCTTTGGCAGTAAATTTTATTGCGTTGCGTATGAGGTTATCCAGCGCACGGACCAGGAATCGCTCCTCTCCACGAACGTACACGGCCGGTTGGAGAAGATGATCCGAGATTATTCGGACCCCCTTTCCTGCTGCCGCTTCTTTGTAATTGGATGCGCACCGGTCGACCACAAGATTGAGATTCACCGTAGAAGGCATGATCTGAAAAGAATCAGAGTGCAGGCGAATAAAATCCATGCGCTCTTCGAGCATCGTGAAGAGTTCCATCCGCTTTAGCTCTACTTGTTCCAGCATCTGAGCCCCCTCGTCATCTCGCCCTTCCCCGATGAGTTGTCTGGCCGTATCCAGGCCGATACCCATGACGTCAAGGGCTGCTTTCAGCTCATGCCTGTAGAGTCTTCCGATTTCTTCATCAATGAGAAACTGGTCCGTGGTGTCCCTGATGAGAATTACTTGAGGTTGCAGCTCAACCTCGAATCGCTTTCCTCCAATATGCACAATGATGCGGTCGCCGAAGATTTCACATGATTCCCTGTGAGCCTTGACGGATGCAGTAATTCTGGACAGGACATCATTGCGGGAATAGCGCTTCAGGGTATCTTCAAGGGAACCTTTTCCGAATAACAGCTCGCTTAATTGTTTGTTTTCGGTCAGGAGCGATTCCGCCGCCGGATTCGTGTAGTACAGGAGGCCCGTGCGGTCGATGGAGATGATTCCTTCAGGGACCATTTCCAGTGCTTGCCTGTCCAGTTCGCTGTTGCGGACTCTCTTTTCTCTTTCTTCCCGGAGTCGCTCCGTACGATTGCGGTGGACCGACTCCTTCGCGAGGGAATAGGATTCAAAGAGAAAAGTCTTGATAAGGTTCTGCTTCGCGTTCTCTGTAGATAGCAGGAATCCGCCGTTGGACGCCTCCACCATCTTGGCAGTTCTCAGTCTCTGAAAAAAGAATTGATCCGTGCGACTCAGCCAGAGGGACGTCCATTCCTTTTCGGTGAGGGGAACATAAAAAAGCGAGAGCAAATACACGATTCTCGTGAGCGAGGACAATTCCTTCATATCATGTACGGAGCGGAGGAGTTGGTGAAAATCGACAGTTCCTTGAGCGCTCGTGCTTGCTTCCCTATTACTCGGTGGAAGAGTGGGACGCCACTGGTACAGGATTTCTACGCCTTTGAAGCGGGATCTCAACTCTGAAAGAAGATCGGGAGAAATTCCCGCTTCCAGCAGCCTCAGGATACAAAGCCTGGACGCGGCCCGCAGCTCTTCCTGCACATCTTTTCGGGTAAAGAAATTTTCGATCAGAAAGGGAATTGCCTGAGCGGGATCGGCTTCCTTCAAGAGCACAATCTGCATAAACCCCAGTTCCGCGGAAGGATGCGTCTTGAAGAGCACATCAGTGCCCCCCCTGAGCTGGCGGTACGCCCATAAACATGATGGAGTGAGAAAACCGCGGTGCGAAATAGTGTTCCGGAGCACTATCTTCTGGCCTGAACCGCACCATCGAACTCCGGCCTGCACGGCAACGCTTTGATAGGAGCTTTCTCCGTTTTCCAGGAAAGACAGCAATTCGGAAAATGCAGCGTCGGAAAACTGCCGCCCCTCTGAATTACACAAAAAAAGCGATGAAAAGTTCGTCACCGAAGCTTCGGCCGGATAGCGTCTCTCGAGTTGATTAAGAAACTTCTTCAACATGATCGATCATCTATTCGTATTTACAATGTTTGTCAAGAAATTAGATTATGAGGCTGCTCTTGCGGATCGGCCTGTACAGGGAGCATTCAAGATGGCTCCGTTATCGGAAAGAAGAAGCCTGAATTGTCGGTAACATAGGCAAGAAAGGAACACGTTGCAACGTGACGATCATAACAGTCGGTTCAATGAATTCGTCATCATTTTGAGCGCTCTCGAAATTTGCGCCCGGGAGCGCATCTAAAAAGGAACGAGAAGATAAGCTATGCATAACCGCCACTTCAGCTTAAACGCTGAAAGACGACCTGTTCAGGAGCAAAGCAATCCCCCTTCACTCAGATCACTGTGGTCTCGCATTATCTGGGCTCTACACTCAACGTGCCTGTACTGCAACTGTTGCAAATCTCATGGCACCCTACGTCAACACCTTTCATATCCTTCATGAGTTCCGATTCCAGCGTATAACCCGAGCCCAAAGTGGAGTGAGTATAACCGATAGTATGGGCTGTACCCGTTCCCAAAGGTTTTTTTCAATGACAAAGGTCACGCCTTTTTCCGTGAAAACCTCATCATCTTCCTTTAGCTCATCCAGAGCCATAACGAGATATGGACCTCTCCACCCGCCTTCGGTCATCAAGACTCTGATGACCTGAATTCCTTCGCGTCCTTCCAGGAACTGATTGATCTTTTCCGATGCTTCGTCACTTACTTCAAACATATCGATCTCCTTTCACGGGATTTGCCATTCCATTTCGACCGATCAACCGGAATTATTGCCGCATTCTTGCCAATTGTTCGTTTTGGCCCGGAAGTCCGGTCGATGGATAATTCTTCTCCGAAGAGTCGACACGGCCAAAAGCGCCCTCAAGTTGTTGAAAAAATCAAAATTACGCATATTTTTCAGCATACTCACCGAATGCGCTTCCGTCAACGCAGCGTCGTGGTCATCCTTGGTTCGTCTCCCAAGCTGTAGAATTCCCTGAGCAAGCAAATCGGGACTCAAGGCTCGTGCATGCGATACAGAACCAGTAGGCCTGCAATGACAATATTCACTGCATAGGTCACCAGTAAAAATTTGGCGCAAATTTCATTTGACAGGCCACCCGGATTCGGAATAAAATATTTGCTTATGCCGAGGTAGCTCAGCCGGTAGAGCAGAGGACTGAAAATCCTTGTGTCGATGGTTCGATTCCGTCCCTCGGCACCATGAATCGAAAAGAAAACCCGTCTCGTTGCAGACCGCATGAGACGGGTTTTCTTTTTAAAAACACCTTGGTGCTCAATTGTATCTTTCTTTGCGACACCTGCTATTTCTAACCGCTATCAGCCCCCGAATGCGGGCAATTGACGTTATTTTCTGATATTCAAGGCCATGCCAGTGATTCAATTCGTTCTCGTGATTGCTGGCAGGGCAGAGAATGGTCCAGGCGGAAAGAAGTTTACCGGTTGCTGCATGAATTGAGTATCCCAGAGGTGAGGTCGGGAAAAGCTTTCCAAACGTTCCGCGCACATTTCGTGTGTTTCATGTTCACATCCAGAGATGGGGTGTTTCAGCCCCAATACGTAAATCTCGTTGCGAGAGATCCATGATTCCACGATTGAGCGCAATTCAAGTTCTTGCGATGTCTCGATCAGGCCCATGGTAGAGGTTCTCGGAAGATAACGGGTATTAATCCCGAGCAGGAGAAGACCGTGCGGCTTTAGATAATCGGCTACTTGCCCAAGAATAGAGCGTACATGGGACGCCCCGTCTTCGCCTCCCTGCCATATTTCCGGGTGTTCATGTGAGTCCGCATCGTTTGCACACTCAGTTGGGACGTAAGGCACATTGCCGAAAATCACATCAAAGGTACCATCGACATTGGAAAACCAGTCACTCTGTTTGAAAACGATTTCCGGAACATGGCTGGCAATCGCCACAATCCGTGCATTAGCTACAAATTCTTCACTAATGTCTACAGCTACAGTCCTAACCTCGTGCGTTCTCGCGCAGTAAACGGCAAGCAGGCCCAGTTGGCCGGTCCCGAGGTCAAGAACCCTGTACCCATCCCGAGCGTAACGCCTGATTCCTTTCCGCAGGAGAAGTGAAGTTCCGTCCCACACGTGGTCATGCACGAGACTTATGGCATCGACTTGAAAATGCCATCCTGCGATTGCCAATCGAAGGGCTCGTAGCCGAATCAATGATTGAACCACATTGAGAAACGACGGCCAGATCTGTAATTCTCCGAGGCTCATTTGAGTTCACCAACTCTTTCAGGTTTACAATCAAGGAGTTACAAGATTCAACAGCCGAGTAATAATATTCACCTTACCTTGGCCAGACTTGGGCCGCGAGATGTTGAAACCAGCAGTTTGTCGCTACGATTACGGAATTTCCTGTATCTAGTATAATGAGAAAAGGAAGAAGAGTAAATCACAAACGAGTAAGAATTCATTAGAACGACTTCTGAGTGATTACCTGCCTGTCGTAGCTGTAAGATCGATTACTTTGCCTAAAATCCCGGATCAGCCGGATAAAGAAAATTTTCGTACATTTAGATAACGACAAGGTCTTTGCGAGATTTCTCTACGAATCCGCAAAACCTTTGTCGTTATCGTCCGGCACACGGAGGATCGTACATTCTCAGTGCTTGAGATCAGCCATTTACAATCGTGCCGCCATTAGGATGAATCGTTTGTCCGGTAATGTACGAGCTATCATCTGACGCAAGAAATACATAACTCGGTGCGATCTCGGCTGGTTGTCCCTCACGATTGAGTGGAACCTGAGAACCGAAGGATTCCACATGTTCCGGTGAAAAAGTGGATGGAATCAGAGGAGTCCAGATCGGACCGGGAGCGACAGCGTTAACCCGAATCTTTCTGCTTGCAAGCGAAAGAGCCAACGATCTGGTGAAGGAGGTAATGGCCCCTTTCGTAGATGAATAATCCAGCAACTGAGGATTGCCTTTGTATGCAGTGACCGAGCTGGTATTGATTATTGCGCTACCCTCTTTCAGATGCTTGAGAGCTTCACGAGTCAAATAGAACAGGGAAAAGATATTCGTCCGAAATGTTTTCTGCAGTTGTTCGTCACTGATCTTTTCGAGACTCTCCTGAGGATGCTGTTCCGCCGCATTGTTTACAAGCACGTCCAGCTTTCCGAAGTCCTTTATTGATTTTTCAATGACTTTCTTACAGAATGCGGAGTCTCCGACATCCCCTGCAATGAGGAGACATTTTCGGCCTTGTTCTTCCACCAGCCGTTTTGTCTCGTTCGCATCTTCGTGTTCGTTCAAGTAAACAATCACCACATCTGCCCCTTCCTTGGCAAATGCGATGCTCACCGCACGACCGATGCCGCTGTCTCCACCCGTGATAATTGCCACCTTTCCATCCAATTTGCCTGCCGGTCGATAGCCTTGATCGTGTTCAGCCCGGGGAATCATTTCCGATTCGACGCCAGGCTGGCGTTCCTGGTGCTGTGGAGGGCGTTTCTTTTCACCACTTGATTTCTTTTCTGCTGCCATATTCTTTTCCTCTATAATCTGACGTAAATGCCGAGTTCCATGGACAATTCCCGGCTTCCTGCTCATGTTTTCCATTTCTCTGGCGTTGTACGCACAATTCATGCCAGATAACGATCAAAGCGAGAAATCATCGCACTGATTCCCATGGTTCGAGCTTTCAATGCATGAGTTCATAAGAGAATCGGACAGCATGCTGAATTTACCGGCAAAAATGCGATGAAAACGAGTGATCGGAACATTCTCTAAGTGTTGTGGTCTTTTCAATTAACGATTCTTGAGCATGGACAATTGACTTATCACCGCAGGAGAGGAATTGATAATGAAAATCTCGGAAATTATGACGCCCACAGTTCTGGTTCTCGATGACAATGCTTCGCTGACGGAAGCCGCACAGAAAATGCAGAAATTGGATGTGGGCCTTCTCGTCGCAACTTCGAAGGATTCCATTTCCGGTCTCCTGACAGATAGAGACATTGTCATCCGAGGTATTGCAGAGAAGAAAGATCTGAACAAAACCAAAGTGCGGGATATCATGTCGCAGAATCCGGTCACCTGCGATAAGGAAGACAGTATCGAGAAACTCGCACAACTCTTCTCCGGTCACAAGATCAGGAGAGTGATCGTTACTGACCGATCACATAAAGCAGTGGGGATAGTCTCCCTTGGAGATCTCGCGGTGAAGACCGAAGACAGCGACATGTTCCTTGACGTGTTCAAGAGCATTACCGAAGCTGGAAGGGCCCAAAAGCATCGCGAAAGAAAGAAGGCTCCTGAAGCCAGCGAACGACTTCCTGTATAGCTGTATTGTCCTTGATAGCATTTCGAAATGTGTCGGAACCTGCTCTGTCCGGCACATTGTGTTCACCACAACAGAGGAAAGGCATCAGAGGAGCGCAACTACTCCATTCGCCTTGCGTTCAGACCAATCAATTCCGCTCCGTAATGAGTAATTATCAGAGTGCTCACGGAAGCGGTGTCAATCCGTATGCGAAGCATCTGGTCCAGTGGCAGTCCAATGTAATACGCAATGAGAGATCGAATGGGATCTCCGTGGCTCACCACAATAACTGTTCCGTCAGGATATTGCCGATATAATTGTTCCACCTGAGAGACCATTCTGGCCTGAACTTCCCCGATGATTTCCCCGCCGGGAATCCTGGTACCGGATCGAAACGCATGCCAAAGATGCCAAACCGGCGTCCCTTCCAGCTCGTCAAAGCGCATGCCAACCCATTGGCCAAAATCGATTTCAAGGAGAGCATCGCTGTATATCACCGTTTTGCCCATGCGTTCGGCAATCTTTTCCGCGGTCTCGCTCGTGCGCTCGAGCGGACTGGCCACAACTGCATCGCAGTTGATACAAGCGAGACGTTCTGCCAGAAGGTTCACCTGTTCCTCGCCTGAATCGCTGAGATGAACCCCTTTCAGTCTTCCCGGAATGCTCTCTCCGGCAGTGCTGTTACCGTGACGTACCAAGAGAAAAGTTGTCATTCAACGTCCTCACCTTCTCACCAATTATCTCTCTCAAGTGCCGCACTCGCTTAATATTCTCAATTCTCAACAGGCCCAAACCTGATCTCCAGCAGCCAAGCCCCAAGGCATGCGTTGATTCGCGTCAGAAGCGCAGACATTTGTTTTTGGTTCTGTCAGCTCTCGTTCAGCAGGACATGAGAATGCGTTCCAATTCCTGGACTCTCCGATCTGCCGTATGATCGGACAGAATACGTTTCCGAGCCGCTCGCGCTATTTCTTCCCTCTCTTCCCGGGACATGGTCAGTGCGAGCACAACTGTGCGAGTATCCTTTGCCACAATGATCTCTGAAGAGGGATCGAAAAAACTGTCCAAGCCTTCCCACCAATCGGTGATGACGGGAACTCCGCAGGCCGCAGCTTCGAACAGCCTACCGGACGGGCAGTACCCCCACGCGGACATGATCCCTCTCGTAATATTGAGGGTAAAAAAAGACGAACAGTAGAACTGAGGGTGCTCTGGAGGAGGCACGTGACGAATGAACCAAATGTTCTCCTTCCACGGAAAATCCGCTGGATACAGAGCGCCGCCCACAAGAAATCTCTTTTGCGGAAGCTCTTTCGAAGCTTGAATGAGCAGTTGATTCAGAATGGACTGACGGTCCTCCGCGTACGTGCCAAGATACGAGAGATCCGCTCGATAAGTTTCTGTAGCCGGTACCGGTACATGGACTTCAGGATCTGCACAGCCGTACAACGGCGATACTCGTCTTGCTCCGAAGCGACGCTTCAATCTGTCAAGCACGGCTCCACCCGTATAACTGAGCACCAGATCGAAGTCCCTGAATCTTCGCGGCCCCAGGTAAGATACCTTTTCCCCTCGGTCCAGTTGCCGAAGGGTGACAGGCGTATCCATATCGTAAAAAACTCGAATGAGGGGATGATATTCGAGCATGACATTCGACGCAGCAGATCCGTCCGGACAATATGACGTGACCACTGCCACATCCGACCGAGATAAATTCTCGCGTGCCAGAGGTTCGACGGATTTCCAATCCGAGTACAAACAAATGGACACCCCAGGCATTTCAGTCAGATCGCGATGTTGAGAATAGTAGAAAACATCTCGCTCGAAGAATGTCACTTCATGGCCGCGACGAACAAGCGCGCGACATAAGCCTCGCCAGATCGTAGCATGACCATTACCCCATGATGAACTGATAGTAAGTCCAAAAATACTCAATTTCATATTTTCACCCGCTCTAATTGCGGATCTTACAAGCTCACAGGCGAAATCCGTTACGAATCAATCGGCCCTTAAGAAAGCACCGGAGTTCAACTGCCCGACAATCAGACAAAATACACGGTAACAATTCGAGCACATCTTTGTAGTTCATGTTAGTTGATCTTCGTAATTCTGTCAATCCATGGCTTGTACAGACTATTTAAGCATTATCTTTATTGTGTTCGGCCATAGGAAAATCGATAGGCGGTGTATTTGGCACGGATTTCGCAATTAAAGAAAACCCGGCATACGGGTATGTTTACAGAGAATAAGGTACAAAACCATGGCATCTCAGAAAAAAGCAAATCCGATTCAGGTGCAAAAATATCTGAAAGGGATGAATTATCCCGCTCAGAAAAAGGATCTCGTCCAGCACGCCAAAGTCCAAAATGCACCTGAGGACATTATGGCAGTTCTCAAGAAGCTCCCGGACAGCGAGTACAAGCGTCCGACTGATGTTGCCAAAGGCGTGAGTCAGATCCAGTAAGAATAATTTACCGAACGAGACGGGTTCGAAATCGGTAGAATCAGCGCCCTGCGGCAAAACGAGAGGCCTAGTCCGAAGGTGAACACGGTTGTCAGTTTCTGTCAAAACCCCAAATCTTCACTTGAACAGAAAAGAAGACGGCAACGTCACTGGTGTCTATCAATCCTGGAGAAACTTTGCAGTTCATTGCTCAAATGCCCTGCAATAGACCTTATTCTCTTGATTTTCACCCAATCACAAGAAAAACAGTCATCCGTTTGTTCACTCTTCAACCGAGATAGTTCAGAAGAAGAAGGTGGATTTACGTTTTCACTGTTCGGTGCGCATTGTGCCCATAGGAAAATATCTTTGGGTGTTTTGTGCGCATACGGTTCACTAATTGTGATTGACGCGTTTCAGTCGTCCGGACAATCGCTTCAACAAATCCTTACCAATTAGGATCTTCTGCGTTCTCAAACGGAATTGATGAGCCGTATGGCATCTAAGTTGCACATAGGCTCCCAACA
The DNA here is from genome assembly GCA_041740635.1 of Desulfomonilaceae bacterium. Classification (GTDB taxonomy): domain Bacteria; phylum Desulfobacterota; class Desulfomonilia; order Desulfomonilales; family Desulfomonilaceae; genus Desulfomonile. The sequence continues at coordinate 77,042 of JBGSLQ010000042.1, read as the reverse complement.
ATTTAAGGGCTGGTCATATCCTGAGTTTGTTTGTGCCTAATTGATACTTTGATGGCAATTATCCTTTTGTAAAGGCTGAGGTGAATTAGTATGGCTCGTCAAGTCTTAATTGTTGGAGGAGCAGGTTTCATTGGTTCACATCTCACTGACGAATTGCTTCAAACCGGGTATAAGGTTCGCGTTCTTGACAATCTATGCACTCAGGTGCACGGCCCCGGCTGCAAACGACCTGAGTATCTTTCCAGAGATGCGGAGCTGATTATTGGAGACGTCTGTTGCCTTGAGACTGTAAAGGCGGCTTTGAAGAATGTTGATGACGTGTACCATCTGGCGGCGATGGTCGGCGTCGGTCAAAGTATGTACGCCATTCGGGATTACACGGAAGTGAATGACGTCGGAACAGCGACACTGCTGCAGGCTCTCGTGGAAAAACCGGTCCAAAGGCTTATAGTCGCTTCTTCAATGAGCGTCTACGGTGAGGGCCTCTATAGGGACATGGATGGCAAGCCGGCGTTTCCCCAAAACAGGCTTTTACGGGATCTCGAGAAAGGCGAATGGGAGCTGAGCGATCATTTTGGCCGATACTTGACGCCGATCTATACACCGGAATCCAAACCGCCTCACCTCGCATCTGTGTATGCACTATCCAAGTACAGCCAGGAACAGATGAGCCTCATCGTGGGAAAAGCATACAAGATTCCTGTTGTGGCTCTAAGATTTTTCAACGTGTACGGCACACGTCAGGCTCTTTCAAATCCTTACACGGGTGTCCTGGCGATTTTTGCGAGTCGGATTCTCAATAATCGATCCCCTCTGATATACGAAGACGGTCTCCAGCAGAGAGACTTCGTACATGTCAGCGATGTGGCAAGAGCGTGCCGTCTCGCACTGGAAGTCTCTTCAGCCGCAGGTCAGGTGTTCAATATTGGTAGCGGAAACAGGTACACCATTTTGGAAATCGGGTACCGTCTCGCTGAAATCCTCGGCAAAGAACATCTAATCCCAGAGATCACGGGACATTTTCGATTCGGCGATATACGCCATTGTTTTGCTGACATTTCCCTTGCAACACGCCTGCTGGGGTACGAAGCGCGTGTGAGACTCGAAGACGGTCTCACTGAGCTTGCCGAATGGGTTGCCGGTCAGACCGCGGTAGATCGCTGTGAACAGGCAGGGTACGAGCTTCAGTGCAGAGGACTTATTCACCAGACTGCTCTGCTTAGGGCTCCACGTCTAGAGCGGATCCGAATCCGATGAAATTTGCATTGGTCAATCCCAATTGGACATTTGATTCCAGTGTGTACTTTGGTTGTCGATCTCCTCACCTTCCTCTTGAGTTAGGCTATGCAAAGGCAATTCTGGAATCCGTGGGGCATGAGGCCATAATTGTAGACGCTCACTTGTTCGATCTGGCTCTCAGCGATCTTTGCCGAATAGTTTCCCGATTCACTCCGGATTTCACGATAATTCTTACAGCACCGACTTACCTTTTCTGGCGGTGTCCACCTCCGGAATTACGCGAACCGCAGATCGCCAGCCGTGCACTTCGTGAGATAGGCGGTCTGCTCATTGCGGTCGGGCCGCATGGATCGGTAACTCCTGAAAGCACACGGAAAAAGCTCGGAATAGACGCGGTGATCAGGGGAGAATGCGAAGACGTTGTGTCACGGCTTTCCATGGCTTGGGAAAAAATCCCTTCGCTGCATTTTCCTGGACGCATACACAAAACATGGCCCAATGAATTGGATCTAAGCCGCATACCTGCGCTTGTCTGGCCGAATGAGTGGGTCACGCGACACTCGCATCATCACCATCGTTTTGAGACTGTTCCGGAAGGGCCGGGAGCTGAAGTGGAATCGTCCAGAGGGTGTCCTTTCAGGTGCATCTTTTGTGCGAAGGAATGCTTTCGCACGAACTATAGAAGACGACCTCTGGAGGTTCTTTTCCATGAAATTGACCGGTTGCAGTTGCAGGGGGTGAAGTACCTGTATTTTATTGACGAAATATTCTTCCCCCGAAGGGAGTTGTTGAACGAACTCGCTCTGAGGGACATAAAATTTGGAATTCAGACGCGAATCGATTTATGGAACGGAGAAACTCTTGCATTGTTGGGCAAAGCCGGTTGCGTCTCCATCGAAGTGGGAGTCGAAAGTATTACCGATCAGGGGCGAAATGGCCTGCAGAAAGATTGTCAAAAAAACACCCGGCAAATCAGGGACTTGCTCGTAACTGCCCGACAATATGTCCCGTTTGTCCAGGCCAATCTGATTCGAGTATCCGACGATAATCTGGCAGACATACGCCAGTGGCGCGAGACTTTGCAGGAAGAAGGTATTTGGGCGAACGATCCTGTGCCGATGTTTCCGTACCCGGGTTCACCGGCATACCGGCAGTTGTTTGGATCGCCGGATTCCTTTTCCTGGGAGCGTGCCCATAGATATTATCTGGCCGAGCATGCACATTTCAGCGACATTCAGAATCAATGCCCTATTTCTCTTGAAGAGTTGGAGTTGTCCCAGGATGAAGTCGCTGCGAAAAGCCCGGAGATGTTCCCTCCACCTGATAACAGGGCTTTTGACTGAAATAGGACTGAAATTTAATCTTATGCGGACTTTTTTTCGAGCAAATGTGATCAGGGCGAACTATACGGCTTCGAGGAATGTCATAGTCAGGTACTCTGATGCTCAAGATGCGAAAAAACGGGTGAAGGAGCATTCGGATGGAATTGAAGCGGATGCAGAAATTCAAAGAAGCTGTTAGCTCATTTCACACTTTATGCAATAGCAATGTCGGTCACTCTAAGATTACCGGCAAACGGGATCCGGAGAATTGGGAGAGATGAATCAATTGGACATTGTAATTTTCGGCCTGTCTATTACCTCTTCCTGGGGCAATGGGCATGCAGTGACATACAGGGGACTTGTGGCGGAACTCGCCCGCTTGGGGCACAACGTGACCTTCTTCGAGCAGGATGTGGAATGGTACGCTTCTCATCGTGACGTGCCCTATCCTCCAGGCTGTAAAATAATTTTGTACAAACGATTTTCGGATGTGCAGAAATTCCATCTGGCACGGATCCGATCTGCCGACGCTGTCATTGTCGGGTCTTACGTTTCCGAAGGAATAGCCATCGGCAATTGGGTTCTACAGAATTCCCCCGGTGTAGCAGCTTTCTACGACATCGATACCCCTGTAACTCTCGCGGCTATCGCCAAAGGAACGTGTCAGTATCTCACTGCAGACCTCATTCCCGAATACGATCTTTATCTTTCTTTTACGGGCGGTCCTGTGCTCAAGGTTCTTGAAGATGAAATGGGTTCTCCTTGTGCAAGAACTTTGTACTGCTCAGTAGACTGTTCTGTTTACAGGCCGGAAACGAGAGCTGTGAAATGGGATTTAGGATACCTCGGAACGTACAGCCCGGATAGACAACCAAAGGTGGAGCGGTTCTTGAATGTGCCTGCGTCGCATTGGGAAAAGGGTAAATTCGTTGTAGCGGGCCCTCAGTATCCCTCTTCCGTGGTCTGGTCTGAAAATGTGCACAGGATCGATCATATTCCCCCCGGGGATCATCGAAGCTTTTACAATTCACAACGATTCACTCTGAATCTCACCCGCAGTGACATGATCAGAGCCGGTTGGTCTCCCAGTATCAGGCTTTTCGAAGCCGCTGCTTGCGGAATACCTATTGTGAGCGACTGGTGGCCAGGGTTGGATCACTTCTTCGTCCCCGGTGAAGAAATCCTGATGGCTGAATCAACAGAAGACATTCTCGCGTATCTTCAGAATACTTCGGAAAGCGAGCGCAAATCCATCGGGAATGCTGCACGCAAAAAGATTCTCAATGCTCACACTTCGGCTCATAGAGCTTCAGAACTGGAGGAATATGCACGAGATGCTTTGAAGAAACTGGCCTTATCGAAACCTGCATATTCCGGAGGACGATCTGTGTGGCGAGAACCTTGATAAATCATATGGGCATTATTCATGCGATCTCAAGCGGATTGTTTTCGGTAATAAGTACACCGATATGGCTGCAAATCAGTTGATAGCATGCCCTTTTCGGAACCTTAATCAAGGGGGAATTGGCTCTCATAACAGATACATGGAGATATGAATCCCGGAACATAAAGGAAGTTCCTGTCTATCCTTCGGGTTAAAATGAGGGGTTGCAAATGCCTACCACGTTAGAGGCAGAAATATCCGAGCCCCGGACTCCATTGGAGCATGAAATAGCAGAACTGGGACCGTGGTTTCACAATATTCACTTGCCGGATGGCACGCAAACTGCTCCAGGGCATCCACTCGGGGATTTTCCGACCTACAAATGGCGCCTAATTTCTCCTGATTTGCCGGAGGACATGACCGACTGGACTGTCTTGGATATAGGATGCAATGCCGGATTCTATTCGCTTCAACTGGCAGCCCGCGGGGCGGATGTCACGGCGATAGACATCGACGATCATTATTTGGATCAGGCCAGATGGGCTGCCGGGCAGTTCGGGATGGGCTCCCGTATCCAATTCTTACGTAAGCAAGTCTACGAACTCGCTTTCATGGAAGAGTCCTACGATCTGATACTGTTTATGGGTGTATTTTATCATCTACGGCATCCCTTGCTTGCCCTTGACATCGTCTCTGAAAAATTTGAGAAACTTCTGGTGTTTCAGACGCTGACAATGCCTGGAGAGCAAGTGTTTGTCTTCGATGACAGTCTAACGATTGATGATAGATTACTCCTCCTGCACCCCGGATGGCCGAAAATGGCTTTTATCGAAAAATCCCTTGCCGGCGATCCAACCAACTGGTGGGCTCCGAATCATGCAGCGGTTCTGGCAATGCTTCGTTCGTGCGGACTCCGTGTTTTAAAGAATCCGGGGCACGAAATTTATATCTGCCGTCGAGACGCCCCCCGCAATACTGACGTGAACCGGGAAGAGATCTCAATTGCAACGAAAAGCCTGGCACAACTCAACAGCGTTCCAATGGAAACGGAATGACTGCACCCAATTGTTTGATGGAGCATGTTTATGATAGAAGCGATCAAATTCTGGAATGAGCCGAATAATCTTTCGCACTGGGATTTCGAGATGGACCCCGAATGGAAAGAATACACTCAAATGACAATGCTGGCGGCTCAGGCCGTTCGGAATCTATCCCCGGAACTCACTTTAGTGCTAGGGGGAATTTCTCCTATCGATCCCAAATTCATCGCTCTTCTCAAAAGATACGGCTTACTGAAACATGTTGACGCGGTGGCTGTCCATGGATTTCCCCTGGATTGGAACCACTGGAAAATTCACGATTGGCCGAATAAAATTGCTGAAATTGAAGGCGTTGCGGGCCTTCCGGTGTGGATCACCGAAGTCGGCGCATCGTCGTTTGGAGCGGAAGAAGTTCAGGTATTCGGGATTGAGCGGACTACCGAGCTTCTGTCTGACCGCCTCGGACGGGTGTACTGGTACAGCCTGTTTGATTTACCTCCCACGTGGGATGCTACGACTCGCCACAAGGAAAGCGAAGGCAGCTCTTACTACCGCCACTTTTACATGGGATTGATTCGCGCGGACAATACGCCGAAACCGGCGTTTCAGCGCTTCAATTCTGAAATGGGTATCTGCCAATGGATTCACTTCCAGGACCCTCGGTTCGATTCCATCATTCACTGGCTCAGGAGACTAAAAGTGAAGAGGCTTAGGACCGGGATCAGTTGGGCTGATTGGCTGCGTCCTCACGCACTCGACTGGTTTGACCATCAGATGGAGGCTCTTCGGGAATTCGATACCACTATTACCCTATGCTTTACCCCTGAATCGAAGGGAAAACGTCCTCATCATACAAGTCCACCGCTCGACCCTCATGAATTTGCCGATTTTGCGGTACAAGTGGTCGAACGCTATGTGCACGGCAAATCCGGATATTTTCAGGAAAGGCCTATTTTCAGCACTGTGGGCGCAAAGCAGTGATGCAGGGAAAGCGGATGTTGCTTGGGCCGAAACCCCTCGACATCTTTCAATAAGGGCTATTTTTGCCCTTACTGGTTGAAACAGAGTGTCCCGTGTACAGCATGCAAACACAAGAAAGAAGGCGGAATCTCGACTTACGCTGAGGCTCCCACATAACCTATTGCTATTCTGATGATTTTTATTTCATTGATCTAACGCACGCGCACCCCGTCGGCTCTGATTGAGACCTTGAGTCGTGAGAGAAAATCCGCTGTTTTCCTGTCTTACTGGTACAATAGTTGCATAATCGCCCTTTCAGAGAGTTCTCGAAAAGAATGGTATGTACAGGGATTGTGAAGGAAAATGTTACGTCTACTTAATAATCAAAACCTCATCGAGGAGAGAAGACAATGTTGCGAAAAATTTCGGAATTGGAAGATTACAACGTATATGCCAGCGATGGTGAAATAGGAAGTATCAAAGGGTTTTACTTTGAAGAAGGTTCCTGGAAAGTTCATTACATTCTTCTTGACACCGGTAAGTGGCTGCCTGGTCGAAAGGTTGTGATTTCCACTGAGGCATTGAACAGAATCGATCATACTGAAAAAGCTCTGCACATCGGACTCACGAAGGACAGAATCAAATCCAGCCCGGAAGTGAAAGAGGATGAACCGCTGTCGCTCGATTATGTTTCCCGTTTGGGACGACACTACGGTTGGTCTGAAGCAGTTTCCGAGCGATTACAGAACAGTCATGAAGTCACCGGATTCTATATCGAAGCTCGGGACGGAGATATCGGCCATGTTGAAGATTTCCTTGTGGATGATGCCGAATGGATGATCCGTTACATAATTGTGGATACCCGAAACTGGTGGCCCGGGAAAAAGGTTCTGGTTTCTCCCGATTGGATCGAATCCGTCCGATGGCATGATAAAAAGGTGCATGTGGATATGAGTCGCGACCAGATCAAGAATGCTCCTGAATATTCGGGGGACATTATGCCGGATCGCAGTTACGAGGAGAGACTTGCAAGTTATTACGGCCACGCCGGATACTGGACCACTGGAGCCAGAAGAAAAGAACGGTACATGGAAGAGGAAATTCGCCGATAACCAAGAGCTATGCAACAAGCGACCGGACCGCAATAGCCGGTCCCGGTCTCTCATAACATCATGTGTTGTTTGTACATTTCTTTTTGGAATAACTCCAAATAATAACGAGCCGATTTGTCAAAACGTGCTCCTTCAGGAGATTTCCGCATAATGTCCCTGAACAGGACGCTGTATCCCAATCGGTATACGATGTAAGCAATGGTATAGAACGGAAGACGACGCCTGATATCCCAATCATCTGATAATTTTGAGTACAGTTCCACAAATGCCGATTGAGAATTGTCATCAAGTCCGAACTCGACGCATAACCCCGCCACATCCCACGCTATATCCTGGCAACTCGGGAAAAAATGGTCCGAGTGGTGATCCGTCGCGTCAGTTTTGAGATATCCTGCTTCAGTCTTCATCCATTCGTGCGGCAATAATCTCCCGTCGACTGCGACAGCTTGGACGCCTTTTAACGCCGACATATCCGGAAACGTTTCGACAAACTTGCCTACCCAATAGTTGCCGGCAGTCTCAGTCAAATTGTCAACGATCATTTCTCCGATCTCTTCGGGAGGTCTCGTTGCATGAACGGGAAAACGGTCTTTGAGAAAGGCTAAATAACGTGCTGCAGTTTGCATGAATGAGGGGCACACGTCCTCCTTCGTCAGTGGTCTGCCCGAAATGAATTCGTATCCGATAAACCCGTTTTTCAGGCCCAAAACTTGTGGCGAGAAGCCTTGTTCCGCCAGGAGTAAAGCTCGTGAATACGCGGCTCGTCCATAATGCCCCAGGCCCGCAAACTTGAGCAGCATCTTTCTGTTTCCTGAAATCCCACCCGATGAAATCAGATACTTACGCCGTTCGTTCTGGGGATACACAGGAGGGAATTCGGATTCATTTTCAAAGAAAATCGGCCTCCATTTCCCTGCTGAAATGTCGCTGACCGAGTTAGAAGCCCAGGATTGCCGGAATTTCCCTGAATCGAGCCAGAACTCCTCGAATTCGGTAAGGAATTTTCGATGTTTTTGCCATTGTTCCGTCGCTTTTCGAGAGATGAATCCGTTTCCGTCGGGATTCCAGCTCGGGAACAGTATGATGCGTTCATCCGGGATTCCCCGTCGCGAGAGTTCTTTGGCCACAGAGGCAAAAGACGAACCGCTCAATCCAGGGCCTTCATCGGCAATGAGAAAACATGAGTCTGCATTAGCATCTATTTCCATCGCGAGTTCATCCGATATATGTGTCTCTCGATCGAAATAATCACCTCTTGGTCTGATTGTGCAACTCGTTGCCGGGCAACCTGTCGACTCAAGTGCAGCAACAAGAACCGAAGAAAGACTCGTTCCAATGCTGCGAATTCCTATGCAGACGACGTGTGACGGCTGTACATCCCGAACGAATTTGAGTGCAGACTCATAGTAGAATTCGGGATAAAGACCGTAAAACGCGTATCCCTCAGGCACTTTGACCATGATTGCTTCGGGCAAGAAATTACAGCGCAACCGATTGAGCAGGTCCATCAGATCTGATACTGAAACTCGTCCGTCTTCTTTCCATGAGCTTGCAAACAGGCGGCCCGTCATGACTCCACCGCGCCTGAGTTCCCGGATCACAGTATTAATTGTGTCCAAATCTTTGCAGAAGTGGTCAGTCAGTCCGGCTTCGAACATTCCGTACTCGATAAGCAAATCCGTAGCAAGCGCATGTTCGCGGTTTGCGTCAAATTCCAAAGCATGTTGTATTAAATTATCGATACAGAGAACCGTATTTTTGCTTTCGCATACATCGCCGTACACGATCATATTTTTTCTCCATATACAAATGAAGAACCGTATGTGCCGATAACACGATCGGTTTGTATTAATTTGAAATACTCAGTTCATAGTATCCGGGGCTATTTTGCGTGTCAACGCGTATACTTTCGAATCTCATTTGCAGCGGAATATCTTTTTGTGTCGAACACATTTTTACTGTTAAGGCAGACAAGTCTCTCCGGAGTTTTGTCTCGAACGGCTTGACTCGCGATGTTCAGGCCATTACCATGGATATAAATTATTAGGAATAGACATTTGAGAACGCTGTACCGAGCAAAGTTATTAGACGGGCTGTTAAACTGATTCAGACGCAATTTTTGCCTGAAACGGGATAGCGGATACAATTAGTTGAATGCTGAATTACATCAGGGAGAAACACGAATGGACATTTTACAAAGCATCAAGAAAGACCATCAGGAAGTGAAGGACATTTTTCAGAAACTGACAGAATCGGAAAATTCACGAGAGCAGGACTTTTCGGATCTGAGAAAAGAATTGATTCCTCATATGAAAGCCGAGGAATCACTTTTTTACTCCAAGTTGATGGATGACGATTCTAAAGAGGCAACCTTGGAAGGCATTGAAGAGCATCGAGCCGCTCAGAGTGTTCTCAAAGAGCTTGAAAAGACCTCCATGAAGGATGAGCGATGGCCGGCAAAGCTGAAAGTCCTCAAAGAAATGATAGAACACCATATCAAAGAGGAAGAATCGAAGATTTTCAAATTGGCAAGAGCCCATCTTGAAAAGAATGAAATCAAAGAACTCGGCGATAAATTCGAGACAAGAAAAGAAGAGATCCGCCAAAAACTGTAGTAATTTTGTGCGTTCATAGCAATTCTCAGGGGCGTGCTCCATGCCGGCTCCTGAGAACCTTTTCTGAACCAGTCAAGCCTGTCCACTCTTAGTTTGCACTTGATCTATGTCCCAAAGAAATTCAGGCATATGCAAGGGACTATTCAGCATCAATCCCTATCAGGATTGTATATTCACTGGATCATGATTCCTCTGAAGCAGCCATTCTTTCATCCGACGACATGCGCACGAAAAGCCGATTCGTATCAATGAGAGCCCCAGCTTCGCGCTTTTCCCGCTTCCAAAACCTCTTGACTTATCTCTTGAGTTCACATACAAGCCAAGCTGCATCAAGACAATCTTCGAAATAACGGTTTTCTCTGTTAATTCGTATTATATGAGCCCTGCACCTGAAGCATTTTTTCGTACTTCATAGTTGAAAAGCCCTCCGACACAGGGGACCTCTCTTGGAAACGAAACGCTACAGACCCATCGAAGCTGCTCGAATTCTCGGCATTTCAAAAGAGACTCTGCTTTCGTACGAGCGCGAGGGAAGAATTCCCGAAACAGAGCGGGATGAGAATGGAAATCGAATTTATTCCTTTGAAGATCTTGAAAACATCCGAGATCTGTTCAATCTGAGACCGGTTGTGTCAAGCCGACCGGTTTGTATTGCAGTATTCAACATGAAAGGTGGGGTCGGAAAGAGCACAGTTTCCTCAAATCTTGCCTGGAAACTGGCTGAATCCGGATATCGGACGCTCGCGATGGATGCTGACCCCCAAGGTCACATGACCACTTCGCTTGGAAAAGAACCTTCAGCATTTAATCTCACGCTCATGCAAATGCTGGTTCCCGATGGAAAAAAGAACATCGTCCAGCTGAGTGAGGTGGCCTGTAAACTCTCGCCAAATCTGCACCTCGTTCCCGCGAACTTATCCATGTGCTCTATGAACCTCTATCTATTCCAGCAACCCGAGAGAGAATACAGGCTTCGCCGCGCACTGGAGTCCGTCCGCGCATCGACTGAATACGATGTAATAGTCATAGATTCGCCGCCATCGTACGATTTGACCAGCCTCAACATTCTACTTGCCTGCGATGTTCTCCTTGCTCCCGTGAAACTTGACGGCAATTCCTTTTACGGATTGCAGTATCTCTTCGATTCAATTCGTGACATTTCGGGAACATACAGGCACACTATCCCAAGAATACTTATAATTCCAAACAACTACAATAGCAGCTACTCTGTGAGCCGGCAGATTCTGGAAGGTTTGACGGAAAGTTATGGAGAGTATATAACTCGGACGGTCATTCGCCAGGACGTGAATTTCGACAAGGCTAATGCCCTGCGACAGCCGATATTTCTCCTGTCCCCTTCCTGCAAGGGAAGCCGGGATCTCGAAAACTTGATGCACGAGCTCACAGAAATCATCAAAGGAAAGGAATGATCCGACTTGAAAGCCCCAGAAAAAAAGAAGCCGGATTACAAGAAATTCATAAAGAGACCCGCTCCGCTCTCCTTCAGCCCCACCGAAGTGAGCTATGCCGGCAGTAGCTCGGTTCGGAAAGTCACCGTTCGGGAAGAAGAGGACATTCCGTGGGCAGAGATAATTTTCGATTCTGTGGAAGCCCCCCGCACGTCGAATGCGCACAATGCAGCAGCGCCCACCCCGCGAATCTTGCATCAAGAGCCCCCTATTGCGCCCATGGCAATTGCTTTGTTGGGTATGATCCTCCTGCTTTGCTGGAGTTCCTGAATCGGTCCGACCTGTAATCTGATTTGCCGTACGATAATGATGATAATTGCATCGTTTCTTGACACTTTTCTGTGTTCCTGATAAAAGTTTCAGGATCTCGTGCGTAATTCATCTGTTCATTCGAATGCCGTTTCATGAATCTCACCATTGCTTGAAAAAACGAGTATGCCTGGGCCCTCGTGACGAGGGAACCTCGCGTTCCGGGCTCAAAGTGATAAATCTTGTGCCAAAAATCTCAGAAAAAAGGAGGTATGGGCTGTGAAGGTCCTTGTTTCGGATAACCTGTCCGAGTTGGGAGTGCAAATCTTTCGAGAGGCAGAGGGAATCGAAGTTGATGTTAAAGTCGGACTCAGCCCTGACGAACTCAAGCAGATAATCGGTCAATACCACGGTCTGGCAATACGAGGAGCCACAAAGGTCACTGCGGACATAATCGGCGCCGCAGATAATCTGAAAGTGGTTGGACGTGCGGGCACCGGACTCGACAATGTTGATATCCCCACAGCGTCAAAACGGGGCATTGTCGTTATGAACACCCCCGGAGGCAATACCGTCACAACGGCCGAGCACACCATGTCTATGATGATGGCATTGGCACGGAATATTCCGCAGGCGACCTCGTCCATGAAACAGGGAAAGTGGGAAAAGAAGAAATTTTCCGGGACAGAGCTGTTCAACAAAACGCTTGGCGTCGTAGGACTCGGCAAAATTGGTTCCGTTGTAGCCGACCGTTCCATGGGCCTGGGCATGAGAGTGGTGGCGTATGACCCGTTTCTCTCGGAGGAACAGGCCAAGCAAATGGGAATCCGACTCTGCACGTTACAGGAAGTCTTCAAGGAAGCGGATTTCCTTACCCTCCATGTTCCACTTACGGATGATACGAGAAACTTGATTTGTGAGAAGAACATTTCCATTATGAAAGATGGAGTTCGCATCATCAATTGTTCACGAGGACCGGTGATCAACGAAGAAGACCTCGCAGCAGCTATTGAGGCAGGCAAAGTTGCCGGTGCAGCGGTGGATGTCTACGCTGTCGAGCCGCCGGGACTAAACCGTCTCGTCTCCAACGATAAGGTGATTTGCACGCCGCACCTCGGAGCATCCACACAAGAGGCTCAGGACAACGTGGCAGTTGCCGTGGCAACTCAGATCCGTGACTATCTCCTCGAAGGAACCATCCGCAATGCGGTTAACGCCCCGGCAGTCGCAGGAGAAGCCCTCGAGAACCTCAAACCGTATCTGGATCTGGCAAGGAGATTGGGATTGTTCCTGGGCCAAATGATCGAGACCGGGATAAAGAGCGTGGAAGCCCAATATTCCGGCGTTGTGACCGACATGGAATTGAAGCCCATAACCACCTCCTTTCTCACAGGCCTTCTCACCCCGATCATTGCGGATGAAGTCAATCAGGTAAACGCCCCCATGGTCGCCAAAGAACGAGGAATCCTGATGTCTGAGACCAAGGTCAGCAGGGGCGAGGATTTCTTATCTTTGCTTCGCTTCACCGTGGTTACCGAACGGAGAGAGCATCTCGTGGAAGGGACCCTGTTTGGTAAATCCGAGCCTCGGATGGTTCGATACGGACCTTTCCGCGGCGAGTTCGATTTGTCCGGGAATCTGGTCCTACTCCAGGGTTATGATAAACCTGGAGTTATCGGTAAAGTTGGCATGTCTTTGGGCGAAAAGGGAGTCAACATTTCCCATTTCCAGTTTGCCCGAAAGATTCCGGGTGGAGAGGCGCTGCTCTTTCTGAATACCGATTCCAAGGTGGACGATGCGGCAATGGACGAACTCCGGTCGCTCGAACACGTGGAATCGGTTCGACGGTTGATGATTTGATCTAACTTATGGATCTGAACCATGCTCAATATCAAAGACTTGTCTAAACCGGAGCTTCCTAAGCAGGAAAATTATGAACAGGCCCTGAAGATCGGTCTGGAGATATTCGATCGAAGAGATCCCGGACGAGTCGCGGAGAAAGCAGCCGCGCGATTTGTGGGACGATCCGTCATAATTCCCCATCTGGATAAAGAAATTATCATGAATGCCGATACTCATCGTTTTTCCATAAAAGAGACTGATGAGGAAGCTCCCATTTGGCTCGCCATTTTGGCAATTCATTACCTCAATAATGCGGACGGCCGCCAGCCGACCGGAAAGCTCAAACACTTTCGAGAATTCAAAGAAGGGCACTTCTACGAGCCTGCATTTAATCGCCGGACAAAAGAAGTGCTGGTCAGTATTTTCGGTTCTGATCCCGCTGCTCTGGTAAACGCGGGAAAACGATTGCATGGGAAAATTCTTGAAACCGGTGATGCTGCAGTTGAATTGTCCTATTTCCCCTGTATGCCGATTACGTGCATTTTGTGGAAAGGCGACGAAGAATTTCCGGCAGAGGCGACAGTGCTCTTTGATGAGACTGCCGATATTTTCTTTAGTGCCGAAGATATGGCCGTCGCAGGTCAAATGGCGGTTCTCGATCTCGTAAGAGCGTCCCGTGGATAGCTTCCGCCCGAAGGTGCTGATGCACATTCTTTCACTACATGACATTCTGGGCGGAGCAAAGCGAGGATTACAATGAAAATAGCAGTATCCGGTAAAGGTGGTGTAGGAAAGACAACCCTGAGCAGTCTACTGGCCAGGTACTGGGCTCGAAACGGGTACAGAGTTCTGGCAGTGGATGCGGATCCCGATGCAAATCTGGGATCTGCATTGGGGATAGAAACCGCGGGTATCGTCCCCGTGGCAAAGATGGAGGAACTCATTACCGAGCGAACAGGACTTCGTCCCGGCACGGTTGGTGGATTCTTCAAAATGAACCCTAAAGTCGACGATCTCCCGGAAGCTCTCGGTCGCGAAAAGGATGGAGTTCGCCTTCTCATTATGGGCACAGTGAAAAAAGGAGGCGGCGGGTGCGTATGTCCTGAAAGCGTCCTGCTGAAGGCTCTGGTATCGCACCTCGTTCTGTATGAAAAAGATCTCGTGATTATGGATATGGAAGCGGGTATCGAGCACCTTGGACGTGGTACGGCCCAGGGAGTCGATCGCCTGCTGATTGTTGTGGAACCTGGTCGGAGAAGCATTGAGACTGCTGCGAAGGTCCGAGAACTGACGAAAGATATCGGATTGCATAAAGTGGCAGCCGTAGGCAGTAAAGTGCGAAACTCCGAAGAAGAGGCATTCTTGCACAGGAACCTGGATGGCATTCCGCTCATTGGCATTCTGCCGTTCTCGGAGGAAATAGCCAGGGCGGACCTGGAAAGTCGGCCACCTTCTTTGGACGACCCACAAATCCACAAAGCCATAGCAGAAATCGCCGCGGCCCTTGAATCCGAGGCGACTTAGTTTAATTCTCCGCACTCAGTCACCGGGTGCAATTGCAGTTTCGTAATCGGGCATTCGTCTTATGCGGGCGAAGTCTTCACTCAAAGTCAATTTTCTATCGATAAGGAGGTCTTTATGTCAGCTAAAGTTATAAGCGGAAACGAAGTATCCCAACAGCTCAAGGACGAAATGAAGGAAGAAGTCGTGCAGTTGAAAGCTCAGGGACTTGAACCCTGCCTCGCCGTTATCCTTGTGGGTGACGATCCGGCTTCCAAAGTTTACGTCCTGAACAAGAAAAAAGCGTGCGAGTACATCGGCATCAGATCCCTGGAAACAAAACTCCCCGCGGACGCAACAACCGAACAGCTTCTGCAAGTAATTGACGGATATAACAAAGATAAATCCGTCCACGGAATACTTTGCCAGCTTCCGCTCCCCAAGCATATTCCCGAAACCAAGATTCTGCGATCGATTCTTCCGGAGAAGGATGTGGATTGCTTCCATCCCTTCAACGTAGGGTTGATAAGCATCGGAGAAGTGCGCTTCCTTCCGTGCACCCCCGCAGGCGTTATCGAGCTTATCAAACGTGGCGGCTTCCAGACTGCGGGTCAGGATGTGATAATCCTGGGACGGAGTAACATCGTAGGGCGGCCTCTCTCGAATATGCTCGACCAGCGTGATATGAATGCCACCGTGACCATGTGCCATACCAAAACGAAGAATCTCAAGCAGAGATGCCTCGAAGCCGACATTATCATAGCAGCTATCGGCGTTCCTGAATTCCTCAAAGGTGACATGGTGAAAGAAGGAGCGGTCGTAATCGACGTCGGCATCAATCGCGTGGATGCTCCCGGAACGGAAAAAGGATGGAAGCTCGTTGGAGATGTCGAATATGCTGCAGTAAAGGAAAAGGCTGCAGCCGTCACCCCCGTACCCGGAGGTGTGGGCCCGATGACCATCGCCATGCTGATGAAGAATACCCTTACTGCCGCAAAAGAGACCATGAAGGCATAATTCTCTTTCGATGAGGGCCGTTCAAAGGCCCTCACCACTTCTTCCGCGTATACTGATTCTCAAATTTAATCGCGGACGGTGCAGAGCAATACATCGAAATTGGTAGCCGCAAGCCTGCGTGCCGGCGAAAATAGGCAAATAAATCCAGTCGATTGCGCCCAACGGGGATGCCGGGCGCTACTATACTTTTCTTGTATCGAATAACTTCAACACTTTAGAACACATAATCCTAACTGCAGAGCAATTTTATTCTAACTTTCACGTGCAAGAGGATATAATTTCGAGTCTCTGTTCGCCGATCGACATAATACCTACTACAAGAGGGGGCAAATATGGGCGTATCACCAAGGATTCTCGATCTCAAGAAGTATGATTTTCCTGAGGGCAGCCCGCTCATGCTCCTACGGGAAGCCTATTTCAGAGCCATTCCTGAAGTCTGCATCGAACGCCCTGAACTGGTAACCAAATTTCATGTGGAAAGCAATCTCCTGAACCAGGAGACAATTTCAATCCTGGATAAAGCGAGAGTCTATCGCAAAGTACTGGAGAATCGAAAATCGGTTGTCTGGCACAATCAGGCGTACCAGAGAGGAACAGATCCGTATCCCGACCCGCGCCCGTTCTTCTTCGACGATTGGTCGCCCTTCGCCGGTTCCACCACGAGCAAGTTCAAAGGAGTGCTGTTGTATCCCGAACTGGTCGGTCTTATGTTGTGGCCGGAACTGCACGGTCTGCCGAAACGAGCACACAATCCGTACCAGATAACCACTCCGGATATTGAGAAGCTCAATTTCGAGATATTTCCACACTGGATGAACCGAAGCATACTTGAAATTGCTCGCGTCAGATCGTACGCCCAGCATCCCGAGGCTTACCATCAGTCATCTGAAGAATTGAAGCTCATGCAGCTCCTGGTATTGTTCCTGACGAGTAAACCACTGTGCATATCCCATACGATCCCTGATTTTTCCCGGGCGATAAGGTTCGGTCTCAGAGGAGTCATCAACGAGGCGGAACAGAATATGGCTGCCGCTGATACTCCAGCGAAACGAGAATTTTACGCGGCTATAATCGAGGTGCTCGAAGGCATTGTCGCGTATTCCCGAAATCTTGCAATTACGGCAGAATTGCTGGCACCGATGCAGACAATTTCCGAGAAGAAACGTCGGCTCCATGAGATTGCCGAAAGATACCGGCGAGTCCCCGAACATCCTGCTACCGGGTTCAAAGATGCGCTGACGACCATCTGGGTATGCTGGACCGCATTGAATCTGGAGAATCCCAATGTCGGCTTCAGCCTGGGCCGTCTGGATCAAGTGTTGTATCCCCTGTACCGGCAGGATGTGGATGGGGGGCACTTGCATCCGACTGACGCCTTGGAATTACTCTGCTTCTTCTGGCTAAAGATAGGCGATCACGTTCCGATGATGCCAGAGGCTGCAGAACAGCTTTTTGGCGGAACCGGAGCAAACCAGGCTATTACCATAGGGGGTATCGACAGCCAGGGAAACGATTCCGTGAACGATGTCACATACCTCATTCTGAGAGCCACGGAGTTGATGAAACTTCGCGATCCGAACCTGAACGCAAGATATTTCCCGGGAATAAATTCAGAAGACTATTTGCGCAGACTTTGTGAAGTGAATATCAACACCGGAGCGACTCCGGCGATTCACAACGATAAAGCCGTCATTCTCGCTCTTCAGGACAAGGGTGACAGCCTCGCGCACGCGAGAGATTACGGCATTGTCGGCTGCGTAGAACCCGTGAGCGCCGGCAGGACCTATGCTCATTGTGCGGCTTTACTGGTGAACGTTGCCGCAGTCCTTGAGCTTGCGTTGTTCAACGGTCGCATGAGACACACGGGATCTCGCCTGCTCACCATAGAAACCGGTCATCACGGTGGTTTTCAAACGTTCGAACAATTCCGGGATGCGTACAGGACACAACTGGAATGGGTTGCAGACAGGGCCGTGAGGCTCAACAATTTGCTGGGTGAGGTACACCAGGATTTCTATCCGACTCCGATCCTATCTTCTCTTTTCGAGGGCCCGATGGATAAAGGATCGGACGTCATACAGGGTGGAGCGAAGATCAATTCCTCAGGAGTCTCCATAATCGCTTTGGCAGACACTGCGGATTCCTTGAACGTCATCCGGGAGCTTTGCTTTAATCCAGCTCCGGACAGAAGGATTCCCCTTTCCACAATGATGGAAGCAATTAGCGCCAATTTCGCTGGTTTCGACGACCTCTATGCAAGGACGAAGAAAGTTCCGAAATACGGTAACGACAATCCGGGTGCGAATGAAAACGCTCAGTGGCTCGTTACGACACTGGACGCAGCATTCAGGGGCAAAAATAACTACAGAGGCGGCAAGTATCGAGTCGGATACTGGACAATGACCATACATGCAGGGTTGTCGGCAGTGACAGGCGCACTCCCGAACGGGCGGAAAGATGGCGAAAACTTTGCCAGTGGAATAACCCCCGTATCCGGAGTTGCCACCCACTTGACCTCTGCATTGAATTCAGCCGCAATGCTGCCTTCCCGGGCTTTATCGAGCGGTGTCGCATTGAATATCAAATTTGCCCCGGAACAGGATGAGAAGGCGATGCTCGATCATTTCACCCCGCTGATCAAGGGGTATTTTGCCGAAGACAAGCCGGATCCGGGGGGCATCGAAATCCAGTTCAACATTATGGATCATGAGACTTTCCTCGATGCTATGGCGCATCCCGAGAATTATCCCTATTTGCTCGTAAGGGTTTCCGGATACACGGCATACTTCCGCGATCTGAGTCCTCAGATGCAGAAGGAAATTATGGAGCGTACAGAATACGACCTCTCCTCGGGAGCATCCCATTCATATCACATCGATCCGGAATCATGAGACGAGATGCCGAAAAGAATACAATTCGACTGAAAGGAATTTCAGCATGAACCTGCGTGACGACATATTGGAAAGGGCCTTTTCCGGGGCAACGGACGAATTCCTGGAACTCCTCCTCAAAATCATGGGACTCGGATTTGCCATATCTAACAACCCGTTGAACCCTGTTCCGGCTTTGGACGGATACCAAAAACATATCGAAACGTTTAACGGCAGGTACTTGTTTCAGGCACAGGAAGGAGTTGCAACATCGGTTATTTTCCACAGAGGTGAAATGAATGTCCTTGACGATCCCATCGATGATTGGGATCTCAAAGTGACATTCAAGGACAATGAGGCATTGTGGAAATTTCTTCTCAGTGTGAAACACGATGCAATGGATGCCATATTCAAGAACGACGTGGACACGGAAGGAAATCTGAATTATCTGTTCAAGTTCGGTTTTATGGTTCGCGACCTGTGCCAGAGGCTCGGTGTGAGCAGCCTGGCTTGAAGAAGCGAAGCAATCGCCTGAAATTAGGCACCTGAATCAGGCGATTGTTCCGCGAAACGCGGGACAATCGCGGTGCTCCTCGCAATGACAACATCGATCGCATTACTGAATGATTATTCTTCCATACTGTTCGTACACTTCTTATTATAAATCAAGGAATCCAGGCGATTAGGATCAGCTCGGGGATAATCATTTGGAGAGAGCAAACGATTTGATTTCCGTTCCCCTCATAACTGACATAAAACGTGGCAGCAGCGAGGACGGGCCGGGCATAAGGACCGTAGTCTTCTTTAAAGGATGTCCGCTCAGGTGCGTTTTTTGCCACAATCCCGAGTGTTGGAGGGCTGGCCCCAGCATAGCTTTCCATGAGGAGGACTGCATTCAGTGTGGGCAATGTGAAAGGGTTTGTCCGCAGCATGCCATCGACTTCTCTGCGCCTTTCAGGATTCGCCGGGAACTCTGCAATCATTGCGGCTTGTGCGCTGAAGTTTGCCCCGGCCTCGGTATCCGGAAAGTGGGTGATGTATATACAGTAGATGGGCTGCTGGAAATTCTCCTGCGCGACGAAAACTACTATGCTGCTTCCGGTGGCGGCGTTACCTTTTCCGGCGGTGAATGCAGCATGCACATGGGATTCCTGACAGAGCTGGCACGCGCTTTGAAAGATCGCTGCATACATGTTGCAGTTGAGACATCCGGTTTCTTTGATCATTCATTATTCGCTGACAGTCTTCTGCAGTACGTGGATCTCATGTATTTTGATGTTAAATTTGGCAATTCAAGACTGCACAGGACATACACGGGAAAGGGAAACGAGACGATTATCTCCAATTTGCAGCAACTTCTACGGCATAGACGAGACGCAGTCATTCCCAGAATACCTTTGATTCCGGAAATTACGGCAACGACAGAGAATCTCAAACTTATCGCCGAACTTTTGCATGAAATGAGAGCACCTCATGTCGTTCTCCTGCCGTACAATCCCACAGGCCTGGTCAAATTCAGAAGACTCGGTCTTGAACCCCCAACCTTACCGGCACATTTCATGACGCGAGATGAAGAGACCAAAATCGTGGAGTTCTTCAGACAATGTTTCGGACGGGAAGCCAAATTGCACGGATCTATCACGCTTGGGTAGCCACAGTCCCTAAGAAGTCGACACCCAGTCTAACTCGGCATTCTCTTCTTATTCTACGAATCCGGCCGGACATTGGGCGGCAAAAATCGATTTATCGATTGCTTTCCAGTAGGCCGCTTCCGGGATGATGCGCTTCTGATCTACAAGCTGTTGAAGCGCCTGGTCCATTGTCTGCATGCCTTCCGAGCTTCCTGTCTGAATAATCGAAGCTATTTGAGCAAGCTTCCCTTCCCGGATGAGATTTCCCACAGCGGGATTGCTGATCAGTATTTCTACAGCGGCACACCTTCCCTTGCCGTCAGCAGTCTTGAGAAGCTGTTGAGCAAGCACAGCCTTGAGAGAATCGCTCAACATGGTGCGGACCTGATTCTGCTGGCTTGCGGGGAAAGCATTTATGATCCGGTCGATGGTCTTTACGGCCGAGTTGGTGTGGACCGTGCCGAAGACCAGAATTCCCAACTCTGCGCTGCTGAGCGCCAGTGCGATAGTCTCGAGGTCCCGCATCTCACCTACAAGAATGATGTTCGGATCCTCCCTGGACGCTACTCGAAGAGCATCGGCAAAGCTTCTCGCGTGGGCGCCTATCTCACGCTGGGTGATGAGGGATTTCTGGTTCTCGTGAACGAATTCAAGCGGATCTTCAATGGTAATGATGTGTTTTTCTTCGTTTCTATTGATGTAATCAATCATCGCGGCAAGGGTGGTGGACTTTCCGGATCCTGTCGGACCGGTGACCAGGACCAATCCCTTCTTGATTCCAAGAAGATTGTGAACCCCTACCGGCATGCCGAGTTCTTCTAATGACTTGATTTTGGTGGGAATCTGACGAAATACGGCGGACACACCCCTGCGCTGATAGAAATAATTGCATCTAAAACGAGCCAATCCGGCAATTTCGTGTGCAAGGTCAAGTTCAAGGGTTGTCTGCAGAGTCTTCTGCTGCTGGGCGGTCATCATTTCAAAAAAGAGGGCTTCATTCAGTTTATGCGAGAGCGGCTTGTGTTTGGTAGGAACTAAATCCCCCTTAAGTCGCAACAGAGGAGGCATTCCAGGAACCATGTGCAGGTCCGAGGCGCCGGCTTGAATCATTTCAGTCAGTAAACTATCTATTTTGGGCAAAATCTGCCTCTACACGAAGCGTTTTTTGGTCTCGGCGTAATCTTGAGCCACCTGGGGTGAAATTTTCTTTGCCTGAAGCAGTTGCATGATTGCGTCATCCATCGATTGCATTCCCTGAGAACGGCCGGTTTGCATAATAGATGGCAACTGATGAGTCTTTTCGGATCGTATGAGATTCGCCAGCGGAACAGTTCCTATCATGATTTCCGCTGCAAGCACCTGCCCGTTCCGGTCAATGCTGGGAAGCAGCTTCTGAGTGATAACCGCTCGAAGGCCTTCCGAAAGCATAGCGCGTATTTGATTCTGTTCGTCAGGAGGAAAGGAATCTATCAATCTATCCACGGTCTTGGGAGCGCTCGAAGTGGATAGGGTTCCTATAACCAAATGACCTGTTTCAGCAGCGGTAATGGCAAGCCTGATCGACTCCAGATCCCTCAACTCTCCCACCATGATCACATCCGGGTCTTCCCTCAAAGCTGCACGTAAAGCGTTCTCGAAAGATTTCGTATGCATCCCCAGTTGACGCTGATTCACCAACCCTTTTTTTATGGGGTGAATAAATTCTATGGGATCTTCTATCGTAAGAATGTGTACAGGCCGTGAGGAATTTATGAGATCTATCATTGCGGCCAAAGTGGTGGATTTCCCCTGCCCTGTTGCTCCTGTAACCACGAGCAAACCTTGATGATAATCACAAAACTTGGCCACTACGGGAGGCAGACCCAATTCGGAAAGAGATGGAATTCTTGAAGGGATTATGCGAAAGGTCGCGTTCAGACCTTTGCGTTGGAGGATCGCGTTTCCCCGAAATCGCGCGATACCCTTTAAATCATAGGCAAAGTCAATCTGAAGCTGCTTTTCCAGCATGCTCTGCTGTGCAGGCGTGAGAATCTCGTAGATAAGCTTCCGAGCCGCTTCCGAAGTAAGATTTGGAGATTTAAGTCTCCTCAATTGTCCGAACTGCCTCACAAGATAGGGACTGCCGGTTGCCACGTGCACATCGGAAGCTTTGGCCTGAACTGCTGTCTGGAGTATAGAATCTAATTGAGCCATTTTTTCTCCGAAGGATCCACACGAAACAGCTTTGAGCGGTGCCAATCCGCTTGCCGGTTGCCCCTCAGCACCCAGACGCGAGATTGATTGATTTTGAAAAGGAAACTGGTGGACGGACGGCCAGTCGAAATCAGCCGGCAAGTTCGAGCGCAGAGTTTTGGCCGGAGACCTTATCCCTGATGCGCTGAAATTCGTCCTCGATTTCAAGAAACACTTCAACCAGTTCGGGATCGAACTGCGTTCCTTTTCCCTGTACTATTACCGCACGTGCTTCTTCATGCGTGTAGGACCGCTTATACCGTCGTTCAGTGATCAGTGCATCATAGACATCGATAACTGCTACGATGCGAGCCGCCAGAGGGATCTCTTCCCTCTTCAGACCGAACGGGTACCCACTCCCGTCCCATCGCTCGTGATGATAATAGGCAACGTCTTTTGCGAGAGACAGATAACCGTCAGGTTCATCTGCTTCAGCGGCAGCTTCTTCGAGAGCTTTTCCGCCATACATCGCATGTTGTTTCATGAGTTCGTATTCGTCAATGCCGAACTTTTTCGGATTGAACAAAATTGCATCCGGAATAGCTACTTTTCCGATATCGTGAAGCACTGAACACTGTACGAGATCTTCGATAAATTCGGGGGTCAATACTTCTTTATAGCGCTCACGTTTACTCAGTCTCTTACAGAGAGCGTCACAATAAGCCTGTATTCTCTTAAGGTGAAAACCGGTTTCTCCATCGCGTGATTCAGCAAGTTTGGCCAAAGAAAAAATGGATGCACCCTGTATTTTCTTTATTCTCTGGAATGACTTGAGCAGCTCCTCATGGAGTCGAACCTGTTCGGTGACGTCCTGTCCCAGGCCAAGAATTCCACGCAGATCTCCATTTGAATCAATTACCGGGGTGACTGTTAAAGAAATCGTGAGAGTGCGGCCGTCTTTTGCAATATGTCTGACATTCGCATGAGCGGTGCCTTGGCCGTTTTGCATAATGCTGTTCAGACGTGCAATAGCTTCGGGATCGAGTGTTTCGTCCGGATAAAGTTTCGTTATGGAATTCCCGATCATCTCTTCTTCGGTATAGCCGAAGATTCGTTCCGCTCCGCGATTCCAGAAAAGGACTTGCTTATCGAACCCGGTCAATACAATGGACACGCCTGTTGAACTATCAAGGATGCTCTTGAGGAAATCATTGGTCCTGGCAAGCTCTTGGGTCCGAGCCTTGACCTCTTCTTCCAGAAGTCTTTTGTAATTGAGCTCGAATCGCTTGAGCCGACAGTGGTCGATTCCTCGTCGTACCGTATTTAACAGAATGTCCGTATTGACCGGCTTGAGAAGGAAATCATGAGCCCCCCTGCGAAGTGCACGGAGCGCATTGTCAAGGTCGCCGTGTCCGGTAAGAAGCACTACGGAAACCGTGCTGTCGATCTCTCTGACCTTTGCCAAGACTTCAAGACCGTCCATGAGAGGCATCTGAATGTCGGTGATGACAAGGTCCGGCTGGGTCTTCGCGAAAATGTCTATCCCTTCACGCCCCTCATTAGCTGTGAATACTGTATACCCGCTCATTTCCAGGAGATCTTTCAGTATGCCGACGGTCACCCCGTCATCATCTATGGCAAGAATAGATCCTGTGGAAAGAAGGCTCTCATCCGCTGAATCGGTCCCCAAAGATTCTTGTACGGAAGTTGATTTCAAATGAGGAGATGCTCCCTCTCAAAATGAATTACATTCAATGATTATGAAAAGCTGCAATCCGTATGAGTTCCCCGACCTAGGCACAGGTCTGAACTTTTTCTGTAAAATAATGCGTTCCAAGGAACGCATCCACTTCAGTTTGAATCTTAAGCAATGGAATAGTAAGTGTCAATCTCATATGTTAGAATGCCTCTTTAATTCGGAAACAATTCTATTCAAAGTGGGTCTAAGAAAATTTTCACCCCCGAAGACGCGAAAGTCAATCAAAATTTTGGTAGCATCGGACATAGACAAAGCTGCAGGAGCCACAGGAGCTGTATTCAGCGATCTTAGCTCGGTACCTCACGATACCGAATAAAGGCTGACTCGTCTCCACGGATTATTCGCGTTGGGGCGGGACGCCATAGAGGAGGATCCAATGGAGGCTCACAAACTCACATTTCGTTCCGTTACGGAAGCAGTAGAAGAGCTGGATCGTGTGGGATCGAGCAACAGCCGGGTAATGGCGGAACGTGCCATACACCTGAACGTGCTGCTCAAAGAGGTTCCGGGCAAGGAAGCATGGGTGTTGAAAACGACGTACAACGACATCGGGGCCGAAGCGGCAATAAGTCATGCGGCGTACCGGCAGGAGGAAGGGGTTCTTACGGACGTGGTGGTTATGGGCACGGTATACCAGCATCGTGAAGTGAAACGTATACTTACAGGGCATGCCGGTGTTCGCTATCTGGTGGAAGCAATAGAGGCTGTAATAGAGCTGGCCCCGGAATCTCGTGACGAGTAACTGAACATTTCCAAGTTTCTGTCGCTAAATTTTTGAAGAATCGTCCTAATATCTCATCTGGTTGATGCGATCTCATTCAAACCCAAAGAAGTGGGTGTCGCCTCTTTCCATTTTTGACCCTTTGGACCTGCAATAATACATTTACTATACAGATGAAATGGAGGGTCAAATGGCCACACCCGAGCTACAAATACTGGAACCGAAAGTGCACGTTGGTTTGATCGTCGTGATAACCGGAAATGGAAAAGGGAAAACAACATCAGCCCTGGGAATCGTTCTGAGGTCAGTCGGACATGGACTCAGAGTCTGTGTGATTCAGTTCATGAAAGGCGATATATTTGCCGGAGAAATTGAAGCTTTGAAACGTTTAGCACCGCAGGTCGAACATCATCTGACCGGAAAGGGTTTCTGCGGGATTCAAGGTAATCCGTATCCCCATGCGGAACATCGTGAAAATGCGCAATATGCGATTTCATTAACCAAAGAGAGGATGCTCTCAGGTCTCTTCGATGTTCTCATATGTGATGAAATCAATAATGCTTTGAAACTGAAGCTGGTGGATCTGGATCAGGTTCTCGATTTGATTGAAAGCAAACCGCCATCCCTTCACCTGGTTCTTACCGGAAGGGACGCTCACCCTGAAGTGCTGCAGCGCAGCAATACAGTATCAGAAGTGAGAGAAATAAAACATGCGTATCGGGAAGGAATTGAGCCGCAGAAGGGAATAGATTTCTGACATCTGCATCGAAATCGAAAAAATGCGGCAGGGTCGGAGAAACCTTTCTCCCGACCCGTTCGCAATTCCGTCATTTTGCAGCCGACCGCATGTCTTTCTCCGCTGCCAATCGCAGAATGACAGTGTTGTCGCGAACCTCTACTATATGATTCGAATCCACGGTCTTGGACAGCGGGGTCAAGTTGAGACCGTGTTGCTGATTAAATGTCTCGATGCATTTGTCCCTGCCTATAATTTCCCGCATTTGCAAACCAATTTCGACGAGCACGCCGCCCTTGTCGAAACGGTACGTGGCGTAGCGGAACAAATCATGTCCTCGGATAATTTCTCCAACCTCATCTCCCATATCTTCGAAGGAAAAATGGGTGGGATTCTTCCGCAGTAACTCGATAACCTGAGCTTTGTTCATACCGAGCTTAATGTCCCTGAACGAATCGGGAACTTTCGCTTCTGAATGAGCCACGCCGACTATCATCGCAAAGCATACGACCACAGCCGCGGCCAAGCAGGCCGTCTTCTTGTTCATAAAAACCTCCGATTGGGAAACAATTGCCTAATAATACTATTTTAATTCAAAATAGAAAAGGGAAATTTACCGCCGGCCCCAAACTTCGGTCCGGAGCACGCTCAAGTCTCCTGCCAAGAGAGCATGTCATGGAACATTCTGTTCGGCTCGGTTACCACGCAATACGTTCTCTGTAGGTTCACTTTTGAGACTTCCCGAACGGAGAAACCTGTCAAAGAAGTCCGTATGGTCCGTTGAGGAATCCAATTGAGCCGGTCTCGTTCCCTTCTGTTTTCCTGGATCGAGCTTACCGGCCATAGAAGGTTCAAGAATTTTTTTCACAATGTTGATAGGAATGGCAAAGCCGATACCCATGCTACCGCCGCTGCGGGAAAGAATGGCTGTGTTCATTCCAATGACCTGACCTTCTATGTTCACAAGAGGACCTCCCGAATTACCAGGATTGATCGCTGCATCGGTTTGAATGAAGTCCTCATAATCGAGGATGCCCATTTCTCTCCGTCCCGTGGCACTCACGATACCCGATGTAACCGTTTTCATGAGTCCGAAAGGATTCCCTATAGCCAGGACCCAATCGCCCACCTGGAGAGTCCGAGAGTCACCCAGTTGTGCGGCGGGAAAACCTCTTCCGTCGATCTTTATGACTGCCACGTCCGTCTTGCTGTCGGCTCCGATCACGCGCGCTTTGTACTTTTTATCCGATTCCAGGGTCACGACAATCTGATCTGCAGATCCGATTACGTGACGATTTGTTAGAATGTACCCCCGCGGGTCGAAAATGAAACCCGAAGCCATCCCCTGCTGGCGATATTGTTTTCCCGGATTCGGGCTTCCGAAGAATCTCCTGAAGAGCTCATCTTTGAACAGATCGCGAAAAGGATGATTTTCGAGAGAGGGATCCAGACTTGAATCCAATTGATTACTCCCCACGTTACGAATCGCGGAAACGTTAACCACTGCCGGTTTTGCGGCTTTGACTACCGTTCTGAATGCCTCCTGAAGGTCCCTGAGTCCATTGCGATTGACAGTTTGGGCACCTGCTTCCGGCTGGACCGATGGAAACAATAAGAAGATTGCGACAGCCATAACGATCGGAAGCGTTATGGACGACAAAAAAGGGCGTATATTCGAGAACATAGCCAATCCTTTACTCCGGTGTCTTATCCAGTGATTTTTTCGCGACTCGTTCGGGAAAAAGTGCTGCAACCGACGGGTGACAAGTGAAAAACAGCACCTGTATTCCTGAGTCTTCCGAAAACTTCGCGAGTTCCATAGCAGTCAGCCCGGCACGAAAAAAATCGAAATTTACGAGAACATCGTCCATGATCAGAGGTAGAACGCATTTGTCGCTCCGGTAGAGCTCCAGATCTGACAATCTCAACGCCAGATACAACTGCTCCAGAGTGCCGCGACTGAGAAATTCCTCATCAATCCAGGTTCCGTTTTCACGTTCGACCCTCATTTTATTTCCTTCCAGTGGCATGATCACTCGTCGGAACTTGTCGCCAGTAATGCTCCTTAAGATTTCTGATGCACGTTCGAGCATTTTCGGCTGCTTCTCCAATTCGTACACGCGCAAACTTCTTTCCAAGAGGTTATGTGCGATTCTGGTCGTTATCAAGGCCTTTACGTCTTCATGCATCCGAGCTGACAACTCTTGCTTTTCGGAAAGAAGCACATCGGTTTCATCCTCGGATTCAAGTGCCGCTATTCTCGCGCCGATACTACCGATCCGTTCCAGAAGCGCTTCCGATTCCACCCTGGCATTATCGATCTCACCTCTCAAATGTTCTGCCTGCTTCTTCCGGGAAAAAAAGTCCAGTTCCGAGTAAAAAGCGTGCATAGCCTCACGATCGGCGAATTTCATGCTTTTTGTAAGCCGATCTGCGATAGTGTCTAACTGGCCGGATATTTTAACGAACTGCTCAAACTGGAGATGTTGCTTCCTGAAGGCTTCCTCGTCAGCAACTCCTGCAGTGGCAAACAATCGCTCCATAGATTGGCGGGAATGTGCGATCCGTGAGCTTGACACACCCATACGGGCCCTGAGATCCCGCGCTTTTTCTTCCAGACCTTTCTTCTGCGAGAGTAGCTCTCTCATACTACGCGCTTCCGAATCCCATAGGATGACAGTCTGTAGCGGAGGTTCGTTCACGGCCCTGCCCATCAAATTCGCTAAGTCCAGAATTTCTTGTAGAAATGCCTGCCATCGCGTTTGTATGCACTCCAGGTCCTCGGTTTCCTGGTGAGCCTCCTTGATTGCTTCGCTGATCTTCCTGAGGTTTCTCACAAAACCTATGGCGATTTCCGGTGACACTTCGGGCCCTAATCCGCATTCTGCAATGAATATTTTCCAATTCTCGTCAAGTTTCGTCAATTCCTGCAATTCTTCCGATAAGAATGCTTCCAATCTTGCGCTACTGGTATTCTGGATTTCCAGTTCCGCAAGATCGTTGCCGAGAGAGGTCTTCAAGAATTGAGACCTGAGGAAAGCACTTTCTGAGGCAATGGAACGGTGCTCTGCCTTCTCGATTTCTTCGAGACTCACTGACGGTGTGTCGAGCACCTCCCGGGCAGTGTCGCGGATTTTCCGTTTGATCGAGTCGATTTCCTGAAGATAGGCGCGTCGTCGTTTTTCAATATCCGCCAGACGGGAAGTGACAAAGTTCGATTTTCGAATAAGCGATTCACGTTGATTGTGTATGCGCGTATTTCGTGCTCTCTCTTCTTTCATACGCCAGGCAAAGAGCATGGGAGCGATGAGAAGAGCCGCGGTTCCGGCAAATCCATGCATCCAACCGGAACCGTTCATAATTGATGACAGGAGAATTACGCCACCAATTGCGAGCGTTGCGAAGACAATGATCCAAAAAACGGGTGGAGATATGGAACGGGGATTTTGTACCTCCAATCCTTTCAGGTTTTGCGCTAGTTCGATTTTTTCCTGAATCAGGGCATCCAGTGCGCGTTGTTCATCCCGCGATCTATGAGCAAGCTCGCTCATCTTCTGAAAATAATCTTTGCACTGGTACAACTTCGCACGATCCCTCTGCGTCAGGTACCCTGCACTTTCACGAATCAACAATTGCAGCTCGTCTTTTTTGGCAGAGATTTTTTGTTCCAGAGACTCGGAAATATCCTGAGCCGATGCAATCCGATTCTCCAAATCTCGGATACGGGCTCGCAGATCCTGGTACATATCGATAAAGGACTGAATTTCCTGCTCAAGCGAAAGAGGAAGCTTTAGTCCGCAAATGCGTTCGGCATTCCAGCCATGCCCAAGCCTATTCATTTCCTGCGCTAGTCGGTCACCAGCTCGTTCAGCGAGTACGAGCCTCTGATCTATTTCATCCGGAACATTGGCCAGGGTTGCTGCCTTACGTGACAACGCGAGGATTTTGTCTGCATGCTCGAGAACATTTGAATCTATTGCGAGCGTTTCCAGTTGTCTGACGAGATGCTGTAACTGTGCTTCCCCTTCAATAAGCTCCTGATTGGCTTCCTCATATTTCTGGAGAGCGCTTTCATATCGCGGTATTCCATCTATCGGAAAATTCCGGGCAGCCTCCGCTTCCGCTCGTTTGCGTTCCAAAGATACGAACTGCTCCCAATCCGATTCAAAACGTAAAACATGCTCCAGTTCGGATAATTGGGATTCCGCGTGTCTGATGAGCTCGGCGAGTTCCCGGCGTCTCAGCCCTGCTTCTTCCAACTGCTTATTCAAGGCTGCACATTCTGCGGGACGTTCCTGCAGTTGCCGGAGCCTGGAGTTGATTTCTCCTATGCGCGATTGCGTCTTCCACAAAGAATCCCTGCCACCGGCCGGTTTCTTCCACAACTCGCGGGAGCGTTCATTGAGTTTTTCCAGAATGCTTAACGGATTTGTGCGAGGCGACCCCAGGGCAGCAGTGATAATTCTGCTCCGTAAAGCCTCCCGATCGAGTTGACGCATTTGGTCGAGGTCGAAGGCAAACAGATTTTCGTATCCGTATTTCCGAAATCCGTTTGGTGAGAAGGGCACTAAGAAAGGATCGACATGAGAACCGTTCCGGTCCGTGATACACAGATCACCCTCTTTCAAGCCGTGTTTCTCACTACGCGAAATTCTTAGAACGCCTGCATCTCGGTCATTGACAATGAGGAATCCGCTTCGAAAATTGTTTCCCATTGCTGCATAGGGATTCCCTCTGTAATTCCTCTTTTTAAATCCAAAAAATACGGATCGAACGAATTCCATGAGCGTGGTCTTGCCAGCCTCATTCGGTCCTGCGATGACCGTGAGCCCGGGTTTCAGGTCTGACACGCGAATCCGGGACAGTGCTCCAAAATGTTCGATTACTATTTCTTGAATCCACATAGTCCTGGTCGATCGAAAGATTAAGTGACTTAATCCGCGGTTTCGGAAATCATGGTGAGCACCTGTGCAACAGCCTGATTCATGAATTCGGATGCAACCTCGGGATGCTGATTCCAGTGCTCGGCATGTAGCAGGTCTCTGTAGTATTCCTGGTTTATTTTGGCCAGTTCATTCCGAATCTGATGGACGAACTTTTGCGTCTCCTCAGGGTCATCCAGAATACGTTGTGCCTGGTTCTGGAGATCTCTCGGAAGTCCGTCAGCCCGGGTCAGCGAATCGGCTTGTGAGTACGTATTGTCCAGGAATCGGGACGGAAAAGCAGGCACGGGCAGGGAACCGAGGCGCTCGCGAACGACATCGCGGAACTCCTCGTCTTGAAGCAGGACTTGAATGCTAGAATGCGGAGTCGAACCTACGAAACGGATCTCAGCTACAAGCGCTTCGAGTGTGTCACCTTCTGAAATCAGTGCAGAGCAACCCAGCTCAATTGCTTCAAGAGCATCTTCCGGATGCGAGCAGTCGCCGACATCCACATTCAGGTATTCCCATCGTACAGCCGCTGTGGGGAGAAATTCGGTTTCTATGTGTCCGCCGTTCAGGTTAATGAGAAAGCACCCTCTGGGACCGCTTTCATTCCTGTGGGCTCCTTGTGAAGATCCCGCATACAATACCAACGGGTTTTCCATCACTCTGGTAGGAGAATGGACATGACCGAGACACCACAGGTCCATACCTGAAGACCGCAAATCTCCCGGTGAGCACGGAGCGTAGTCATCATGATCGGACGTGCCGGTAACATTCGCGTGCAATAACCCGATGGCCAGTTCCTGGCCGGGATCTCTCCGAATTGCTGCGACCAGGTTGTCTTTGACCGCTGGGACCGGAAAACTCGCTCCATACAGTACTGCCCCCGGTACAATCTCCTTTTGCTCGGGATCTGCTCCGAACAGATTCAAGCCCGGAAGAGACCTCAGCGACTCCGGAAAAGTCTGAAGCGGATCATGATTTCCCAGGACCGCGTAAACGGGGATTCCCGAGTCTCTCAGCCTTTCCAGTCCTTGCCGAAAAGCGACTCGCGGACGAAGCGAAGCATTGGACGCGTCAAAAATGTCTCCCCCAAGTGTCAGAAAATCAGCCTTACGCTCAATTGCATGGCCGATTACGTTATTCCACGCGGAGTAACCGGCCTGGAGAAACAATCGTCCCAGCTCGGGACTGGATCTGGTGAGCCCGGAAAACTGTCTCCCAAGATGAATGTCTGCGGCATGTATGAATCTCATTGCGAAACCGTTGAACCTGTTTTCGGGAATTTCTCGTAACGCATCTCACAGTTCGTCTAAATAACGCAACATGGCACAGAAAGCTTCCCGATCGACGGCTTCTATACCACAGAGCAGATTTTGGAGGGAGAAAATTCAGTTGAATTCCGCTGGAGTCGGCAGTTCGATCAGGGCTGGGATATTTTCAAATAGTATGAACATGAGGTATTGAATATTGAACGTGTTTGAAAGGCCTATGTCGTGATTCGCATTTCCGCATTATTCTTGATAATCGCTTCTCTGTTTTGGGGCTCGGCTGTTGCTGGTGATACCGGATTCAAGAGCGCTGTCCCGAATAGAGCGTTCAGCTTCCCGCAAGATCATGGAAAACATCCCGAATTTAAGACTGAATGGTGGTATTTCACCGGAAACCTCGCAACCGCTGATAAAAGAGAGTTCGGATTTCAGCTCACCTTTTTTCGCCGCGGCTTGGCAGTAGAAGCGAAGCGCCGGTCGAAATGGGCTGTTACAGATGTGTACCCCGCACATTTCGCCATCACCAAAGTGGATTCCAAAGAATTCTTTCATAGCGAGCTTATTTCACGCGAAGGACCGGGACTTGCCGGCGCATCGGAGAACGACTTGGATGTGCATGTGCGCGATTGGAAAGTCAAAGCCGATTCATCCGGTATACGGTTGTTTGCAAAAGAAGGCGAATACAGCCTGGATTTGTTGCTTTCTCAAGAAAAGCCGCCGGTTTTGCACGGTAAAGACGGGTACAGTCTCAAAGGAGATTCAGAAAGCCAGGCCTCATATTATTATTCTCTTACACGATTGAAGGCTGCGGGACACATTACGTTCAAGGGCTCAACGTATGAGGTAAGCGGGCTCGCATGGATGGATCACGAATTCGGATCGAGTATTCTGCTCGAGGATCAGACCGGATGGGATTGGTTCAGCATACAGATGAATGACGGCACGGAACTCATGGTGTTCCACATGCGGAAAGCGGATGGGACGACAGAGCGGCCGTTCGGCACTTTTGTTCCAATACAGGGCGAGCCGGTGCACCTGTCCGGCAAGCAGATTGTCATCAAGCCATCGGGTACCTGGAAAAGTCCCGGAACAGGTGTAGTGTATCCTGCGCGCTGGTCCGTCGAGATACCCGAGCTGGGCCTGAATCTGGAAATAGAGCCCTTCATACCGGACCAGGAACTCGCGGCAACTCGGTCCACCGGGATAGTCTACTGGGAAGGTGCGGTCCGGGTGAAAGGAACGAAAAAAGGTAATGAAATTAATGGAAAGGGATACGTTGAGCTTACCGGGTACGCGGGATCTCTCGGCGGAAAAATATAACTTACAATTTTGTGCACTATTGACGGACACGGCAACCAAAATAAATCGTTGTTTCAGCAGCTTGAAGACTCGGTTTTTACTAAGAAAAGCTATTGACATGGACAGAGTACTCATGTACCTGATGATATGCGGCGGAGGTGAGACTACATGGAAGTATTGTTCGCCATATCAATTACAGCAGCCGTTTTGTGGCTCGCTTTCGGGGACAAGAGAGACTGGTCCGGAATGTAAGACTACTGCTCAAGTTCCGAGAAAATGGCCGGAAGAGATGCTAATCAACTCTTCCGGCTTTTTCATTTCCATGGAAGAAATCCCCCGATCTAAAGTGAGATCTCCGGAAATGGGAATCTACCAATGTTCCGGTTACGATTCCAACAAGATACCGTTTCCCGGCATCCAGATTCCGAATGGGTAATCAGCAGCGGTGGAAATTACATTTTGGTAGGAAGACAATTGATGACAGATAATCGAAAGGGCGAAGGGACGGTCCTGTCAGACCAAGAACCCGACGCGAAGCTGAAGAACTCAGTCCTGTTCGTGACTATAGTCAGCTCGTTTGTGACTCCATTCATGGCATCGTCCATAACTGTGGCACTTCCGGCCATACAAAACGATCTTCATATGGACGCAGTCCTGCTTGCATGGATTGCTACAGCTTATCTACTTTCCTGCGCCGTGTTTCTTGTGCCCTTCGGCAAAATTGCGGATATTTACGGCAGAAAACGGATTTTCATATCCGGTATGTTGATTTTCACGCTGTTTTCGGTCTTATGCGGACTCGCTCCCAATTCTGCAACTCTGTTGGCCTTCAGGATTATCCAGGGAATCGGGACATCCATGATATTCACAACGGGAATGGCGATTCTCACATCGGCAATACGGCCTCAGGAAAGAGGAAAAGCAATCGGACTGACTGTGGCGGCGGTGTACATAGGGCTTTCCATAGGCCCTGTAATCGGAGGACTCCTGACACAGTATCTCACATGGAGAAGCGTATTTTTCTTCGCAGGCATTCTCGGTGTTCCGAGCGTATATCTTTCAATCTGGAAATTGAAAACAGAATGGTACGGAGCGCGTGGGGAAAAGCTCGACGTATTTGGATCG
The DNA here is from genome assembly GCA_041740635.1 of Desulfomonilaceae bacterium. Lineage (GTDB taxonomy): Bacteria > Desulfobacterota > Desulfomonilia > Desulfomonilales > Desulfomonilaceae > Desulfomonile. The sequence goes on along the minus strand of JBGSLQ010000042.1, from coordinate 42,781 downwards.
GTACTTTATGCCATAGCTCTCACTTTGCTCATGCACGGGCTCTCCACAATTCCGGACGTAACAGGCATTCTCGAAATTGTCTCAGGGCTCGTTCTGTTCTTTGCGTTTGTTCGATGGGAACAGCAGACACGGTGGCCGGTGTTTGAGCTGAGTCTTTTTACGAATAACAGAGGATTCGCTTTTTCCAGTCTAGCGGCACTCATCAATTATAGCGCAACCTTCATGGCGACTTTTCTTCTAAGTCTTTATCTCCAATATATAAAAGGTCTTGACCCGCGACAGGCCGGGCTTGTACTCATTTTTCAGCCGGTCACAATGGCAGTGCTTTCGCCGTTTGCAGGGAGGCTTTCCGATAGGGTGGCTCCCCGGATTGTCGCTTCCATCGGCATGGCCATTTCTGCAGCAGGGCTTTTCGGAATGATCTTTCTCGGAGATGGAACGTCATTAGCGTACATTATCGCTAATCTCATATTGCTTGGTTCAGGATTCGCGCTGTTTTCTTCTCCCAACATGAACGCGATCATGAGCTCTGTGGAACCGCGATTCTATGGACTAGCATCTGGAGCTGTCTCTTCCATGAGGCTGCTCGGTCAAATGACAAGCATGGGCATCACAACGATGATTTTCTCCATCTTTATCGGGAGAGTAAAGATAACCGATGCTTATCATAGAGAATTCCTTACCAGTATTGAAATCGCGTTTGTCATTTCCGTAGCCTTGTGCTTGGTAGGAATTTTTGCGTCACTCGCCAGAGGCGACATACAAGCTGTTCAAGAAAAGCCTTGAGATGCGTCCGCCGATGCAACTCGGTGACAAGCCTATCTTCCGGTCTCCAGAGAAGAGCTCAATTCCGCTGGAAATCATAAAAAGATGCTTTTATTCAAGTAATTAGATAATTTCTCTCATATAAATTTGGCGTTTTTCAATTGACTTGGAGCGCTCGTGGCGCTATCCTGTCAACTCCCTCTCATCATTGCTCCATTTTTATTCGGAGCAAGAGAAATGACCGTGATAATCCGTTACTTAACGGATGCGCATACTCATGTATCGCTACTCGGTCTTACCCGCGTGTGGCCGTTACTCCAACCCGGGAGATTTGGCCATGCAAGATCATACGATGATGACGGTCACCATTTAGATGTGGCCGTTTTCATGTTCTGGACCAAATGTTCCCGTTTTGTCGATCCTTAAAATTCCGGAGCGAACGACATTCATTTTTGTAAGTCCTTGCAGTAGCGAATAAACGAATCGACAACAGTGTAAATCCTCTTCGGAAGTTCCTCTTTTCTTACATGGTATTCCATGACCGTTTTCAACAGACTTCTCTCATCGGGAGATTCATCGAACAGCTTTGCATCTATGTCGAATTCTTGTACTCGCTCGAGAAGTCGAATGTGGATCCGATATCGAGGGATGCCCGGTGTGGCGTCAGGTTCGAGCGAAGGTTGCTTCTCTTGCTCAAGTGACTGCTGTGGTTGAAATTGTGAAAGAGGGATAGGCCTCCCTTCAGAATCCGTAATCACAAGGTGCACAAGAAAATCGGTTTTCCCGAGCAGTTCAGGGGCTGGGCCCATCAAATCGGTCTGTTCGCGTCCCTTTTTTTTCGTGAAACGTTTCGTGTCAGACCGATCGAGTTTTTCTTTCAGTTCCTCACCAGTTGCGGGCATCTCCCGAGGGGCTCGAGCATGCAACTCGCCATACGGCTTTGCAGGTCGGACAGGTGCTGTTTCTCGGGCAGCCTTTCCTTCGCTCTTTGATTTCACCCCGGCTGACGGTCCAGGCGGACCCTCTGACGATGGAACTGCAGGACTGGTGCTTTCCGGCACTGCACGCAACTCACCCTGGAGTTGGTTCGAGGCGGGTTTCGGAGCGGCTGGCAAAGCTTCCGGTGTCGAAGCCGATTCTCCCATACCGGGAACGGGCGGACGTCCTTCAAGCGGTGCAAGAGTCCGGAGGGTATTTTCGTGAAGGTGCTGCCAAAAAGGGATTATGAGAACGGCCACTAATATAGCAGCGGCAGCGGTACCCAGCGCAAGTGTAGGAATGGTAAACAGGCGCGGGAAAATCTCTCTGAGCGATTCACTCCAGGTCTTCGTCATTTCCGAATCCGCAGACGGGATTCCTTTCAATCGTGCATTTTCCAAAGCCTGCGGCAACGGAACCGTATCCGGGATTACCTTCTTCAAATCGTGCATTTGCCGGTAAGCTTCAACAGTTTTTCCGCATTCCGCACAGGAATCCACGTGATGGGAAATGCTTGCTTCGGGATCGCTTCCCTTGACGGCGAATCTGAAAAGCGCCTCTTCTTCTGGATGAAAACTCTCCGGACACTCTTTGAGCAGTGCATCCATGCGTTTGATTGCACGCAGTTCCTGCATGCAAATCGGACACGTCTCAATATGCCGCAGCAGTTGCTCCTCAGTGGCAGGATCCAGACCGCCTTCGATGTAGGCCAATAATTGAGAAGATTTCCAGCCCTGCGGGCATTTCGTGGATTCCGTCATTTCTCGAAGATCTCCATTGAAGCCGCTTTCCCATAGTGTGTGGACAGCGCTGACAAACATCTGGCTACCTGGACGCGCAGAGTAGCTTCTTTGGTCCCTAGCAGTGCTGAAATCTCCTGATAGGAAAGCTCCCGATCGTAGCGAAAGCCGAGGAGTTTCCTGCATGATTCGGAAATCGCGTCCAACGCGGATCTCAAGAATTTGGTTTCTTCGGCCCGAATGAGCAGCATCTCCTGATTCTCCGCGGAATACGCGGAACAAAGTCCGTGGTGCAGATCTCCGTCCGAAGAAATATCCACATGCGACTCACGGTTTGGCCCCCCTCTTTTGAAGGCTGTTGCCCGGCGAAACCTGCCTATCGCAACGCGGCGCGCTATTTCCATAATATAAGCTTCAAGCGACTTCTCTTCGTCAAAATCCCGTAACGCCTTGAAAAGTTGTATAAATACCTCTTGCGATAAATCCTCAAGTTCGTCCGAACGGGCAAAACGCCTGACCGCGCAATGCACAAGCGCCAAATAACGCGAATAGAACTCCTGCCAGGAATCCCTGTCTCCGCGATTGCAGGCATTTACGAGATCACGTACATCCGAACCGGCGCCGCTCACTTCATATTTCCCCAAGGCCTTGAATCCTTTCATTGTATTAGGTAGCCGACCGGGTTACCACCAGAAAGACTCATGGCCGTTCAAATAATATTTCGCGAATCAGCGGGAATCGTTACGACACTGTTTTTCACATTATATTGAGTTGTAACTTTTGTGATTTAAATAAGTTATATCTATTTCTTAAAGTATTTTCTTGACTTTTGTAGGCGCTTCTCCTATAGTCCGGGCTGTGAGGGCGTGATTCGGCGAGAGCCGATGGCCCTTGCAGCTTTTGACCTCTAACCTGGATGGACACCCTCCCTCCCCCATAACCCCCCCATCCAGGGTCCAGAGGTCCTTTTCATCATCGGGTCCTTTTTTTAGACCCATCTACTACTCTCTTTCTACGGCGGCTGAATAGCCGCCGTTTTCGCGTCGCAGCAACCATTGTGCAATGATCTCCTATTGCGTCCCCTGCCGGACGTCACGCGTCTGTAAACGATTTATATTTTATACAGAAGTGTAGTCAGAGTACGGAGGTACACATGAACCATGCTATGGGCCCCAAATATAGTTGCTGTACAGAAAAGGAAGGAATGTCTTGCATGAAATTCAAGACATTATTGGACGCCTCGTCCTGTTTTGAAAACGACGGCAGAATTGTCAAAGATTGCTCGAACTGTGTCCCTCTCGAAAGAAAGGGAAATAGATAAGCGGCAGCACTTCCTCATTGCAGGCCGGCCATGTTTGGAACTGCCTGCTTCAACTTGCCTTGGTCTGTCTTCTTCTCGGCTGCTGCGAGTCCTTCTTTTTCTTGCCCGCCCTGGCCAGGCTTTCTTCCAGGGCTGCCATGAGATTGATGACTCGACCTTCGGCTTCGGTTGGAGGAGCTTCAGTTATGATCTCTTCTCCTTCAATCTTCTTCTGTATCAGGTCCTGGAGGCGTCCGGAATACTCATCGGAGTATTTTTCAGGTTCGAACTTTTCGGAAAGCGATTCGATCAACTGCTGAGCCATCTTCAGTTCGCGCTCATCTACGGAAACCGGTTTCGGCACACCTTCCAATTGGTCTGCCAGGACGACCTCATTTGCGAATCGCATGGTTTCCAGACAGATGACATTTCCCAGAGGTCGCAGAGCGGCAAGATATTCTTTGTTTCGCATTACGAACTTTGCGATGGCTACTTTTCCGGCCTCGAGCATTGCATTCACCAGAAGTTGATATGCTTTCGCTGCACGTTCTTCCGGCAAGAGATAGTATGGCTTGTCATAATAGATCGGATCTATGGAAACGAGATCCACGAACTCGCTTATTTCTATTGCTCTGCTGGTCTTGGCCGCGGCTGCATCCAATTCTTTCTCGGAAAGAATTACGTACTGATCCGGTGCAATCTCGTATCCTTTAACGAGTTCGTCGCGAGGAACCTCTTTGTCTGTCTGGGGACAGTATAATTTCTGCCTGACCCGGCATTGGGTTTTTCCATGGATCTGGTGAAAATGAATATCCACATTCTTCGTAGCAGAGACCATCTTTATCGGAATATTCACCAATCCAAAGCTGATAGATCCGCTCCATAGTGCTCTGGGCATTTCAGTACTCCACTCTTGCTCAATTTTCTCAATTGCAAATCGTCAGGCGGGAACCAGAAAAGTGCGATTAATTCGTAATACCCGCCTGAGATCTCAATACGTTTCTCTGAAAAAACTTCTCTTATTTAGGACAATGAAGAATGAGTGCTGTTGCATGACGCGCAGAAGCATAGTGTTATTTCTTCTTTCAACAGTATTGAATGATCGAGTTTCTTCGGATACCACACGGAGTTGCGAGAAGCGCCATAATCCAATTGACTCGAAGAGGAGTGCTGAATAGTATCTGGCAGCGAACGTCGACGTTCACCTGTGACCGCTCGCGTTTTCGTGACAAGCCAGAAACGAAGATCCGGCATATGGCTTGTTCATAATCGTTTAAGCGTCGCCCTATTTTGAAGGAAAGAGCTGTTGAATTATATCCTTGGATACCTACTCGCAGCAGCCAGATGGCTACTCATTCTGATTCTCACATTTATCAGTCCTGAGGAGTTTGCTTCCTGGGAAGGGACTGTTATCAAGATCGTGAGACCGGATGAAGTGAGAGTCAAAAGAACCGATGGAGACGAGGTAAACGTTCGCCTGTACGGAATAGACTGTCCTCTTTTGGAATCCGGCCAACCCTTTGCGAAAGAGGCGATGCAGTTCGCAACAGACTTGCTTCAGGGCAAGGAGGTAACGGTGCAGCCGTTGCCGGGGCGCATCGTGGGAAGCTGGTTTTGTCCGTCAATGCGCGCGAATGACGATCTCCACTGGGAGCGGGGCACGGTGAAATACACGCGTGTCATAGGATTGGTTTATTTGGATGGAAAATCCGTGAGCGAGGAGTATCTCGAACGAGGCATAGCATGGTGGTATAGACCATTCGTTTTTTTCGAACGCGGTTACAAACACCTGGAAGACATTGCTAAACAGAACAAAACAGGATTGTGGGCGCATCCCGATTCTGTTCCGCCCTGGGAATTTCAGCAAACGCCAATCACGGAAAAGACAGATAGCGAGCAGGAAGCCGTTCATCCATGGGTTACGAGGTCCGGGTCAACCACGGCCGAGAGTCCGGGCAATGGGAGAAAAAGAATTGCCGAACTTTCCCGCAAGGAAGGTCAGGATCCGTCGGAGCAACGGCCCCCGATTCCTGTCGCGGAGCCCCGGGAACCGCAGCATCCTTCGGTTTTACCCACCGAACAGGAGAGTGATACCGTTCCCGAACCAACTCATTCGGAACCCGCAGAGACAAAGGCTGTCCCTGAGTCACCGGCCGGTCCGGCCCGGACACAACCTGCTCCACCTTGTCACAAGATGCTCAGGAATCTGAAAAGCCTGGCGGCCCAAAAGAAAAAACAGACCAGATCCACCGTGGAACAGACGCTTGGTCCAGCGACGAGGACGTGCGCAGGTGAATCCGGCATGGTGCTATGTTTCAAATGCTCTATCGTTGGGCGCAAGAGTGCAACGATAGAGGTAATCCTGGGATCGGAGGAGCCTCAACTAACCTATCGCTATAACGCGTGCCAATGTGAGAAGATCGCACCCGAGACACAAGAATGAAAAAGCCCCAGAACTTACAGTGTCCGCAGTGTGGATGGGAACAGCCTTCCGGACCGGAATGTCCACGATGCGGCGTGGTGTTTTCAAAAATCCAGGGCAGGCTGAATGAACCTCCGGCAGTTCGCCATGAAGATCACGAATGGGATTCTGCCGAACCAGATTTGTTAGAGCCGCGTACACTCGATCGGGATGGCTGGATCATGCTCCTGGTCGGGCCCACAATTGCCCTATTGGCTTTTTTGCTGTTCTGGCCGCGATGGATACTCTCCGTGTTTAGCACGCTCGTGCATGAAATGGGGCATGCCATCTTCGGTTGGACATTCGGCTATCCTTCACTCCCCGCTTTCGATCTCGTCTGGGGAGGTGGGGTTACGGTGCATGTCGACCGCTCCCCCATACTGCTCGTAATCATTTACCTTTTGCTGGCAGGACTGATTTTCATTTACAGGCGCAATACAGCGGCAGTGGTCGGCATTGCCATAATTGCGACAGTGCACCTCTTTTGTACACTCACCAAGTACCATGTACTCATAATGATCGCCATGGGCCATGGGACTGAGCTGTTGATTGGCGGGCTTTTCATCTATAGGTCATTGAGCGGTCGGGCAATCATCCATTATGCGGAAAGACCTCTTTATGCAGTTATCGGTTTTTTCATGGTATTCTCTAATCTTTTCATGTCGTACCGTCTCGTGACAAGCTGGTACGAGCGAGGAGCGTATGCAGGCGCCAAAGGGGCCTACATGGAGATGGACTTCGTCCGTATAGCCAGAGATCTCCTGAACTGGAAGCTCTCGTCGGTTGCTCTGCTCTTTTTCATTTGTGCGGTTGTTACTCCCATTGCGGCGTACTTGGCTTTTCGTTACGAACGTTATATACACTCCGCCTTGGCCAAGCTCCTGAGAACAGAGACCGATTGATCCACAGACATTTTTGAATCGTAGCTGAACATCTTGTAATCTCGCGCTATTTTTAACCGACGTCTTTCTGTCGGTATAGGTAGGTCCGTATTATGTCATCATCACTTAATCCAACCAGGCACATACCGCTCAGCGGTGTCTTGCTCCTCGTGCTCATGAGCTTTCTGTGGGGCGGCAACATGATAGCCATTAAAATAAGCAATCAGGGCATACCACCTATCATGGCAGCCGCGATTCGATCGGTCTTCTCTTCTCTTTTCTTGTGGATATTTATGCGCTTGCAAGGAGAGGATACATTTTTTCCGGGCCGACATCTCATACATGGAGTGGCGATAGGGTCCCTGTTCGGGCTGGAATTCTTGCTGCTTTACTGTGGCACGGCATATACGGACGCGTCTCGTGCAATCATCATCTTGTATACCCATCCGTTTTGGGTGGCACTCGGCGCTCACTTTCTGATTCCCGGAGATCGGCTCACTTTGACTAAAACAGCGGGTTTGATACTGGCATTCTTCGGAATTGTATCGGTCTTCGGTTCCCGACCGAGCGTCTATAACGCGAATGCCTGGGTGGGCGATCTCATGGAGATCGGTGCAGGTGCATTGTGGGCTGCTACTACGATTTACATAAAACGATTCGTTTTAAGTACGGAAGCTACGCATTATCAGACTCTTTTTGCTCAATTGTTCTTCTCGATTCCCGTACTGGTAGCAGGGACTTTGCTTCTGGAGTGGGGAAGACCGCTGCATTTTCCGTCACAAGTTTTAATTTCACTCTTTTATCAGGTGGTGATTATCGCAACGATCAGCTATGTCCTGTGGTTCTGGATGATACACCGCTATCAAGTAAGCCGATTGGCAGCATTCACCTTCCTCGCACCATTGTTCGGCGTGCTGCTGAGCTGGTTGATGCTCGGGGAATCTCTTTCTCCGTTGCTATTGCTGGGCCTTTCATTAGTGGCAGTAGGAATATATCTGGTGAACAGACCTGAGCCGGGGTGATCTTATGAAAAGCAGGTCCGGATAAAGGGCATTGAATGTCCGGATAACACATCATTTCATAATGAGAACGACCTCCGCCCGAACCGTTTCTTCTCCGTTCGCAAAAAGCGAGCAGTTGACTGTTCTGCTGGTACGTCCTTTTTTAACTACCCGACTTTTCAGAGTTAATTCAACATCCAGAGGAGTCGGCTTAAGAAATTCCACATTCATGGCTCTTGTCCAACCCGAGGCGATTTCCGGATCTGCAGACAGTTCGATACCCTGATCGCGGCATTCGAGTGCGAAGGCGGTCCAGGCCGAGTGACAGTCGATGAGAGTACAAGCGACACCACCGTTGAGAAAACCCGGATACGAGCAGTGATGCGGTTGGGCTTTCCATGTTCCCACAGCTTCATCTCCCTCCAGAAAGCTCTTGATGCGCAAACCGAACTGATTGTCCGCGCCGCATCCGTAGCATTGCCGTATAGGGGCTTCAGGATGCAGCCTATCCTGCAGGGGGATTCCTTCCGACATAGACAGAACCTCTCTTTTCTTGGTTATCTGAAAGGGGATGGGAAGACTTTCAGCGAGAAAGCCCTCCCTCCATAAGACATCTCTATTTCTTGGACTCGAAGTAACCGGAGGCTTCATGGGGAAAGATCGCGTGAATGAGAATTTCCTCTTCGGTCAAACCGGGAAGCTTCTCCTCCAACTCATGCCACATGGGCGGCAAGAGTTCCGCAGGGCGCACAGTAACAGGTTTCTCGTTTTTGAGTACTCTGCTCTGGAGCTCACTGTTCACAGGGGCGGGAGTTTCGCCGTAAAGCCCCTTGAGCAGATTTGCCGTATGGTTGGCAATGATTTTGTAGCGGCCGAGCAGTACGTTGAAAGTCGCCTGGGACACAACGATTTGCGACGTAGGAGTCACCAGAGGAATCCAGCCGAGATCTTCACGAACACGCGGAATTTCATCGACTATTTCGCTCATCCGATCCAACGCATTTTGTTGTCTGAGCTGGCTGGAGAGGTTGGACATAACGCCTCCGGGAATCTGAGTGACCAGCATTTTGCAGTCAACACCGCTGTAGGGCGCTTCGAATTCACTGTACAAACCTCGAACGTTTTTTGCCTCCTCGGCTGCCTTGGTGAGCTTGGCAAGATCACAGCCGGTTTCATAGCCGAATTTGTGGAGAGAAAAGACAAGAGATTCCGTGCAGGGATGTCCGGTTCCACCAGAGAAGGGGCTCAGCACCGAATCAACCATGTCACACCCTGCTTCCACGGCTTTGAGGACCGACATCATGCCGAGCCCGCAATTGTCGTGGGTATGCAGGTGTATGGGAAGACTCACCGCTTTCTTGAGACTCGATACAAGTTCAAAAGCGGTTGCCGGGTCGATAAGACCGGCCATGTCTTTGATTGCTATCTGGTCCACACCCTTGTCTTCCAACTGCCGCGCCTTGGAAACGAACTTCTCTATTGTATGGACTGGGCTGATGGTATAGCAAACAGCTCCTTCAGCGGTTTTTCCTGCTTCTTTCACCGCTCTGATGACAGCTTCATGGTTGCGCATGTCGTCCAGAGCATCAAAGATCCTGAATACGTCAATTCCGTTGCGCGCTGCGACATGCACGAATTTGTTGACTACATCATCCGGGAAATTGGAATACGCGACCAAGTTCTGTCCCCGGATCAGCATCATATTCTTCACATTGGGCATTGCGGCCTTTAATCTGCGAGCCCTTTCCCAGGGATCTTCCCGCAAGAATCGGACACACACGTCGAACGTCGCACCACCCCATGTTTCAGCTCCGTAAATACCACTATCAGCAAGCAGACCGGCCACTTTCAGAAGATCTTCGAGCTTTATTCTCGTGGCAACTTTGCTCTGAGACCCGTCTCGTAACGTAATATCAAATATCTTTACTCGTCTTGGGTTCTCCGGTTTCATACAAACCTCCGGTTTTCCTTTTTTCCCAAAAATGGGCATAAGTGCGTCGCCGAATAGCCGAACTACTTTGCCATATTTTTCATGTTTTGTGTAGGTGAGTAAGTTGTAATTACCTGCATAGGCATTTTCGCATAAAACGTCGTCTCAGCCAACGTGGCAATCAAGAATCAAGAGAAATTGTGTCTCGGTCGGCTGCTTTATTCTTTATCGGAAATATGCGACGGACAAGATCCTCAGCTTCTGAACGAGTGAAAATCTCCCTGTCCAGAGAAGCCTGCTTCAGCGTTCTCAGAATCGGAGCAAAAATAGGTCCGGGTTCATACCCCATTCGGATGAGATCTTTTCCGGTCAGAAGCGCTTTTACATACCGGTAATTGATAATATATTCGGAAATTGCCATACGCGTCTCTTCGCGCGTGGTCTTGGCCATCATGAAGAGCAATGTTTCCAGCGAGAGATTCCTCAGCACTGAATAAATTTCACTCGGTTTTTCAATAATACCGCGCGCAAACAGCGCGAGCGCCTGACGGACCAGAATTCGTTCCGATGTCATGTGCCGTTCGAGATCCCCCACGATGGAAAAGCGTTCAACAACATTTTTGAAGTCACCATCCGAGAGATTGTCTGTCAAAGCAAGAAAATAAACTGCCCATGAGTCTATTTGATCCTTCATGAAGAGATACTTCCACCAGGACAGCACTCCTATTACCGACTCCACCAACTCCATAATTTTTGGGGTGAAATTCAGCGCCGGATGCAGGGCCTGGGGAATCCCGTAACCCTCCATAAGGGTAAGGGGAGAAAGCGGATTCTTTTCTTCCAACATGTGGATCAATTCATTCAAGAGCCGCTTCCCTTCAACTTTGTCGAACAACTTCATGCGAATTGCGGCTTTCATAAGATTGAGCGCATGTTTTCCTATGGCAAACCCGAATCTGCTGCTGAAACGGATTGCCCGAAGAATTCTGGTGGGATCTTCCACAAACGCGAGATTGTGAAGCACCCGTATGACGCGCTCCTTGATATCACGCGACCCGCCGAAGAAATCGATGAGATGGCCTATTGTCCGTGTGTTTAGATTGATTGCGAGGGTATTCATGGTGAAATCCCTACGGAACAGGTCTCGCTTTATGGAACTCGTCTCTACTGTGGGTAGTGCACCGGGCCGGGCATAATATTCGTGTCGCGCTGTGGCCACATCAATTTTGAAATTATCTTCAAACAAGATCACTGCCGTACCAAATTTTTCGTGACTGCGAACTCTGCAATCCGGGAACTGAGCCGCCAATTCTCTGGCAAAGAGGATGCCCTGCCCTTCAATGACCAGATCGATGTCCAAGTTGTGGTTCCTGAGCAAAAGGTCTCGCACCGCACCTCCCACCAGATACACTTCTTCGCCTCGAGCGGAACCGACCTGACCGGCTTTCCGAAGAATGTCCATTACCTTTCTCGGGAGACGCTCCTCCAAGAGCTTCCGCACGCTCTTTCCCCGCAGTCTGGTTTGAGGGTATTCGTCCGGATTGGCAGAATCGCTTCTTCGCGGCAGTTTCATATGCTCCAAGAGATCGCTTCTGCTGATTACTCCGACGAGCTTGCCTTCTTCAATCACCGGAACCAACCTGAAGCGTCCCTCGACCGTCAGTTGCAGCACGTTTTCGATGGAATCATCCGGCGTGACGGACATCACTCCGGGATTCATGTACACATTGACGGGTTCTGCGGATAATCCGTGATGAACCGCTTTTTCAACTGCATTTCTGTGTAGAATTCCGAGCACCGACCCGTTTTGCACAACAGGAAGCGAACTGATCTGATAACGGTTCAGGTATTCCGAGGCCTGCAGTATGGTTTTGTCAGCTTCAATGACAATAGCCGGCCTGCTCATGATTTCACGTGCTTTTTGCTTCGGACGGACCTTCTCTTTCAGAATTGCTATGAGCTTGTCCTTGACCTGGAAGAGCGTCATGTTTCTGACGGAAGCACTCGCTGCAGTTGGATGGCCGCCCCCACCGAATTCTGAGACGATTTCACCTACATTCACTTCTTCCAGGCTGCTCCGTGCGATAAGATGTACACGATCTTCCATCCGCACTGCCGCAAAAATTGCATCCAGGTTCTCCATATCCTTATATTTGTGCACGAGAATGGCCAGATCGCCCACATACCCCTCGGCTCCTGCGGTAGTCACCAGGACATCGATTCCGCCCAGATTTACAATTTCCGATTCCTCAATTAATTGGTGCAAAACCTCAATTTGATCGCGACTCAAATCACTCGTCATCATGTTGGAAACTATGTTGAGATTGGCGCCTTTTTGCAGAAGCCACGCTGCTGCTTCGAAATCCTCTTTTGTGGTGGAAGAAAAAGTGAAAGAGCCCGTGTCTTCATAAATGCCCAATGCGAGTACTGTGGCCTCCTCGGCATTTATTTCTATCCGGCGCTTCCGGATCTCCTCAATGAGAATGGTCACAGTGGCTCCGACTTCCCGGATCGTCTCCTTGTGACCGTGCATATCGTCTTCCGAATCGGGGTGGTGGTCATAAATATGGATCTCCACGTTTTCCCGGTTTCCCAGGGTGGAGAATCGTCCGATCCGGCTCTTCTGACGTGTATCTACCAGAATGAGACGATGCACGTTTTCAAGATCGATATCTTTGGCGCGTTCGATGGATAAAATGTAGAGAGTGGATTCCATGAAGAAATCCCGCAGGTTTTTCTCCTGAGAACCGGGGAATGCTACCGCTGCGTCCGGGTAAAGCTTTTTCGCAGCCACCATCGACGCAAAAGCATCGAAATCGGCGTTTACATGTGTTGTGATGACATCCATACCGCTCTGTTCCGCCTATATTTTTGTTCCCATGAAAAATTAACTCATTTATCCCGGAATTGCAGTATCTTTAAAGAGTGGACCATCATTCGTTCGCCACGCAACCGGAGTTCTGAGCAGTCCTCCGATCCGAAGTCCTATGTTGTTTTTGCTTCATTTGCTATCCTGTCCTCCTCGAGGACGCGATCCTCCCGGAATTAAATAGTCTCGTTCCCGCAAATTGGGAATTGAAAATTTGTCGAAATCAGTTTATGATAACGATCTTAAAACTAAATGGCTCGTATTGCTCGGATGGCGGAATAGGCAGACGCAGTGGACTCAAAATCCACCGATCGCAAGGTCGTGTGAGTTCGACTCTCACTCCGAGCACCAAAACAAAAAGGGAGCATCCACTCGGCTGTTCCCTTTCCATTTTGCGGGTGCTGCATCAACAGGGATCCCTTGCCGCACTCTGAACACAGTAACAACAATCTCCTGATCTAAATCAAAAAGATCACAACCGACTGATTTAACTATCATTAATCACGCGAGCAAATTTCGCCCAGCCAGCGTGTCATGGGTCAATTTCGCCCAACTGAAGTGATCAGACTTCTTCGAATATCTACTGATTTTTTCCCATGACCAGTTGGTTCGAGGCACGCTTCCGAGATCTAACCAAAACCAAATGAGCTTTTTTTACCCAAAAAACCCGTTTGTGGCCGTTTTTGGTGGTAGATGTGACAGGGTATCCCCCGGTTCGGAGTTTGGCACGTGTCTTGCTTAAGAAGACGACAAGTGAGGCGGCGATAGCGTCCGAATGTGTCTCTTCAAGAGAGACCGGGGGTTTCATAAATGCAAGAGCAATTGGTACATCCCCCCGAAAACCAGTAGTTGGTATCGTACGAATTAATGAGGAGAGTTCGCCTTGAAATGATTTTCCGGTTACACGATAATTAGTAGCGCCGCCTTACATTGGAATTGCTGGGCACAATGCTGGCGAACCAATTTTAACTTCGGAAAACCAGGATCAATTCGATCCTGGTTTTTTTGTACTCCCTCGGACTCAATTCATTCCTGCTTTTCTGAAACGCGATTTCGCTTAGTCAGAGTTTTCTCGGATTATTCCCGGGATTCGTCATATTCCAAAAAATGGATCTTTGATTATTGCTATATCATGATATAATAACAATCAGTCAGCCCAAGGCGAAGCCCCATTGTCCGGTTACGATATGTCCCTTTGGGGCGAGTATCTTCTCAAAGCAACAAGGAAAGGAGAGTACCCATGTGGCGGATAGTGCTCACATCCGTGCTCGTGAGCGCAATTCTTGCGATCGGCGCGGCTTACCCACTCACAGCGCCGGCTCAAGATGACAAGCTCCCCTCAAAGGCCGACGCCAGTTGCATCAATTGCCATGCGGATTACCAAAAGACGCCCAACCTGTTCGCCGGCAAGATCTACGATGTCTCAAGCAAGGCAAACACCATCCAGCTTCAAATCAACAAGGATATGGAGATCATCCACTTTAACGATGCTACGGTGCTCAAGAATGCTCCGAGTTTCAAAGAGATTCCGAAGCAAGAATCCGTGCGGATCAATTACACGATAAAAGACGGAAAAACCGTAGCTACACTAGTAGAAGTGAAGAAAGGGATCGATGTCCCCAAGGAACAGCTTGCGGAAGTGGATGACGTGGCAAAGCTGGTAGCCATGGGACCTGAAAAGGGAAAGTACCTTCTCTTGGATAGTCGCCCCCCAAACATGTATGCTGAAGGTCATATTCCTACAGCCGTTTCCATGCCGTTCGCCGCATTCGACAAACTCGCCAATGAATTGTTCAAAGACAAAGAAACCGTTCAAATCTACTACTGTGCGGGATATACCTGAGTTCTCAGCCCATTAGCCGCTAGGAAAGCGGAAAAACTCGGATTCAAGAATGTGAAAGTGTTTCACGCCGGACTTCCCGCGTGGAAAAAGGCAGGACACCCCGTTGTATCGAATGTTGCTGCAATAGAGAATTACGACAAGAATGACGCATCGTACATACTTCTCGATCTGCGCCCCAAATCCCAGATCGAACAAGGTCATATTCCCAAAGCGGTCGCGGTTCCGGAAGCAGGAATCAAAGCTTTGGAGAATCAGCTTCCGAAGTACAAGAGCGCGGCAATCATACTCTACAATCAAGACGGAAGCCTAGCTTCGGCACAGGATGCCTTCAAAGCCATTTCCGACCTGGGATACAAGCAGACGAGCATTCTGTCCGGAGGCTTCGAGGCATGGCAAAAAGCTGGTAAACAGGTGGCAAACGGCCCTGCGGAGTCCACCATTAAGTACGTTCGTAAGCTCATGCCGGGAGAAGTCGAACTGGCAATCTTCAAGGAAGCCATTGGAGATAATCAAAAGAAGGCTGTCATCGTTGATGTGCGTGCAGCGGCTGAAGCTCAGGCCGGTGCAATTGAGAATTCGCTCAATATCCCGCTCGATGAACTGGAGCAACGTTTGGCTGATCTTCCAAAAGACAAGCCAGTGTATGTCTATTGCGGTACCGGAGCGAGAGCAGAAATGGCGTACAATGTGCTCAAAAAAGCCGGAATAAATGGCAAGTATCTAAAATGCAAAGTAGATTTCGATAAAGAAGATCCCAAAAAATACACTATCGAAGAATAACACGTACTCCTCGTCGGGCCGATATTTCGGTCGGCCCGGCTTTTTTCTTCTGAAGCCTCTTCTGCGCACCTATTCAAATATTATCCGAACACACTTCGACTATCGTAGAATTCGATTTTCCTATCGGACTTTTAACTGTTCGTTGTAGTATATTAAGACGACAGGGAAACTGAATCTTCCGCCATTCATATTTCAGTACGGAGAAACTGGGAGAGGATTGAACAATGGGCATTTTGGATTTCATCAAGGGCGAACTCATAGAGGTAATAGCATGGCTCGACGATACCGGGGACACGCTGGTCTGGAGATTCCCGGACAAAGACAACGAGATCAAAATGGGAGCCAAGCTTACGGTAAGAGAAGGCCAGACTGCGGTATTCGTGAATGAGGGAAGAATTGCGGACATTTTTGCGCCCGGTATGTACAGTCTCACAACACAAAACATGCCGATTATGACTACGCTCAGATCGTGGCGGCACGGTTTCGAGTCTCCCTTCAAAGCAGAGGTGTATTTTGTCAGTACAAGGAATTTTCTCGATCTCAAATGGGGCACTCAGAATCCGGTAATGCTTCGCGATCCCGATTTCGGTGTCGTACGGCTCCGGGCATTCGGTACGTACGGGATTCGCGTTACCGATCCGGAATTGCTGATTCGAGAAATCGTCGGCACTGACGGAAATTTCACGACAGATGAAATACAGGGTCAGTTGCGAAGTCTGCTTGTCTCGAATTTTACCGAACTATTGGGGACCTCCAATACGGCTGCTCTGGATCTCGCCTCCAATTACCGTAGCATGGGAGACAAGGCCAGAGCGTCAATGGATCCGGAGTTTCTGAAGTACGGTATTTCTTTGTCGCGATTCGTAATCGAAAACATTTCACTGCCGCCTGAAGCTGAGAAGATGCTCGACACCCGCTCCCAGATGGGTATAGCCGGTGATCTCAATCGGCTCACGCAATTTCAGACCGCTCAGGCAATACCTGAAGCAGCAAAGTCAGGCGGAGCCGGAGATTTCGTCGGTATGGGAGCAGGTATTGCCATGGGCCAGCAAATGGCCAACCAGATGGCAGGTTCATTTGCTCAGAATCAGCAACAACCGCAAGCTCCAAGCGCGGCTCCAGGCACAGGCAATCGGTTTTGCAGCGAATGTGGAAAATCCGTTACTCCTGATGCCAAGTTTTGTCCTGAATGTGGTAAGCCCCAACAGAAATCATGTCCTGAATGCGGCAAAGCAGGCGCAACGGCGGATCGCTTTTGTCAGGAGTGCGGCACCAAATTGCCATGATGACCAGGGATTTCTCTTAGAGCAATGTCTGTGAAAGACGCATTCCTTGAAGCCCTTTCCCGGCCGAGACCCGATCCGGGTGGTGGCTCGGCCTCGGCTTACGGTGCGCTCCTCTCCCTGGCGCTCATAGAGAAGATCGTCCGTATCGAGCTGCAGCGGAACGCGAATTCCGGAGATGAATCTGCCTTAACGAGAATGCTCTCAACTGTTCTCGGACTGAAAAAGGACTGTGCTCGATGCTGTGAACAGGACGTGCAAGCGTATCTTGAGTTTTCTCGGGTGCGGAACGCAGGCATCACCGGTCCGGAATTGATCTCGAGTATGGAATCGGCTGTAGAATGTCCGTTGAACATCATGCAATCAGGATTGGTGATTCTGAAATGCATCGCACATGTGGGCTCCTTGTGCCGCAAACATCTGCTATCCGATTTGCAGGTTGCTGCGGAATTCGCTCGTGCAGCTACATACGGCGCATCTCACATCACATCGGCCAATCTGGTGCTCATGAAAGGACTGGGACACGTATCCCTGCATGAGCAGCGGTTTCAGACGTTATTGGATGAAGTGGAGACTCAATTCAACCAGACAATGCGTACCCTGAAGGGATCCACCGAGAGACAGTGAGATGCTTGTTGTCGCAGATAATATCAATGCCATGAACCCGATTGTTTCACGGGCAATGGAATCACTCGATCCTGAACCCATTCAGGAACTTGCCAGAGTATGTGTCCAAAGAGGGGCACAGTTTATCGATATCAACCCCGGGTATCTCTCGCGACGAAAAGAAGATCGCATGGCGTTTCTCGTAGAGGCCATCCAGGAAGTCGTATCGGTGCGTCTCATTCTGGATAGTCCCAATGCGGGAGTACTTGCCAGAGGGCTGTCGGTGTGCAATTCGATTCCTCTCCTGAATGCGCTTTCCCTGGAACCCCAAAAGCTGAATGAAATTATTCCGTTGGCGGTGGAATATGGGACGCCCCTGGTCCTGCTGATCATGGATGCGAAATCATTTACTCCACCGACCATGGAGGAAAAAATCGCGGTAGCGGTGGAATTGCGGGAACACTGTTTGAATGCTGGATTGAGAACCGAAGATCTGGTATTCGATCCTGTGTTGCCAAGCTTGAGTTGGGATGATGCGTACCTGAGAATTTCCGAAGGATTGAGGACAGTGACGCTCCTGGCGAGCGGAGCCATATTTGCCGAACCGGTTCGAACGATGATCGGTTTATCGAACCTGCGAAGCGGACAGGAGCGTTACTCCATTAAGATAGAAGAGACGTGCCTCGCACTCTTTGCCGGAGCAGGTCTGAGCATGGCACTTATGAACGTGCTCAGATCGGAATTGAAACCCACCGTAGACATCATCGGGCAAATCATTCCTACCGCGGCAGATTGAGTTCACGCGAAAGAACCGTCAACATCACTGCGTGTGGCAATTATTAAAGAGCTATTCCTTTAATTTTGTAGGATCTCCGGAAGGCAACCCTTTTTCTCTTGCACGCAAGACTCTTCGGAGCAACTTTCCGGACCGTGTTTTGGGCAATTCTTCCATAAACTCGATTTCAGCGAGGGGCAACTCCAGAGAGATATTCGCTTTTACAAATGCTTTCATCTGATGATTCAGACTTGCTGAGGCCGTGAATCCTTTGCTCACGGTGACAAAAGCCTTCACATACGTCTTCGATGATATGGACCCGACAGATATAGCCGCTGCTTCCGCAACTGCCGGATGAAACGCAAGGACTTGTTCGATTTCATACGGCCCGATAATTTTTTCGCCAATTTTGATGAGATCGTCATTGCGGCCGTAGTGAAAAAAATAACCGTCTTCGTCCATGGTAACCATGTCGCCGGTAAGAAGCCAATTTCGGAACCGGAAATAATCCTGATAACGGGCGGCATCCTGCCAGATTCCTGTCATGAGTGCCGGCCAATCGGGACGTAAGGCGAGTTCACCCAGAGTCATCGCCGGAAGTGGTTCGCCATTTTCGTCCAGTACGGCAGCCTCAATTCCCGGAACAGCCTTCCCCATGCTGCCTGGCTTGATGCTCATAGACGGGTAATTTCCTATACAGATCATGCCTGTCTCGGTCATCCACCATGTGTCGTGGGGCGGTCGCTTCAATGTTTCCCGCGTCCAGTTGAATTCATCGAGCCTCAGAGTCTCCCCCACTGTCGCAATGTGGCGCAAACGGGAAAAATCGTATCGCCCGGGCAGATCGTCCCCAGCTTCGGCGAGCCGCGCCAAAGTTCGAGGTGTGGTGTACCAGATTTCCACCTTGTGCCGTTCCAAGGTTCTGTACCAGGTGGATGCCGAGAATTGATCGCCTTGAATCACGGACGTAGCTCCGCAGAGCCAGGGTGCGAACGCGCCATATACGGTTCCGGTCACCCAACCGGGGTCTCCGTCTGTCCAGATGACCGTCCCCTCCCTCACATTCAGCACATGTCGAGCGGTAATCAAATGGCCGATCATATCCATATGGGCGTGCACCACACCCTTAGGAGGGCCGGTGGAACCCGACGTGTACAGCAGGTACAGCGGAGTAGTTCCCCTCACCCATTTGATGGCGCTCTTTTTAGGGAGTGTGCCGATGATATCTTTGACCGGCAACTCGTTAGGAAAGAGACCGACTCCGGCTCCTTCAGTGAGAAATATACGTTCGACACTCGACATTGCATGGTCCGGGAGTCGTTCGATAAGATCCGGATGAGTAACGATGCCCCGCGGTCTTGCGTTTTGCAGACGAAATGCAAGTTCATCAAACGAAAGGTCGGTAAAAAGCGGCGAAAAGATGATACCCAGACGGGCACAGGCGAGCATCAGGAAGTAAATCTCGGGACATGGCGGCAGAAAAATAAAGACGCGATCTCCCACATTCAAGCCATATTCTGTGAGGAGGTTTGCCCACTGGCATGATGATTCCCGCAATTCCTGATAGGTGAATTTCAGTGTTTTTCCGGCTTTTTCAAAAATCAGCGCTTTACGAGTTTTTTCGTCTCGCGGACGGGCCCATCTGTCCAAGGCTTCCTGTACAATGTTTAACTCGCCGGTTTCATGCCACGTGAATTCCCGTTCCACCTCTGTCCAGGAGAAGCCTGTATTTAGCTCAGCATTCGTTTTGAGTTCCGCTTCTTCTTTGTCCGGCGGTATTCCTGCCTTGATCATCTCCAACCCTGCCAGTGAATTGCATCCTGCAAGAATAAGGAATTCGAGGTGATGGTCAGTCCGGAATCAAGAAACCCAGACGCCATATTTTCGATGTACCGCCTCTGCTCGTTCTACGAGAGCCTTACCTTTCGGCGACAACAACAGAGGTATCCGGGGACGGCGTTCCTTCCAGGTAAGGACCTCCAGAACTTGCTTAACGCAGTCAGCGAGAGCTGCCGCATCGTGTCCGCCTTCCAGAACAAAGAGCAGCGGAGGACTTTTCACAGCATCTCTCAATTCCAGTATTGCTTCAGTTATCCAGCGGAATGCTTGCTCAGTGAGCTGAGTTCGTCCGATGGGATCCCGATGATGGCCGTCGAAACCCGCCGCAACGAGTATCAACTCGGGTTTGTAATACCTCATCATCGGCCCGAGCAATTTCCAATACATATAAAGGAAATCCATATCCGAAATGTCATTGGGAATGGGAATGTTGACCGTATATCCCAGTCCTCGGCCTGTCCCCGTTTCGCTCCATTCCCCCGTGTGCGGAGACCAGCCTGAAGAATGGGTAGATAAATAAAGGACCGAATCGTCCTCGTAAAAAAGATCCTGAATACCGTTACCGTGATGAATGTCGAAATCCACTATCAGGATGCGCCTGAATCCGTGACGTTCTATGGCATATTTGGCTGCAATACCGATATTGTTGAAAATGCAGTACCCACCTGCTTTATCGGGCGTTGCATGATGTCCGGGCGGACGGACCAGACAAAATACCGCATCACACCGACCGGCCAGCAATGCCTGCAGTCCTCGAATACATCCACCTGCAGCAAGCCACGCAGAAATATACGACTGCGAGCTGACTGGAGTGTCCGGAGCCAGACTCATGAAATCGTGCTCCGAGGTCTTCAGAATTTTCCGAATGAATGCCGGAGTGTGCACCAGTTCGAGATGTTCGAGAGTAGCCGGTTCAGGCTCGATAGCGATCAGGGCATCGGCAAATTCTTTGTCCAGCATGCGATACACGGTCTTAAGACGTGCTGCCCGTTCAGGATGATCCAACCCTGTCTGATGCAACAAATACCTATCGTCTCGAATCACGCCGACTTTCAGAATCATAGGTCCGGCTCACAAGCGCAGAATCATTATCCGCTCTCGTTCTCCCGAGTCGCAGAAGACAAAACCAATTTTCTTGTACAGCTTGATAGCTCTGAAATTCAGCGCTTCCACAGTGAGCCAGATCGTATCCAGGCCCAGTTCCCGCGCCCGTTCCACAGCTATTGCCGTCAAACCGGTTCCAAGTCCGCGATTTCTATGTGTATTGCTAACAAAGATCAGATATTCGCCATTTCTTAAAGATTCATCGAGAATGAGCGAACAGTGACCGACCACTTTGCCTTCCTGCCACACCAGGAAATTCTCTCCATCCGCCAGAAGACCTAAGATCCATTCCAGGCGGGTGTCGGGGTTGGCAGGAGGTAACCCCTGAGTTACAGCTTTAGGGATGAAACATTCGTACATTTCGATGAGCAGCGCCCGATCCTCGTCCCGTGCCGGTCCCATATCGTACGCATCACCCAATTTGTCGATGTACGTCAGCCTCTGTACCTGAGCCATATTTAGGGGTCTTGAGACAATGACGGCACCCGAAAAGATTGGAAAGACTCGGATGCCGTCTTGTAGTGATTAAGCGTTGAGAACTACGCGTCCCTGGACGAGTGTATCCACCACGGAGGGATCGGCAATGGTTGTGGTGTCGCCCAGATCGTCTACCTGGCCGGCACTTATTTTCCTCAGTAGCCTACGCATAATTTTGCCACTGCGCGTTTTGGGCAAAGAATCAGCCCACTGGATGGCATCCGGAGTTGCGATAGGCCCGATCTGTTGACGTACGAGGCTCACCAGACCTTTCCTGAGCTCCTCAGTCTTGGCCACCCCCTGGTTCAACGTCACGAAAGCGTAAATGCCCTGCCCTTTGATAGGATGCGGAAAACCAACCACTGCGGCTTCAGCGACATCCGCATGAAGAACCAGGGCGGACTCGACTTCCGCTGTGCCCAGCCGGTGGCCGGACACGTTGATAACGTCGTCTATACGACCCGCTATCCAATAATAACCATCTTCGTCCTGTTTCGCGCCGTCACCGGTGAAGTACATTCCCGGAATACGGCTAAAATAGGTATCGATGAATCTCTGATGGTCCCCGTAGACGGTTCTGGCCATTCCGGGCCACGGCCTACGAATGAAGAGCGCCCCCTCCTGCCCGGGGTACTTGACTTCTTCACCTGTATCAGGATCCAAAATCACCGGATCGATGCCGAAGAACGGAAAACTGCACGAACCCGGTTTTATGGGAGCTACTGCAGGCAATGGAGTAATCATCTGGCCGCCGGTCTCTGTCTGCCACCACGTGTCGACTATGGGGCACCAATCGCGTCCCACGTAGTGGTAGTACCATCTCCACGCCTCAGGGTTGATGGGCTCTCCCACCGTCCCCAGCAGCTTGAGGGAAGTCAGGTCGTGCTTCTCTACCCAGTCCGCTCCTTCACGTGCAAGAGACCTGATGACTGTCGGCGCTGTATAGAATTTATCGACCCTGCGTTTTGCCACGATTTCCCAGTACCTGTCCCATCCCGGGTAATTGGGCACTCCTTCGAAGAGCACACTTGTGAAGCCGTTGATCAGAGGTCCATACACAGTGTAACTGTGGCCGGTGATCCACCCGATATCCGCAGTGCACCAGAATGTCTCATCATCCTTCAAATCGAACACAAGACGATTCGTCATCGCAGAGTGAAGCAGGTATCCGGCATGGGTGTGCAGAACCCCTTTGGGTTTTCCCGTGCTGCCGCTGGTGTACAAAATGAATAAGGGATCTTCCGACGACATTGGCTCCGGTTTGACATACGATGGCAGATTCGGGTCCGCCATTGCCTCGTGCCACCAGATTTCTTTGTTGGGATCAAGTTGCAGGCCCATACCGGCACGGTTGAAAACGATCACTTTGGTAACTTCAGGACATCTGGTGAGCGCCTCATCTACATTCTTCTTGAGCGGTAGAGGTTTTCCTGCCCTGAAACCGCCATCCACCGTGATAACGATCTTTGCGCCGCAGTCTTGAATACGACTTGCGATGGATTCGGCGCTGAATCCTCCGAAGATTACGCTGTGCACAGCTCCAATCCGAGCACACGCCAGCATTGCCACCGGCAGTTCGACGATCATGGGGAGGTAAATGATTACACGGTCCCCCTTTTTTACACCGTTGGCGAGGAGCACAGCAGCAAACTTGTTGACATCATTATAGAGTTCCAGATACGTAACCACTCTTGATTCTGCGGGACTGTCGCCTTCCCAATAGTAGGCGACCTTATTCTTCAATTTATCAACATGCTTATCGAGGCAATTATAAGATGCGTTGAGAATGCCGCCTCCGAACCATTCGATGTTCGCACTGTCGAAATCATACTTCAGAACGGTATCCCATTTTTTTTCAAAAGTGAGATATTTGTCGGCTTGTTCGCTCCAGAAGCGGTCGATATCATTAATAGATCGGTTATAGAGCTCGTCGTACTCCTCTTTGCTCTTAATGTACGCGACCTTGCGATAGTCTTGAAGATGAGCGTCGTACCATTTTGGAGTATTCTCCATAGCCTCAAACCTCCTTGTTCTGTGTTGTTAGGACAGAGTCTCCATGGAATTCGAGGAAAGTACTCCCCCTTGACTAATTCCCTTGTATTCCCCGAGACTTATCGCTCGCATTATCTTAGCCGACTGTTGCGGATTGAAAAATCCAGTGTTAGTTGCCTGAACCGTCCGTTTCTTGATGACTGCGTCCAAAGCCTCTCAGGATCGAAAATCTCCCGAGCGGCCTCAAAAAATCCTACCAGACCCGGGCTTCACTGAATACAAACAAGGAAAGAATGCGGAATGACTGTGCCTGATTCTTATCAGGACTCCGGCGAAATGTGATGACGGAGAGTTAACAAACTCCATGAGCTTCCTTCGAAGAAAACTTCTTTTCAGAAGGAGAATCCCCGATGGTGAGTGTCCCATTCGGCACCAAAAGCATACTGAAAAATGCGGCTACACTAATGCGGCTCTTACCCGAGATTCGGTCATGGGCATTTATTCCGGGCGAGATTTTGGAGCACTCCGGGAAAAACATCAAGATTCCTGACAAACAAAATTATATATTGTCAGAATTACACCTCAGAGAAGACATCTGTCAAGTACGTTTCTAAAATCCCGGTTTGAGTTTGGAGGCATTACCTGTGCCTTGGATTCACAATTCTCCTTTCGTACAGGCCATTTCGGAGATAGATGTTCACGAGACGTAATTTAGAAACAAATTCTGAGCTTACATGGAGATTTTCTGGAGTAAACTGTGCTAGAATTTTCACTATCGAGAAAGCGTATTACCCATCACTGATACAGGGGCCCAGTTCCGATTGCTTGCGGAATTTCACCCAGGAGGCTCAGTGAACAGCAGACTCCTATCCTATTCTGTAACGCCTGCCGTTGTTTTCGAGGTCTTACGAAACACGCTCCCTTTCAGCGAGCTGGAAAATCGTATACTCGAAGATGTCGCGCGCAAGTGGATCATAGACTTTTTTCCTCACGGGACTCTTATTTTGCGCGAAGGCGTAACGGAAGTCATGCACCTCCATTTGATCCAGAAGGGGGCAGTGAAGACTTACCTGACAGGATCACGTCCAGGTACGATACTCAAGGATTACAGTTGCGAAGGAGAGACCTTTGGAGCGGCATCCATACTTCGCTGCAGGAAAGCGGATTTTAATGTCGAGACTCTGGAGGATACGTTTTGCTTTCTCTTGCCCAAGGATGACCTGCTTCATCTGGTGAGGAAATATCCCCGATTTGAGCGCTTCTATTTGGATCCCATCTCTGAAGACCTCATGTCTTCCGCATACGCCGAATTACGCGACGAACACATGCACCCCGGGCGCCGGAAGTCTGTGCATCTTTTCAGTTATCAAGTGCGTGACATTGTCAAGAATCAGCCTCAAGTAGTGCCATGTTCCACTACGATTCAAGATGCTGCATTACGTATGACCCGCTTGGGAATCGGTTCTCTGCTGGTTGGCAACGATCCGTACAGTGTGGCCGGCATTGTCACGGATACAGATATGCGAAGCAAGGTAGTGGCTGCCGCTCTGGACGGTAATGCAACCCTTGAATCCATCATGGCTTCGCCCGTACTTACCATCCCGGCTCAGGCAACATGCTTCGAGGCGCTGTTGACAATGATGCAGGAGCAAGTGGATCACCTGGCAGTGGAGCACTTAGAAGAGATTATCGGCATGGTGACCACTCACGACATGATGGTTTTTCAAGGTGTTTCACCGACGTATCTTCTCAGGGAAACAGTCGCCCCCAAGAGTATCGAGGGACTGTGCACTCTTTCACGGAGAATCCCGAATCTTGTGCGCGCTCTCCTCGAGCAAGGGGCAAAAGCCAGCGAAATCACTCCTATGATCACGGTCCTTAATGACAGGATTTTGAGCGGTATCCTGGAACTCCTACAGGAAGAAATAGGTCCGCCTCCTATCCCTTTTTGCTGGATAACCCTGGGGAGTAACGGGCGCAAAGAGCAGATTTTGAAAGCCGACCAGGACAACGCTCTCATGTACGAGGATCCCGCAAACGATCAGGAGCGCCGAGCCGCGGAAGCTTACTTTGAGACCCTGTCCCGATTGACGGTGGATCGGGTGCTCGATTGTGGCTATCCTCGATGCAAGAGTGGTCTCATGGCATCGAATCCTTCCTGGCGCAAGCCGATATCCGTATGGAGGAACTACTTCAATAACTGGATTTGTACCCCGGATCCCCAGGAGGTCTCTCTTGCCGTAACATTTTTCGATTTTCGCCCTGATGCCGGGACGGTTTCTCTCGGGCAGGAATTGCGGAAGCAGGTTGTCTCTCTGGCGGAGCGTCAAACCGTGTTCATGACGCACATGGCGGGCGACTGCCTCTTGAATTGGCCGCCACTTTCTTTTTTCAGACATTTCGTCGTAGAAAAGGACGGGCGGCAGCGCAATCGTCTGGATATAAAGACCAGGGGATTGGCACCTTTTGTCAATTTCGCCCGATTATTCGCTTTGCGGCAGGGCATCTCGGAAACCAATACGATTCGGCGTTTGCAGCTACTCATGGACAGGGGCTGCTTTTCAAAAGAGTTGTATGCCGATGTTCGGGAGGCATATGAATTTCTCATGCAACTCCTCCTGGTCCGGCAACTTGAAATGATAGAATCCGGTATGCTCCCTGAAAATTTCATAGATCCCGGCGAACTTTCAGAATTGGAAAAAAAGATGCTGAAAGAGGTATTTTCCGTAATCGATCGGATGCTCGTCTATATCAAAGAACAGTTCCCGATCGCTGTTTGACTCCCTGTCTCATAGAGGCAGGCTACACCACAGAGGATGTACGTGCATTCTTCATTCATCACGTGCTATATTTGACCACTCTCCATCCCGTGGGAGGTTGCATGAATCAGCAATCAATTTTCCATGAGGCCGATCCGGAAGCCGTCCTGGATTTCCTTCGAAAAACGATTCCATTTAACGAGCTGGATGAAGATGCTCAAAAAGATCTGGCCAAACGCTGCACTGTAGATTTCTTTCCGAAAGATACATTGGTGCTTCAACAGGACGTCAGCCAAGTCACGCACATGTACCTGATCTACAGAGGCGGAGTAAAGGTGTACCTGACGGATGTCGATGGTGCGGTCACCCTGAAAGACTTCCGTGGAGAAGGAGGATACTTCGGTGCTCTCGGACTTATCAGAGGATCGAAGGCCAATCTGAATGTTGAAACGGTCGAGGACACCTTCTGCTTTCTTCTGGAAAAGGAAGCTTTTCTGGATCTTATCCAGAACAATCCCAAGTTTGCGCAGTATTATCTGAAACAATTTTCAGAAGACGTCGTGTACAACGCATACAATGAGCTTCGCAGCAGGAAATTCAGACCGCGGTCTCAAGATGCTTTTTATCTGTTCAGCCTGGAGATCAAGGATGTAATCAAGCGCCTTCCCGAGATTATCCACGGGTCCATGAGCATACAACAGGCAGCGAAGCACATGTCCGAACTGGCTATAGGCTCGCTCCTCATCGAGAATCAGGCAGGGGAAATCGCAGGGATAATCACCGATAAAGATCTCCGTACCAAAGTAGTAGCCACGGGCAGAGGCTACGATACGCCTGTTGCCGAAATCATGTCCAGCCCGGTGAAGGCCATACCATCCCATGTGGTTTGTTTTGACGCCCTTCTGCAGATGATGAACGAGCAAGTGCATCATCTTGCGGTGGAACGCGGTAATGAAATAATCGGGGTAGTCACGGCACACGACATAATGGTCCACCAGGGGACATCGCCGCTCTACCTTTTCCGTGAAATAGTGGCCCAACGTCAGATCGAGGGATTGTATTCGCTGTCACAAAAGGTGCCGCTCGTAGTCAGGTCACTTGTGGAAGAA
Organism: Desulfomonilaceae bacterium; assembly: GCA_041740635.1. Taxonomy (GTDB): domain Bacteria; phylum Desulfobacterota; class Desulfomonilia; order Desulfomonilales; family Desulfomonilaceae; genus Desulfomonile. The sequence goes on along the minus strand of JBGSLQ010000042.1, from coordinate 15,289 downwards.
GGAGCCAAAGCCAACAACGTGACCCGTATGATCACGGTCTTGAACGACCACATTGTGCACCGGCTGTTGACTCTGCTCCACGAAGAGATGGGACCCGCACCGAATGCATTCTGCTGGATAATGTTCGGAAGCGAAGGACGCAAGGAACAAACGTTCAAGACAGATCAGGATAATGCGCTTATCTATCAGACTCCCGAAGACGATTGGGAGGCGATAAAGACTGCAAAATTGTACTTTCGCCGATTCGGGAATCGGGCGATACAGCACCTGGAAGCCTGTGGATATCCCTTGTGCAAAGGGGAAATGATGGCGTCCAACCCCCGGTGGCGCAAACCTTATTCAGTATGGAAGGGTTACTTTGACAGGTGGATTTCCGCGCCGGAACCCGAGGAAGTCTTAAATGCGACCATTTTCTTCGATTTCAGACCTGGATACGGTCAGGTAAGTCTCGGTGAACGCTTAAGGGATTATCTTGCTTTGCAAGCGGCTTCCAAGGGAATTTTCCTTATGCATCTGGCGAAAGATTGTCTCCAGAGCAAACCACCACTCACTTTTTTCAGGAACTTCATGGTGGAAAAGGACGGCAAATACAAGAACCGTCTGGATATCAAAACCCGCGGCATGGTTCCCTTCGTCGATTTCGCCCGACTCATGGCCTTGAGGCATGGCGTAAAAGAAACCAATACTCTGGATCGACTCGACACGCTCTCAGAGAACGGTCATATTCCGCGGGAACTTTATGTGGAGACTCGAGAAGCTTACGAATTTCAGATGCAACTCAGACTTGTTCATCAACTGCGCATGATGGAAATAGGGCAGGCGCCGCACAACCATATCGATCCGGCTGAGTTGTCGGATCTCGAAAAGCAGACTCTCAAGGAATCCTTTGCTGTAATCGGCAGAATTCAGACATATGTGAAGGATGAATTCCGAGTTGCCGAATAGTATCTTTTTCTCTCATGGAAATAATTCCGAGCGCTCAAGATCAGATTGCCGGGACAGGTGAATCGACGTGAAATTGTGGCCCTGGACACGAGTCCCCAAGCACCCGATTCTGCAGGAAAACGCGTCCTGTTTTTCACATTTCGATCAAACATCCCCCATAGAGACGTACGATTTCGTGGCATTTGACACTGAGCTGACGGGATTAAACCCGAAACGGGATGAGATTGTCTCAATAGGAGCGGTCCGAATACGAGACCTGCGGATCGTTCTGGGTGAGAGTTTTTTTGCGTACGTTCGGCCGACCGGAAACCTGCCAAAGAACAGTACGCTCATACATGGGATATCCCCTCAGCAAATAGAAGATGCGCCCGGAATCGGGGAGGTGCTGCCTGAATTCGTCGAATTTTGCGGTAAGGCTCTCCTGATAGGACACTATGTCGCCATTGACATGGCCTTTCTCAATAAAGCGCTCCGAAAGCACCTCGGAGGCACGATGTGCAATCCATGTGTCGATTCTATGAAATTGGCCGAAGTTTTCCAGGACCACCGATCCAGAACAAATGTTGAAATTACCGGTCTCGGCAAATCGTACAATCTTGCAGTTCTTGCCCGTGAATACGGTCTGCCGCTGTTCACGCAACACGATGCGCTGGAAGATGCACTCCAGACAGCTTATCTCTTCCTGTTTCTGGTCAAGAACCTAAAAGAGGCAGGTTATCTGCGACTCAGAGATTTTTACACAGCCGGAAAACTTGGACCGTACAACTTCTGATGAAAGCTCATGAAAAAGACGTCCATTACAGTTTTTGTGCACATTGTGGGCACAGCAAGACCGTGATTGCCTACTTCTAGAGAAACCCCATCCTCTCTTTGATCAGAGTCTCCAAAACAGTCGGATCCGCCACCGTCGCAGTGTCGCCGAGATCGTTTACGTGCCCGGCTGCAATCTTCTGGAGTAAGCGTCTCAGGATTTTTCCGCTGCGAGTCTTGGGAAGCGCCTTTGCCCATTGGAGTATGTCGGGACGCGCCATCGTACCGATGTTATCCAGGAGCAGATTTATCAATTCCTCTTCAAGACTTTCGGATCGCTCGTAACCGGGATTAAGGGTAACAAAGAGATAAATACCCTGCCCTTTCAGTGGATGCGGAATCCCTACAGCAGTCGCCTCACTCACGGCAGGATGCGATCCGAGAGCAGTCTCGATTTCCCACGCACCCACGCACCTGCCGGAGACCTTGATGACATCGTCAATCCTTCCGGTAATCCAGTAATAACCGTCTTCATCAATCTTGGCCCCGTCGCTTGTAATGAAGAGTCCGGGAATAGGAGCGTAATACGCGTCCCGGTATTCGTCGTGATTGGGGAATGTGGTACGAACCATCCCCGGCCAGGGTTTTCCTATGAGTAGAGCGCCTTCTTGATTCGGATAGCGAGTTTCTTCTCCGGTATCGAGGTCCAGGACAACCGGTTCCACTCCGAAAAGAGGAAGAGAGACCGATCCGGGCTTAACCGGAGTCACTCCCGGAAAAGAAGATATCATGGGGCCCCCGGATTCTGCCTGCCACCACATGTTCATCACGGGGCAGTTGCCGTTTCCCACATTCTCGAAAAGCCATTCCCATGTATCCGGAGAAAAGGGTTCCCAAAGATTGCTCAACACTTCGAGTGACGAAAGCTCGGGTTTCGAAGAAAATGCAGCACCGGAAGCCTCAAACGTCCGGACAAGCGTGGGAGTGGTAGATAACTTCGTGATCCGATGCTTTTCGATAATTTCCCAAAATCTCTTACCTGACGAATCCCGGGCCATTCCCTCGAACATCACTGTCCCTACCCCATTGAGCAGTGCTCCGTAAAGACCGAGAGTAAATCCCGGCATCCAGCCAAAATCTTCAGTGCACCAATATCTGTCCGCGTCCTGAAAATCCAAGATCAATCGTGTGCTCATTGCCGCCCAGAGCAGATAACCGCCATGAGCGTAAACAAGGCCTCTCGGATTTCCAATGGCTGCACTCGCATAAAAGATGAACAGCGGATCTTCCGCATCCATGTGTTCCGACTGCACCATGCAGCCTTGAGACAAGTCCGAACCGACTTCATGAAACCATACAGTTCGAGGGGATTTCAGGTTCAAATCAAGCCCAAGGTGGTTCACCACGATCACGGATTCCAGATGGGGACATGCTTCAAGACACCTACTCGTCTTTCCGCTCAGGCTAACCGGATTTCCCTCCATGCGCGCTCCATCCGCTGTCACCAACAACTTTGCTCCAGTGCTATTGATTCTTGATACCAACGATTCTTGTCCGAATTCCAGGCATACGCAGCAATGCGCAGCCCCTATCCGGGCACACGCCAATATTGCCGCAGCCAATTCGGGAATCATGGGCATGTGGATCGCTATTCGATCACCTCTCCCCAATTTGCGCGCTTTGAAAACCGCTGCAAAAGTGTTCACCAGCTCGTTGAGCTGAGAGAATGTCAAAGCCCTGCCGGTTCCCGGTTCGACACCTTCCCAATAAATGGCGATACTGTCTCTCCGACTGTCGAGATGTCTATCTAAACAGTTATACGCTGCATTCAGTGTTCCCCCTCCGAACCATGCAGTCTTCGCCTCATCAGGATCAAAACGCAGAATGAAGTCCCAATCCTTAAACCAGTGGAGGTGTTTCCGAGCCTGTTCCGACCAGAAGAGTTCGGGATTGTCGATCGACTGTCGATATAATGTTGTGTATTCTTCCATACCTTTTACGTGAGCAGTCTTAGAGAATTTACTCAAATGAGATTCATATACGCGTGAAGCATGATGCATGAAGCAGTCTCCTTTAATCCCAAGCTCGTCAGCGACATGAAGCTAATTCACGAATCTCAATACTACAGGCACAGGTAATGCGGCGCTGTGTAAGTATTCTCTATAGCACGTCTCCTGAGAAGACAAATAGTTCACTTATGAAAAGGAGTATTTTGTAGAAAGCTGAAGTGTCCACGTGACCGAAAAATAGGTTTTTCAGGCGGGAAAAGTTTGGATTCCCGCCTGAAAGCAGGTCCGGTCAGTTCGCCTTTTTTCCGTATCCAATAATTTGCACCGCAGAACCGATTTCATCCAGTATCGTTGGATCGTCAATGGTAGAGGGAACTTTGTAGGTTTCTCCATCTGCAATCTTGCGCATGGTTCCCCTCAGCACTTTTCCGGAGCGAGTTTTGGGAAGACGGTTCACGACAGCAGCCTGTTTGAACGCGGCGATAGGTCCGATTTCCTTCCGCACCATTTGGACAAGCTCGGCGACTATCTCGTCATGAGGCTTGGTCACTCCGGCTTTGAGTACCACAAATCCTACCGGGACCTGCCCTTTGAGGCCGTCGGCCGCCCCTACTACTGCACATTCCGCGACATTCGGATGAGTCGCCAGGACTTCTTCCATGCCCCCCGTGGATAGCCGGTGTCCAGCCACATTAATGACGTCGTCAATACGCCCCATGACGTACACATAACCGTCTTCATCGATATAACCGCCGTCACCGGTAAGATAATATCCGGGAAACGGGCTCATGTACGATTCTACAAACCGCTGATCGTCCTGCCAGAGCGTGGGTAGATTGCAAGGGGGGAGAGGCAGTTTCACCACAATCACACCGTTTTGATTGGGCCCCAGTTCCTCGGCGGTTCCTCCATCGAGGATCTTCACATCATATCCGGGCATCGGTTTGGTAGCTGAGCCGGCTTTCGTGGGAAATAGCTCCAGCCCTCTAAAATTGCCTGCAATGGCCCAGCCGGTTTCAGTTTGCCACCAGTGGTCGATGACAGGAACCTGCAAGAGGTCGGAAGCCCAATAATACGTGTCCGGGTCAAGTCTTTCTCCTGCAAGGAACAAGGTCTCGAATGAGGATATATTATATTTCTTCAGGTACTCGCCTTTGGGGTCCTCTCGTTTGATGGCTCGAATTGCGGTAGGAGCAGTGAACAGAGCTTTGACTCCATGCTGGGATATAAGTCGCCAGAAGGCGCCTGGATCGGGAGTCCCCACGGGTTTTCCTTCGTATATAATGGTAGTGGCTCCCATGAGCAACGGACCGTACACGATGTAAGAATGCCCGACAACCCACCCCACGTCTGAAGCGGCCCAGTACACATCTCCCGGTTGGATGCCGTAGATGTATTTCATGCTCCACTTCAGAGCAACTGCGTGTCCGCCGTTGTCCCGAACCACTCCTTTCGGCTTCCCTGTGGTTCCGGAAGTATAAAGAATGTAAAGGGGATCGGTCGCTTCTAGGGAAACACATCCGACAGGTTCTGCTTTCCCTTCCAGATCGGCCCAGTCAAGGTCTCGCGTTTCTTGTAACTCTGCTTTCGCTTGTGATCTTTGCAGGATGACGCACGTCTGGGGCTTGTGGCCCGCGATATCTATTGCTTCGTCAAGAAGCGGCTTGTAAGGGATGACGCGCTGCACTTCAATACCACAGGAGGCAGACAAGATTACTTTCGGCTTCGCATCGTCGATTCTGATAGCCAATTCTCTTGCCGCAAATCCGCCGAAGACCACGGAATGAATAGCACCGAGCCGCGCGCATGCCAGCATTGACATAAGAGCTTCGGGGATCATGGGCATATAAATGAGAACCGTATCCCCCTTGGCAACACCTAATTTCTGCAAAAAACCCGCAATTCGGGCTACTCTGTCCTGCAACTGCGAGTAAGTGACTTTCTGAACGGTGTTAGTTACCGGGCTATCGTAAATGACCGCTACCTGATCTCCGCGGCCCTGTTGAACGTGGTAGTCGACTGCATTGAAACAGGTATTCAACAAGCCGCCTTTGAACCACTTATAGAAAGGGGGATTCGAGAATTCCAGCACCTTGTCCCATTTTCGGTCCCACACGAGCTCTTCAGCCGCTCTTCCCCAGAAGGATTCCGGATTTTCTAGAGATTCTCGGTACGCTTCCTGATACTTCATAGTCAACCCCCAAGTTTTGTATCTTTGGTGGGATAAAGCCGCCACCGTGTTATCGGAGAATGGTAATCAACGATCGATACTCGACATTGTTTGCGGTTTTTCAAGATGTAATCCGAATTCTCAAAGAACGATCAGAGTTCGTTCGTACAAAAATGAACTCTTTCGGGAACGAGATATCCGGTATAGGTGACTGAACAACATAATTGAAAAGAAGTTTTCCGCTTCATGGCCACTCGGTTGACAGGGACGAGCTTTGCTGAAAAGAAATTCTATGATGACAGTTTTCATGACCGTTCGCAAGTACTGTTTCAGCGTCTGGGGAATTAGTGCATCTTGCAACAGCTCGAAACCGACAATTGTAGGAGGAATTAGCCTAACACGGCTTCTGCAGACATTATGACATTTTTTTGTGACTTTTAGGTTGACACGCGATACAATGAGTTTGTATATATCATCATCCGAGAACACACCTTATTGATTTGAGGTGTCAGGCATCCGGACTTAACCTTGGCGGCGTTTACTCAGGATTCCCGCCGACGCGTTGCAGATCTCCTATCAGCTCCCATTTCTTAGGTCATTCAATCGGAAGGGGGAGCACGAAGACGGGGATTTGATGCAAAGTAAGAAGAAAAAAAGAATAAAGCCCTCTCGCAAGAGGCACAGCTCTGTCAAGGCCAGGGGAAGACCCCAGGTGGCGATGTCACCTGGTTGCGAGGATTCTTCCGGTCTGTGGCAATTCCACGATGCTCTTTGTTTTTACGATTCAGATGTTGCCAGAAATCGGCTTACATTCCCTCCAGGGACTTCCAATCCAATAGAAATCTCTCCGGATCTCAGGTTACTCCTTCTCACGTCAATTCTCATTCCGTCCATACGATCTTCAGAACTCACCAGTCCCCTGATTGCGGCATTACGAAGCCGAGCTTTGTTGAAATACCTCTACAGTGGCCTCGTAGACCTGATCCGCGACAGCGGACGGGGGCTGCGACGCCGTTATTCAAAAGCGCATTCTCCGGAGCTTCCCGGAAGAATCGTCTTTTTCGTTGTTGCCGTAGGCCGTTCCCCTCCCACACTGGCGGTCTCGATGAATTCGTTGCGATCCTAAAGAGATCGCTCAGTCGATCTAACCTGAACACGAACACAACTTACAACTTAGTGATGTGAAGTGCCGGAAAGCCTGTACTCCCCCTCTTGGCAGGCTTGACGGCATTCGCGTCTCAGGTGATTGCCCGAGAACCCGATACCTATGCGCGGGTTCTCAGTATCGACACGGAAGGAGTGACCGACGTGGCGCAACAATCACAGAAAGCCGAAGGGGCCAAGACTCCGAAACCGGAAGCCTGGGCGGCTATTGCTAGAAATCCGAAATTTGTAGAGCTGCACAGAAGAAAGACAACTTTTCTTTTTGGATGGTGGATATTCTCAACGATTTACTACTTTCTCCTCCCTATCGGAGCTGGTTCTGCTCCGGGATTTTTCAGTGTGAAAGTACTCGGGAACATCAATATCGGGTATCTCTTTGCCTTGTCCCAGTTTTTCGTATCCTGGGGAATTGCCATGTACTATGCATCATGGGCAAACAGAGTTTCCGACAGACTCACCAGAGAACTGCTCGATGAACTGAATCTCAAGTAGGAGGAGCGGGGTAATGAAGAAAGTTGCGATAATCTTTGCCTTGGCCCTTACTTTGGGCTTGGGATCAGGCTTTATGGGCCACAGCAATGCACTTGCAGGCCAGGATACGATAATTGCTGACGCCATGGTGGCGCAGGCGGCAAAGTCAAAAGTCAGCGAAAGGACTCCCGCCCCAACCAAAGTCGAAGCGAACAAGACTATTACCATAACCATGTTTATCATCATTGTTTTGGTAACCATGTACATCGTGTACTGGGCTGCGCAGCGAACCAAGACTACTGCGGATTTTTATGCGGCGCGGGGAGCGATTACCGGAGCCCAGAATGGGTGGGCAATTGCGGGAGACTACATGTCCGCTGCCTCATTCCTGGGGATTGCGGGGCTTATCTGTCTCTATGGGTATGACGGTTTCATGTACTCGGTGGGATGGCTCGTCGCGTACGTGACCGTGTTGCTCATTGTTGCCGAACCCTGTCGTAATGCCGGGAAGTACACGATGGGAGATGTCTTGGCGTTCCGTTCGTCTCCCAGACCGGTCAGGGCGGCTGCCGCTTTTTCTACCGTGCTCGTTTCCATCTTTTATCTGACCGCTCAGATGGTCGGTGCCGGCAAATTGATGGAACTTCTTCTGGGGATACCGTTTCGTTATGCTATCACCGGCGTCGGTCTTCTCATGATCGTGTACGTCACGTTGGGTGGTATGATAGCGACAACCTGGGTCCAGATCATAAAAGCCGGGCTACTCATGACGGGCGCAATAATTCTCTGCCTCCTGGTACTCAATCAGTCCGGATTTAACCCTGTCACCTTCTTCCATGATGTGGCATCGAATCCTCAGATTCAGGATTGGACAAGGATACAGCTACTTAAGGATGCCATTCCCAAGGAAGGTTTCGACTACGGCCAGAGATTCCTTGAACCGGGGTTGCTCCTGAAAAACGTGTGGGATCAGATCTCTTTGGGCATGGCACTGGTGCTTGGAACTGCAGGAATGCCGCACATTCTCATGCGGTTCTTCACGGTTCCGACTGCTCAAGCAGCAAGGAAATCAGTCATCATCGCAATGTTCATCATTGGAACATTCTACATTCTGACTACTCTTCTCGGTTTCGGTTCGGCCATCCATGTCACTCCGCAGGTCTCGTTCGCAGTTGACAAGGGCGGTAACATGTCAAACATGCTCCTTGCGCAAATGTTGGGAAATGACATTTATCCCCTGTTGGGTGACATTCTTCTGGCATTCCTCTGCGCGGTCGCTTTTGCAACCATTCTCGCTGTAGTTTCAGGCCTCGTGCTTGCGTCTGCAGCGGCCATCTCGCACGACATTTACGTGAGCGTCATCAAGGCCGGCAGAGCGGACCAGAGAGAGCAGGTCATTGCTGCCAGAGTCGCTTCCATCTGCGTGGGAGCGGTTGCAGTAATCATCGGAATTCTCGCTGAAGGTCAGAATGTTGCCCATCTCGTGGCTTTGGCCTTTGCGGTGGCTTCCGCTGGTAACCTTCCTACTGTGGTGCTGTCACTCTTCTGGCGCAAGATGAGTACCGCCGGCATAGTGGGCGGTCTCGTAATCGGGACTTCGGTCTCCATATTGCTTGTGCTCGTATCGCCCAATATGCAGTACCCCAAAATCATTGCAGCGGGTCAGCAGAAGATTGTTGACACCCTGGAAAAGAAACAAGCCACTGGAGCTGCTCTAACCGAACAGGAAAACAAAGAATTGACAAAAGCAAAGGCGATCTATGAAAAGAACAAGGATGGAACGTCTTATATCTTCGGCCTGGACAAGCCTCTGTTCCCGCTTAAGAACCCCGGTATTTTCTCGATACCTGCAGGATTCTTGGCAGCGATTATCTTTTCGCTGCTATTTCCGAGTAAACGCGAGGAGGATGCATTCGACGAACTCTATGTTCGTCAAAACACTGGAATTGGCGTAGCACAGGCAATAGGCCATTAAACCTAACGTGGGGAGGTTGACCCACCCTCAGGGACCATCTCCCCCTTTTCTCCCATTTCCGCATAGTTCAGCAGCCTCGGCGATCTGCAGGCGAGCCGTTCGGGAAGTGTTGTTTTGCGCTCCGGTCCTGTCATCATACAAACCCCGTTCCGATCTAAAAACTGAACTCGGTTTGCTCACTGGAGTGACGGTCTGATATTCTGTTGGTGACCTTGCGAAAACGATCGGACCGAGATTGCGCAGCAGAGCGCATTCGGCCTCCGTGACTGTGTAGCTACCGGGAATCTTCTGTGATATTCCGATTGGTGGGAAAACGTTTCCGATCTATTGCACAGGGATGCAATAGCTAGACTGAGCGGAATTGGAGTGATCAGACAGTGTACACGAAGAGCATTGACGCAAAGGAAGCACGAAACGACATCATTTCAGGTATGGATTATTCACAGATCATGCGTAAGTATAATCTCTCCATGAAAGGACTCATAAGTCTGTTCGACAAGATGATTGCGTCCGGAGCTATCGGGCCTGCGGAACTGGGAGACAAGATTCCTTCAATCGATTCTCCTTTGTTCATAAAGAACCAGTTCACCGAGGAAGTTATCTTTTCTGCCAAGGCTGAATCCATCAAAGACCTGGTCGAGATGGCAATAACTCAAGGTGTGGATCTCTCGGAGGCTGAATTGACTTCTGCAAATCTCTTCGGCTTACGCGGTACGCGAAGTAATCTGTCCGGAGCAATGCTCTTCCGAGCGAACTTCACGGGAGCCGATTTGTCCGAAGCAGTTTTGGCCGGCGCGGAATTATCGGAAGCGAGAATTGCTAATGCAGTCCTCGCAGGCGCAGATCTATCAAACGCAAATCTCTCGCAAGCAGATGCTCAGGGATCGAATTTTTCGGGAGCTCGCCTAGTGCAGACGAACCTGGACAATGCGCGTCTTCAAAAGGCTGACTTCCGCAACGCCGACCTGACGGAATCCAGGATGGTTGGCGCAGATCTTACGGATGCCTTGATGGAAGGAGCCAAACTGGACGATGTGCTCCGCAACCATGTAGAATGCGAAGAATGATGCCGAAATAGAGAGACCGCCTGTTTTCTTTGCGTTTGATGCGAATCTCAACGGGAGAAGATGAATCTACATTCAATGATAATTGAATGTGGAGGTACATAATGAAGACAATAATGATCCTGTCGGTTGTACTGGTATTGTTGACTTCCGGGCTTGCCACTTCAGATTCGGTCTTGTCTCGGGAGGTCTTGCCGGAACATTCCGATACCGAGAGCCTTTTTCAGGACGGTTTCGATAAGCAGGAATGCGAGCATCGATGCCGTTCTTTGTATGGAGCATCGCCATATTATCGAGGCGGCCGTGGGTATCAGGGTGGCTACTACGTTTTGGCTCAGTGCATGGAAGATTGCGACAGAAGATTCTGGAAGGAATACGACAGAAAAATGAGAGATCTCGAGAATGAGTAGCTGACCGAGATTCTTAAAACATCTCCGGAGGGTATAGGCTTCAATACTTCTGTTACTCCCGGATGCAATGAGTCCCTGCACTTTGCAGACATTGAATAGGGCAGCGTCTCATAGGAGAGGTGGTTGCGAACCGCTCCCGGCGACAACCCATTTACACCACTGTGGGTCTTCACGATCGGCAAGTCTTACGATTGATTTCTTTACAAGGGAGTCCGGGCAGTCCCCAGCCGATCAATCCATTCGAGTATGCGCGCTGTGTCGGAGAGATCGTCCAACGCAAGATCGGCCCCCGCAGCAATAAGTTCCGGGGTTGTATATCTTCCGGTTGCAACTGCCAGGCATGGAGCGCGGTGAACATGCGCACATTCCACGTCTCTCGGGGTATCTCCTATTACAAGACACGCCCTCGCATCTACCGGACGAGCATGGACCTGATGGAATCGCCGCAGCGCAATGGGGAGAAGCTCATTTCTGTCGGCACTATCGTCACCGAAAGCACCGAGCGGAAAATAGTCGTTCAGACTATGAGGAGCGAGTTTTACTCGTGCCCCTTTCTCTACATTCCCGGTCAGGAGGCCCAGCGCGCAATCTGAGACTTGGCTGAGCGCTGCGAGCAAGTCGTGAACTCCCGTCTTCACATTCCCGCCATTCCGAACGGTCACCTGTTCTGCCAGATGGTGAAGATACCGATCGACAAACGCCGGCACCATGCCGTCTCCCGATGCAAGTCCCCATTTTGCATATGCTTCTAGGACTATCTGGATATCCGTTTTGCCGGCGCAATCAATTCCGAGAAAGCCTTCCGATATGCCTGTCAAATCCTGCAATGCCAAATTGAGAGCTGCAATTCCTGCGCCCCCCGAATCGATCAACGTTCCGTCTATATCGAAAAGAATGAGTTTCTTCATGGTTCCCTTCAAAGGCCGAGCAACTATGCCTCTCCCCAGGCTTTCTTGCTTCTTTCAATTCTCTTTCTCACTTGAGCCCAGGTTCTGGTTGTCAGGAATGATTCCTGCCACCTGTCCACCATTTTCCGAAACATCTGTGTCGGCATGGAAAACGTTAATTCATCGGGTTTCATATACACGCGATCCGAGGGGTCCCATCCACCTACAACCGCCTTGAAATCTCCGCGTGCCATGTATGTAAAAGGCCATGTGACTATACCGGAACAGCCTGCTCCAAAAGGGGAGCGGACAACATCGAAGTCATTCGTGACAAACGAGGCCAATTGATTGAGACCCGATATCACTTCGGCTCGAGCGAAAATCACAATCAACTCGGGATTATCTTCCGGTGTGAGGAGGTTCAAGGGCTTGAACACACAGTATCGGGCAGGAGCAGGCCTCGGATCGATTTCATTAAAGAATCTTTTCGTAACCTCTGGAGATTCCAAGTAATGTTCGCCTTCCCTTTGTCCTGGAATTCCACTGGATACGTAATAGGCAACGCCGTTCAGTTGGGGTTTCAGGAAGCCCAGATAAAAAGCTCCGCCCAGGCACCCGAAATGCTCTCGATCGAAAAATGCCGACGTTCCCTTCTTTCTGGCTCTCCAGAGAAGGCCGATAACACACGAGAAATTTGCATTGAGCGACTGCCAATCCACCCGGCCCGCTGCTTCAGTTTCGATAGAGGGGAGCGTTCCCGCTTTCGGAGAAATGCCATCTTTCGGGGGACTGTCGGTATAGAGCACTGCAAAAGGTTGTTCTGTCAGGCCCAAGACGTCCAGAAATCCGCTAATCTTTACTGCATCTATGTGGTGCATCCTACTCCCCGTTTCTGAGATAGGTTTTCTCTTTAAGGTACTATGCACTACTCGACGGTTTTCAGTAAAGCACCTTCAGCCGAGCTACTGTAGCGGGACCGCTTTGACGAAGGTTATGATTCTAATATGAGTGTCAATCTAGTAAATTATAGACGGACATCCACATATGAAATTAAACTTTTGAAACAAGTACTTTGAATATGCTATACTATTGAGACGTTTGAGTCGCTGGGATGCTTTGCTCGCATTTTCGTGAATCCGACAGATGCACTCTTCAGCACATTGTGAGGTGAAAATGTGGTTTGATATTATTAACCGGTTTACATACGAACACATCTTTGAAGGTGAAGCCAAATCTTTGCGTGAAGTGGTCGAGCGTGCTATTCGAGGCGGGGTCGATCTTTCCGAGGCAAATTTGATGAGAGCAGATCTGGCTGGAGCGGATTTGCGCAACGCAAAGCTTGTCAGAGCCTACTTATTCGGTGCAGACCTAACCGGCGCTTTCTTGACTGATGCAGACCTCTCAGACGCAAAGATGTCAAAAGCAAATCTCACCAATGCAAAGCTTGCAGGGACCAATCTCCTGTCGGCAAATTTGCATCGAGCATTGCTGATCGGCGCAGACCTCTCTCGAGCGAACCTGGCGAGTGCAGATCTTATTGGAGCGAACCTGACCAATGCGCGGCTCACAGGCGCCAATCTCAAAGCAGCATTTCTTACTCGAGCCGATTTTACCGGGGCAGATCTTACCGACGCCGAACTCACCCGTGCGGAAACGTTTTTAACCAAAGGGATTAATGGCAGCGAGAAACGGCTCATGGAGAGTGCTTCGATTTAGTTCACGGGAGACATCCGAAGCAACTCCCCTGAGTCGTTCCTGAGAGATTAGATTTTCTCAGGCATGCTGAATCAGCTTCCAGGTTACAGCTTTGTCTCTGTACGGCGGCATTATGTTGTCTATCGCTATTGCTGCCGTGGTAGAAGGTGTCCCCACCACTTCCCAGACACCTGTTTCTGGGCATTTTTCACCCGTCCTAGCCAGCGTTCCTAACGGTTTTCTTGCCATGCTTTCCCCTCTCTTTTTACGATTCTCGTTGCGAAAACCTAGATGCCGAGCGCTGAATCGTCAAGGGGTAAAGATCAGGTATTTTAGGTTCAATATTCTACCCTTTACACAGACAACAACTGGCACGAGCAGTGACGCGAGAGACATTCGTGAACACCTCTCGCGTCGAAAAAACTATAGTCTTATGTTCGGCAATCAAAACTTCCGAAAGTCGGCTCGTTTGGTTTCGCAGGTTGCGGCTCTTGGCCGTCAAATAGGCTCGAATCCAGGAGACAGGCAGGTTGCAGAGTGCTATCACTAGGTTTGGGAGTGTAATCTTGATTTTGTGGGATCTGTTTATCCGGCTTGATTTGAGGTTGATCGGTACCTGGCGTTCCATCCAGAGCACTTACCATTGGAACGAGCATACCGGCAAACACCAATCCTGTTATTAATATCACTGCCATCATGATTCGCATAATTTAAGCTCCTTCCTGATTCCATCCTTAAATTAATCATTAATCACCAGATAAACTGCAGCAAACTTAGCTAGAGCGCGTCTGTGCCTTATCAAGTGGAAAAAAAATCGATCCGGGAGGGGCAGCTTTGCCCCGGGGAACAACAGCAGGCATATGCCTGTCCATAAAGAATGAGTCTCAAAGGATTGGATCCGGAAGAATTGCCGGAAATTAATTATGAATTAGGTTTAGAGTGAGGCCGGGCAAGCTGAACAATTTCCTAATTTATAGCTCTTGCAAGGATTCAGCGCATGAAAACACTAGTCTTTCTTACCATTGTGCTTTTGGCTGGAATGAGTTTATCGAATACGGCTTTTGCAGTCCCGTACTTCGTTATCGAACAATCTTCAGGGAGTCTGGCTATTGTCAGCGGCAGGCCGACATACCAGGAACGCGTTCTCGGGGGGCCGTACGGGAGCATCTCAGTGGCTCAGTCCGCATTCAACGATTTGCTCCAGCTTGGGCAGACATACGGCAGTTTACCGCTATCACCAGGAAAGAACCATCTCGCGAAACAAGCTCCACCGGTTACGATGGGAAAATCACTTGAAACGCAAGCCAACAGGACCCGTTCAGTTCAGGCTCAGTCCAGGCCGTCGTACGTTCCGAATTCTCCCTTAAGCTCGGTGCCGTTTGCGGATTTGACCGATCGCCTTGCAGCCGCGGGAGCAATGGCTGAAACGTACCCTGCCACGCCGGCTTATTCGGAGCTTTCCAGTTTCGTTCTTTCCTCGTCAGGACCTCTGAGCCCGGTGCCTCTCGCTCCTGCCGTGAGATTGCCGAGTTCCATCGCAACTTCGTTTCCATCCTTACCCATGAATGTTGTACCGAGATCGGTTCCGATAGTCACGGTACCTCCCATGGCTACTCCGATCTTTATGTCTCCGCTCCCCTTAGCCCTTGGGAGAAGATAACACTGCGGCACACCTTTCTTCGGGTGTGCCCTCATTGCTCAAATGACCGGATCTGTTAAGCGCTATTTCAATTGATGTCGATTAGCGTC